>JBGSJL010000035.1:0-37088 GCA_041741955.1 Pirellulaceae bacterium | reverse complement strand
ACACTTGCAACATTCGCTGGGATTCCGGTTCCCGAAGACCGCGTCATCGACGGCCGCGACATCAGCCCTCTCCTGAAGGGTGAAAGCAGCAGCGTGCCGCCCCCAGGCATGAAGGCATCGCTCAACGCATCGGTCCCGCTTCGGCGTCGATGGGACCCACCCGGTGAATGGGCGCCCATCATCAATCGAAATGAATACAACGACGCCTTTTTTTACCACGGCAGCCAAGGCGAGTTGGCCGCCGTGCGGTGGCGGAATTGGAAACTCTTTCTGGACCCGAGCCTTGAGCTCTTTGACCTGGCGAAAGACCCCGGAGAATCCGAGATCGTCCGCAACGGCGACATTGCCCGCAAACTACGAGGCATGGCGGTTCTATTTCAGGAAGAAATGCGGCTCGACGTTCGTCCAGCAGGGCAAGCTCCGCCGCCACCGCGGGTCGACGGTCGGACCGAGATTTCGCGGGCAACGCTGGACAATTTGGATGCGAAGCTGGATGTGACCTATGCGCGGTACGGTGACCGCACGCTGGAAATGGATATCTATCGGCCTAATGCAGTGTGGGGTGAATTGCCCGCGGTTGTCTGCATTCATGGCGGTGGCTGGGCGAATGGCAATCGGGCCAGTCACGAAAAGGTCGCTCAGGCGCTGGCGGCGCGCGGCTATGTCGCGGCTACGATTTCGTATCGCTTGAGCGGCGAGGCGGCCTTTCCGGCAGCGATCCACGACTGCAAGGCAGCGGTAAGATTTCTGCGTGCAAACGCAAAGGATTACGGCATCGACACAGAAAGCATTGCGGCGATCGGACTTTCGGCCGGCGGACACCTGACGGCGCTGCTGGCTACATCCGCCGGTGTGCAAGCACTGGAAGGCGATGGCGGAAACGCGACCTTTAGCAGCGCCATCCAGGCGGCTGTGCCGATGGGTGCGCAGACAGATCTCCTGTCTGCACGCACCAAAGAAATTTCCGCAATCGAGGAACGAGGCCAAATCTGGAGACAGTTTCTGGGCGGCACACAAGAAGACGAGCCAGCCGCCTATCGCCTCGCGTCGCCTCTGAATCACCTCGATCAGAATGACCCACCCTGCTGGTTCATTACCGGCGAGACTGACGATCCCAGCACGCATGCAGATGAATTTCGCCGACGTTTGGAGCAGTTGGGTATCGCATCCAGCCTGACCGTAGTCAAGGATGCGCCGCATCCGTTTCTTGGCAAACAAGTCTGGTTCGATGAAATGGTCGAAACGGCGGACGCGTTTTTCAAAAGCAGACTGAAGTAAAGTGACTTGGTTCAGCGTAAGTTGTGAAAACGAGGTTAGCGTTTAGCTTAGTAATGAAGTGGTCTAAAGTCGCTTTTTCTGTGATGGGGGCCAGCCCCCAAACCCCCGGGATTTTGCGCATTGAGCCATTAACAAACTGGCTACGGTAGGGACGCGATAGCCGCTGAGTTTGAGGTGATCTCGCTCAGCGCACTACCGACATTTGTCAACGGCAATGATGCGGCGCTCGACGTGCTTCCCAGCAGAGCTCTATCCTCCGCAGCATCACTGTCAGTATAGCTTGTGCGAGCGTTTCGTAGTGCGCTTCAGCAAGCCAGCTTGGCTCAGCACGCTATACACCGTCCCCGCGCTGCAGGCGACGATGTCGGCATCGATCAGCATGCAAGTCAGACGTCGATAACCTTCCAACGGATGATCGAAATGGTACTGGATGATCGCTTGCTTCTCCGACGCGTCGATCGGCGCCGGATCGAGTGCCGAATCTACGCGACCCACCTTGCCGACCACGCTCTTGACTTCCGGCACCGATTGAATGGCGATGTCCTGTCGGGCAATTATTTCCTTCGCCTCCGTCAACGAGGCTGACGGCAACAGCGAAGGCATAAAAAGCAGCGAGCCTTCATCGAGCGGCGGCATGAACTCGCGTCCGATTCCCGGAAAGATCTGGTCCAGCCGGCTCCACACGGCATTGTCGGTGATATCCATATTCGCCAGCTTCAGTGATGTGGAGACCGGCTAGGCGGCGCGTGAAAACCCAAGCCAAACCAACACACCTAGAAGGATGATCGAAAGCGGGATCATCATAAAGGTACGTTTGTGATCCAGAGTCCAGACGAGCAAGGGGTGAAACGCACGCTTGACGCCTCGCGAGACGACGTTCTTTTCCGCAGGCACCAATTGTTCGCGGCCCATGCGATAGACGGCAGCAGCAATGATCAAACTGATACCGATTGCTGTGGGCCATCCGCTCCACCTACTGTCAGTCCCGAGCGTTGCATGCAAGACAAAGTACACAGGAATGATGGCGATCAGGCCGAGCACACCGCCAATGAACAATGACTTTCGTTGTGACCAGCGAGTCCGCTTGAAGCAGGTAGTAACACAACACGGGAACGACAGTCAGTGCCCGCAAGACCGATCCGCCGATCGCAAATGTTTTGGCATAGGCCAACGGCTGAAACATTTTGCCTTCCTGACCGGTCAGAGCGAATACCCATCTGCATGTGCTGCATCATGTGTTCCATCATTTCCTCCTGCATCTTTGCCATTCGCGCATGCATGGCAGTCTGCTGCGCCACCACGCGGGTCATGACCGCAGCCATCAGGCTCATCTTCTTGTCCGCTGGCGCGCTGTTCATCTTGGCGACCGCCTCGGTGAGTTCGGCGTCCTCTGCTTTCATGTCTGCCATCATTTTCTGCTTTTGCTCCTTCATCATCTTGCAGCTTTCCATCATGCTGCCCTCCATCATCTTCTTCCCTTTTGCAGACTCCCGTGCTTGCAGTGGAACGGGAGACCAGATGACCAGAGCCAAGGCCAAGGCGAGGCTGGAATAGATGGCGAGGTTCCAATTCGTGCGGGTTTTCACGTTCTTCTGCTTTCTAATTGGATTTCTTTTTTTTGTTATGCTCACACTATCGCGTAGCGAGCTGTTCACTGCCATTGAGTGATTAACCAAAGCAACATGACGGATTTCGCCATGCTTCATTCCCGGCAAAGTTAAATACGCTGGCAGCAGAAAGCGAGATTGAAAAACAACTGTGGTCACCCGTTCAATCTTTGCCGATCCACAATCACAAAAGCCAATCGGATACGGAAAAGACGAAAGCTGAGTTGTCTAGATTTAGTCCAGAGGATATCTCCTCAGCGGAAAAATAGCTGATCCCAGAGCCGATCTTAAGCTAAACCGACAACATCCCAGTGCAGCTTTGGAAGCTTGTGTCGACTCAAGATGACAATCAGACCACCCCCGAATCAAG
The DNA here is from genome assembly GCA_041741955.1 of Pirellulaceae bacterium. Taxonomy (GTDB): domain Bacteria; phylum Planctomycetota; class Planctomycetia; order Pirellulales; family Pirellulaceae; genus Aureliella. Next base: position 33,833 of record JBGSJL010000035.1, on the reverse strand, counting down.
GACAGCCGACCGTGCGTTCAAGTTGAGCCAACCGTGAGGCCAACGTTGACTCGAGCTTGACGACTTGTAATTCGTACATCAACAACTCGGTATAATTGTCAGTGAGCTGCACGAAAGTCGTTTTGCCAACCGTATATTCAGACAGCGCAATCTCAAGAGCTTGGTCAGCTCGCGGAATGATCCGTTCACGATAGAGTGTTCGCTGCTGATCGAGCGCGTCGATTTCGCTGAGCAAGCGTCTCAATCGACCTTCAATCGTCAACTGCTCTGACTGACGAAGCCGTGCTGTGGATGCCCGATTCGCAGCGGCTTCGTTGATGCCTCCCTGAATCTTGTTGCGGTAAATCGGTAGCGTCATGCCTACCGAAAAGCTGATGTTGTCGATGCCATCAGCCACAGGGCTAAGCGCTTGATTGCGCGTCATGAACCCGTACTGTGCTCCGAGCTGAAAGTCCGAGTAGCGCTGCAAGTTGGCGAGTCGTTGCTTCTGTAGGTCACGCTGAATCTGGAAGCCAATGCCTTTTAACTCGGGATTGCATTGTTCGGCCAAGGTGACGAGCGCATCGAGTTGTGTCGGTAGGTTGTCGAGATCCAAGGCGACTTCGGTTTGAATTGAAAAAGTTTGAGGCTGCTGCAAGTACGCCGCCAATTCTGCTTCGGCGGCAGCTCGCCCGCTGGCTAATTCGAGCAACTGCTGCCTCAATCGTTCGCGCTGGATCTCAGCGTTCAGCACGTCTTGCTGGGACCCACCGGTCTTGTAACGAGCTTCGGCAACTCGAATCAAATCGTCAACCAGTTTTTGATTCTCGATCAGAATCTCGGTGCCTCGCTGTGCAAACCAGACTTCGTAATATGCCAACCGAACAGCCTCAGCAATTTCGCGTTGGATCGATTCGACTTCGGCTTGCGCAATATGGACTTCTTGGCATGCGATCGCAGCCCGAGCCTTCAACTTTTCGGGCCATGGTATATTCTGCGAAAGCCCGATTGTGTTCTGCATACGGCCGCCAGCAGTTTGCAGAGCATTGTTGGGGATCGGGAAAAACATGTTGCCTAGCATTGGGTCCTCAAGCGACTTCGCTTGCGGAACGCGATTCTGTGCGGCCTGTACGCGGTAGCGAGCCGCTACGATCTTGGGATGGCCTGCCAGCGCCGTCTGCACGCACGACTCCACGGATAGTACAGAGGGCATACCGCCCAGCGAATCCGTGACTAACAAGCGAAGTTGCGGTGCTGCAGGGACGTTCTTGTCATCATCAGCTTTCCGGTCGTCAGCCGGTGAATTTTCCGCTTTCCTGCTTTTGGGGGCATCTACGTCAGTCTCATCCCCACTCTTATCCACGTCGCGCCAACTGGCTAACTGGAACGGAGAGCTAGGCTGGACAATGGCCGACTTTGATTCCATTGCGAAATTATCTAGAGGGCGGATTGTATCGGTCGTAGGGCGTGTAGCGAACGATTTTGGTGACTGGCAGCCGGCACAGGCGAGCAGTTCGGCAACTGATAGTAACACGCCAACCAACCAAGCAGCTTTGCTATAGTTCATACCCACGGCTCCCGTCCCTGGTTTGGCTCAATTCACACGATGATTGAGTTATCGGAACTGTGACGGTCTTTTCGCCGCGATATTCGGCAAGGCACTATCCTTAGGCACAATTCGCACAATTGGGACGCGTATCTGCGAGAAGCGATCGAGAGCGGGGCGGACTTGAGAAACTGAGGTTAGAACAAGTTCGCGAGGCTGTCATGGATGCCGCCGTCCATCGATTGCGTTCCAAGTTGTTGACTGAGTTAACGACCATGATTGGCTTGGCTCCCAAGCTTTGGGCCACAGGCACTGGCTCAGAGATCATGCAACCGCTGCGCCGGTGCTTGGTGGTATTCTCGTTGCGTACGAAGTCATCGATCTGGTCCGTAACGTGGATATGTGCAGTTACGTACCCGGTCAATCTTTCGAAGCCTTCATTGACATAGATCAGAGGCCTGTCTTTCGACAGCGCATCGGCAATCGTAATGCCTTCGGCGGCGGCTGCGAGAGCCCGATCCTTGAGCAGCAATTGATCCATCAAATCTAGTTTGGGAGTGTGCGATTGGAGTGTGATCGGATCGGCTCCGGTAGATTAAGATGTCGAATAGCTAAAACTAAATGCTGCACGCATTGCTCTAATGTCTAATATGGCCGACGCAAGATACACACTTACTCAGCTGAGTCGTGGTTTGTCATTGTAGTATCCTCTGGCATTTTGATCAAAAGCGGCTCGACTAGTCGCGATTCGAGGTTGGGTTGACGAAACACTATCATTTAGCCATGAGCATCAAAACCCTTGCAATTCAAAAGCTTTTAGACCATTTACCGCAACATTTGGGAGAGCGTACTTGGCTAAAATCAAGCGGTGGGCCAGACCACGTGGGCGAGTATGTTCTCTACTGGACACATCATGCGTTGAGATCCGTTGGGAGATACTTGGGTCCTGCATCCCATGGTAGCCTGGGCGAGCGAGAATCTCGACATCTCAAAAGAAGCGGCAATTCTGAGCTTGATCCAAGAGGCGGAGAGAGTGACTAGCCAAAAGATGGTGCAGCCGTGCGTTGCCAGGGCCCATCGTTGGCTCTATTCCCGACCAACGGAATCACTAGCGGATAGGGCTCTTTGGGACGAAGTGAATCGACTTGGCGTATGTGGAGACTGGTGTGGAGGTCCGCGCGTTGAGGGCGCATTGAAGAGCGGCATGGCGCTGGCTGGGCGAGTTCTGGGTTCACTGCACGAGCGGACTCCCACCGAAGTTAACTCGTCTCGCCCCGTTCAGTTAGAACTTTTCTCGTAGCGCGGGCCGCCAGCCATGTTATAAGATGTTAAAGATCAAACGGCGACTTTCGGCTTTATCCCGAAGGGAGCGAGAACATTAGCCGGTAAGCGATCGGATTGCAGGATTAACTTTGACCAATGAACCCATGACCAACAAATCGGTTGCAATCGTCTACCCGCACCAACTTTGGGAGAAAAACGCAGCCGTTGCGGCTGCTGAATCCGTTGTACTAGTCGAGGATCCGCTGTTCTTTACCCAATACCAGTTTCACGCTCAGAAGCTATTGCTGCATCGCGCGACGATGACCGAGTATGCCCAAACCTGCAAACGATTGGGCAAGCAGGTCCAGCGGATCGAATCGAAATCGATCTCTCTTTCGAGCGAAATTGGGGCGATCCTCAAATCGAAGAAGATCAAAAAAGCGTTCATCGTCGAACCAACTGATGATTGGCTCAAACGACGAGTATCCGCAGGTTGCCTGGATGCTCGAGTCGACTTGGAATGGCTACCCGATCACTCGTTTTTAACTCCTATCGAAGTGATGCAACAGTGGGCAGAGAACCGAAAGCACTATCGCTTTACTGATTTCTACATGCAACAGCGCAAGCGTCTAAAGCTATTGCTCGACGACAAGGGCAAGCCTGTGGGTGGTAAATGGACTTTCGATACAGAAAATCGGAAAAGACTACCGAAAGGCATTTCGGTTCCTCAACTAGGGGCGCAAAGTGAGCGCCCAAGCGTTGCCGAAGCCAAACGGTATGTTGAGAAAGAGTTTCCAAATGCTCTCGGAGACGTCGATGCTTTTTGTTACCCCGTGACGCATGACAGGGCCGCGAAATGGCTGGATGAGTTTATTGACAAGCGTCTAGCGTCATTCGGCGACTTTGAAGATTCCATTTCGAAGCAGGAAACGTTTCTATTCCATAGCGTACTGACTCCGATGATCAACATAGGTTTGTTGACACCAGAACAGATCATCCAACGGGTTGTCTCCAAAAGTGATGAGGTTTCGCTCAATTCGTTGGAGGGATTTCTGCGGCAAGTGATCGGCTGGCGCGAGTTCATTCGACTCGTTTACATTCACGCGGGCTCGCGACAACGTACAGCCAATGCTTGGAATTTGACTCGTTCGCTGCCAGTCTCGTTTTATTCGGGAACCACGGGTATTATTCCCTTCGATCAGAGCGTAAATCGCGCCTTAAAGTACGCCTACTGCCACCACATCGAACGACTGATGGTGCTTGGCAATTTCATGTTGCTATGCGATATCGAGCCCAATAGTGTCTATCGATGGTTTATGGAGTTGTTTATCGACGCCTATGATTGGGTGATGGTCCCCAATGTCTATGGAATGAGCCAACATGCTGATGGTGGAATGATGACGACCAAGCCATACATCAGCGGATCGAGCTACATTTTGAAGATGAGCGACTATGCCAAAGGAGAGTGGTGCGAAGTATGGGATGCGCTTTACTGGCGATTCATCGACCGTGAGCGCGAGTTCTTTAGTTCCAATCCACGCATGCGGGTCATGGTCGGACAGCTTGACCGGATGGGCTCGAAACTCGATCTCCATCGTCATATCGCAGATCGTTTTCTTGGAAAGCTCCATGGCTAAAGAAAATGCAATAGTGACTCTCACGCCAGCTAGATTGCGGTATGCAAGCCGATGGCTTGCGGAGCGCGATTCCGCATTGAGACAAGTTCTTGACGAACATGGCTATCCACAATTGTGGGATCGCCCGCCTGGGTTTTCGACGACCGTCCACATCATCTTAGAACAACAAGTTTCACTCGCTTCTGCCCACGCAACATTTTTTCGATTGGAATCCAGATTGGGCGGAACGGTCACAGCAGAGGGCTTGCTGAAATTGACGGAAGCGGAATTGAGGGCACTTGGATTTACGCGTCAGAAGAGCTTATATGCGCGACTTTTGGCGGAACAGGTTGCGTCAGGTGCGTTCTTGTTTGATACGCTTTCGACTTTGCCTGATAGTCTGGTCCGTAGACAATTGACCAAGCACAAGGGGATTGGGAACTGGACCGCTGACATCTATCTTTCGGAGTGCTTGTTACGCTGTGATATTTTGCCGCAGGGCGATATTGGTGTACTGGAAGCATTTCGCGTTTTGAAGGGACTCGAAGTCAGGCCAGCCAACGAACAACTCGAGGCGATGACCGAACACTGGCGCCCTTGGCGGAGTGTAGCAACACGGATGCTTTGGCTCTTCTATTTGAATCGACGCGAGAAAGTCGGCTACTCACTCCCTTTGACTTAACACGTTGCAGCAATTGAATCATGGATTCGGCCATAGCCACTTCCACACCGTCCTCAGACTCTTGTCCAAACGAGAACGTGTTTTCGTTTCGTCTCGCGCTTTGGCTTGGCGTATTGCTGATTGTCAGCGGTAGCGTTCATTTAGTCGCATTTGCAATCCTAGGAGCCACTTGGCAGGGACCGCTATCGTTTCGCAAACCCGCATTGTTTGGCGTTTCGGGCGGGCTGACCGTATGGTCCATGGCTTGGTTGATGACGCAGTTACGACCGAGAAGACTCGATCGATTCCTCGCTAACGCCCTGGCGATCGGATTATTCGTCGAAGTGACACTTATCACGATTCAATACTGGCGAGGCGTTGCATCGCATTTCAATCGTGCAACCAGCATCGATGCCGCAATCGAGTTCACGATGCTTGGATTGATCCTGCTCGTATCGTGCGGAATCGTCTACCTGACGCTTCGAACCATTCGACTTCGCGATATCGATCCAGCGATGGTCATATCGATACGCGGTGGAATGTGGTTGCTGGCGCTGTCCTGTGGGCTTGGAATCGCTACTTCGATCTTGGGCGAGATCAGCATTTCAGCGGGGCAATCATACGAACTTTGGGGGCGAGCCGGTGTCTTGAAATTTCCCCATGGAGTCGCACTGCACGCAATTCAGATGCTGCCTGCAATGGCTTGGATGACCCGAGTCCTGGAGCTGAGACATGCGGTCCGAATCGTGCAATCCGCCTTCATCTCGCAGGTTCTCTTGCTGGTTTACGCGGTTTGGCAGACTTGTCATGGCCGGGGCCGCTTTGATTGGGATGCAATCGGGGGGACGATTCTAGGGGCCGCAGTTTTGCTTGGTTTCTTTCCGGCGTTCGCGTTCGTCCGAGGATGCATTCATTATTTAAGTCGCAATGAAACTTAGTACGCTCCGATAAATGAGCCCGAAGGTCGCTCAAGATTGAACTTAGTTGAGCAGCGACTTCATTCAACTGTTGTAGCTGCCTTTGCCAACCCCAGCCACAAACTGGATAGATAGGGCGAAAGCAGCGTTACAGGGAGCATTATGCGACGGAGCTTCCGCTGCCTCGCATACTCCTGCATGATCTCTCCATTAAGTAACTTGGTCGGGACCGCCGATTTCAAAAACGTTTGACTCCTCGCCAGGCAGCTCGATCGACTCGACCAAGAACGCTAGCATGTCCTCAATTGCAATTGGTTGAGCCGCTATAGTTGGTCGAGCGTTTGTTCCGATGTCGCGAAAGCGCTCGCGTAATTTCAATTATTAATCGCGTAGTTGGCCTGCTTGACTCGCCACTACGATATAGCGGTTCGAAACTCTTTTTGAAACAAGATAATGGGCAAGATTAGTGGTGGTGTGTTGTTTTTCATCGCAGCGGCGGGACTTTCATTTCTGTTCTCTGTGTCGCTATGGTTCAGTGGTTACCGCGAAGAAGGCGTCTTTGTCGGGATCTGGGTTCCTTCGATCCTCTCGTTTGGCAACTTGCTTTTGATGAATCGAACAACCAGACAATGACGATCCTCATTTTCCTTTTGGGGTGCATTGCTACTGCTTGTTCCCTGACCGGTGCTATTCTGATCTGCTCTCAAGAAGATCGTGACCGCTCCGATCGACTTGAAACCGTCAAGCGAAACGCGGCAGATCAGACTGGCCCGAATAGCTAAGCATGCACTTTCTAGAGATTGCCTAAATCGATTATTTCTGGCAAACCGAGCACGCAAACATTTGCCGATTGCCCAGCAGCCACGATTGTGTTTTCGATGTGCAGCGAGGACAATGGTTTTTCTTGTAAATCCAAAGTCGCTCTTCCGCGTTCAACCGACCAAGCGGCTTATCAGTATCTTCGCGACGAACCGTAATGATACGGTTGTACTTCACTCCCATGTCGAGCAACCGAACGGATGTTTTCCAGAGCTCATCAAACTCGTTACGGTCCAGCAAACAACTTGGTCGCGAGGGATGAATTCTTAGAAGGAAAAGAATCTCTGCTCGGTAGATGTTTCCGATTCCCGCAATAATTGACTGATCCAGTAGTAGCTGTCCAATGGGCTTCTTGCTTTTGAGGATACGAGCCCAAACTCGTTCGGGACTCGCATCAGATCGAAGAGGATCTTCGCCCAGCCTTGCCTTGGATTGGACAACCTGGCCCGTATTGAGGATCTCGCACTGATTCGGACCACTTAAATCCAGTGCGAGGTCTTTTCCAACAAATCGGACACGAACCGCACCACGTGGCTCCGGAAGTGGGTATTCGTGTAACCGGAACTTGCCACACAGCCCGAGGTGAATGTGCAAAGCCCGATCATTCGAGAAGGTATAGTACAGGTGCTTTCCGTGCGCTTCGACAGTCCTTAAAGTCTTGCCGGTGAGCAATTGGGATTCCACCTCGAATCTAATTTGGGGTGAGGTGACTTTCAGTCGTTGACCTGCCAGCCATCTTGAATGGTCGCGTGCGAGGCGATGAACGGTGTGGCCCTCAGGCATAAAGGCAAGCTCCGTAATGGGTACTGTTAAGTCCTAACCCGAGATGGTTCAATTCACAAATGGCAACTCCTTCAAAGTTCAATCTACCGACTAAAGTATGCGTAGTTTGCAAGCGCCCTTTTTCCTGGAGAAAGAAATGGGAAAAAAATTGGGAGCAGGTGAAGTATTGTAGCGAGCGATGTCGACGCGTTGGTAGCAAGCACCAAGCAGACGCATCGCGTGCACCAAAAGAAAAGGCCTAAAGTGCAGCGGACTCCTATCCACTTGGTTTGGCTGAAGCGTGATCTTCGATTAAGCGATCATCGCCCGATCTTCGAAGCCTCTCAATCTGGGCCGACTGTGGTGCTTTACGTTTTCGAGCCCGAGCTTTGGGCGATGCCTGAAATGGATCGTTCGCATTTTGACTTCATCGCTCAGTCGATTCAAGATCTTTCGCAAACGGGAGTATTCATTCGACAATTCGTTCCCGAGCTGGCACACATTCCGAATGAATATATGTCGTCATCGACTGGTTGTTCAGAGCGCCGTGAACACCCACAATTTCGTTCGGAATTTTTCGCTGGCGTATAGCGGATAAATGGCTAGGAGGTCAAATCAACACGCACGAAACGCAATTTTTCTCAATTGACCGTATACCGTATTCGATATACACTTGGGGAGGTGGAGATGCCACGGAAAACGAAGACGGAGGCGCCGGAGACTGGCGTCCCGGAAAGAAAGCCGCTGGTTTGGCCGAGCGGTGAAGTAAAGACGCCACCCTTTTACTGCTGAAGGTCGAATGGAAGCAGGTGAGTTGTTGCGAGCGTTACAAGATGGGCAAGTCCTCAGTATGCCTCATGCGGAGGCGCTCCCTAGCGTGGGTGCGAGATGCGGTGCATTGCGAGTTCGTGATGCTGGACAGAACTGGCGAATCATGTATTGGATCGACAAAGATGCAGTCGTGATTTTGGAGGTCTACGGTAATAAGACTCGAAAGATCCCTGGCGAAGTGATTGATCGGTGTAAAGACCGACTAAAGAAGTACGACGCGATTGTAAAGTCAACAAAAACCAAGTCAGGAATTTCGATGGATGCTGCGAAACGAAAAGCACTAGCTGCCGCTGGTTGGACTGTTGGAGATGCCGCTGATTTCTTGGAGATGAGCGAGGCAGAGCAACAGTTACTTGATGCTCGTACGCAAATGGCCGCCGCAGTTCGCGAAGCTAGAGAAAGCTCGAATCTTTCACAGAAGGAACTTGGGCAACGTCTCAAGACTAGCCAGCCGCGAATCGCAAAAATTGAGCGAGCCGCTTCTGATGTATCGTTGGACCAACTTGTTCGTGCATTTGTTGCCGCAGGAGGAAGATTTGTCGTTAAATCAAAGGCAGCTACTCCGAAATCTGCGAAGAGAAAGCCAATGCATGCCGCTAAGGCTACTAAGCGAGTCGTTTTAGAAGCCTCAGCTTCCAAGTGAAGACGACGTTTAAGCCCTTTTGCCAGGGTGCAAATCAAGAGCGGCTATGGCCTCTGAAAAATGGATCAAGTAGATGGAGCGTAAACGATTTCAATCAGTATTCCATCGGAACTTGCAAGAAGGAAGAAAAATGAACTATCGGTGGTTCTCAATCAGTTACACAGTGGTCTTGGCTGTCACAATTTTTACCGTCGGGGCTCGAACTGCTAACTCGCAGCACGACACTGGTCACAAAAGCGCCGTTCGTCAGGGGCCACGACTGCTGATACCCGGAGAACATGGCATTGGCGGAATGGTCGCCGATTTCGAATTCATAGACATCAGCGGCAAGACGAGTCAGCTTAGAGATTTCTCGAATCGCAAAGCGATCGTTATCGCCATGACCAGCACAAGTTGTCCGCTAAGCAAAAAATACTTGCCAACGCTAGCAGACCTTGCAAAGACGTATTCCGCTCGTGACGTCGCGTTCGTCCTGGTGAATGCCGTGGCAACGGATAAGGCCAGCGATATGCAGTCCGCACTACAATCGCTGGGCGGCAATGCGATTTATGCAGCCGACGCGGATGGGAAAGTTGCCCGCGTTGTGCGGGCCAAATCCACCACCGATGTGATCGTTCTCGATTCGGCTCGAACCGTTGTTTATCATGGCGCCATTGATGATCAGTACGGATTTGGATATTCAATTGATGCCCCGAAGAATCACTTCCTAGCGGATGCGATCGAGGCTGTCCTTGCAAACGAGTCACCGGTTATTTCAGCAACTGCAGCCCCTGGTTGCGTTTTGGCCGTAAAGGAAAACACCACAACTGCGGAGCAACTGACCTACCATGCCGATATCTCCAGACTCGTGCAGAAGCACTGCATCGAGTGCCATCGCGAGGGCGGCGTGGCTCCGTTTGCATTGGACACCTACGAGGACGTGATGGCCCACGCTCCGATGATCAAGGATGTCGTCGAGCGGGGAGTGATGCCTCCGTGGTTTGCTGCCCCCATCCTAGGCGATCCCGTAAGTCCCTGGGCCAATGATCGCTCGTTAGCCTCGCCAGAAAAGCGCGATCTACTGGCATGGCTGTCCAGCGATCATCCTCAAGGCGATCCGAAAGATGCGCCCAAGCCTCGCAAGTTTGCCGGGGAATGGACCATCGGCAAGCCAGACTTGGTCGTACAGTTGCCCAAACCGATGGCAATCAAAGCCACAGGAACGATGCCTTATCAGTTTGTCACCGCCGAGACGACGCTGACAGAGGACCGTTGGGTACAAGGTTACGAAATCGTACCTACCGATCGAAGTGTAGTGCATCACGTCATCGTCAATGTGCACGCCAAGGGTTCAGGTCGCATTCGAGACCACGAAGAGGGAATCGGCGGCTATTGGGCGGCTTACGTGCCGGGTAACACGTTGCAGATCTATCCTCCTGGATTCGCAAGAAAACTGCCCGCAGGAGCGACCGTCAGTTTTCAGATTCACTACACACCCAACGGTAAAGCGACTCAAGATCAAATGCGCATGGGTTTAATATTTGCAAAAGAGCCACCCAAGTATGCGGTGGAAACGTTGGCACTCGCGGATCGAGACCTCAACATTCGACCGGGCGAAGCGAACCACGTCGAATCGGTTTCGCGACGCATCCCGCGCGACATCAATGTGTTGGCGTACATGGCACACATGCATGTTCGCGGTAAAGCGTTCAAGTATGAGTTGACAACAACGGACGGCAAGCCAGAGACCCTGCTCGACATTCCTCATTATGACTTCAATTGGCAATTACGGTATGACTATGCCCAGCCGCGGGTTATTCCAGCCGGTTCAACCGTCAAGGTTACAGCCGTGTTCGATAATAGCTCCAACAATCCAGCCAATCCCGATGCGACAAAGACGGTACACTGGGGACCGCAGACTTTTGATGAAATGATGATCGGATATGTTGAAACATATCGAGCGTTAAGTGACACCGCTGATTCTTCCGAGTCAGAATCTTCAGAAGCACCTGGTGGATTTGCGATCGAGGCACTTTTCAAACGCATGGACAAAAATGGTAATGGAAAACTGACGAGCGATGAGCTTCCAGTTGCCCAGAAAGACCGACTCATGCGGCTCGACACCAACAAGGACGGGTCAATTTCAATGGACGAGGCCGAGCGACTTAAGAACTTCCGCAACCGAGACCAATAGATAAGAGATGTCCGATGTAACAAGCAGCGATGTTTTTGTTTGTGCTTATATCTTGCACACCATTGACTGCACAGGATACTCGCGTGCCGTTTGCGATGCAGTGGAAAGGAAACATACCTGCTGGTCAAAACCTATCGCGAAATGGTCATGGGATTTGATTGCCACGCCACAGCGATTGCAGCAGTAGGGATTGAAAGTGCTATTGGCTTCTAGCCTGAAACTTATTCCATTGCTTCGACGCGTGTCGTTGTTCCTCTCCTGCTTCGCAGTTTGCAGTTCGACACCTCGCGTCCATGCACAAGTGAACGCACTCAATGCCACGTTTCAGCAACTCGACAAAAACGCCGATGGCAAAATCACACGCGATGAATCACCTCAGCCCGACTCCTTCGATGTCGCTGATGCCGACAACAATGAGAGTGTAACGCTCGACGAGCTCCGTCGGCACATTGCCCAATCGAGCATCGCTGATGTGAATGGCGATGGCTGTCTCGATTTCGCCATACCCTGCCAAAGGCATGAAGCAAACCCGCTGGATTCACAGCAACCACAGCTACAAAAGCGGTGGCCAGTTCGACTCCCAATTCGGGCTTGGGAAACAAAACAAAGTGGACGTGAAGGTCACGCTCCTCAGCGGAAAACAAGTCTCGCTCAGCGATGGAAAGGCGGACCAGTTCGCGAAGCTGGATTTGGAAAGCAGCAAGCTGACGAAAGAGTGGTTACGATGAAACATTTACTGATTTCAACATCTCGAGAGGACACACAATGAGGCGAGTATTAACATTCGTGCTTTTGAGCCTGGTGTCGGCGACCGGGCTGCGAGCCGACTACGACCCGCTTGCCACGGACAAAGCATCACCTGAACAAAAAGACCTGACGATCGAGGAAGCGAAGCGGTCTCGCGAGATTCCGATCCGTGTTTATCTGCCCGCGGATAATGCAGCCGCGCCGGTAGTGCTCTTTAGTCATGGACTCGGCGGCAACCGCGAAGGCTCTGCGTTTCTGGGTAAGCATTGGGCGAAGCGCGGATATGTGGCCGTGTTTCTGCAACATCCGGGAAGTGACGACAACGTCTGGAAAGACCTGCCAGTCGCCCAGCGCATGGCAGCATTGAAGAGGGCGGCCGGGCTGAAGGACTTCCTGTTACGTGTGCAGGATGTGCCAGTGGTTCTGGATCAACTTGAAGTTTGGAACAAGGACACCACACACGCGTTCGCAGGACGGTTTGATCTGAACCGTGTCGGCATGTCGGGGCATTCGTTTGGGGCAGTGACGACGCAAGCCGTCAGCGGACAGGTGGCTCCACTGGGAAAGGGATTCACGGACAGCCGCATTCAAGCGGCAGTCATCATGAGCCCCAGCGGTCCCGCCAACGGCAATACGAAACAGGCGTTCGGAAGTGTGAAGATTCCCTGGATGCTGCTGACAGGAACGAAAGACTCCAATCCGATCAACGGAGCCGATGCGAAGACTAGGCTCACCGTCTTCCCCGACCTCGCACCGGGCTCGAAGTATCAACTGGTGCTCGACAATGCCGAACACTCGGCTTTCGGCGATCGCGCTTTGCCCGGCGAGACCGAACGGCGGAACCCGAATCATCACCGCGCGATGCTTGCAGTCACGACCGCCTTCTGGGACGCTTATCTGCGCCAGGATAAAGAGGCTCGACAATGGCTCGATAGCGACGCGGTGCAGAGCGTTCTCGAAAGGGACGATCAATGGCAGATGAAATGACGCGACCTGACAGGCACCTCCTCAAATCAGCGCTGAATCTACTGACTCTGCTGTATTGCCTGCTGCCTGTTGCCGTGCTTTACGCACAGGTACCAGGAGAGCGACCGCCAGCGGAAATATTAATTCTTGCGCAGCCCGCGCTCGATGAAGGCCGTCGTGCGCTCGAAGCTGAGGACGCCGTGGCCGTGCGGGTCGCCGTGGCGAAGGCCATCTTGGCGTTGGGGCCATGGGCGGGGAATCCTGAGACGGCCACGCGCTACTACCCGCCGATCGTAACCGCGTCATTCGATGCGACAAAGGCTCGCGAGTGGTGGCTGGGCGAAATCGGGCGAGGACAGCGCGGGCTGCCGTGGGTCAAGAATCCGACGGGCAATCCGCAGGTGATGCAAGCCGGTTTGCGCGAAGCGGCATTCCCACTCGATGGATTGGCTCGAACGGCCATGCTATTTCCCGAACACCGCGACGAACTCACCACTCAGGTGCGCGTAGGTGCGGACTGGGTCATCAAGTTGCAACATCCCAGCGGCGTGTTTCCCTTTCCAGTTGGGCCAGGACTGAACCCGCGAGACAAAGTTGGCAAGATTGTCGCGAAGGCAATCCTCGAGCATCCGGAGATTGTCGTCAACGACTGGATTCCCGATGACCAGACCGATGGCGGCTTGCAGTTCGACAACGGATTGTGCGGCCGAGCACTGGTCAGCGCGTGGGAGTTGACTCGCGACGAGAGGTATCTCGCCGCGGCGCGGAGAGCGGGCGATTGGGCAATCTCTCGACCCCTGGTCTCAAACTGGAATTACAACGCTTTCAGCGTCGGGCTGCTCGCGCGTCTAGCGGAAGTCACGCAAGAAGAAGGAAGAGAAAAGTACCTTGCAGCCGCCGTGATGAAAGCCAACGTCGGCGTACTGCCCGGTCAGATGCCAGGAGGTCGCTGGTTTGACGCCCATAATGCCTGCGCCGTGTACCACAACATTCTGATGCGTGAGCTTCTTGAACTGCTGCACGTTCTGCCGGCCGATCATGCATTTCGACCGAAACTTCTCGACGCGGTGACGCGAGGATTGAATCAAGCGGCGGACGAAACACTCGCTCAGGGATTTAGCGGCACGTGGACAGACAACTTCGCGCGCGGTTTATTGTGGATCGGTGAAAACAAATCTTGGCGCGACGCGCTGAATGTGAACCTCAATGCTAGTGGAAAGAATGGAGCACCGACTCCCGGCTTCGCAATCCTGCCTGTACTCGAGGGCATCCTGAAGCAGGAACCCAAGCCATGAAAACTCTCCGCCGTGCAACTGCAATCATCGGCATCGTTCTTGTAGTCCTCTCCGTTTCATTCGCTGTTACGTGGGTGACACGCGCCCGAGCGGACGCGGCGTTCATCGCTGCGGCGAATTTGCAGACCGTGACGCTGTTGGTGGACGGAATTGAACGGCGGGCGCTCGTTCATCTGCCGCCAGCTTACGATGGCAAAGTGGCGCTGCCTGTGGTGCTAATGTTTCATGGCAATGGCGGCACGGCGGAATCGGTTATGAAGGAAACCGGCTGGGTGGCGAAGTCAGATGCTTCGGGCTTCATCGTCGTCTACACTGGAGGACGGGATGGGACGGAAGTCATCTTTACCACTATCGAAGGCCACGGCCACATCTGGCCAGGCGGAAAAAGTCCCCTGCCCGAATTCATCCTCGGCAAGGCCACAAGCCGCCTCAATGCCAACGATGCCGTCTGGGATTTTTTCCAAGCCCATCCGAAACCGAACCCATGAAAACAAGATTCCATCGCTCCATCGTACCGCTGCTCCTAGCCTTCTCCTGCGGCAATCTCTTCGAACAAGACGCTGCACCTACCGAGCGGTTCAAGCAGGTCGACACGCACGGCGATGGCAAACTCACTGCCGGCGAGCATACGCGGACTTTGCGAGTCGGCGAACTGGAGCGACGGTATCGCGTCTACATCCCGAAGAAATACGACCCGAGCAAGGCCACGCCCGTCATCGTGGTCTTTCACGGCGGTGGTGGGAATCCAACGAGCATGATCCGGCTAACCGGAATGAACGCGAAGGCGGATGAAGCAGGCTTCCTCGTGGTGTATCCATTTGGCACTGGCAAGTTGGCCAACATGCTGCTCACGTTCAACGGTGGCGAGTGCTGCGGCTATGCTATGGAGAACAAAGTTGACGATGTTGGCTTTACTCGCGAGTTGTTGGATGATCTAGCCAAGGTAGCGAACGTCGATGCCGATCGCGTTTTCGCTACGGGCCTGTCGAATGGTGGCATCATGGCGCATTACGTCGCGTCGGAGCTATCCGATCGCATTGCTGCCATCGCTCCGGTCGGCGGCCCACTGATGATGGAAGCGCCCTGCAACAAGCGCCCTGTGCCAGTCATTCACTTCCATGGAACCGCGGATGAATTTGCACCATTCAAGGGTGGCTTCGGGAAGGGATTCCTCGGGCGAAATGGAATAACGAATTTCCGATCGGTGGATCATACGATTCAAAGATGGGTGAAGGCAAATGGCTGCCCGAATGAACCCGAGATCACCCCGTTGCCAGACACGGCCGACGACGGCATGAAGGTTATCCGTAAGACATGGAACCGCGGCAAAGAGGACAGCGAAGTGGTACTCATCGAAATAGAAGGTGGTGGACACACGTGGCCAGGGCAGAAGCCGATCGTGTCGAGTCTCGGCGAATCGACATTGGACATTTCTGCAAATGATCTGATGTGGGAGTTTTTCCAGAAGCATCCACGTCCGACGAGCAATGCAACGAAGCAGGAACCTAGACCATGAAACACGCAACTCGAACTCAAGCAATGGCCTTGAATGACTCCTGAAAAACGCAGGGAAATGAGTCCATATCGTGGAAAGTTTCGTCGTATTTGTCCTCTACCAAAAGGTAGACGCGGCATTGCGACGAACGCTTACCTAGGATCAGCGAAATTTCTAAGTAGCTTACCGAAAACGAAACTTGCTGAATTCCCCATACATGCAAAGACAGACGCCGTCTCTATCGTTTGGTTGATTTGCAAATTCTTCGCGCTCGATAATCTGGTGACTCGCCTCGATCCCGGGGCGCGGGTTGTTCCCACACTGCACTTTGGCCGTCACCATTGGAGATGAGACTACGATGAAGATTCAGTAACCAATCTTAGTTCTCGAAGCGGCCGACCAAACAGTCCCGCCGCGTGATGGGCACAGTACGCGTGACTTATGCCGTGGAAACCAAACCGCCGCACTCCCCAGTCCGCTAACCACTTGTAAGGCAATGGATAGACGATAGCCTTGGCAGGCAAAGTGCTGAAAAAGCAGTGTCAAAAACGGCCACCTGTAACGCGCCAGGCAGTGCGGCCTCTGTAGCCTCGATGGCCGCCAGTGCGGGCGGATTGTGAAGTGGCGCCAGCAAGGCCAATTCCGCAATCGCAGTACGGACTGACTCGTCAATGAGAACCCTCTCCCGGAACAATTTTCTACGGTGGACCACGCGATGTCCGACTGCAATGATCTCCGAAGCAATAGTTGCAGCCGGAAGACAGGTTTCCTCCATTGTTTGTACGGCAACACCGACTGCTTCGCCATGAGTACGAGCAGTGAGAGGTTGAATTAACTCAGCGAACAAGGAACTCCGCAGTCGCCGTTCTGCACTTCCATTATCCCCTGCACCCCAATCTATAGCTCCACGACAAAGGCTGTCGCCGGAATCCACTGCAAAAAAAAAATGCCCGAACTTTAGGCTACTCGAACCGGAATTAATGACCAGAATACTACCTGACATTTCTACCCCTGAAATGAGTCTAGGTTGCCGCCCCATTTCCAATCGCGGATCTCTGGCATGTCTTCGCCGCGCTGGGAGATGTAGTACTTGTGCTCGGTTAGTTTGTCGCGAACGGTTTGCTTGGCATAAGCGGCTTGAGCGCCAAGGCTTGGCACGCGATCGATCACATCCCCGACGAGATGAAAGCGATCGAGATCGTTCAAAACCACCATATCAAACGGACTGGTTGTCGTACCTTCCTCCTTATAACCTCGAACGTGCATGTTTTTGTGATTCGTTCGACGGTAGGTCAACCGATGGATCAGCCAGGGATAGCCGTGAAACGCAAAGATGACTGGCTTGTCGATGGTGAACAGCGTATCGAAGTCTCGATCGCTCAGGCCATGGGGATGCTCGTGGGGCGGTTGCAGCTTCATCAAATTGACCACATTGACGACTCGCACTTTCAGTTCGGGAAAGAACCCGTGTAGTAACTCTACTGCGGCGAGCGTTTCCAGAGTGGGAACATCACCGCAACATGCCATGACCACATCTGGTTCGTACCCTTGATCGTTGCTGGCCCAATCCCAAATGCCAATTCCTGCTGCGCAATGTTTGATCGCTTGATCCATGCTCAGCCACTGCGGTGCATTTTGCTTTCCGGCAACTATTACATTGACGTAGTGACGGCTGCGAAGACAGTGGTCAGTCACGCACAACAACGTATTGGCATCGGGCGGCAAGTAGACGCGAATGATCTCAGCTTTCTTGTTGACGACATGGTCGATAAAGCCGGGGTCCTGATGGCTAAAGCCGTTATGGTCTTGTCGCCAAACATGCGACGTAAGCAAGTAGTTGAGCGATGCGATGGGTCGCCGCCATGGGATTTTCCGCGTGACCTTCAGCCACTTGGCGTGCTGATTGAACATCGAATCAATGATATGAATGAACGCTTCATAGCACGAGAAGAATCCATGCCGGCCGGTGAGTAGATAGCCTTCCAGCCAACCCTGGCATTGATGTTCGCTGAGCATTTCCATGATGCGGCCATCGGGCGCGACATTTTCATCGCTGGGGAGGATGTCCGCCGTAGAATTCCGATCGGTGACTTCGAAGACAGCGTTCCATCGGTTGGATGCCGTTTCGTCGGGACTAAAGATGCGGAAGTTTTTCGTATCCGTATTGAGTTTCAATACGTCTCTCATGTATTGCCCTTGAATGCGTGTGGACTCTGCGTCGATTGCTCCGGGTTGTATCACATCGACTGCGTAGGTGCGAAAGTTCGGCAGGCGCAAGTCTTGGAGTAACACACCTCCGTTGGCGTGAGGGTTCGCGCCCATGCGTCGTGTTCCCTGCGGTGCCAGTTCCGCCAGTTCTGCATTCAATTTACCTGACTCATCAAACAGTTCCTCAGGTCGATAGCTCTTCAACCAGTCTTCGAGTATGCGAACGTGACCTGGATGGGACATCTCGCCCATAGGCACTTGATGCGAGCGTGACGTTCCAGTGACCTGTTTACCGTCGACTTCCTTTGGCCCAGACCAACCTTTGGGAGTTCGCAATACGATCATTGGCCAACGTGGGCGTTGCGTAAAGCCATTGGTCCTAGCTTCTTGTTGAATCTGCAGAACCTCCTCGATGGCTTTATCGAGTACTTCTGCCATAATGTGATGCATGGTCTCTGGATCATCTCCTTCGACGAAGTAGGGGACATAGCCATAGCCGCGAAAGAGCTGCTCCAGTTCTTCGTGACTGATGCGAGCGAGCACTGTCGGGCCAGCAATCTTGTAACCGTTTAGGTGCAGGATGGGCAGTACGGCACCGTCTAGCATGGGATTGAGAAATTTGTTCGAGTGCCAACTGGTTGCGAGCGGCCCAGTCTCGGCCTCGCCGTCGCCGACTACGCAAGCGACAATCAAATCGGGGTTGTCGAACACTGCACCATAGGCATGCGAAAGTGCATAGCCAAGTTCGCCTCCTTCGTGGATCGAACCGGGCGTTTCCGGTGCCACGTGGCTAGGTATGCCGCCTGGAAACGAGAACTGCTTGAACAACTGCTGCATACCTGTTTCGTCTTGCGTGATGTGGTGGTATGTCTCCGTGTAGCTCCCTTCTAGGTACGTGTTTGCGACAAGTCCTGGTCCGCCGTGACCAGGGCCTGTGATATACATCATGTTGAGGTCGTACTGCTTGATAGCACGATTCAAATGAACGTAGATAAAATTCAATCCTGGTGTTGTACCCCAGTGACCGACCAGACGTGGCTTCACATGTTCCAATTTGAGCGGTTCCCGCAGCAACGGATTATCGAGTAGATAGATTTGTCCGACAGACAGATAATTCGCGGCACGCCAGTAAGCATCCATCTTACGAAGCAGGTCAGCGGAAATAGAGGCGGTCATAAAATTGTTGCTCTGTTGAATGGTGGTTGAATCAAAAACTACTCGGCGTGCCGAATTATCATAACGACGGACCGTACCTTAACGACATACGCTTGGGAGGTTACGCGGACCTCCTCACCCGCACTGCAAAAATCTTCCGGCTATCCAGTCTGGTGTCTACCACCCGCCATCATTCACCGAATTGGCCTTCTTGAATAGTGAATTTCAAATCTTCCCAGTAAGCGTTTACCATCACGTAAATATCCGCGTCTTGCTGGGACGCACCACGCAGACAGTGGGCCAGGCTGTCGGAATTGCGTGATAGATCCACTGCCGAGCCGATTCCGTACCAGCTCACGTCTTCACGCCAGAATCGGCTGCGACCGAGGGAACGGTGTGCTTTACGAAACGTAATCATCTTTTGGAAGAAACGAAAGATATCCGGGTTATTCGTCAGGCGATCCCAGTTTAGCCAACTCGTTTCATTATCTTGGTTGTACGGATTAGTGTTTGCCTGCTGAGTCTGACCGAAATCATCCCCAGCGCGAAGCTGAGGAGTGCCGTTGGCAAGGAACAGCATGCAGCAGAACTTTTTTATCTGCCTTTTACGGAGGTTCGCGACAGCAGTGGGAACGCTCGCGTCGCCTTCCCAACCACAGTTCCAACTATAGTTCTCAGTGGGTCCAGCTGCGTCCCAGGGTTCGGCTATTAAACGGATGCCAGCCAGATGCGGGTCGGCAATGATGTCGCCAAATATCAGCGGGTTATCCAAATCGATGGATCCATCGTTTTTGCGAGTGAAGATGCAGGCTAAGTCGAAACGGAAGCCATCCACATGCATTTCGTTGACCCAGTGTCGTAGGCTGTCCAGGATCACCTTGCGGACATAGTGATTCTCGCAGTGAAGGCTATTGCCTGTACCAGAGAAGTTTTCATAAGGATCGCAGGTCCGGTCGGTCATCAAGTAGTAGGTACTGTTGTCGATCCCTTTGAAGCTGTAGACCGGTCCATTGCAGTTACCTTCGTTTTCGATAACGTCGAGGATGATCTCTAGATAAGGTTCACCCTCAGGTAAACGGAGTCTGTGGACGCACACCAATTGACAGAACGGAATTCGCCGCTTTACTCAATTGCTCTTCGAGTTCCTCAACCATGAGCTTCTTGACGTCGAGTTGCTTATCGCCGAGGGTAACATGGTTCCAAGCTTCCGGAACATTTTTAATGACCTGGACGAGAGTCAATTTGGCCTCGTTCTCCTGCGCTAGCAAGGCCGCTTTCTCAAGAGTGGCTTGATCGCAGCCATGAATTAATGCAATATTTTTAAATCGCTTCACTTGGTTGTCCTTGCAGGTGGTTTAGGTGAGTTGTTCCGATGTTAAAAATTGCTATCAGCACTCTTGATTCCCCGCTAGCGCTAGTCGCTCTTGGTGAGACTTCGGACCAATTCCATGTTTTCAATTGGTACGACGATCAAGACGGAATTCGATGCTGTCGGGCACGTCACACTCGCAATCCCATAGTCCGGAGTATGGATAAAAGGGCCAACTGACTGTCATCTCATTGTGAACCACTACGATATGGTTGAATCCACCAGTGCTTTCCGCCTACCACGGACCTGTGTGCTAGTTCCAATCTTTGTTTCTCGCAATCCAAATCGAGGTTGTTGCGTGATGTAATAGATAGCGCGAGATACTCCCGAGAAAAAACCTCGTGATGGCGGATTTTCCCGTATCGCCTACGAAGAGTAAATTCGAATCTTCTGCCTCGACCACTCCTCTTATCGCATCGCCAATATGCTTGGTTTCGCGAACGATGTGAGTCGTCTTGCATTTCCATCTTGCACTTGCGCTAATTGCCGCTAATGTTCTGTTGGCATCCGAGATGGACTCAGGGTCGTACACGTCGTCTTCAGAAAGTAAACGAGGCTTCTCAAAGAACGTACAAATCGTTACGCTCGTCTTGTCTGCTGGCCAATCGAAATCGGATAACTGCTTGAATGCTGTCTTGGCTGGCGGCGAATCATCGTAGGCAAGCACGACCTTGAACTCCGGATTCGGTGGTGAGGGGTTGGCGTTGGGACGAACGACCAGGACCGGGCACTTGGCATGATTCGCAACAGAGTCCGCCGTACTTCCCAAAACCACGCGGAATGCCGCGGAATGCCCGCGTGCCCCCAACATGATGAGGTCGACGTCAAGCTCTTTGCCCTTATCCAGGATGCTGTGCGATGGGTTTCCGAACTCAATTATTTGCTCGGTCACATATCCCATAGGCTCAAGCACCGCGTGAGCTCGACGCAGGATATCCTTAGCATTCGCCTCTTCGATTTCTTGCATCGGAACACTAACTTCACTCACGATTGCTGGCATCACGACTGAAAATAGCGACACTTTCGGTTTGATCGCAAAGGGTAGGCGAGCTAGAAAGCCTAGGGCTTCGGTCGATTCTGCCGACCCATCCAAAGCTAGGAGGATGCGCATCTTGTGATAACCTTTCATGAGTAGTGGCGATGACCTACGCGAACCTATGCGGCTGATTATTGCAGCGCCACAAGCCCTAAACAATCCAGTTTCCAATCATTCCCAGGTGGTGGATTCCACCAGACGGGCTCATGCCGCTTGAATCAAACTCGTTTTTTTGCGGCCCAGTTGTATAGGTTGCCAAACTCTTTGAGCCGCTAAAATTTCCGCATTGTTCAATTCGATCCACTGAACGCCAGCGACATCAAGGCTGCGATCACGCCGTAGAGCAACATAGGTTCGACGGTCTGCTTGAGGATTTCGCCCTCTCGGTTCCCAAGACCAAGTACGGAGCAGACTGCGACAATGTTAAGAATGGCGACCATGTTAAACTTGGTATCCGACTGCTGACGTACCTCGCGCTCAAAGAGTTTCCCCTCGCCCTCCAGCAGGTCCATTCTTGCTTTGTAGGACGCTCGGTGGACAACCGTTTTGAAGTCTGGTGACGAATGAGCTACGACAATCTTGGCCCCATTCAGGCGAGCAAGCCAAATGGCTTGTCGCAATGCAGCCTCGGCGCTAGAAGAGAAATCTGTCGCGACGAGAATGCGATTATATCTGATGGAGTCATTCATTTTGATGTCCATGGACTAACTGAAAGGTTTATTGGGGTCTATTGGTCTTTTGAGTTAAAGTGCAAGCGGCGATACGAACCCATCTAGTTTCACGGTCAGAATACTACAGTCGCATGAATCGAGGACTTTTTCTGCCGTGTTACCGAGGAACAAACCTTGAATACCGCTGCGCCCGACGGTTCCCATAGCGACGAGATCCACCCCTTGGTACTTAGCGACTCGCCGAATCTCCTTCCATGGTGTCCCCCACGCTAATTGCACTTGAAGGCGCGCTCGATCGACGGATAACGAGTCTAAGAAGGCATTCATTCGCTTCGTTGCCTCCTCGTTGATTTCTTGTTGCAGCGAACTTCCTTTCGGAATCCTGCAAATTGCGTCTTCGGGAACATCATTCGAATCGACGACGTGCAACAAATGGAACTCTGCATCGGCTTGCTGCGCTATCCACAACCCCTGCGTCGCGGCTTTCAAACTAACATCGGAAAAGTCCGTTGCGGCCATAACCACTTTCGGCTGACCGACATGTTCCGCTTTGACGATCCAGACCGATGAAGGACACTTTCGGATCAGCCTCTTGGCTGTACTGCCGACCAGGAACTGCTCCCATTGCGCGAGCCCTCGTGTCCCTGCGAGAACAAGGTCGTAGCGTACTTTTTCGACAGCGTAGACTATCCACACCGAGCTCGCCCCAGGGAATTGCCGTCGGATCTGTCTCTTTGAAAATACTGACCTTCCTGCCATCAACGACAAGTGCATCACCGTCAACTTCCACCGACCGTCGAAACGCCCGTAGTTGGAGTCGTACTTGAGTAAGTGGGCCATGGTTTTGAGGTCACCAATGTCATTTAACGCGACAACTTCCAGTTCGTTCGGATAATTATCGCGGATCGCCTTCAAAACTTGGCGTCCGATGCGTCCGAATCTGTTGATTCCAACTCTTACAGTCATAACTCAGTTCCCTTCAAAAATGGCTGGTTCGTTTCTAGCGCGACAATATTCACCGTCGTCACGCGGGCGATCTCGCTGAGCGCCTCATGCG
Source organism: Pirellulaceae bacterium (assembly GCA_041741955.1). Classification (GTDB taxonomy): domain Bacteria; phylum Planctomycetota; class Planctomycetia; order Pirellulales; family Pirellulaceae; genus Aureliella. Next base: position 10,624 of record JBGSJL010000035.1, on the reverse strand, counting down.
TCAAAAATGCTTGGTGTGCTGTGATGAGGACATTGGGGAAAATGAGCAAGTGCGAGAGCTCGTCGTCGAGCAACACTTGCCCCGAGAGATCCTGAAAGAAGATGCCCTCCTCTTCCTCATAAACATCCAACGCCACTCCGCCAATGTGGCCCGATTTCAATGCCGCGATCTGCGCGGTGGTGTCGATCAGCTTGCCGCGACTGGTGTTGACGATGAATACGCCAGGCTTTGTTCGTGCAAACGTCTGTTCGTTTAGTAGATGGAGCGTGTCCGGCGTGAGCGGCAGGTGCAATGAGAGGATATCGCACCACCGCTAGGCCGAGCTCACGGGCCGCAGTCAAATCCACATTGTTGTGGCCGGCACAGCGTAAGGCGATCAGTCTCACGCCGATTGACGCAAGTACCTCAAGACACGTACGGTCGGCCTGATCGTTGACGAAGATGCACACGGCTTGTGCGCCTTTGGCAACGGAAGCGGTCTCAACAGTGAGCCGGAAGTCGTGGAACCGCAACGTAATGCGTTCCGGGATTGCGGCACGTGCGAGGTATTCCGTGTCGTAGGGCTTCGTATCATAAATAGCAGTTTCAATCATTGGGGCCAAATCTTTCATCACAAAATCAGGACGAGAGCCGGTAAACGAGGAACAAAGCACCTCCCAGGATCAGCAACATCAATAGCGCGTCGGGCTCGACGAGCCGCCGTCGTTGTTCGACGTGATAGAGTTGCCCTAAGACAGCAACGGCTGTCGCGGGGATCACCGCCAACGACGTTACCACGTGCGACGGTGATATGTCCGTAAACAGTGAACCGGGGTGTGCCGCATCCAATGGGAAAAACAGAATCATGTTGAACTATCCCTTAGCGGAGAAAAGTAGTTGGCGTCGATTAAAATGGACCGGACGTTTGTCTTGTATCGCTCGCACAGCGTTAGGAAAACCCATGCGATGTTCGGTGGATACGACGGTAGTTTTTTATTCGACTTCAGATGATTCGGTCACACCGCAGTCGTCGGGAAGATACACCACATTGCTCCGGTCAATGATCTGAGTCACACCATTCACACGCTTGACACACTCGACGGCGATTTGCCGCATATAAAACGTCGGCACTCGGCCTTGCAACACTGCGGTACCTCGCTCGATTTGGATCTCCAGTGTCCGACTGGACCTATAGCCCTGATGGTGGAGCGAACTTTTCACTTGCTGAAGCAATTCATGGTCCGCTTCAGCGGTATCCGACATTTCTTCTAACGACATTTCACTGCTCCTTGGTCGGTTGTGGGTAACTCCGGGTAACTCCCTGTCGGCGTGCTCATCGCTTTGGTCCTAATAGCTATTCTTGAACGGCGCTTGATTCGCACTGCTTTGAGTTCACTTCCCGCTCTGCATCAAGCCAGAAGTCGAACCCGTCTCCCGCCGGGCAACCTGCCGCTTCCCATTTCCGATGCGCGATCAGACAATCGCTACGATAGCTAGTAAGGCAATCAAGGCACCGGCGATGATTTTGAACTTACTTCGGATTGCCATTCGTCACTTCCCCTGCCTCTTCGCCCACCACCACTTGTGAAGTTCGACGGCTGGAACGATCAGTACACTGACGCCAATCACGACGCCCCATAGCCAAAGATCAACAGGCTTCGTCGTCAACATGTCTTGCATGAAAGGAACATACATGGCGACTACATGAAGCAGAAATGCGCCAAGCGTTCCGAAGAACAGGACAGGACTGCGAAGCGGCGACAGGGCCAATGCAGACCGAGTCTCCGACCGACAATTTCCAACGTGGAAGTTTTCGAACAACACCATCGCAAGCAACAGCAAGTTGCGCGCGTCCTCAACTGCCCATCCGAATTTTAGGGCTATGTCGTAAACGAGAAAACCTCCGCCGCCGACGACTAACGTCGCAACGAGCAATCGTTCCACCATCAGTCGATTGAAAATGGCTTCACTAGGTGAACGCGGCTTGCGTCGAAGACTGTCTCCTTCTCCGGGTTCGAAAACGAGGGCAACGCCCTGAATCCCGTTAGTGACTAGGTTCAACCACAATAACTGTACCGGGAGTAAAGGAACTGGCGAGCCAGAGAGCACTGCCAAAAGGACCATCAGTAATTCCGCAGCCCCCATGGATACGAGCAGGTAGATCACCTTGCGAATGTTGTCATATGCAATTCGCCCCTCTTCGATCCCTCCGACAATCGAGCTGAAGTTGTCATCGCTAATAACAAGGTCCGCTGCCTCGCGAGCTACATCGGTTCCCGCTTTGCCCATCGCCACCCCGATGTTTGCCGCTCGAAGTGCAGGGGCATCGTTGACACCATCACCGGTAACCGCGACATAGTGACCGGCTTTTCGAGCCGCCTCGACTATCTGGAGTTTTTGACGAGGCGTAACACGTGCAAAGACTCGCACCTTTTCGACCATCGCGCCCAATTGCTCGACGGACTTTCCTTCCAGGTCTGAGGCGGTGACAACTTGGTCCTCCCGGTCTGCAAGCCCAAGGTCGCGAGCGATTGCCAAAGCCGTAACGCGGTGATCGCCTGTCACCATCGAAACCAAGACACCGGCTCTTTGGCATTCCGCGACCGCCTCCCGAGCTCCCGCGCGCAATGGGTCGAGCATTCCCATGAGACCCAATAGATTCAGGTTCTTAGGCTGCGGCGGACACTGATTCCCTTGAAGCACTTCATTCAACGACCCGCTGGCCACTGCTATGACACGCAAACCGCGCGATGCCATGCCCAGTGCCGCTTGATTCAGCCGCATCTGCACTGCCGGAGAGACCTGGCTACCACACATCTCGAAGATACGTTCGGGCGCTCCTTTGACAAAGACGTCCGTTCGCTGGCCATTGCGATGAAAGGAGCCCGCAAACTGTCGCTCAGATTCAAATGGAATACTACAAGCTTGTGGAAACGTTTTTAGTGATTGCGAACGATGGATTCCAATCTTGACTCCCAAGCTCAACGCCGCAATGTCTACTGCATCCCCATGCCAAGTCCATTCGCCATTGTTTGGATGCAAGTCCGCTTCATTGCACAAGACAACAGCTTGTACCAGCACTGTTAGATCGGATCGATCTGTTGATTGGATCGGTCTGCCGGCATCGAGCACCTCACCTTTGGGAGTGAAACCTTCACCAGTTACCGCAAATACATCACCGTTTGCCAAACAAATCTCTCGCACCGTCAGTTCATTGCATGTGAGCGTGCCCGTTTTGTCGGTTGCGATTAGCGTACAACTGCCTAAGCCCTCGACCGCTGTGAGATTCCTGACAATCACATTGCGTCTGGCCATCCGCGTGGTCGCGACCGCCAGTGCTACCGTAATCGCGACAGGCAATCCTTCAGGAATGGCGGCAACGGCCAACGCCACTACGAAGAAAAACGCCTCAACAAGCGTGTATCCCCAAAGAATACTCCCCAATAGTCCAATTCCAGCGGCAGCCATCAAGGTTCCGACGGCCACGTAATTCGTAAAACGCTCCATCCGTTCCAGCAGAGGCGGCTTGCCACCCCCGCTCCCCATCACGTCCAATGCCAACTGGCCAACGTTGGTAGCAGTTCCTGTTGCAACGACGATCCCCTTGGCTCGACCACGTGCGACGAGTGAGCCGGCAAACGTCATGTTCTGGCGATCTGCAAGTGTGGCGGCCTCTCGCCCGATCCATAAGGAGTCTTTTGTCACTGCCAGCGATTCACCCGTCAACAACGATTCATCGACTTCCAAGCCTTGGGATGATAACAGCCGTATGTCCGCAGGCACTCTGTTTCCCGACTCCAACCAAAGGACATCGCCAGGGACGACGTACTCGGCGTTGATCTCGCGTACTTTTCCATCGCGTTCGACATGAGCATGCATGCTCAGCAATTTCTTCAGCGCATGGCTGCTTTGCTCAGCCTGCCACTCTTGGTAGGCACCTATAATTGTGTTCAACAATAGTACTACGCCGATGAATAGAGCATCCTTGAAGTCGCCGATCATCGCTGAAACAACGGCGGCCGCTACGAGGATGTAAATCAACGGACTAACAAACTGCCTCAGAACGATCTTCCAGAGAGGTGTTGGGCCCTTTTCGGGCAGCACGTTGAGCCCGTACCGATGTTGACGACGACTCACCTCCGTTGTAGTCAGTCCAGACTCGGTGGATTCCAATCCCCGAACGATGGCTTCGGCGCTCTCAGCGTGCCAGTGTCTGGCCATTTGCTTTTCAGTCTGTTTCATTCCATTTCAACTCTTAAGGAAGGCTGCGTTCCGTCCGAACCACTTATTGACTTGCGTGTTGACCACAACAAGTTACCGCTGAGGCGCCGCAGGACGCTAGCCCACTGAATTCGGCCCGTATTGTGATAAATGCCTAAACTTGCCTTACGCGAGGCATCCCAGACGATTCGTTTCACACGCTTGGATTCGCCCAATGCGATGTGTGAGCGAATACGGTTTTCGTAGTCGATCGACTACCAACAAATCCGCACCGGATCCAGTCCGGGAATCCTGTAATTCGTCGGAGACGAGAATGACGGGGATCGCATCCAGTCCCGGCTCTTCGTTCATAAATTCTCGAACGCCATCGCTGCCTCCCCAAAACAATTCGCCATCGAACACAACCATTTCGGGAGCAGAGTCACGGAAACATGTCATGCATTCCACGCCGATTGATGCGACCCTAGCTTTATGTCCGCATTGAGACAAAAATCGTTTCGCAAGATCGAGAAACTCGCTATCGCTGTCCGCAAAAAGAACTCGCATTTTCTATTCCCTTCATTGAAGTAACCGACAGCCCGACTATACAGCGACTCGGGATCGACGCCACTTGCCGCACTATTCGGGAAAGATTATGGGATGTCGCGACGCGAATGGAAATCGCCTCCCTCACCATTGCGTTCTGGTGGAATCCACCATCTCCCGTCTCCAGGCGATGCGTAGTATTGATACAATGGGCCGCGGAAACTTGTGACATCGCATGGAATTGCCGTTTAGATCGTGCAGCTTTTAAGTGTAACCGTTCACGGCCCACATCATGCTCAAATAAGTCGATCAAATCCGTACCGAAACTCGTCAAGAGTTTCGGCCTTGCCACATCGTTCACCGAACGATCTTGACGATTTTTTTCGCTACAAGCCGTGAAATGGTCACAAAAATTCGAATCACGCACTCGAAGCCTGCATCCCAAACTATGAACGATCCTCAATGGCGTATGGAAGCACACAAAAGCGAAGATCGCTATCGTGGGTTGCGTGACGCCGTCGCCGATTATTACTATCAAGTACAGGTTGAGGACGGCCGAATCTTACGCAAGACTCATGGCGATGCCTGCGAAAGTATAACTGGCTTTAAACCTGAGGAGTACGTTGCTGACCCTAAGCTATGGATCGCGATTGTAGTCGAACAAGATCGTTCGCTCATCGAACGGCAATTGGATAGCGTGCTCTCTGGTGATCATCCGCCTGCGGTCGAATACCGCATCCATCGCAAGGATGGTCAACTGCGCTGGATCAGAAAAATGGTAGTTCCCTATCATGATGATCGTAACCGTCTTATCGCCTACGATAGCCTACTTACCGATATCACAGAGCGGAAGCTGGCCGAGGAGATGCTCCGCCAAAGCGAGGAGCGATTTCGCTTAATATTTGAGGATGACTTGACGGGAGATTATCTGGTTGCGCCGGATGGCGAAATATTGATGTGTAACCAAGCGTTCGCGAATATTTTTGGCTTCGATAGTCGACAGGAGGCAATCGGCAGCAACCTAGCGAACCTCTACCTCGAGCCCCTTTCCTGGCCAGCTTTTGTTCAGCTACTATCTGAAAGCAAAGTTTTGGAGAGGTATGAACGGGCTGGTCGACATAGCGACGGTACGATTCGACACGTCATTGAGACAGTATTGGGCACGTTCAATGCGCAGGGCGAGTTGCTTCGCATCAAAGGTTATGTATTCGATGATACCGACTCTAAAGTTGCCGCTGCCCGACTCAAACGGAGTAATGAAGAGCTCGAAGAAATTCTTATCCAACGCACGCAAACTATCCGGGAAAAACACGAACATCTTCAGGCCATCTGGGACTCCGCCTTTGATGCAATCATCACGATTGATTGCCGTGGCCTGATCGAAACTGCAAATCGAGCAGCAGAGAAAATGTTTGGATACAGTTCGGCAGAGTTACTTGGTCAAAACATCAAGCTTCTCATGCCCAAACCTTATAGCGACGAACACGATGGTTATATTCATCGCTATTACGAAACGGGACAGGAGAGGATCCTCAATGCGCCTCGCGAGCTTGTCGCCTTACGTAAAGACGGTTCGACATTTCCTATCGATCTCTCGGTTACACAAGTCGACCACTCGGGATACTTTACCGGTATTATCCGCGACATCTCAGATCGCAAGCGATTGCAACGGCATATCCTCGAAATATCCTCAGAGGAACAGCGCCGCATCGGTCGTGAACTACACGACGGCACCGGTCAGGAACTGACGGGCCTTTCGTTGACGGCAGGCGCGTTGCTCGAAATGATTGCCGCAACACCCACCGCAACTGTCGACGGGCAAAGCCTTCGCCAGCTCGATGAAAACGCATTTGTTCGTATTCGCGACACCATAGCGAAGGTCAATCAAAAACTCATCGAGGCGAATCGGCATGTTCATGAACTCTCCCACGGAATCATGCCTGTTCAAATCGACGCCCGAGCATTGCAGTCTTCCTTGGAAGAGTTGGCTTCATCAACCAACATGCCTCCAACCATTCTTTGCCGGTTCGATTGCCCGCTACCAGTAACCGTTTCAAATAACTCCGCCGCGACTCACCTGTACCGGATCGCACAAGAAGCAGTGAACAACGCACTGCGACACAGTCAAGCGAGTGAAATCGTCCTCTCACTAAAGCAAAACGAAAATGAAATTGTGTTGGAGGTGCAGGACAATGGAATCGGAATTGACGAAAAGTACAGTCGAATTGCGGAAGCGAAAAAAGACCATGGCATGGGAATGCGCACGATGCGATACCGCGCCGGAATTATTGGTGGTACGTTGCAGATCGAACGTCGCAAAGCGGGGGGCACTTCTATCAGGTGCGTTTCGTTGCAGTTGAATGAAAGCGAATCGCTATGACACGACTGAGCCCACCCAAGAAGATTCTCATCGTCGATGACCACCCATCAGTCCGAGATGGATTGTCGTTGCAGATCGCATTGAAGGCTGATTTAAAAGTTTGTGGCGAAGCGGAATCGGAGGATGAAGCCTTTACACTGGTGAAACAATCTACGCCGGACTTAGTTTTGATTGACATTTCTCTTAAGAATGGCAACGGCATCGAGTTGATCAAACGAATCCGATCGCACGATCCCGCCATCAAAATGCTGGTGGTTTCCGGCTTTCAGGATTCGCTCTACGCTGAGCGGTCTTGTCGAGCTGGAGCCATGGGTTACCTGAATAAACAAGAATCAAGTGTCAAGCTGATAGAAGCGATCCGAACCGTGTTGGCTGGCGAACGATTTCTTAGCCCAGCCGTCAGTCGCCGCTTGATCAATCAATCGCTGGGCTCTCGCGACAATTCGAAATCCCCGATCGAGAATCTTTCGAACCGAGAACTTGAGATTTTCCGGATGATCGGTGAAGGCTTGACCAGCGGTGTCATTGCCGAGCGTCTTTTCCTCAGTCCATACACCATCGACACCCACCGCGAGAATATCAAACGCAAACTTGACATCCGCAACGCCGCCGAATTATCGCGTGCCGCGGTCCAATGGCTGCTGGAGAACGGTTAATTCTTGGAACGTGATGGATCACTGATGTCAGAAGACTTGCCCTAGCATGGCGGACGAATGAAAGTTTTGAAATGGAGTGGATCATTCATGCGATATGTGGTTTCTGCCAAGCAAACCGAAGGGCAAATTTTTTGCAAATATGGATCGCCTGCAGGAAAAGCTGCAACTCAAGAACGAGGTGATCTCGGAATTGATGCAGGAGAGCGTCCAGGCAAAAAAAGCCAATGGGGACCTCTGAAAGGCGTCTGGGTCCCCTCGACACTCGCGATACGATTGTCGACTACTTGAAATACTGGAGCGATCGGAGCGACATTCCGATGCAGCGCCTACGGCTGTGGCTCGGACTGGCCAGCAGCAAATTACATACGTGGAAAGACCGCTACGTAAACTCGAAGAAGCTCGAAGCCGACGCGAACTAGCTACCCACAAAAGAGCTGTGTGCCGTCGTGCTCTTACCCGCCGACGTGATCGGGCTCAGATCGATTGGGTTTGCTCGAGCCAGTTCCGTGAATTCTAAGCCGTACGTTCTTCGGCATTGGATTCAACGCTATAATTCACACGCGTCAAGAGTACTATGAGTAAGGTGAGGCACTCGCCGTCGGCTTGTTACGCTGTCGTTCAACGACCAGTTGTAGGCGACCGCTTGTGGCCGAGCCGACGCCTCCCCCCAAGTACGAATCAATAGGTTGCGACTCGTGATAATCTTAAGCTACCCATTGCGGACGCACGGTTGCCTGATTGCTACCTGTATGGCTCTGATGGCCAGTTGTGGTGCGCTGGCGATGGGGCAGGACGACGTCACGCTTGACGAGCCCGAGATCACAAAATTCCTTGAGGCCAATTGCGAGGCTTGTCATAACGCGGACGACAACACAGCCGGCATCGATCTGACGCGGCCCGCGATTTTTAAGCCTGAAACGGCAGAGCACTGGCAGGACGTCCTGAACCAGATTCAGCGTGGTGCCATGCCACCGGATGATGCAGAGCCGCTAGCGGCCGAGGAACGTCGCGGGTTTCTGGATCACTTGCGAAAGCGGATGGATCGCTTGGCGGTCGAATCGGGTGCCGACGATTTTCGTTTCCTACGACTGACAAATTCGCAGATTGCGTGGAGTTGGCGTGACCTGCTGCAGATTGACCGCGACTACTCCAGCGATCTGATTGAAGACGCTGCGGGGCGACACGGGCATTCCGGACAGTCGTCGCTGGAGCTGACCGACGGACACATGGAGGTGTACTTGAATGCGTTGCAGCGGGCGGTCGCTGAAGCTATTCCGGATCTGGACCATCCGCCGGTAGTTTACCGATTGCACGGCAACGACTGGGAGCAGATGCACTACCTCAGTCGTAACGATCTGGCTCATGGGCCACGTCGAAAACACAAACCGTATCGCGGGTCGAAATGGCTGGGAGATAAATTTCAGGTTCCGCTGCCGCCCAATCACTTTTTTCGCATCTACCTGCACGACAATCGTTCTGAGGGCCAGTTTCGCGTGCGCGTCTTTGTGCGGAACGAGCCGCCTGAAGATGGTGGCCCGCGGCAGTCGCACGAGATGACGGTGTTCATGGACAAGGGTTTCAAGTCGCCGATGCATGCCGTCGATAGTTTTACCGTGGAAGCGAAAAGCGGAACTCAGGTCTTTGAAGTATTCGGCAATGTGCTGGACTTCCCCGGCGTCGATCCCGCTCCGGTGCGTGAGGACGAAGACCCGTATGGGATTGAAACGCACTTCAAATACCGTTTCATTACGCTTCAAAATTGTTCGCCTCTGCATTCGCCTTCGGACACACCGGTCAACAATCAGGATTGGGTGGTCAATGGCGACGCGCATTACGTACGTGCGGATGATCAATGGATCGACGCCTGGGGCCAGGACTTTGGCAAAGAGAACTGGCTGAAGCTGTCCCACGCGGGGTCATATCATCCGACTATGGACAAGCCATCGGTTTACAAGGCTGTGATGAAGGACACCAGCTACATCGTGATCGAGCGCATCGAATTTGACCTACCATGGAAGTGGCCCGTTGCCGGAACAGAATCTTTCGTCGACGATGGCGAATTCACGCCAGCAAGTATTACCGCTGGCGTGAGATCGGTCGCCACACGAGCTTGGCGGCACAGCTTGAGCCCAGGTGAATGCGCGGAACTCGACACATTGATCGGCGACGAACTGGCAAACACGGAAAACAATGCCGAGGCATTAAGAAATGTGTTGGCGACCGTGCTGGCGGACGCGAGATTTCTGTTTCTTAATGGCAACTACGCAACGCAAAATCAATCTGCGAGAGAGTCTGCACAGACAGCGAATTTCCAACGCGTTTCGTGGCTGGCGGCGTTCCTGTGGCGGTCCGTTCCCGATCAGCAGTTGCTGCAGCTCGCCCATCGGGATCAACCGCTAACAGACGAACAATTGATGGCGGAGGTCGATCGCACCCTGGCAGACACTCGAAGTCGACGTTTCATTGCCGACTTCGCGGCCGCCTGGCTGGACTTTGGCAAACTAAACACGACGGCCGTGAATCCGAATTACTACGATTGGTGGAACCCGCACTTCAAACACTATATGCAGGCCGAATCCATTGAGTTTTTGTCGGTGTTGCTGCAAGAGAAACTGAGCTGCCTGAACTGTCTCTCCTCCGATTTCGTGGTCGTCAACGACATGATGGCTAAATACTACGGAATGCCGAAACCCGAGAGCGGGCATCGATTTTCGCGAGTCCCCGCCCCCGCCGGACGCAGCGGGGTCTTAACTCAAGCGGCATTCCTGACCGCCCATTCAACGGGCGAAGACGCGCACGCCGTGCAGCGAGCCGTGTGGTTGAAAGGTCGCCTGTTGGGCGATCCGCCGCGAGACCCGCCGCC
>JBGSJL010000034.1:0-6211 GCA_041741955.1 Pirellulaceae bacterium | reverse complement strand
TGCTGAAGCTATCGAAAGCGAACGCAGATCTCGAACGCCGCAAACTGCGTGTAGAAATCGACACACTCATGGGCTATCGAGCCTCCTCGCCACTTGACAGTTTCTACACGGAATCTGGCGAGGGCCGCGAGCTGCTCTTTTACGAAATTGCCTACGCTCTTCGTCCAGGCCAATTTTGGCATGGAGACTGGGAAACCGCCGCGCAGCGTTTGGCGACGGAGGCAAAGGAATCGACTCACAACGATACTGCTGAGGGAGCCACACCATGAAAGCATTAGTAGCTTCACAACGCACCAGGTTGGTAAAAAGCAGACTGCCCTCTGTTCAAGCGCTGGTTGTGTTTTTCGGTATCGCGCTGGCCGTGCCCATCGGCTACGCAGCCTGGCTGGGTTATCGCGAGCACCAAGCGTCGCGAGAGCTGGAGAGCTTGATCGCTCCCATTCGCGCTGCCGGCCTGCCGCTGGGCGATGCGTGGATGGAAAAACGCTTTCGCGAAATGGCATCCAGCCAAGGAACGGCGGCTTGGAGCCGAATCCTATTGCTAAGTTCATCGTTCGGCTGGGGCGCTCAGGAGAAATTACCCATCCTAGGTAGTGGTGAGCCGCTGCGGATGCTCGAGCCTGGCGCCCAATGGAAATCCAAAGCACAAGTCAAGGACTATTTAGCGGAGGCCCAGCCGCTGCTCGATATGATTCATCAGGCGCGTGTGTACCCGATGCCGGTGTGGCAACCCATGGAATTCAGGGGCGAGGGAACTTTGCTGCCCGAGCTGCAAGAATCTCGTAACGTGGGACGGTTGCTGCAACTGGAATTTGAAGATGCCGTAATGGAAAACGATCCCGATCGTGCCCTGCGTGCCCTGAGCTCAATGAAAACCACGGCGGAGGCTTTTGACTGGGATTTGTGGATTGTCGCTGAATTGATACAGATAACCCTGCGAGGTCAGCACTACGAATCACTGCAGCGCTCGTTGGTCTCGAACGTTTGGACACTTGAGCACATGGAGACACTGATCGAACAGGTCCGACAACCGATGAATGTTGCACAAAGCTGGCATGATTCGCTTGACTCCCAACAGGCCATGTTGCTCTCTTTTATCAGTGGCTCGCAGCAGTTACCGGTTATACCAAACGAGCTCGCTCGTTCGGCGAGTAGCCAGTTGGCAATGGTTCAAGAGTATCGCGAGCTGCAGGCATTGGCCGCCACGCCCGTGGGACAATTGGCCGAAGCGGTGGGCCAAGTTCAGAGTCGTTGGGCCGCTTTGGCCGCGCAGAACAGTGACAGCCTTTTGCGCGATCAATACATGATTGCGGGCCAAGCCTATGCGTCAGCCTTCGAGCGCGACGAGCGTAGTCGCCGCTTGGTGCTGACGTCGCTGGCTGTCAAAAAGTTTCATCTTCTTCACCAGCGTTGGCCCAATCAACTCCAAGAGCTCAGCCAAGTTGGTTTGGTACCCGCCGATTGGACACTGCCCGGCATCGGTTCGCTGGGATACGCCATTGAGCCCGACGGCAAGACGGCTTGTGTTTGGTCCGTTAGCGAAAATCAAGGTTCGGTCTTTGAGCAGAACCAGATTCCGAGTGGAAAACGAATCGTCGAGTCCACTTGTCCCGACTATGCCGGTGAAAAGCTGGCTCAAGTGCAGTATTACTTGACTGTCATCAAGTAGGTGCGGGTGTATTGTTCTCCAAATGTGGAGTGCTGGGACTTGTCCTAGCTTTCCAACCGCCATAGAGCTTGGGTCGAGTGGATCGATCGATGGCCACAGTTACGCTGACACGATCTGTGCCACTCGGCGAGTGGCAATTGATTTTTACCACTGCGTTGGACCAGCGAATTCTATTGGCAACCTAGGTCAATCCAAATTTCCAGTTTCTTCCAGCTCCCTGGCGATACCAAAGCGGCGACAAGTCGCACGCACTCCAAATGTGGAGTGCTGGGACTTGTCCTAGCTTTCCAACCGCCATAGAGCTTGGGGCGCGTGGATCGATCGATGGCCACTGTTAAGCTGACACGATCTGTGCCGCTCGGCGAGTGGATATTGATGTCCACCACTGCGTTGGACCAGCGAATTCTATTGGCAACCTAGGTCAATCCAAATTTCCAGTTTCTTCCAGCTCCCTGCCAATTCCAAAGCGGCGACAAGTCGCACGCACTCCAAATGTGGAGAGCTGGGACTTGTCCTAGCTTTCCAATCGCCATAGAGCTTGGGCGCGTGGATCGATCGATGGCCACCCTAAATTTAGTTGGAACAGACCCTAATCGCTGTCTACGCAAGCGATGAGAGGTTCGCCTGCGTTGAACGTTGCCTCCGCAGCAGCGGGCAGAGAAAGCTCGGTGGCGGAAATGACTGGGGCTTGCTCACCGGAGCGCAATCGGCCGGCCAGCCATACACTGGTCAGACCGCAAGCGGCTGCCAGCCAACCGACGGTCCCGAAGCCCTCCAGCGGCGCACCTTCGCCAGCTTGCTTCACAATCAAACCTCCCGCGTAGGCACCCACGCCGCCGAAAACATGTTGCAACGAGCTGTTGGCGCTTAGAAACGCACCGCGATTGCGAGGTGCAACGCTGGCGGTGACCATCGCCATCGCCGGTATCATGCGTCCAACATTGCAGACCATCAAGGCTCCAAAGACGATGACAGCCAGCAATATCGCACCGGAGGGCAAGTGCGAGATCGCCAGCATGAGCCCAGCCGACATGGGAGCGATCACGCGAAAAACGAACAGCTTGCCAGCTTGATCTGCCCAGCGCCCAACGAGAGGTGAGGCGACAAATGTCAGCACTCCACCCACAATATAAACCCAAGGCAATTGCCGCTCGGACATGCCTAGATTGCCCACAAAGTACGCACTAATGTAAGGAAAAATCAGGAAGCCACTGCAGGTCAGCGAAATGATCAACGCAAATGCGCTCAGATGGTTCCGATCGGTAAAGGTATGGCGAAGCGACTGGAGTGGATGAACCCGCGCGTGGCCAAGGTGGTCGTTGAGTGCAGGCAGCGCATACGCTGCAATGAAAAAAATCGGCAGTCCAAGCACGGCCAATGCAATAAAGGTCATGTGCCAGCCAAAGTTGTTGCCGATCACCAGACCCAGAGGCACTCCGAGCACCGAGGCGATCGCAAAACCCGTCATCAGCGAGCCCGTGGCTCGGCCTCGACGACTGTCTGGAAAGACATCGCCGATGATCGCCATCGATATGCCGCCCAAAATGCCGCCGAAGGCTCCAGTGACAATGCGGGCTGCGACCAACAATCCGTAGTTGGGCGCCAGTCCACACAGCAGAGTGCCCAGGATAAAACCGGCATAGAGTACAAGAAAGGCGGAGCGTCTGCCGACGCGATCTACGGTTGCCGATGCAACCAGTCCAGCCGCACCGGCCGCAAACGTATAGGAAGAAACGATCAGCCCAAATCCCGCTGGATCGATTTGCAGCACTCGCATTAATTGCGGACCTAGCGGCATCACGATCATGAAGTCGACGAGGGTGATGAATTGTACCGTCGCCAACACCAGCAAAATCAAGCGTTCGTTATAGGCTGGGACGGTACTTCTATCGACGTCTGACATTCACGGGTCGCTTCTATCGAATGTGGAACCTTGAACCAACTGGCATTCAGGGGGCGTCCAGCCTACTGTGGACTGCAATCCCTGAACTGGACACAGTGCATGTGTATTGGTTCGCGGTGATTTCGACAAGCCTACGACGTCAAACCTTAACCATTCAAGGAATCCTGTTTTCCAAAACAGCTACCCTCAGCCTGCCACGAGCCCATGCACGACTTTGCCGAAAACGTCGGTCAAGCGATAGTCTCGACCACTGTAGCGATAGGTCAATTGCTGGTGGTCGATGCCTAGCAAATGCAGAATCGTGGCGTGCAAATCATGGACATGGACTCGGTCCTCGACTGCATGCATGCCCAGTTCATCGGTCGCTCCATACATCAGGCCGCCGCGTACGCCGCCTCCAGCTAGCAGCATAGAAAACGCCGAGGCGTGATGATCGCGACCCGGTTTGGAGTTCTTCTTGTCATTTTGAGAATAGGGGGTGCGGCCGAACTCACCGCCCCAAATCACCAGCGTATCTTCCAGCAGTCCCCGCTCTTTAAGATCCTGCAGCAGAGCCGCAGTGGCGCGGTCGCTGTCCGCGCACAGCGTGCGGTGTTTGTTGTCGTTATCGCTGTGCGTGTCCCAAGGTTGTTTACCCTTATCGACATAATAAACTTGGACAAAGCGGACTCCGCGCTCTAGCAGCCGCCGTCCGAGCAAACAACTCTGCGCAAATGGCGAGGATCCGTAGCGTTCGTGTACGCCCGCCGGTTCTCGCGACACATCGAAGGCCTCCGATGCTTCGCTCTGCATTTGAAACGCAAGCTCCATACTGCGAATATGCGCATTCAATTCGTCATCTGGGAACGCAGCTATTTGCAATTGATTAAGCTGCTGAACCAAGTCCAACTGTGCGCGCTGTTCGGATCGCGAATAGCTTGGGTGTTTCAAGTGGTCAACCAGCGATGCCAGCCGCATATCGGAGGTGTTGACAGCTAGGGCTTGATGATTACCAGGCAGGAAAGCCGAAGACCAGAGCTGGGGACCAACGACTGGCATGCCGGGACACAGGGCGACGAAGGCGGGTAGGTTTTCGTTTTCAGTGCCCAACCCGTAGGAGGCCCAGGAGCCCAAGCAGGGACGCGTGGGCTGCTGGCTACCGGAATTCATCAATAGTAGGCCGGGCTCGTGATTGGGCGTGTCGGTGTGCATCGAGCGGACGACGCATAGATCATCTGCAAAGTTTGCCAATTGTGGAAATAGCTCGCTCATCACGACGCCACTCTCCCCACGCGGCGCGAAACGAAAGGGTGAAGGCATGTAGCCGCTGCCCTTGGTCTGCTTGCCCTCGGGTTGGTCGCCTGCAACCTCAGCCAACTTGGGTTTGGGGTCGAACGTATCGACATGCGACGGAGCGCCATTCATGAACAGAAAAATAACACGCTTGGCTCGCGGTGGGAAATGCGGTTGCGGCAATGCTGCTGCCTGTGCGGGTTGCGGCAGCAGACTCAATAGCGGTAACATGCCGAAACCCGCGCCAGCCCGCTGCAACATGCTTCGACGGTCGATTGCTATGTTCATAACTACTCCACAAACATCATCTCGTTGGAGACCAGTAAAGCGTGCAAAAACTTTTCCGTGCGAGCTGCCGGATTCCCAAGCTCCGCATCATCAGCCGCACTATCCCCTTGCCCGAGAAACTGCAGCCCGATGGCTTTCTCTGGTTGCGTGGGATATCGCGAAAAGAGGGTCCGGTAGGCTTCGTCCACAAGTAGCGGTGGGCTGGAGACAAGCGGACTCAAGCGATCCGTAAATGACTTGGCCACGTGAACCATGAATGGACTATTCAATAGGAACAGCTTCTGAGCCGGCGTCGTCGTGGCGGCTCGCCGCTCGCTGTGTGCGTTGGCGTCCGGATAGTCAAACAGGGCCAGCATAGGATTTAGTTTCAGGCGACTAGCCGGGCTATACAGCGTACGGCGCATGACATTTGTTTCAGTGGGATCACACCCTGGCCCGCCCATGCGTGGGTCAAGCCGTCCGGCGGTGACCAGCATGGCATCTCGCCACTGCTCCACACTCAGTCGCTTGCGATGCATTCTCCAAAGAAGTTGATTTCCCTGGTCCGCCGCTAGCCCCACCTCGCTGACTTGGCTCGACTGCTGATAGGTGGCCGACATTACAATTTCGCGGCAAAGCCACTTGAGCGACCAGTCGTGTTGCATGAACCTTATGGCCAGATCGTCGAGCAACTCCGGGTGGCTCGGAAGTTGGCCGAGATTGCCAAAGTTGCTGGGTGTGTCGACCAGGGGGCGCCCGATCAACTTGCCCCACACTCGATTCACTAAGACCCGTGCCGTCAACGGATTGTCGCAGTTCGCGATCGCCCGCGCCAACTCGATACGTCCGCTTCCTTGATAGGCTTCTGTTGGCTTGGAGCACAGTACTTCCAAGAATCGTTTGGGCACCACAGCGCCTTTGCGATTCACGTCACCGCGCACCATGATCGACAGATCTACCGGTGCGGTATCGCGAATAATGTGCAATGCGTCGTCGGGTATCTTGGCATGACCCTTGTCATTGGTTTCGCGGCTACTGTCCAACGGGCGGTTGAACATCTCGACGCTGGCAAAAACTCCGGCTAGTGCATAGTAGTCCGC
>JBGSJL010000033.1:0-13447 GCA_041741955.1 Pirellulaceae bacterium | reverse complement strand
TTAAATTTGTATGCGGTCGCAATGGCAGGGCGGAGTGCCGTGCCGCCGCGTGCCCGCTGCGAACGTAAGAATGTGTCGGACAATTGTTTGGCTTCGGCATCGACCGTACGCAGTTTTCCGAACTGAAGTTCCGGCGCTGTGTTGAAGGTCATCACGTCAAAGCGATCTTCGGAACCCAGGGCTTCGATGAAGCCTGAAACAGCCGTGCGGGATAAATTCAGTTTGCCATCGTTGGCCATACTGCCGGATATGTCGACCACAAACAGGTAGTCCATGCCAGCCGCCGTTTCTTCTAACTCTTTACCGGCTGTCATCGACAGCATGAAGTAGCCGTCGCTGCCGGCTTCTTTAGAGGTGATAACGTCAATTCCGGTACGTGGACGTTCGACATCCAAGGCAATCACCACATCGCGGTTAAGGTCCCCCTCGGTGACTTCCAAACTAGCGCGAGTATAGTTCGGTGTTGGACTGCTGATGACAAAATCATCGGCATGGGATGGGCTGACCAATTTCAAGATGGGAATCTCACTTTTGACGTCCAGCGTGAAAGCAAACTTGCCCTTAGTCGTGGAGTTGATTTGCTCGGTGGTCGTGGTAGCCAGCGGGTAGACATAGGTGACTTGATTGTGGTCAAAGTCCAACTGCTGGTAGTAGGTGATACTGATGCGCTGCTGGGCACCTGCGGCAATCGGGAACACCCTAAGCTCGAAGGTTTTGTAGTCGACTTGTTCCAGCAGGCCTGGGTCGCGACGTGAGACCTTATAACTTTCATAGATCTGGCGAGCGCGTTGCTTTTCGACAACTTCACCCACCATTTCCTTGCCGTTGATGAGCATCGTAAAATTGCTGATGCTGGCACCATTGGGAACGGGAAATGTGTACAAGGCTTCGACGATTCGATTTTCGGTATTGAGAAACACCTGATCGATGTGAGTGACGGCGATGCCATTGTTCAGGGTGACATGCACGTCCTGTTCAACAATTTCGAGTTTGCCACCCAGGCCGCCGTCGGCGACCAGCAATCCTGCCGCTTGGGTTGTGGCTGTCCCCAGACTCGTGACTAGGGTGAGAGCCGATACCGTGACAGCCAATGCATTGACGCACGACCGCAGAAGTTTTGACATAATAGACCCCTTGCTTGTTGGTTTTGTTCAGGCGCGATTCGTCGTTCCAAGCCAGGGTTAGCGCTAACCTGCCTAATATTCCAGATGCCGCTCGGCAGCCAAACATGCGCGGCAGAAGAGGAAAATGTCTCTAGTCCTGGGAGGTGCCAGTATCACGGCCACCTTATCGGCGACCTTTTTCCCCTGGAGTGCCGAGGGAAAAAGGAGAAGGAATTCCAGGGTTGTGGCGGGCGTTTCAAAAATTATGTAACCGATCACGCTGTTTTCGTATTACATAGGTTTTTGCAAGCGGGATTTCGCAAGATCAATATGCAATCAATTGCGTGTCAGCCTTTTTTCGGTTGCCCAGGAACCCGGTTGCCATTTGTATTTCCTGTCCGCTTTGGGGCTTGTCCCAGACGGACACCGCTTTGGCGTCCTAAGCCGAGTGCGGAGTTCAACACGAAGGTTGCAATCCCTCCGCCCGCACCGCGGGCGGAGGGATTGCAACCGAGGCTGCGCGTCAGCGGGAGATTAGGACGCCAAAGCTTCAGCCGTCGGGGACAAGCCCCAGAGCGGCTGCTGAACGGATACAAAATTATTGCACGGTCTTGTACTTAAACGTGTACTTGAACTTGAACTCTTTGTTTGGGTTATAGGTTATGGGTTATGGATTCAGGTTTAAGTTCAGGTTTAAGTTTAAGTTTGGGTGGGGTGGAGTTTGGGGATGTACGGGAGGGATCCCTACACATAGCGGCCTTGGATAAGTAGACTTGTTCCAGCACGCTTCACCCGTCTCCATCCGATGAAATCGAAGAACTCATTACGAATCACCTACCACCATGACACAACTTAACAAATACAGCCGTCGGATTACTCAACCTAAGAGCCAGGGGGCTTCGCAAGCCATGCTCTATGCGACTGGTCTGACGCCCGCCGACATGGACAAGGCGCAAATTGGAATTGGCAGCATTTGGTACGATGGCAATCCCTGCAATATGCACTTGAACAAGTTGGCGGATGCCGTCAAAGAGGGCGTGACCCAAGCGGGCTTGGTGGGCATGCGCTTCAATACCGTCGGAGTTAGCGATGGTATCTCGATGGGTACCGACGGCATGAGCTACTCGTTGCAATCGCGCGATCTAATCGCAGATTCCATTGAGACCATCATGGGCGGTCAATGGTACGATGGACTGGTGGCCCTACCGGGCTGCGACAAAAACATGCCCGGCTGCCTCATAGCCATGGGACGGCTTAATCGTCCTGCACTAATGGTTTATGGTGGCACGATTCGTCCCGGCAAATGGAATGGCCAGTCGCTGGATGTCATTTCGGCGTTTCAGTGTTATGGCCAGTTTCTATCGGGTGAGATCTCCGATGAAGAGCGCGAAGAAATCGTTCGGCACTCCTGCCCTGGCGCGGGTGCCTGCGGCGGAATGTATACGGCCAATACGATGGGCTCCGCAATTGAAGCGCTGGGTATGAGCCTGCCGTACAGTGGTTCGATACCCGCAGAAGATCCGGCCAAGATCGACGAATGCCATCGAGCTGGACAAGCCATCCTGCACTTGTTGGAAATGGATATCAAGCCGCGCGACATCATGACGCGTACGGCCTTTGAAAACGCGATGGTAGTTGTCATCGCACTGGGCGGTTCGACCAATGCTGTGTTGCACTTAATCGCCATGGCGCGCAGTGTTGACGTGCCTTTAACGATCGACGATTTCCAAGCGGTCAGCGATCGAGTGCCTTACATCGCCGATCTAAAGCCCAGCGGCAAATTTGTCCAAGAAGACTTGCACTCCGTCGGGGGCACGCCAGCCGCCATGAAGTACCTGCTCGAAAAAGGTTACCTGAATGGCGACTGCTTGACGGTGACAGGTAAAACACTTGGCGAAAACTTAGCAGCGGTGCCTGGACTCAAATCGGGGCAAAAGGTGATTCAGACCGTTGAAAAACCGATCAAAGCGACTGGTCATATTCGTATCTTGCGCGGCAATCTGGCACCGGAGGGTGCCGTGGCCAAAATCACTGGAAAGGAAGGCTTAAGATTTTCCGGACCTGCTAAAGTCTACGACAGCGAAGAACTGATGCTCAAAGCGCTCGAAAATAAACAGCTCGGCAAGGGCGATGTGATTATCATTCGCTACGAAGGCCCTCAGGGCGGACCGGGAATGCCCGAGATGCTGACGCCAACTTCGGCCATCATGGGAGCTGGGCTGGGCGGCGACGTGGCGCTCCTGACCGACGGACGCTTTTCGGGCGGCTCGCACGGTTTCATTGCTGGGCATATCACACCCGAAGCCCAAGTCGGCGGACCCATCGCACTGGTTAAGAACGGCGATATCGTGACGCTCGATGCGGAGACGAATCGCTTGGACATGGATGTTTCCGAGTCAGAGCTTGCAGCCCGTCGGGCTGGGTGGCAGGCACCTCCACTCAAAGCCACGCGCGGCACACTCTACAAATACATCAAGAACGTCAAATCGGCGTCCGAAGGCTGCGTAACGGACGAATAGCTCGATGCCGCGCCGCCGAAAAAAACGTCCCAATTGGCACTATCGTTTAGCCTGGTGTAGCATTTGGCTCACGTTGATGCTTTACGTGGGTTTGCAAACGGTTTACGCGGCGTTTACGTTTGGGCGTCGATCGTACGGTATCGATTGGGGTTTGGCGTTTGTTTCCAGTTGCTTTGATGCGACGATCGCAATTTTCTTTTTCGTGGTCGGTGGCTGCATCGGCAGCTTTCTAAATGTGGTGGCGTATCGTTTGCCGCTAGGACGATTCATCGGTGGCCACTCCGCGTGTCCGTATTGTTGCACGCCGATCGAGGGTGTCGACAACGTACCGGTGCTGGCCTGGATCAAGCTACGCGGACGCTGTAGGACCTGCCGCTTGCCGATCTCGATTCAGTATCCACTGGTCGAGCTGGCCGCGGCAATCATCTTCCTGTTCGTCTACGTGAGTGAAGTCGCCAGCGGCGGCGCGAACCTACCCAGCCATGGACTCTTGCGCACGGGCAGCGGAGGAGTGCTGCGGGTATCCGTTACTCCCGCAATGATCCTGCAACTGTTCGCCTATTTGTTCGCGCTCAGCAGCTTAGTAGCGGCCGCCCTAATCGCTGTCAAGCGTCGCCGCGTTCCGATGGGACTGTATGTGTGGGCCCTCCTGCCGTTGCTTGCGTGTTCGCTGGTCATGCCAAAGATCACCATTGTGCCCTGGCGGTCTGCGCCAGCCATTGGCCCGATCGAAGCGCGCTTGGATGTGGTTGTCACGCTGCTCTGCGGAGCGGTGGCGGGCATGGCGATAGCAAGATTGTTGGCACCGCTCGGCTACCCAGGTTTCGATCGGAGCCTAATGGGTGCGGATACCAAGACGGTTGGTGCGCGTCAATTTGTCGGTGGCCTGGCGGTTGCAGGTGCCGTCGTGGGTTGGCAGAGCTCCGTGGCTACCGCTTGGTGCGTGGTCGTGATGGGGCTGTTGGCTGTGATCGTCCTCCGCTCGCTACTGGGCGATAGACTGCGTGCTGCCATGGCCCATAACTTAATAGACCTCGGAGATTTGACGGTCTGGATCTGGTTAGGCTTGCTGACTTTTCGCGCCTGCTGGCTGACATTCTTCACGCTCATGCCGGAGCTTGGCTCGGCTCCGCAAGTACTTTCCTACGTTATTGGCGCTATTCTACTAGCTCCACTAATTGTCTATTTTCATCGCTTGGCCAGTCCGCGAACTTATTAGGACAGCGGGGCCAGATAGTCCTTTCATCGAAACCCACAGGCCGGAGGCCGGAATAACCCTTGCCGAGGCCGTCAGGCCTCGGAGAGAAGTTTCAAGGCGATGAGGCCGGAGGCCGGCACATTGCGGCCTGGCTGACGCGGCGGGCCAACATCCGCTGGGGAAAAAACGCGATCGTAGAATTTCAAGTTGCAGGCGTTAGGCATCGAGCAATCGCGTCTGCGAGTCGCCGAAATTCGTAAGCGACAGACCCATGCGGTCCATGATGGACAAATACAAACTGCAGGCTCGTCGCTGATCGTCTGGTTTATCGCGGACGTCGATGATGCGACCGTGTTGGAGTGTGCCCCCGCCCCGTCCGCAGAGCAGAACAGGCATTTCGTCTGCCTGATGTCGATCTCCGTCAAATAGGTTCGAGCAAAATAGGAGTATCGAGTTGTCGAGCAGCGTGGAATCGCCTTCGTCAATGGACTGCATGCGATCGATCAGGTAGGCGAGCTGCTCCAAGTGAAACTGATTGGTCTTCAGGTACATGGCCTCAAGTTTCGGATCTCGGCCATTGTGAGTTAGGTCTAGGTGCAAGCTGCCTTGAACGCCTTCGAGGAATCCAAAGTTCATTTGAGATAGATCGTTGTTGAGCATACAAGTCGCGATACGCGTCTTGTCCATTTGAAACGCTAGGACGATCAAATCGAGCATCAGCCGCATGTGTTCGGCCACATTCTGGGGTAGGTCCTCGGTGGGCCGCCCGAATGTGGGCTCGGTAGCCGATGGGCGCCAACCCTCCAGCGCATCGGACTTTTGAGCGCGGTCGATACGGTTTTCGATATTGCGAATCGATTCCAGATACTCGTCTAGCTTTGCCCGATCGGCGACAGACACCTGCCCGCGGACTCGTCGGACATCCTCGAGCACTGAATCCAAGATGCTGCGATCCAGTTCGCGCGCGCCGCCGTTGCCGACGATCAAATCGTAGACGCGGGCGGGGTAAATCTCTTTGGTGGCTGGCTTGGTGTCCGAAGCCCAGGAGATACAGGACCCGTAAATCATGGATAGCCCGTCTTCGAGTCGCAATTCGGTGGGTTCAATTCCGACGGACAGGCTCGGTAGGTCTGTCTGCGAGCCGATGTGCTGAGCGAGCACTTGATCCATCGACTTGCCGACTCGAATTTCGTTCTGATCCTTGCTGACCCATGCACCCGAAAGCAAATTGGCCATACGTCCCATGTGAGGGCTCGGGTGCGCGGCGGCCTGTTCATTGAAGAGGCCTTTGATAAAGGTGATATCTTGCGACTTGTCGCGCAGCGGAGCCAAACTTGGGCCCAGTTCGAGCCGATTGCCTGCTTGCTTGGCCCACCAATGCGCGGGCTCGACACCGTTTGAGAAAAATACGCAGCCGAATCGTACAGGTGGTTTATCGGCGAGTTTTTCGACACTTGTGAGCTTGCCAGTTTCCACGGCGCGCACGGGCAGCGAGCTGAGCCAGGGCAGGGCCAAGCTTGCGCTTGCACCGTGCAAGCAACTCCTTAGAAAACTGCGTCGCTGCGTGTTGTGTGCGGAATCAACTTGATTATTCATGGTTGTACTCTGACGTCTACGAGCTTATCTGCGGCACTTTGGCTGCCGCGAATGCGCTGAAATTGGGGGCTCAAAACTAGCGTCTTGATGGCGGTTGAAAAGTTGGGGTTCTTTTCGAGCTCGATGGAAATACGCTCGATGAGCGCTGCGTCCTCGAGTGTTTCAGCCCGGCCAAGAAAATAGGCAACAAGTTTTGTGGCGAAGGTGATTCGAAATGCACCATCCATGTCTTTCAAATGGGCTTTGAGTCCTGCTGGACCCACGATCGACTGGCCACTACGTAGCACACCGGAAGCGTCGATGATTTGAGAGTCTCCGTAGTGGTCTCTCCAGCGGCCCAACGCATCATAATTTTCGAGCGAAAAACCGAGGGGATCGATGCGCGAGTGGCAGCTCATGCATTCGCTACGATTGCGGTGTGCCTCCAATCGGCTGCGGGCTGTTTGCCCGTCTGCTAAAATTTCTTCCGCCGGTATCGAGCCCACGTCGGCCGGAGGCGGTGGAACCGGCGTACCGATCAATCGACGCAGTATCCAGTCTCCGCGTTTGACTGGACTGGTGCGCAGGGGAGCGGAGGTCACCGTCAAAATTGCGCCGAGTCCCAGCAAGCCTCCGCGTCCTCTCTGGCTGGCTCCATATTGCTGCTGCACCGGTGCGGTGCCGTCCCAGGCAAATCCATAGTGCTTGGCCGTCCGTTGGTCGAGAAATGTATAGTCTGCATGAATTAACTCGGTGTAAGGACGATCGCTCCGCACGATATGTTCGAAGAACATAATCGCCTCTTGGTAAAGCGAATTTCGCAGGCCCTCATCGAACTCCGGGAACGCTCGAGGATCCACTCCGCGATATTGATCAAATTGATAGAAGCCCAGCCACTGGCCGAAGAATTCGACGGCCAATTGTTGGGCCTTGGGCGACGCGAGCATCCGCTGGACCTGGGCCTCGATCACGTTGGCGTTCAGCAGATCGTCGGTGGCTGCTAGTTGCAATAGTTCTTCGTCGGGCCCGGAAGACCAAATGGAAAAACTAAGTCGGCTGGCTAGCTCAAAACCGCTCAAGGCCTGATCGTGTTCGGAGCGTGCCGCCTTTTCGATCCGGTACAAGAATTCTGGACCAAGCAACACGCGCACCAGGGTCGCACGAATCGCCTGAGGATGCGCTAAGCCATCGAGGTCGCGTTTGGAAAGGTAAAAATCCGTGAGCTGTTCGCGCTGCGTAGGTTTAAGCTGACACCGCCAAGCTTGGGAAGCAAATCGCAGTACATCCTCAACGTGTTGCGATTTCTCCCGAGCGAGCTGTGATTGCATCGCGTCGAACTGTGTCTTCCATGCAGAAATAATTCTACGTGGCTCTTGGTCCAGCGATTTGAGCCACTCTTCATCGAGCGATTCAATGCGGCGATCGTGAAGTTCGATTCCGAATTTTTTGCATGAAAATCGCAAATTAACATTGTGATAGTCAAACGAAGTCAACAGATCAGCCCAAGCCATATCCAGCGCTGCGGTCGCTTGGTCCGGCAGAATATGCTTGACCAAGAAGTCATCGTCGCGGTAGTACTTCACCGCCGTGTGAAAGTAGTTGCGCTCCGGCAGGTTGTACGCATTGTCATAGGGTTCGGGAATTGGATCGCGATCGGAAGGCGTCGGTTCGCGATGAGAAATTTGCGGTAGTGCGCGCGCAAATTCGTGTAAACCCAACTCCCACTGGTCGATGCGATTGCTCGCAGGGTCTCTAAGTAGTGTGGAATAGTCGCGGACGCGTTCGTTGGTGACATCCGAAATGCTACAGCGGACCACACTATCGCGACCAAGCTGTCGATCGAGTTTGGCTTCGACCAGCAGCTCGCCTGATCTACAATCGGCGGGAAGATCCACTTCAATGAACTTCGACTCACCCACCCGCACGACAAAATCCGACTCAGCGATCTGCTCGCCACCTGGGTTCTGACCAAACCGTAGCTGCTCGATACATTCTTGTTTCAATTGGGGATTAAGCGGCACTGCTGCGGGTTGAACAAGGTCGATGGCACGAAAACGAAATTGTGGATTACAGAATATCACGGTCGCTTGCGTAGTTTCTCTGCGGCTGGCTGGCTCCACCGTCAGTTTGAAACGCACGCGTCCATCCGCCGAATAGTGTTTGGGGTTGTTGAGGTCGGGAGTAAACGTGTCATCCGCGATGACTCGTTTCCTGAGCCCACGAGCGGCGAACTGTTTGGATTCGGGTAGGTCGAAGTGAACGTCCGTCAACAATGCCGCTTCCTCTTCATCGGAGGCCGAACCCGCAAAGCGTCGTTGCCAACCTTCGATTTGTTGTTGGAGTTCGACGCAGAGCTGGCTCACTTCGCGCTCAAGAGTCGCGATGTCGTCTTTCGAGCTAGCAGGCTGTGGCTTCGGAAATGCTTGCCAGGCGCTAATGATTTCGGACATTGGAAACTTGGCTTCGTGCCGTTGTAGCTCATTCCAAATATGCAGCGCAAATTTGGGTTCGACGTTAGCGGCTGCCGCCAGCGCTTCGAGAGACATCTGCTCATTGCCAAGCTCGCGACGATAGCGATACTTCCAAGCAATGGCAAAAGCGCGTGGAAAGCGGTCTAAGCCAAACGGCTCGGCACCTTCGCCCGCAGAACTGCGAAAGCCATACTGACGATAGATCTTCTGAATGCGGCTGATGGCGGAAAGCTCCATGCCGGTTTGGCCAGCGTCTGGATAGAAGTGCATGGGACCGGCACCGAGCACTGCATGCTCGGCAACTATCTTAGCGACTTCTAAGTACCGTTCTAAACTGGCATCCTGCATGAACTGGCCCGTCGCCGAGTTGGTAAAGCCAGAACTACCCACGCTGTCGCTGAGCAATTTTCCGCTCAGGTCTAAGCGAAGTCCCGTCAAATCCTCAATACAATTTTCGTATTCGGCATTTGTGAGTCGACGCAGGGCAGTCGGTCCAGGATCGTCGGCAGCCAGTGCCATCGCCGCGTGAACCGCTTCGTTAAGCTCAGCGCTGGCCTGCTGCCTCACGGCCGACTCGGGCTGCTGGGCATCCTGGGGTGGCATACTGCCATCGCTAAGCACGCTGGCCACGCGGCGCCAATCGAAAAAGTTTCTGTCGATGGACAGGGGCTCGAGTGCGCGCAAGTCCAGGCGAGCTTCGGCATCCGATCCGCTATGACATTCGCTACAGTATTCATGGCTGAGCTGAGAAAAGCTGGCGGGAACCGAAACGGGCTCAGCGCTCAGTGCCTGCTGAAGTGAAAAGAATGGATAGAAAATCAATGCTGCCAACAAGGCAATTGGCACCGTTGAGCATTGGGAACGAGTCGGCATGGCATCGTCCGAGGGGTCTGCGGGTGGCCTAATCAAACTGACTGGAGACAGCAGGACTGGGTGGGATTGGGCTGGAAGTGCGAAAACTCTGATTTGCAATCAAACTTGAACAGCCCGGCTTTGGAAGCGAAGCTTTCCCTAGTGTAGCATCTTGGGCGGCTTCATCCCACGCTATTGTCGGAGCCAGGTGAGATTGCCACTCAGCATAAGGTTCACTCTTTCCCAGTCGCTAGAATTGGTTGGATTCGTTGAATCCGACCATTTTGGGGAAGATCTGGGTGTTCATGGGCTAGAATGGCGAGTGGCATGCAGGAAATAGCCGAGGAAACTCAATGGCGGCATGGCTTTGCATTCTGTATAATGATGGTCCCACCAAAACTGAGTAGGTTTCGCGAAACGGCCATTCCGCCTGGAATTCGCTGCGGAAGCCCCCCGAAATTTTCCCACCTCAATCGGTAGAAACGAAGACTGTTGCCACGCGAAAGCGAGGTCAATTGTTCGATGCTTTCTTTGACCGCACTCAAACGCCAGCTCCAACCGAGAAAAACCGCCATGAGCTCTGCCGCTCAACCACTTCAAGCCGATGTTGCCGTCCGTCGAGTTCGAGCGTCGGTAATCGGCTTCCTAGCCTCCCGAGCTCGGTGGCTGGTCCTGTTGCTGGTGATCGCTGGGGTTGGCATTGTTGGTTGGCAGAAAAGCTGGTTTGGCAATTCATCCAAGAATGCGATGGCGGGTCTGCTGACGTTCGAAGTAGCACCTCGCGACCTGCCCATTACCGTTATTGAACGCGGACGCCTCGAGAGTCAAACCAATCTACAGGTCTTCTGCGAAGTGGATGATTATCGAAGCGATGGCATTAATGGGACCACCATCATTTGGATCATTCCAAACGGTTCGTCGGTATCCAAAGGTGATTTGATTTGCGAATTGGACGAGAGCGCTATCCAAACTGAACTCGATGAGCAGATTCTCGATACCGAGGAAGCCAAGAGCGCGTTTATCCAAGCCCAGTCCAATCTGAAGAATCAGGCGATCGAGAATCAGACATCCATGGAGAAGGCGGAGTTGGATGTCAAACTGGCCGAGCTGGAGCTGGAAATGTTTAAAGATCCCGATACGGGCTCGCACAAGTTGGCACTCGAAGCCATCGAGCGACTCATCGATGATTTGAACAACGAAATTCTGGCTGCCGAAATGAACCTCAAGCTGGCTCGCAATGATAACACGGGTATCGAAAGCCTATTCAAGCTAGGCTATGCGGGCAAAAGCGAGCTGGATCGTTCGGTATTGAGTTTACTGAAGGCGGAGGGCGACTACGCGGCCAAGCTCAATAAACTTAACACACAGATGGCGTCTTTCCAGAAGCTCAATAACTTCGAGCGCCAGATGCAAGAGCTACAGCTCGAAGGAAAGCTTCGGACCTGCCATCAGGGTTTAAACCAAGTTCAGTTGACCAACGAAGCCAAGCTGGCACAGATGCAAGGTATGTTGGCGACGCGGACAGAACAACTTTCCAAAGAAGAGGAACGACTAAAGCGTTTTCAAGTACAGCTCGCGAATTGCAAGGTCTACTCACCTCAAGATGGAATGGTGGCCTACGCGCCACCCGCCTCCTCGCGCGATCCTGAGATCACTGAAGGCACCGCCGTGCGGCTGCGACAACATATCTTTTCGATCCCCAACTTGCGTACGATGCAGGTCGAAACGAGCATTCACGAATCGGCGCTCGACCGCGTGCAGCCTGGACTCAAAGTAGCTGTTACCGTCGATGCGTTCCCAGATCGGTCCTACACGGGCACAGTTAAAAGCGTCGCAGTTCTGCCCGAACGAAGTTATTACTCCGACACCCAAAAGTACAAGACCATAGTGACAATCGATGAGAGCGTGGAGCAGCTCAAGCCTGGCATGACTGCCGTGAGCGAAGTGAACATCAACTTCCTGCCGAATGTGAATGCCGTGCCGATTCAAGCCATTGTGCAGCGCGCGGGCGTCAATTGGGTCTATGTCCGTAACCAGGACACAGTTGAGCGGCGGCGAGTTACGCTGGGGCTCAGCAACGATCAGTACGTTATCGTTACAGCGGGTATCCAAGTCGGCGACCTGGTCGTACTAAATCCTAATGGACTGATCGATGATACTCAGCCGCTCGAAAGCCCAGACGATCCATTGCCAGACGATCCATTGACCGAAGAGCCGCTCGAAACGTTGGTTGCATCCACCGATGAGCCCACCTCCATCAACTAGGCAACTGGGCAACTAGGCAACTGGGCAACTAGGCAACTAGGCCCTGAGATAGGAAGTGACTTCCCAGTGTGGGTCTCAACCATCAAGCTCGCCGTTCGCAATCTGCTACTGCACAAGTTGCGGAGCTTCCTAACGGTGCTCGGTACGATTCTTGGCGTGGCTTCTGTGATTGCGATGCTCAGTGTTGGCGAAGGCTCGAAGCAAGCCGCCGTCGATCAAATTCGGCAACTTGGCGCGACCAATGTGATTGTGCGCAGTCTGAAACCCAATGCGAATGCCCAGGGTGGCGATGCGGGCGGTAATGGCAATTCTTCGAATACTTCGGAAGTGTTGTCGTATGGTTTGAAACATGAGGATTTACGCTTGCTGATGGGCCTCAAAAGCGTGGACCAGCACGCGTCGATCGTCAAGTACGTCGCGCCCATCTCGCTGTTGCAAAAAAGCGCACAGCACAGCCGCTGCCGTATCGAGAACGCGCGGGTCTTAGGCACCGTGCCTGAGTTGGCTGAGGTAAAGAACCTCAAACTTGATCGCGGACGCTTCATCGATGCAACCGATTTGCGCGATATGTCGAACGTGGTGGTCCTCAGCGAAGGTGCCGCCCGTCGACTTTTTTCTTTCGAAGACCCTATGGGAAAACCCGTTCTGCTAGGTGATGGGGCCTTTCGAGTCGTCGGTATCCTGCGTCAACAAGCGTCGGGTAATGAATCGGCGGGTCAAATCGGATCGGCCGACCTCAACGAAGACATGTATGTCCCGATCACTGCGGCCCGCAGTCGCTTTGGCGAGCTCCAGCGTATCGTCAGCGCGGGCAGCCGCTCCTACGAACGGAATGAACTCAGCGAAATTGCCGTCACCGTCGAGGCCGAGGACCGCGTGCCGCAGGTGGCTGAAATGGTGCGCAAGCTGCTCGCATCACGGCACAAGTCCGATAACGAATACGAGGTTGTCGTGCCGCTCGAACTCCTGCAACAAGCCGAACATGAGAAACGAATTTGGAACATCGTGCTCGGCTCGATCGCCAGTATATCGCTGCTGGTCGGTGGCATCGGCATCATGAATATCATGCTGGCCACCGTCACCGAACGCACGCGGGAAATTGGCATCCGCCGCGCGATTGGTGCAAAGCGCAGCGACATCATTCGTCAATTTTTGGTCGAGACGATTGTGCTCAGTACGACGGGCGGCCTGATCGGAATTTTTCTGGGCGTTTCTATCCCCTGGGCCGTCACCTATTTTGCAGGAATCCCTACAATTACGCAAACTTGGAGCATCATGGTAGCCTTTGGCATTTCGGTCCTGACCGGTATCGTTTTTGGCGTTTATCCGGCTCGCAAGGCAGCTCACATGAACCCCATCGAAGCGCTTAGACACCAGTAGACACCCATGGAAATTTGGCCAGCCATCGACCTCTTAGGCGGAAAGTGTGTCCGCCTTCAACAGGGGGACTACCATCGCGAAACG
>JBGSJL010000032.1:0-41136 GCA_041741955.1 Pirellulaceae bacterium | reverse complement strand
TCGCGACCTAACGGAGGGCATTAAATCGCAATTGGCAGCGATCGTTCAAGCGGTGCCCGCGCTCGCACCGCGCTTGGCTGCCGCCGCGCCACCTTCGCTGACAGCCATCGGCGACAAGTTGCACGAACAAGCGTTGATCGCCGCCATCGCTCGCAGCCAGAAACCCCTGCGCCCATGGCTCGATGTTCGCATGCCTAAGTTTGAACTGTCTGGCGAGCAACTGGATGCCATCGCGCACTACTTGATCGCCCATGACCGCATCCCCGATCGAGAGGTTCCACATGTCAGCCTACCCAACGACAAGGCCACAGAGTTGGCTGCAGGGCGATTGGTTACCTCCGAAGGCTTTGGATGCCAGAGCTGTCATCAGATCGGCGATGGCGATCCACCCAAAGTGGACCTTAATGCGCGCGGAACGAACTTGGCCATGCTCGGCGATCGCATACGGCCAGCCTGGTTTCAACGCTGGGTGCGCAACCCGGCTCGTATTGTTGCCAAAATGGAAATGCCTGCTATCCAAACCGCTGTTCACGGTGTGCTCGACAACTCGCTCGACCTGCAGCTCGAAGCGCTCTGGCAAACTCTGAACACGCCCGGTTTCCGCCCACCTCGACCCGGCCCCGTCCGCGTCGTTCGAGCGCACAACGTGCCAAGTCTGAACGAACCGGCGAGCCTGCTCACCGATGTGTTGGAAACTCCCGAGCGAGTCTACTTGCGGCCTTTGTTGTTTGGATTGCCCAATCGACACAACATGCTATTCGATCTAGAAGCTGGCAGTTTGTCGACTTGGTGGATGGGCGACACCGCCGGTCAGCACACGCGCGGAAAGACTTGGTTCTGGGAGCCTGGCACCGCTCTGGTTCTGGAAGATGCCCAGTTTCTCGAGCGCATCGAACTAAAGGACTCGGCGGGTAGGCAATGGACCCCACAACCGATTGGACAGTTTGCAGTAGTCTTTGACAGCTCGCGGCACATCCAGCAGGGGGTCGAATGGCAAGGTCGAATCCACCTGAGCTCCAAAGCCTTAGAAGAAGCGCAGTCCGAGTCTCGCTGGCTGAAAATTAAGCAAACGGTGTTCGCGGCCACGCTGGGCCCTGATGCGACGAGCCAGTGTGTGACGGAACTTGCAGACCTGCAACCGGGTGATCAAGTACAGTTAATTAGCTCGGGCTTGTTCGCCGCTGAAACGCAGACGTCGGGCGCAGTCTGGAACATTGATATGCAGTTACCTAACCTGCACGTCGAAGTCGCCAGCCGGCAGCCCATCGAACGCTTAACGGAACATCGCATTTCATTACTTGCTGCCCATGCAGTCTCGGATTCGGTAAGCTGGCAAAGCACCTACCATTCGCTGCTGGCTACCGACGAGTTTCCAATTGTCGTATCTCCCAATGCGGCAGCCGCAGCGCAGCCCATGCAACCCAAGGCCATCAATGTTGTGCCGGGGTTTGAAGGAATCCAGTTGCCATTACCATCCACGGAGATGCCAATCTCATTTGCCTGGGATGCCAGCGGTAAATTCTTCGCCGGTTCGCTCAAGGGGCGAGTGCTCGAGCTGAAGGATGACGATGGAGACGGCTTGGTCGAAACCTATGAGGTAATTAGCGACGAAATCCCTACTCCTTTTGGGTTGTATGCCCATACACAGGGCGTGGATGCGCTCGCCAAATTCGCGTTGATTCGATTGACTCCGCCCAGCGCGGGTGGAACGATTCGCGACGCGCAGATCGTCTCCGACGGTTGGGGCTACACGGCCGACTATCACGACTGGGCCGTGGGCTTGGAGCGCGACGAAGACGACAACTATTACATGGCCTTGCCGTGCCAACAGGACGATCGAAGCCAGGCTGCTGCCTACCTGCGTGGCAGCGCGCTGAAGCTGGTGCCGTACGAATCGACCGAGGAACCGCGCAAGTATCGCATCGAGCCCATCGCGGCCGGGCTCAGATTTCCGATGGGTATCGCCCTGAGTACACAACGCGAACTGTTTACTTCGGACAACCAAGGCAACTACAACCCGTTTAATGAACTCAATCATTTGCGATACGGCAAGCGCTACGGATTCATCAACAAACTTGAAAACAAAGACGGGTTTTCGCCCGCATTTGAGTCGCCGGCCATCAACTTGCCGCACCCATGGGTGCGCAGCGTGAATGGCATCTGCTTTTTGCGCAGTCCGAAGGGATTGAAACCTAGTGGACAAGCTCATTTCGGACCGTTCGAAGGTCATTTGGTGGGCTGCGAAATGAATGGTAAGAGTTTAATTCGTATGAGTTTGCAAAAAGTTGGCGAAACTTATCAAGGGGCGGCCTACATGTTCAGTCGGCCTGTCGTCGAGGGAGAAGCGAATATTGAAGGGCCCATTGTTTGCGAGATTTCGCCCGCGGGCGACTTGGTAGTCGGCAGCCTGCAAGACAGCGGTTGGAGCGGCGGACAAAACACGGGTTCCGTGGTGCAGTTTCGCCCCACGCACAATCTGCCCCTCGGAATCGCCGAAGTACGCGGCACATCCACTGGTTTCGAGATCGATTTTACCGGCATCGTGGATCGGCTCAAAGCTCAAGACAGCCGCAATTACTCCATCCGCTCGTACCAACGAATTTCTACGCCTGCCTACGGTGGCGATGACCAGGATGAGCGCGCTGAACGCATCGGCCGAATGACACTCTCGGAGGACGCACAGCGTGTCACGCTAGAGATTAGCGAGTTGCGAGCGGGTTTTGTGTATGAGCTCAATATCGCCGCGATCGGTCCCAACGCAGACGAACTGTTCCCAAGCCAAGCACACTATTCGATGCGCGCGATACCTTTGGAACAGAGAACGAGTAAGCTTTAGGGTTTGTGAACCACTGACGCTAGCCGTGGGCCTTTCGATTTTCTACTCAGTCCGCAGGAAGGTAGCCGTACTCGCGCGTGTTTTAAGTTCGGGTGCGAGTACGAGAGCAAGTGCGAGTAAGAGTATAAGTATAAGTGCGAGTGCAAGTGTGAGTACGACCGATACGTAGAAATGTAAGTAATGACCGGTTCGCTACCTTTTTTTGGCAGTCGAAGGATACAACGTGACGCGTGAATTGAAGTCGTGGTTTGGATTGAGCACTGCATCGGCAGCCTCGATTGCAACCAAGGGCAATGGACCGACCGGAAGTTTGCAGCTAACCGATGACATGCTGCGAAACTGGCCCAGTGGGGATCTTTTTGGTTTGACACAAAACGCTGGCATGGGCTGGGACCCGCAGTTCATGGGTGGCCCACAGTTTCTGTTGCTCAGCACACTTGGCGGCCTGCGAGCGGAGAACGGACAACCCATTGCGCTGGGATACCACACGGGGCATTGGGAAGTTGGCTTGCAAGTGCGCGCGGCCGCCGAGACGATCACAAAGGCGGGCGGTATTCCGTATGCGGCCTACTGTAGCGATCCGTGCGATGGGCGTTCGCAGGGCACAACCGGCATGTTTGACTCGTTACCCTATCGCAATGACGCGGCCATCGTCATGCGCCGCTTGATTCGCTCCTTGCCAACGCGCCAAGGCGTGTTGGCCGTGGCTACATGCGATAAGGGGCTGCCGGCGGCAATGATCGCGCTCGCGGGCTGCAAGGACTTGCCGAGCATCATTGTGCCTGGCGGTGTTACTCTGCCACCCATCTCGGGTGAAGACACTGCAAAAGTTCAAACTATCGGTGCCCGTTATGTGCATGGCGAGCTGACTTTGGAAGAGGCTGCGGCAGCCGGCTGTCGCGCCTGTGGAAGTCCCGGTGGCGGTTGCCAGTTTCTGGGCACGGCCGCGACCAGCCAAGTGGTTGCAGAGGCATTGGGCATGACCGTGCCTCACGCTGCGCTCGCACCCAGTGGCCAAGCGATATGGCTGGACATGGCCCGCTATTCGGCGGAAGTGCTTATGGAAATGGCCCAACGCAAGCTGCGGCTCGCCGATATTTTGACGCAAGCTTCGATTGAAAACGCGATCGCCGTACACGCCGCCTGCGGTGGTTCGACCAATTTGCTACTGCATATTCCAGCGATTGCGCACGCGGCAGGCCTAAAGCGTCCCAGCGTTGAAGACTGGCGGGCCGTCAACCGTCGCATTTCGCGCTTCGTCGACGTGCTACCCAACGGGCCAATCAATCATCCAACCGTGCAGTTGTATTTGGCCGGTGGAGTCCCCGAAGTCATGTTGCATCTCCGCGAGTTAGGACAGATAAACGGAGATTGCTTGACAGTCGTCGGTAAAACTTGGAATCAGATTTTGGATGAATGGCGGACAAGTCCCCGCCGGGCTGCGCTGCGCGAGCTGCTGCTTGAGCGCGATGGCGTTGATCCCGAGGCGGTGATCATGCCACCCGCCGTCGCCAAAGCCAAGGGTCTAACGAGCACGGTCGCTTTCCCGATCGGCAACTTATGTCCCGAGGGCTCAGTGATCAAAGCGACCTCGATCGACCCGTCGGTGATCGATGCCGATGGTGTCTTTCGCCACACGGGTCCAGCTAAAGTTTTTACGTCTGAAAAGGCAGCGATCGCAGCGATCAAAGGGCAGGGCACAAAGAAAGTCGAATCGGGCGACATCCTAGTGCTGATCGGCTGCGGGCCTACCGGAACAGGCATGGAGGAAACGTATCAATTGACGTCCGCGCTGAAGCACATCAAGTGGGGCAAGCACGTCACGATCGTGACGGACGCGAGATTTTCCGGAGTGAGTACGGGTGCCTGTATCGGGCACGTGGGCCCCGAAGCACTGGCAGGCGGACCTATCGGCAAGGTCCAAGATGGCGACCGGATCGAAGTCATTGTCGACCGCAATACACTCGAAGGTAGTGTGAATCTGGTTGCAGAGGATGCTGAGCAATTGTTGGCCAGCAGACCTACACCGGCAGGCTTGGCCGCAGATCCTCGCTTGCCCGATGACACGCGACTGTGGGCTGCTTTGCAACAATTGGGAGGCGGGACTTGGGGAGGCTGTGTCTACGATGTCGACGCGATCATCGCCGCCCTGCAGTCGAAAACGGCCGAGTCACATTGAGGGTAACTGCCCATTGGCTTGGCGGGGAGCTTGCTTCCCCCCAAGCTTGCTTTGGCGCACTAACTAGCCGTACGTTCGCGACATGTCCGATCTGGCCGAATCGCTATCAGCGATTCGGCCAGATCGGACTGGGAGGTCCAGCTTGGCATATAGTACACCAAAGCGGTGTCCGTCGGAGACAAGCTCCGAACGGACATGCATAGTGGCAGAAGATTTCCGATAGGCTGTAGTCCGTGCAAATTATCGAGGCAAAACTCGTCGCGGAAAAAATCGGAAAAGGATTGCTTTTAGACCAGCGCTTCATAGGCGGCCGCAATCAAGTGCAGCGCGCGTTGCAATTCATCCTCGGAGGTTGTCCAGCCAATCGAGACGAGCAGTGTATTGGCAGATTGTTGTTCGGTCAGTCCGATCGCAGAGTGCGTTGGATTGGCTACGCGACCATGCGTTCGGCCATTGCTGGGGACAAACGGACCAAAACATATCTCGGGCAGGCGCTGATGAAGAGCCTCCGCTGAAACACCTGGCATTTCTATACTTAGCAAACCCGGAACTCGGCGAGCTTCGACGCCATGCACGGGAATGATACGACCCACCATCGATTCTAATTGCCGATGAAAGCGATCTCGCAATTCCGAGATTCCGTCGATCGTGCTTTTCAAACCGGCCTGAGCCAGCTTGGCGGCTTGGCCGAGCCCGACAATATGAGGCACGTTGGCGGTACCGGGGCGTATGCCTGCTTCGCAACCTTCTCCGTAAAGTATCGGTTCGATCGGCACTCCCAAACGCGTATACAGCACGCCGACGCCCTTGGGAGCATACATTTTATGCCCGCTGAAGCTGAGCAGGTCAACTCCCAAATGATCGACGTTGCAATCGACTTTTCCAACCGACTGCGCGGCATCGGTATGCAATAGAATATCGCGCTCACGACAAAGTTCGGCCACATCCTCGATCGGTTGAATGGTGCCCAGCCGATGACTGGCGTGGATGATGCTGATTAGTCGCGTATTGTTGCGAATCGCCTTTTCAAGTTCGCTGACGCGAATTACACCATTGCGGTCGCTGCCGACAAAGCTGACCTGCCAGCCTTCACGCTCCAGTTGCTGAGCACACTGACGCACACACGTATGTTCCAGGCTGGAGGTGATAAAGTGTGGAACGAGTTCTGGGATGTTTCGTGTAACGGCTCGGGCAACGCCCAGCAGACCTAGATTGACACTCTCAGTTCCACCCGAGGTGAAGATTATCTCCGACGGATGACAATCCAGTAGAGAGGCCACATTGCTGCGCGCGTCTTCAATGGCTTCCTGGGCCGCTCGGCCGTACCAATGCGAGCTGGATGGGTGTCCGTAAAACTCGCTGAGAAACGGCATCATGCGATCGCGCACGCTGGCCGCAACGGGAGTCGTGGTACTGTAATCCAGATAAATCGAACGCATCGGAAACCAATCGAAGGTACTGCCGGTCGATCCAGTCGACCCGAGTTCCATCTAAATCAGTCGCCCGACCCATTTCCTCCCCCCGAACACAATTGGAGTTGGTTTTGTCTCAGTCGGCTCTGCAAGATCAGCGATCCTAGCGATTGTAGCGAGCGTGACGCCACTAAGGATCCAGCGGAAAATAAGTGGGATAGGCTTCCAGCCTGTCATGCGGGAATCGACAGGCTGGAAGCCTATCCCACTTTCTGAATCAGACAGTAATTTTCTGCACGATCCGAAGTACTTAGGCTTTCTTCCCAACGGCGAACACCGAGCTACCCCAAGGCAACTGACAGCCCGCATCGATGAGACGATTCTCGATGGCCATAACGCTTCCAAAGACGAAGTTGGCTAATCGAGTTGGTGGCTTGAGTGCGGATCTAGCCCTATCGGCTTCACGCGTAGGTCGCAGCATCGATGGCAAGCGACTGGCAATCACCAACGGCAGCAAGGCATGCACTCGATATGTCAGCCCAACAGTCTTCAAACCCACGTTGCCCATAAGCTCGCGGACTTGGCGAGCGACAACTCGCTGGCGGGTCGCAATGGCCAAATCGTGATCGCTGCGCAGCCAGTTGTAGGCGGGTAAATTGAGCAACAGTAACCCGCCGGAGCTCATAGACTGGACAATTGAAGCCAGTCCCGCCAACGAAGCTTCCAGTCCTGGAATATACAG
Source organism: Pirellulaceae bacterium (assembly GCA_041741955.1). GTDB lineage: Bacteria > Planctomycetota > Planctomycetia > Pirellulales > Pirellulaceae > Aureliella. The sequence goes on along the minus strand of JBGSJL010000032.1, from coordinate 33,967 downwards.
CACGTCGCAGCTAAATACGACATCGTAACTGTCGTCATGGAGTTCCGGCGCGCACAGATCCGACAGGTAGATGTCAGCTTGCGGGTTTTTCTGCCGGGCATACTGGACCGCGATGGGCTCTGCGTCGAAACCGCCCAGGTATCTTGGTTGAAAACAGGTCCTGAGATACCGCAGGTTTTCGCCTGTACCGCAGCCCACATCGAGAATGCTAGGCCGCAGCGGCAAGTGCTGGCCGAAGCGGCCTAGGCTCCCACGCAGCCGCTGTCTCAAGCTGCGATACCACCAGTGCTCCGCTTCGACGGCCGCCATGATTTCGTACTCGCGTGGGTTCACGACCGCGCACCTTCTCGCACACCCGCAATGACCCGATCGACCTGTTCGTCGCACAGACCAGGGTAAATGGGCAACGATAAAATTTGATCCGCCGCTAGTTCGCAATTCGGCAAGCTGCCGCGTTTGTAACCCAACGCTTGGTAGGCGGGCATGAGATGGATCGGCAGCGGGTAGTGTACTCCGTACCCAATCCCGACCTGCTGTAGGTAAGCACACAATTCGGGGCGGCGCGGACTGCGGATGACAAATTGGTGCCAGGCATGTTTCACATTTTCTGCGGAGCTGGGCAATACGATGTCCGTATCAGCCAGCGCGGAGAGATACCGTTGGGCGATCGCTAGTCGACGCGCCTGGCCGCATTCTAAATGCCGCAAGCGAACGCGCAATACGGCGGCTTGCACTTCGTCCAAGCGACTGCACACGCCCTCGCGGTGGGACGTACGATCGCCGCGAAACCCGTATTGTCGCAGCTCGATGAGCTGGCTAGCGAGCTCGGAACAGTCGGTAACACACATCCCGCCATCACCCAAGCAGCCTAAGTTTTTAGTGGGGTAAAACGAGTAACAATTGATACTCGCAAAGCTCGCAACCGACTTTCCATCCAGCGCCGCCATGTGGGCTTGCGCACAGTCTCCGATCACGGGAACTGCAGCGGCCTCGGCAATCTGCTCGATGGCAACCATGTTGGCCGGATGACCGTGAAGGTGCACTGGAAGTATGCAACGCGTCGTTGCACGAATTTCTCGCTTGAGTGACGCGGGGCACATCTGCAGCGTCTTTGCGTCGATATCTACGAATTGTGGAATGGCTCCAATGGCACCGATGGCCGACACCGTTGGCACCGCCGTGTTGGCAACAGTAATGACTTCTTGCCCAGCTTGAATACCCATAGCCCGCAGCGCTAGAATAAGCGCGTCGGTTCCCGAGGCAACGCCGATGGCATATTTCGCGTCCACGGCGGCGGCGAATTCCCGTTCGAAGGCTGCGACTTCAGGGCCAAGAATCAACAGTCCCGAGTCGAGTACGCGGTGAATCGCCGCGTCGACTTCCGGGCGATAGGTTGCGAGCTCGCGCAGATAGTCGAAGGCCGGTACCGATTCAGGCATTGCACCACCGGCCAGTTCGTGCGCGAAAATAATTCATGGTGGCTGCTAGGCCCTCTTCGAGCGGCACGCTGGGCTGCCAACCGGTCGCTTGGTGAAAACGCGTGAAGTCGGCAACATAATCGCCGATATCGATTGCCTTGCGTGCCGAAGGGAACGGGATGCACTCGAATTCAAATTCTGCATGCTGTTGCAGCATCCGCACTACGTCCAGCAAACTGTAACTGCGCGGGTGTCCCAGATTGTACGACTCGCCCCACAGAGGACCCTCGCTGGCGGCTGCCAGCAGCAGAGCCTGAATCACGTCGCTGGAGAAATTGAAATCGCGGCGCTGTAGGCCATCGCCAAACAACTGGATCTGCTCTCCGCGGAGCGCGCGGCGAATGAAGACTCCCATAAATCCCTTTTGACCACTGTCCAAATCCATGCGCGGTCCATAGGTGTTTGTTAGTCGCAGACTGACCGTCTTCATCTTGTAGACACGGTGGTAGAGTCCAAAGTACATTTCGGCGGCTAGATTGCTGACGCCATTGGCATCCGCTGGAACCAAGGGATGATCTTCCGTGACGGGGAGCACTTGTGGCCGACCGTAAATCTGCCGTGTGCCCGCAAATACAAGTCGAGCACCGGGATTATTCAAACGGCAGGCTTCGAGCAACGAGAGCTGCGCGCGGCAATTGATATCGAGGTCCGTTAGCGGATCTTGCATACTCTCAATGTGGCTGACTTGGCCCGCCAGACTGAAAATAAAGTCATGCTTGCGAACCAAATACCGAATGCTATGCACGTCGCGAATGTCGGAGAAATTTACGGTGACTTGATCCGCGAATTCAGCCAAGTTATCGAGCGTCGCTCCGTAACGCGGAATCATGGAGTCGACCAAAGTGACTGCGGCTCCCAGGCGAACTAGCTCACCAGCCAGATTACTTCCTAGAAATCCAACTCCGCCCGTTATTAAGACACGGGCACCCTCAAAAACGCTCGCGATCTTCACGTCGACTTGGTCTTGCATAACGTTCTACAAATGTTTGGCGACCGCCAGTGTGCAAAAAGACCCTTCCAACATACTCACCAATCGTCCCCAAGACCACGAGCTGAACACCTGCAAACAAAATAATGCAGGCGATTGCGGTGGGGATACCCACGGTAACGGAAGGGTTAAGCCAAATCTTATCAATTACAATTCCGAAAAGTGCTAGGACGCCGACGACGCATGCAAAAAATCCCAAAAGTATCGACAGTCGTAACGGCAAGATCGAAAAGCCTAGGAACATGTTAAGCCAAAGCCCAATTAGCTTACGCAATGTATAGCCGGATTCCCCTACTAGCCGGCGGTCATGCTGGACGTCCAACTGGCCAATCCGCGACGTCGACTGGCAGATTAAGCCATCGATATAGGGGAAAGGACCGTGATATTTGATAATTTCCTGCACCAGAAAGTTGTCGAGCACCTTAAAGCTCGACAAATACAGGTCGCGGGGCTTGCGCAGCATCCAGATCGCCATCCGGTCGTTGAAGTAGCTTCCCAGGCGTCGCCACCAACTGTGCTTGCGCTGCGCGTACCGTCCATAAACGACATCCAAGCGTTGAGCCTTCAAGTGCTCGAGCATGCGCGGAATCTCCTCGGGCGGATTCTGAGCATCGTCGTCCATCACCGCCACATAGCGGCCAACCGCGTGGTTTAGTCCGCAAATGACCGCGTTATGTTCTCCGAAATTGCGCGCCAATTGCACGAACTCGATTTGTTCTGGAAATTTCTCTTGGAGCTCGAGGCACACGGTTTCCGAATCGTCGATGGAACAGTCGTTGACCAGCACAATTTGTAGACTGGTCCCGGCGAACGTAGCCCGCACGCGGTCGACTACCGCGCCAATCGAACCCGCCCCGTTGTAAACCGGAATGACCACCGACATCTCGATATCGCGAACTGCGTTCAATTGGCTTTCTCCACAGAATCCATGTTCGTTTTTTCAACTTTGCGAAGCAAAAGTATTTCGTGTTCCTCGGCCGTCATCCAGGCTCGCCACCGCAATCGCCCAGACTCCTGCCAACCAGGTCGCGGTCCAATCGACAAGGCTACTTTGGCGTGTCCGCTCCACCATTGGCTGTTATCCCCAGCCCGAGGCATGGTCTCGGGGTCCTCGGCCGAACGATACCAAGCATTGATGTCGCGTCCCCCGTCAATGTCCTGCGGTCGTAGGCCTTCCTCCAGCCAACTCTGGACCTGTTGCCAGCGCAACTGATTCCAAGCCAAAAAGTCCCGCACCATCACCAGCGAAAATACGATTTGTGCGACTAGTAGCCCCACGCAACTCCACCGGACGAGCCGGCTTGTAAAAGTCGTAGTAGCCGCTGGAGCCCTGATGTCGCCAATAATTTCGGGAATCACAGCAAAGACGATCGGCAGCAGCAACATCCAGTAGCGATCGAGGACACCCGTCCGCACCGACAAGATGACAACCACGATGGGTAGCGCACTGAAAAGTAGTCCGCAAACGCTGGTCAAGCCGACGTGGTGCTGGCGGATGTTCGTCATACCGAAGTTTCGGTGCACCCACTGGAGGCAAACCGCCAGGAGCGCGCCGCAGTTGAGAATTGCCGCTAGAGTGAGCAGAGTCCAGATCCCATTGGGCCAGGTCACTCCGCCCATGTCTCCCCAGCGTTCTGGTTGCTCAAAGTCGCTAAGAAAGATGGGTCCCAAGTGAGCATTCTGGATAAATGTACCAGTCGCACTGGTCAAACAGGCTCGGCCTTGGGTCGCCACTAGCGGAGTCATCAATATGGCCGTTGCCAGCCCAGCCATCCAGATTGGCCAATCGAAGCGCGTTGGCTGGGCTGGAAGCTTCTGGCTCTGAGAGTCAACCGTGCGGCGCCTGCGGAGCCGAGCCAGCACCATCGGGAAAGCTGGAAGGAGCAGAAAACCCAGCAGAATGCAGAGCCCGTAGAGGTTGGTGATGGTCTGGCGGACATCGAGCTGCGTGGGTGCTACCGTGTGGACACGAGCCTGGTCGCCAATCACTATCCAACCCGATTCAAACAAACCGATGGCTAGGGCGGCTGGAACCACAGTGGCCAAGGCGTGAAAAAAAATCGTCTTGTTCAACTTGCCAACTAAGCATAGAACGCCCAGCGAGGCCAAGGGATATCCGGCCAGCAGAACGTGAGTTTGCCGCATCCAAAACGCCACGCCGATCGACAGCGAACCGAACCAGAACCACATCGAAGTGTTGCGTCGTAGTCCGCGGCCGAAACAGTAGATGGCCATCACCCCCCAACACATGGCCGGACCGTCGGTCATAAATGTAAAGCCATGTCCGCAGCACAGCGGATTGAACAAGAAGATCGACGCCCACAGTAGACCGCCGGTATGCGAACAATGCACTTCGCGTGAGATGGCGTAGATCAAGAGGCTTGCCAACCACAACTGTAAAATGACTGCCAGATAAAGTACGCGGTATGAAAATCCGCAGGTCCATGCCAGGGCACCGCCGATAGCTACGTGCGCTGCCGAACTGGCCGAAAGTTCACCGGCTTGTCGAACGACCGTGAACCGCGATTCTTCGGCCATAACCTTGGCAGGACGCCCGTAAAACGGATCGTCATTGGAAGGATACCCACCCAGATCGGCAAAACCCACCCAGGCCAGCAGCAGTGGTAGTCCCAACGATAGGACTTGCAACCGCTCGGCCCAAACCAAGCTGATTACTTTGGAAGAGTCGGAGCTGCTCACCGCGAGACGTCCTCTGGCTTGGTCATCTCCATAATCAGCACGGGATATGGCAGTGGTCGCAATAGTTTAGGGTACAGAAAGGAGTTGATGGTTGGAAATACCTCAGCTGCCAGCCGGCGATAGCTCTCTTCATTGCGGACATATTTGCCGCGATCGGCGCTCAATACTATTCTTGCGAGCGTACTTTGACCTGGGTGATAGCAGCCGTCAAGCGTAAAGAATTTACCAGCGGGCTTGAGTGCTGCGAAGGCGGTTCGAATTAGCTTTCCGGCAGTAGGATCGTCCACATGATGCAGCACGCCCGAACTGTGTACGATGTCAAAGTAGGCGTGTTGCTCTAAGTTAGCTTGCGTTAACTCGCCACAGTGGAAATGACTGTTCGCAATATTACGCTGCTTGGCCTTGTTGATGTAAGCTGCGGAAGGATCCCAGCCGTGGTACTCGACCTCGGGGAATAACAGGAGCATGTCGCCGGTACCGCAACCGATATCGAGCACACGCTGGCCCCGCTGGGGACGAATATGTTCGCGGACGTAGACCTGCCGACAGCGAACTCCGCCAACGAGCCATTGGAAGCGGTCGTAAAGTCCTGGAATCTCGAGCAGACGACTGAGGCCCATGCAAACACTGATCCTTGTTATGGATAGTAAGATCTAAAGCGGAACTGTCACCAGCGGCAGGAATTCTGCCAAAACCGCTACAACTGGACTTGCCCCCCAGGCTGATGCGCATTCTATACGCTTGCTAAGACTACAAATGGAGACAAATGGACGGTCTGTACGCTAAAATCTCAGGTTCTGCCCGCAATCGCTACGGGATCCTCTCAACCGTTGCCATCGAAATCTCTCATGCAACCGCAAAACTCTGAAGAACCTTCGCGCCCCAAAAGTTCGCTCTTTGACGATGCGACTCGGTTTACACCTGCGGAATCAATGGAAACCGGCGAAGGCCTGAGCGTTGACGACCATGAATTTGAACTTTCCGGCGACCAGCACGCCGCCGACGTGGCCGCCATCGGGCTGCTCGGCGACTATCTGTTGCTGAAGCAAATTGGCGCGGGTGGGATGGGTCGCGTCTACGAGGCCGAACACCGGACCATGAACCGGCATGTCGCGGTAAAAATATTATCTAGCGCGATCGCCTCCAAACCTGGCTTGCTGGAGCAGTTCTTTCTCGAAATTCGCGCTGTCGCCAAGCTCATGCACCCCAACATTGTGACCGCTTTCGACGCAGGCTCGATTGGCGACAAGCACTACTTGGTAATGGAGCTGGTAGCAGGAGATGTATTGGCCGATCGAATACGCAGCCACGGACCGATGTCCAGCAGCGAGGCCGCAAATATCATCGAGCAAGCCGCCATGGCACTCAGCTATGCGCACCGTCAGGGGATCGTCCATCGCGACATCAAGCCCAGCAATATGATGTTGACCGAGGAAGGGACACTCAAGATTTTGGACTTCGGTCTGGCCATGCTTGGCAAGCGAGAAGAGAACGCGGCCAATCGTAAAATATTCATGGGCACGCCGGAGTACATGTCGCCCGAGCAAATTGAGAATCCGGATCAAGTGGACGCGCGCAGCGATTTGTACTCGCTGGGTGCGTCACTGTATTATCTGCTGACCGGCAGGCCCATGTTTAGCGGCGAGAAGATGCAAATCGCCGTGGCTCAGTTGCGACAAAAACCCGAACCACTCTACGTGGCTCGCGCCGATGTGGACTTGCGACTCGATGCGGTATTTCAAAAGTTGATAGCCAAATCACCCGCCGATCGGTACGCTTCGGCCGATGCGTTGTTGGCGAGTCTGGCCCAGTTAAACTTGAGTTCGCAGCCGATCAAAGTCAGTGCTTTCCCACGCGGTTCGAGTCGCTTGCGTGGCGACCATCCGACCAGCGCCGTGGTAAGTCAATCGACGCTGGCAAAGAAATCTCAAGTCGTCGCGATCGACTTGGGGATGTTGGTTTCTACCGTGGCCTACTTTGATGCCAACTTGGGCCCTCAAATTGTGCCGCAGGGTGAAGGCAACCAACAGCATATGCGGAATATGTTGTGGAGTGCGGGCAAACAAATCAAGCTCGGTAGCGAAGCAGTTTCACTTCGGCAGAACCATCCCGATCAAGTCATCCATAGTATTCAACGATGGATCGGATCGTCGCAAGTTGAATGGTCCTTTGCCGAGAAGAAAACTCCACCCGAAGTCATCTTGGCCGCGCTGCTAAAAACATTGATATGCAGCGCTGCGGCGGCCACGGAAGCTGGCGATAGCGCCATCGTAACGGTTCCAAGCTGCTACGATCAGATGCACCGCCGCGCGATCCGCAATGCCTGTCGTATCGCAGATATTAATCTGGTGCAACTACTGGATAAACCACTCGCGGCTGGGCTGGCGTGGCTGGATGTCAGCTCGCGGCTGTCCTTCATGCCTGGAACACAAACTGCGCTCAATTCGAAATTGCTGTTCGTACACTTGGGCGGAACTGGTTTGGAGGCCAGCATCTTGCACGCACAGGGTTTGGAGGTGCGTCAATTGGGATGTAGTGGCAGTTGGAAACTTGGAAGCCTGCGTTGGCAGCATCGATTGACCGAATATTTTGTGACGCGACTTCAGGAGGAAACAGGCCGCTCGATACGCGACGATAAGGCAGCCGCCACGCGACTGCAGCGCACGATTGAATTGGCCATGGATCGGCTCACCCGCAGTTCGCGGGTTGAACTGAAATTCGAATGGTCGGGTGCTGCTATCCAGCAGACGGTCACGCAGGAGGGCTTGGTGAAAATCGCACCGGAGCTGTGCGCGGCGATCGCGAGTACGATTCGAGAGGCCTGTGCAAATGCCAAGACCGACTCGGGCGAGATCGATCATATTCTGCTGGCAGGCTCTTTGATGCAAATCCAGCCCATTCAGCAGATTGTCAAGCGCTGCATCCCACACCGCGCGAGCGTTACCACGCTTGAGAAATCGGATTTTGCCCGCGGTGCGGCGATCCAGTCGCAGCATTACAACTCTCTCAGCCAAGACGGCGGCCGGCAGCCTCGCGCGGTAGGTTGTGCGGCCTATGACATTGGATTATTGGCTGTCAATGCTAGTAGTGGTCGAGCAGCCCCGCGGGTCCTACTAGAAAAGTCGACTACCCTGCCGACAACGCTCAACCGCACACTACGCCCCAGCTCATTGGGCGGTAGCAACTCACCCGCTTTCCCGTCGCTGCAAATTATCGAGGGCACCAACCTCGGTAGCGCCAACTGGCTGGCGCTGGGTAAGGCCAAACCGGACGAGCTGTTTGCCGACCGCAGCCCCACGGATCCACTGCATTTGCGACTGGACCTCGACAGCAGCGGGATTTTAGAGACGAGTCTGGCCTGGGTGGAGGGGAATCGTCAAATACGTTTGCCTCACACTTCCGATCCCACACTGAGCGATGAAGACATTCTGCGCTGGCAGCGTTGGCTAGAGACGGCTCTGTTGTGTTCGTAGAACTTGCGCTAAATCGGTGACAACCGGACGCTAAGAAAAGGCCTGCCGTGAGTAGTCCAAGGTGATACACCAGGCAAGCCCAATCGCAATACAGCCACGGCGAACACAGCCCGACAATTAACGATTCGGGCAGATGCGACTGGGCTACGCGGCGCGTGAACGTCGGCCGACCCGAATCGACGCGGTCGACCAGGATTCAAAGAGTCATTCTAAGGACACCGAGCTACGCCTAAAAAACTTTGTTGCATTGAAGTTATGCGACATTATTTGCTCCCGTTCAAGCTAGAATGATCGCTCGATTGTCAAACGAACTCGGACAAATCGTGTACAAAATGGCTTTTTTGGGAAGACGCAATGAGCGGACAGGCGGACGGAAACAACGATGGGCAAATCGATACAGTCATGGTCGAGCAACGGCTCTTTCCACCCAGCGCAGAATTCTCCGCGCAGGCCCGCATCAAGAGCTTGGAAGAGTATCAGCAGCTTTACGATCGAGCGGCCAAAGATCCGGTAGCATTCTGGGCGGAGGAAGCTCGCGAACATCTGCATTGGTTTAAGCCATTCACGAAGACGATGGAATGGAATGTACCGGACGTCCAGTGGTTTCTCGGAGGCAAGACCAATGCCAGTTACAACTGCCTGGACAACCATATTGCCGAGGGCAATAGCGAGCGTGTAGCCATCTTATGGGAAGGTGAGCCCGGTGAAACGCGTTCGCTGAGCTATCGAGAGTTGCATCGCGAAGTTTGCTTGTTTGCCAATGGTCTGAAGAACTTGGGCGTCACGGTAGGCGACGTGGTGAGCATCTACATGCCGATGACTCCCGAGCTGGCAATTGCGATGCTGGCCTGCGCGCGACTCGGTGCCGTGCATTCGGTAATCTTTGCGGGCTTTTCGGCCGAAGCGATCGCTGACCGCAATCAAGATGCGGCAGCCAAAGTTATCATCACCAGCGACGGCCTCTACCGCCGCGGCAAGGTGCTGCCACTCAAAGAAACCGTAGACCTGGCTCTGGCCAAGAGCCCGAGCGTGAAGCACTGTGTCGTGCTGCGTCGCGTCGACAATGGGGCACCAATGCAATTCGGGCGAGACGTTTGGTGGCATGATTTGGTCGCAGCTGCCAACCAAGATTGCCCAGCCACACAGCTCGATTCCGAAGCCCCGCTATTTATCCTTTACACCAGTGGTTCGACCGGCAAACCGAAGGGTATTCGCCACACCACGGGCGGCTACACCTTGTTTGCCAAGCGAACTTTCCAGTGGGTTTTCGACCATCGCGAAGATGATATTTTTTGGTGTACGGCGGACTGCGGCTGGATAACCGGACATAGCTATGTTGTCTACGGGCCGCTCGCGGCCGGCGCCACGATACTGATGTATGAAGGTGCCCCCAACTTTCCTGCCGAAGATCGTTTTTGGGAGCTAATTGAAAAGTATCGTGTGACTGTCCTGTACACCGCTCCAACCGCCATTCGAGCTTTCATCAAGTGGGGAGATCACCACGTCGATAAACACGACTTAAGCAGCCTGAGATTGCTGGGCAGTGTGGGCGAAGGCATTAATCCCGAAGCCTGGATGTGGTACAAGGACAAAATTGGTGGTGGTCGCTGCCCAATCGTGGAGACCTGGTGGCAAACGGAAACAGGCGGCATCATGATGTCGCCATTGCCCGGCGCCATCGCCACCAAGCCAGGTAGTTGCACGATGCCGTTGCCCGGCGTCGTACCGCGGATCGTCGGCGACGATGGCAAGGATATGCGACCCGGCTCAGGCGGCATGTTGTGCATCGATCATCCGTGGCCAGGCATGCTCCGTGGAATTTGGGGTGACTCGGCCCGCTACCACGAAGCCTATTGGAAGCGTGTTCCAGGCATGTATCTAACCGGCGACAATGCACGGCAGGACGTCGATGGCTACTACTGGATCATGGGCCGCATCGACGACGTCATCAATGTTTCCGGGCATCGGCTGAGCACGATCGAAGTTGAAAGCGCGCTCGTCTCGCACCCCGCCGTTGCCGAAGCGGCTGTGGTGGGTATGCCAGACGAAATTAAAGGACAAGCCATCGCTGCCTTCGTGACACTCAAAGGAGTCGAGCCGAGCGAGGCAGTGCGCAAAGAGCTCAAGTTGCATGTTCGCAAAGAAATTGGAGCACTTGCACAACCAGACGATATCCGCTTTACGAACTCGCTTCCCAAGACGCGCAGTGGCAAAATTATGCGGCGCTTGCTCCGCGATATCGCCAGCGGGCAAGAGCAGTGCGGTGACACTTCTACGCTTGAAGACTACACGGTGCTCGCACAACTGCGAGCCGACGAAGACTAGCGATTTTGTCAAAGTCAAAAACAGGGATTAGCCGTTTAGGCGATAGCGGCCTGTTGATTCAATGTACGATGGCCTTCTAAGGCCGTCGTCCCCGCCTTCGACGGCCTTGGAAGGCCATCGTACAACCGGTATTTCGCTGAACTCGATTGAATCAACAGCCCGCTCTCGCCTAAACGGCTCATTCTGTTACCCAAGTTTAGCTAGCCTCTAGGGCGAACCTGGCGCTGTCCCGTTAATTCAATGTAGCTTTAGCACTCGGTTCGGTAGATGAGCGGACGATGATCTCGCGAATGGGATCGACCGGCAGCGGCACTTTCAATTTGAACAGTCCGCCAGCCTCAATTGTCAGTGGATAGACCGTTTCTGTCGATGAACTAACCACCGTAGCTGTATACCCTTCATGCGGTTGAGGCGGCTTGGAGAAATGCCCGACGACATGCAACTCGCCGCTGAGCAGATCTGCTAGAAAATAGCCGTTCACATTCAACTCGGCCGCTTTGGGCGACAGAGAAATGAAAGAGATTGCATTGCGCGAATCTTGACGTATCTCGGCATCGCTTGCCAACGCATTGCCCAACGCCGACGGGCCTGGCGTCTTGTTGCTGTTCACCGCTTGCTGCGGGCTTCGCTGCGAATTGTTGTTGCGACCCACCCACATCTGTACACCGCACATGATCAGAAAGCCCGTCGCCAGAGCTAACACGCTTTGAACGGACAGGAGCCCGAAAGATGATCGCTTGAACTCGCTCTGACGCAGCGCCATGTGACTACCGGCAATCGAGAAAACAGCCTCTGCCGACTGCGCAGCGGGCGATTCTGCTCGCAATGCCTGTTGAAAAATCTGTTGACGCCGACGCTCGGTGATGGCAGTCACCGGTACCGCTTGATACATCAGCTCAACGCCCTCTAGAATCTGCACAAATTCGCTGGAGCAGCTCGCGCAGCCGTTGGCCAAGTGCTGCTCGACGCGGATCGAATCGGTCTGGTCCAACTCACCCAGTAAAAATTGAGTCAGTTGATCTTGGTAGTCTTCGCAATTCATGCCAACCTCTGCTTCTGTGTTGGTTCGAGCATCAAATTCCGCAACTGGATCAGCCCACGGCGAATGTTTGTTTTAATAGTTCCCAGAGGCAGCGATTGCTTATCCGCCACTTGGCGATGTGTGAGTCCTTCGTAGAACGCCAATTCAAGCGCTGTCCGCTGCGAATGCGGTAGTTGCTCGATGGCTTGCCGCAATTCGGCTACTTGCTCGTGGTCCAACTGCCGCTGATCGACAGGCTGGATCGACGCGACAGCCGCTATATTGCTACATTGCTCTTCGGCATACTTCAGCGAATTGCGCTGCTGCGCCAAATTCGCCCGCTGCCGGTCAATCGCTCTACTACGGGCAAGTGTCATCAGGTAAGTCCTCAATGAACCGCGTTGCTGATCGAATTTCTCAGGTCCCGCCCACAACTCCCAGAAAACCGTCGATACAACTGCGTCGGCCTCGATGGGATCGCCACAAATGCGCGAGCTGATCGCCAGAACCCCAGAAGCATACAGGTCGATGACTTCCGTCAATGCCGCTTCATCGCGCTGGGCGATGCGTTGCACGACTCGATAATCGATTTGCCGATCTCCGGCCGCACAATCATTCAAGACGCACCGCCCGTTCTGATGTTTTCAATACGGACTCGGGTTCCTCATCGGGCATTGCTGCGGGCATTCCTTCGGGTATCAGCGGGTAGACTCCCTCCGTCATCCAACAGCCCTCATACGGGGCCGACGACTGCTTCGACAAAATAAAACGAAACGCCAGCGCGGCGTCATCAACTGTCAACAGCGAGACTAAAACCGAAGCATCGTTACCGTCGATCACCGGCGTGCCTACTTGATATTCTTTGCACAACGCCATCTCATCATACGGCTCGGAAAGCACCAAGTTCGCAAAGTTTTCAAACGGACCCGTGATGCCACGGTTTGCTGGCGACGCATAGCTGTAACACTCCACCAAGCGATCGATATCCCTGGTGGACGCCCGCAACGATTCCATCTGCCGTGTCACTACCTCACTCGGCGAATAGTCGCTCTGCGGTAAACTCACATCAAACCGATCCGCCACTACGTTGGCGACGCGACTCGTATCGGACGACTGCATAAAGATCAATGCAAACACGATCCCAGCACCAAACAGCAGCGCCAGCAGAACGTTCCGAAATGGAAAGACCTTGACTTCGCTATGCCCAGTCGCCTGGGACAATGCGTCCACCATCTTGGCTCTTGCATTAGATGCTGCCACGCTTAAAAATCTCTGGTTAGGGCGACGGTGCGGGTGTATAGGATGTGGGGATACTATGCAACGACAGTATTGAAAACTTTGGGTTGGAACTCTGCAGCATTTTCCAATAGCGAGCTGCATTGTCCGACTGCTTCGCATCGCTAAAAATCAGTGCGGCATGATAGTATAACATTGGATCCTGTCCGCCAGGCTCAAGCGATTTGGAAATCGATGCTACCGCCGAGGGTAAGTCGCCCGACTTGAATTGAGCCCATGCCAGCGTATCGTAGGCGTAGGCGTCGCGACGACGTCGTAGGTCGCCTTCGGCCAGCTTAAGCGCCTCGTCCAGACTCCGATCATGGTCGGCCAGGAACATTGCAAATTCTCTGGCATGCGCATCGCCCGCGATTTTGGCTTCTTCACGCATCGCTGCTTCGGTTCGCTGATACCAGTCTGCTGCCTGTTCCGCCTCGCCGCTCGCCGCGCACAGGTCGCCCATTAGGCTCATCATTGGCGGCTCACCGTACAACTCGACAGCTTTTGACAGAATCTTCTTGGCTGCTTCCCGATTGCCCAGCGCAAATTCGCACTTGGCTACACCAACCAAGCAGGGGCCGCTCTCAAGTTCGATATCCAATCCCTTTGCAAACTGGAGTTTCGCCAGCTCCAGCTCGCCACGATCGAACAGCAGTCCACCCAGACGCCAACGAAACCAACTCGAATCCGGTGTATGTTCAACACACCTTTCGACAAGTTCAATCGCTTTGGCTGAGTTACCGTGGAGCTCCTCGATACGTGCCGAGCGGGCCCAGATCGGCGGTGCATCCATGGCTTCGGACAATTCAGCCAGCACTGCTTTCGCACGCGCATATTCACCGAGCTCGAGCAACGCATCGAAGCGAGTGGCCTTGCCTAGCAACGAAGTGGGCGAGGTCTTAAGTGCCGTCTCGGCCAATGCGAGCGCTTCGTGAAACTCATGTTGTGCGAGCAGCGACTGTGCTAGGTACAACTGTGCGGAGTAGGATTCCGGTGACAGTTTCAAAGCGGACCGTAAAATATCCACCGATTTGCCATAGGCTGGCAATTCGTCTTTCTCTTTCGCTAGTTGCAAGTAAAGGTCGCCCAGCACCAAGTAGTTGCCGATGTCGGCTGGGGCCGCCGCCAGCCGCGCTTCGAACATCGCGATGGACTTCTCCAGCGGCATCGCCTCTCCAAGTTTCTGCGAACCCTGAAGTGGTTTCAAGTCGACTCCCTCGTCCCATTCAAAGTCAGAGAAACTTAGCTGGTAGGGATCCGTAGCCTGCGCCGATTTCAACGAATGACCATCGACGGTACTACCTCCGGCGACGAGCATTATCAAACCTATACGCCAGTTCAACATGACTAAACTCTCGAAGAACAAGATTGTTTTTTCGTTAGGTACGAACACCACGCAATTGCCATCGCAGTTTTAGTGCGGCGCTGCGAGGTAGGGAAAGGTTTGGAAAAATGCCTTGTCGTTGCTGGCAACCCCATCGGTGGCCGCTGCATTTCCCGTTAGTACCTGCAATTCAATATCGATCACGTCATCTGCCAAGCGTCGCCCGTTTAAGAAGCCCGCCGAGCTGCCTGTGTTGATCGTCAACTGATCGGGCAGCAGCACCGCTGCCAATCCCGCAGCGTCCGCCGCCGTTCGCCCCAGTGACATGATCCTAGCGACGACGTCGCCAGTGAAATTCGCTACGTCGGTAGCAGGTGAGCCGGAATTGAATAAGTCTTTGCGGCCAGTAGGAATAAGGACAGTCGTGATTCCAGGGCGACCCATGCGATCGAACTGTTGACCATTTACAATCGTCCGAGCGGTGATCGCCACATTGTCGCTGCCAAGTGCACTGCGAGGCAATTCGAGTACGATTGCGTTGATGTTCAAACCTCTGAAAAAATCAACGCCTGTGAATGCGAGTCCATTGTTGAAGCCAGCTAGATCAAAGAAGAAGGGGTCGTCGAATAACCCTGCTGTGACGCTTCCGCCGCCACTTACGGACGAAACGCTTCCCGTTTGTCCCGAGGCGATAGCCGCACCGCTGGAGGCGACAACTACAAAGCGTTGCACACCCCGCCGCGCCGCCGCGAAATAAATGCGATACGTTTGATCCGGCACTGCGTCTCCGGTGGCATCTACGGTGAACTCGTAGACTCCACGCGTTTCAAATGTCGTTCCACTACGAACTCCAGCCAGCGGATTGACCGTCATAACCAACACAACGTTATTTGCGTTCGTTGGCGACTGGAAGGCATACAAATCGTTGATATCGAGCGTTCCATTGCTGTTCATCACGCGCGGCGAATCAAGGTGATCTGCGGCTCGACAAGCATCGCGGAACTTACATTGACAGCACACGAGTGCCATCAGTGCCAGTGTCGTTAGAAATCGGGTCGGCATGGTTAGTACTCCAAAAAAGTGAACAAACAGAAATCTCGAAGGGGCGTAGCGAGTTGTCCGAGTCAAACTTCGTAACGAATAAACGCATTTGGCTACGACTTGGATACTGCTCTTCTTACGAAGGTGGTGAAGCATTGGATTCGCGCAAACTCGTTTTGGTTGCAAAAGACGCTGCCTAAGGACCCAAATCATTCGAAAATTTGAGGTTTTCCGGAAAAGATAGCATTTTGGATCTTGAGTTGCTCGCAGCAGCAACTATCCTCCGAATCGCGCTGGTCAAAAACTGACCATGAAAAAACTGGGCTCGGCATGGCTTTGCCCGCACGACCCGTGCTCCTTCCAATCCCTCTCCGGCACGATGTCTCAAGGTAATAATCGGAGCATGAGTGCGTCGATTGTCGTGCTGCCCCTGAATCCGAAGCTACGGGAGCTTCGTACGCTTTGGCCGACACAAGTTCTCCACGCAACATGAATTAGCAAGGAAATTGAAGTATGCCAACTTCACTACGCAGCCTGTCCTCTAAATTTTTCCTTCGCTCGCGTCGCTTCAACGCCTCCATGCACAGCAATCGTTCCTTGCGTAAACGTCGCAGCTTTGGCCGTGAACTTCGGCTTGAACCGCTAGAGTCCAGAGTGGTACTGACCGCTTACATCGTCAACACGCTCGATGACACGAGCACGGCTCCCGATGGTCTCATCAGTTTGCGAGAGGCGCTGACCGCAGCCAATTCGAATGCGGCGTTCCGCGATGCACCGGCAGGTCAACTCGGACCTGGCGTCACGGATACCATCAGCTTCGATCCGTCCCTGAATGGTCAAGAGATCAATCTAGGACCCTTGGGCGCATTTCTCATCACGGATGCTGTCTCAATATTCGACAACAATTTACTCCCAATTTCACTCGATGCAGAGAACGTTAGTCGACTGTTCGAGATCCCAGCGGGCGTGGCGGGCGTTTCGATCGCCAATGTTGTTTTGCAAAATGGACAAGCAAGCACTGGTGGTGCAATCCTGGTTGGACTCAATGCCAATGTGTCGCTGGATCAAATCGTCGTTTTGAACTCGGCCGCAAACGATGGCGGTGGGTTGTACAACGACGGCGGCACAGTCGCCATCAATCGCGCATCATTCTCTGGCAATCGTGCGAATGCCGCCAGCGGAAGTGGCGGTGCATTGTTCAGTGCCAGTGGCTCTGTGACGATCGTCGAATCTCAGTTTAATTTCAATCGAGCAACTCGAGCAGGCGGAGCCATCGAAGTTGGGGATGGGTCTGTGTCGCTCACTCGTACCAACTTCATCAACAACGATGTCAATGGCCTAGCGGGCCCAGCCAATCCAGGTAACGGTGGAGCCCTTCACACGACCGGTGTAAGTACCGTAGTCGTCGATGGCGGACTGTTTGTCGGAAATAGAGCTGCACGCGAAGGTGGCGCACTCTGGAATTCACTAGGTGGTACTCTAACTGTGATTGGCGACGCTAGGTTCTTGCAGAACATCGCGCGAGGGCCCGCCGCAGACGATGGTGGCGGTGCCATCTTCAATAACGGCGGTACCGTCCACATCGGCAGCTCAGGTAGTGTCGTCCAGATCCAAAACAACTCAGCCACAGGCGCTGCGGGCTCGGGTGGAGGTATCTTCACTCTCGGTGGCACGCTAACAGTAGCCAATGCAGACATCAGCGGTAATCGTGCCAACCGAGCTGGTGGCGGTATCGAAGCCACAGCCGGTTCCACGACAACGGTCGTAAACTCGCGACTCAATGGAAACTTTACAGGCACCCCCGCTCCACTCGTCGCCAGTCCGGGCAATGGTGGTGGACTGCACATTACCGGTAATGGTAACGCCACGTTCACTGGTGGTGAAGTCAGCCACAACTTGGCCGCCAACGAAGGCGGCGGCCTGTGGAACGGTACGGGTACGCTCACTGTGACCGGCACACTGATCAGCGGCAACACGGCCAGCGGAGCACTAGCGACCAACGGTGGCGGCGGTATTTTCAATCTGGGCGGCACGGTCAATGTCACTAACGCCACGCTGTCAGCCAACAGGGCCAATGGCACCAGCGGTTCGGGTGGTGGATTGTTTAGTACGCTTGGTGCGGTGACATTGAACGCTGTGAACTTCCAAGATAATAGTGCCAATCGAGCGGGCGGAGCGATTGAGATTGTCGCTGGTGCGCTGAACATGAACTTCACGAATCTTGCCCGCAACAACGTGAACGGCGGTGCGGGAGTGCCCGCTCCTGGAAACGGCGGTGGCGTGCACGTAACTGGGGCTGCGACCACAACGATTGTGGGAGGAACGTTTTCAGGCAATACGGCGGCCCGCGAGGGCGGTGGGCTGTGGAATTCGGCCGCTGGGCAGATGACTCTTTCGAACAACGTGGTCTTAGTGAATAACTTTGCACATGGAGCTGCGGCCGAGCAAGGCGGTGGGGCAATATTTAATAATGGTGGCACTATCACGATCGACAATGCAACAATCGTGGCCAACGCGGCGGACGGTGCGAGCGGCTCTGGCGGCGGACTCTTCAACTTCGGCGGTACGCTGGTCGTAAACAACTCGCTGGTGGGCTTCAATTCCGCCAATCGTGCTGGAGGTGGTATTGAGGTCAAAGGTGGCACGACGCAATTGAATGGTGTGAATCTATCGAATAACCGAGCCTTGTCGGCACCCGGTAATGGTGGTGGACTGCATACGACAGACGCTGGAAATGTCGTGATCGTTGGAAGCCAAGTGAATTTCAACTTTGCCGGAGCAGAAGGTGGAGGATTGTGGAATTCTCCCACCGGGACACTATCGGTTCGCGACACAACGATCGGTTTCAACAATGCTCCACTTGGAGGAGGAGTGTTCAACAAGGGAACGGGCGGCACCGTGACGATCACGACGTCCACGATCGCTCGAAACAACGCGAGCGTTGCTGGCGGTGGCTTGATGAGCGAAGGGGGTACGGTGACTGTACAAACTAGTACGATCTCTTCGAACTCTACGCAAGGTAGCGGAGGTGGTATTCAGCAACTTAGTGGAACCGTCAATCTACAAAGCGTCACTGTGGCGGCCAACCTAGCATCTGCCAGTGGTGGCGGGGCAAATCAAGTCGGCGGAACATTGAACGCTGTAAACACATTGTTCGGTCTCAACACCGCAGCGACAGGACCTGACGTGGCAGGCACGCTGACCAGCGGCGGAAACAATTTGGTCAGCAACGCGGCGGGTGCGACCATCGTGGGATCGACGTCGGGTAACATAATTGGTGTGAATCCAAACATTGGTCCGTTGCTCAACAATGGCGGGCTAACTCAGACCCACGCATTGCAGCCAGGCAGCCTTGCGATCAATGCGGGTGTGACCACGGGGCTCGCTACCGACCAACGTGGCACCGCTAGACCCCAGGGTGCCGCAGCCGACATTGGTGCCTTTGAAGTCTTCGTGCCAAACTCTTTGCGTGCGACTAGTTTGCAGGCGGCAGATGTTAGCCGCAATTCGATTGTCACTGCACTGGACGTCTTGCTGGTAGTCAATCGACTCAATGAGCGACACGGCGAAGGTGAGACCCGAGCTGTCGCGCACGATGATCCTTTGGATGTAAACGGCGATGGCTATGTGACTCCGCTCGACGCACTACTTATAATTAACATCCTCAACGGCAGCCAAGGCCAGCTTGTGACCGTGGACTCGGCCCCATCCACGATGGGCAATGTTGAAAATTTGGCTGTTGGGCATGAAGCGGTCGTGGACTACTTGAGCGCGATCGAAGAGATGTCCAGTGGTCAAGACGAGGACGAGGTGCTGCTGTCGCTTGATGATATACAGATCGAAAGTTTGGTCAGTTTGTTAGCTGACGAGATGACTCGCCGCAGGCAGGTCGGGTAGCAGCAAGTAACTGTGAGCCGGAGCCATGCGTCAGCTCTCTCCGGAAGAGTGTTTTAAGTAATGAGCGATAAATAAGTGTCCGGTACGTTTTGTGCGAAGCACCCGAAGGGCCCGTTCCTGGCAAAAGGTACCGGACACTTATTTTCGCACGATCCTTAGTTTATGATTTTTACTTGAGTGAGGAAACTAAATGATTTTCAATCGACTAACTTTTCGGCTAGTTGGTGCTGCCTGCCTGTTAAGTGTGGTCTGCAGCGCTCCGGCATCGGCGGCAATCGTCAACTTCAGCGGCATTCTCAATGGCGGAGGTCTTTCACCCACACCGCTTTTGGGAAATATTCCCGCACCGGATCCTGCGCGAAGTTACTCAGCGTCGATCAACTTTACCGAGTCAACTGGGCTGATCGATTCGGGAACGCTCAGCATTTCCGGAATCGCAAGTCCCTTTTCGTTTTCGAGCGGATCGATATTTGTTAGTGGTTTGACGACGACAGACAGCGCAACCTTGATCGCTGATTTTACAGGCGTTGCGCCCGGTAGCTTGACTGCCAACATCGTGACGGGCAACACCATTTCCAATAACCTGACTTCGCTTGCGAACTTGAATACGCTGCTTGCCAACGTCAGTAGTTTTTCAAGCCTCAGCTTGGAGTTCACCGGTCCATCGGCGGGTACTTACAATGGGAGTGTGGCAGCGGTGCCCGAGCCTAGCAGTGGCCTGCTGTGCGCGGCCAGCCTGTTGGTTGCCGCGTTCCGGTGCCGTAGAAACCGCCGCCAAAGCTAAGCAAACTTCCGTTTTTGAACGGATTCCACCAGGGTTCTCTCGATTTCTCGAATTCCTAGTTAGACAGCTCAATTCGGTTGACTAGAATCAGCATCGGCGCTGCGCTTTTTGCGGCGCGTCGTACTTTGCTGTTTCGGTACAGGTCGAGCGGGTTCATGCAGTCTAAGACGAAAATTGCTGCTTTCTGGATTGTGCTATTTGCCTGCCAACTCCCGATGTTGGTGCAATATTCCACGCGCCTGGCAGTGGATCCGATTTACCGCTGGTTACCCGCAGTTTTCGCGTTGGCAGCCGTCGCAATCTTTATTTGGCGTTGGAACCGAAGTTTTGAGCAACCTAAGACGCTACTGTTGGTGGGATGTACGGCTCTAGGGCTGATCGTCGCAATAGTCGCTGCATTGTTCGCTCGCAATTGGCTGTCAGTAGTTGCCTTCGAGATCTCTGCATTCAGTTTTCTGGCAACCCATCGCGACCGCGACGGGCGTTGGTTGGCCTCCATCTCTTATGCGCTGGTGCCACTTATTCGACTGCCACTGGGCATCAACGATCGGCTGACGCGAGGCATTGCCGATAGTGTCGCGCAGGCCGTCGATAACATATTGCGGCTGGCAGAGATACCGCACATTACCTACCCCAGTTCGCTAGCCGTGGTCGATGGTCGTCTTTACTTCGAGCAGGTGAGCTATTCACTGTTCAACTGGCCAACTTTTGTTGGTATTGCCATGATCTACACGGCAATCTGGCGGCGGACGCTGGTAGTCGCGATCTTCAATGCGATTTCTGCGACATTTTGGTGCTATGTATTTCAAAGTTGCGTGATTTTAGCTGAAGCGTATTTTGCGTTTCCAAGTTCGCTTTGGCTACGTATGGCTATTTATCTCGCGACCGGCGCGATTATTTTCTTGCTCTTTATTTCTTCGGAGCGAGGTATTCGCGGTCTGCTGATGCCAATTCAAGAAACCACTAACGATTCGAAGTTGATCAATCCATTTGTACTTGCGTGGAATTGGTGCTTCGCAGTTTCCAAAGCGAGCTCGCGGCGTGCCAGTGAAGCGTCGGCTAAACAGGCGGTGCCCAGGTCCGCATGGAACGCAATTGCCATTATTCTGACATTTACTCTTGTGGTGGAGTGCCTGCGAATTCCAAGTGTCCTGACTGCGGTCCGATCGGTGCCCCGTTTGAATGTAGATGTGGAATCGATCAGAACTTCACTCGTTAGCGAGGCTAAAGTTGTCGACTATCGACATGCCTACCGTTCACACCGAGTCGCCAGCTACACCGATGCGGATATCTGGACTTTATATGCTCCGCTGTATGCGACTGAGTTCCTTATGACCTGTCGTCCGCAGCCAAGCTACAACTTAGCGCCCATCCTACTAGAAGATGGATGGGAGGTAGTCGAACCCGCTGACAGATCTGCAAACAGTGCAGCTACAACGCCGCTTAAATACTTAAGTCAGACCTTCCGCCGTGGTCGCCAATCATTGCAGGTCTATTCGACTTGGCTGGCACCCGCCGCGTTGGATTCGGAATTGCAGCAATCGTCCGCTCGCGTCGGCTACTTGGTAACCAGCCAGTCGCAGTTTTCGGGCGAACCCCACGCAGCACTTAAGGAGCAATTGGCGGCCGAGTTTGTCAAATTTGCTGGCGAAGTCCAAAAGCGGTTGTAGCCGCGGGATATCCAGACTGAAACCTGCCTTTACCCATTTTTCGCTGAAATGGGGCCGAAAACACCTCTCTTTTTAATCGATATGTCGTCATGAGTGGCCACCCACAGGAACCTTTAGAAGCATCGAGGTCTAGCAGATCGTCGAGAAGTCGCCACGCGTCCGGCTACCAGCGACCGAGAAAATCCAGCTTCTTCCGCAGGCTCGCGTTCCCATGGCGGAAAGCGCAAAGTTGGTGGCGGCATTGGGCTCCAGAAAAATCCGTTAATCGAGGTGTCGGCAACGGACTACATGTGCTCAAGTCGGTCATGCGTTTTGACGGAACCGAATATGCAATCCACCGACGCGATGGCAAAATGCTGGTCCGTGTATGGCCTTCTTTGAAGACCATGTTGAATCCGCTGTGGTGGATATCCTGCATGGGTCTCTTCAGCCTACGCTGGCTCCTGTCGCGTCCGTTTGTTCAATTGGCCGTGGCAGCACCCGCTGTAATTGCCCTGCTGGGATTTCTGACAGCAATTAACGCTGGTGGAAAAATTGCGGCTGGCACTGAGTCCAATACCTACAAGCGCATGCTGTTGCGAGCTCAAGCCGAAAAAGATCTTCCGCGTTCGCGACTGGCTATCGACGCACTGATTCGCCTTAATCCAAATCAAATCGAGCTGGTTTACGATCGTGCCATCCTCGAAGAGCAGGCGGGCGCTCATCAGACAGCGTTCGAAATCATGTCCGGCTTGGCGATTAGCGAAAAATCAGAAGAAGCCGCGCTTTGGCTGGCATTCAAAGTTGGCGATATGAACCAATTGGCTAGCTGGACCAACGATGAGAAGCGTACATATTATCGATGGCTGCTGGTCGCCCATCGCAATGCGCCAGAAGACCCTTACCCCCGTCGATTGATGGGCGACATCCTACGACTCAGTGGTGAAAAGCAACGGGCGTATGATATTTTGCTGCCCATCGCCGACCTAAATGCGGATGTCTCCTATTTGGTTTGCTTCTTGCAACGCGATCTTGGTTTGAAAGAATTGGCCGACGTGCGTGCAGAAAAACTGCTCATCGGTTTTACGCGTGATATTGAAGGTGCCCCAGAGGACATTGCGACCCGAGTCAAGAAAGCCCTGTTGCTGGTGCAATTGCAACGCGAACCCGAAGCACATAAGCTGCTCGAAGACGGTTTGGTTTACGCGCAAGCTCCGGAGCAAGTCGCCGCCTTACGTACTGCCATTACCGAAGTCATCTTGTCCGAATCCAATCGACAGGCGATGCAGGATCGTAGCAGCAACGGCATCCTCAAGCACTTCCAGCAGCTTAAAAAGGCAATGGAGATGGACCCGACCAATCCAGCTCTAGTTGAAGCCGTGATCAAGGCCTGCACCGATGCCAGCCTCCCCGAGAGTCGAGAAATGCTGGTCCTACGCGAGGCGCTCGTGCAGGGCGTTGATTCGGATACCGCGCACTTCATTCTGGGTACTCTCGAAATCAATCGCGGGAATATCGAAGCTGGCAAGCAGCATTTGGAGCTCGCGGCTAAAAACAATCCCAACCTGCCTGGACTGCTTAACAATTTGGCGCACGCGCTGAGCCACGAAGAAAATCCCGATCTCGAGCGAGCGTTGCGGTATTCCAATGCCGCCCTGATGATTCTACCGGATCACCCCTACCTACGCGAAACGCGCGGCCAGATCTATTTGAAGCTTAACCGCTATACCGAGTCGATCGCCGATCTGGAAGTTGCACTGGAGGCCACCGAGCTGCGACCTCTCGTCCGCGAAGGTCTGGCTCGAGCATACGAGTCCAGTGGGAACATAGAGATCGCCCAGCGGCAACGCGAACTGCTCAAGAGCGGACGCTAAACCAGGATTCCGAAAGTGGAAGTTGCTCCAAGCGTTCTGCGGGCAACTTTGAAAGGCTGCGATGAGTGACGAAACTCGCCAATCAAAAGTCATTCTCTACCAGACCGAAGACGTAGAAGCACGGATTCAGTGCCGATGCGAGGACCAGAGGATTGGGCTGACTCAGCTATTGATCGCCGAGCTATTTCAGGTCGCCGTCCCGACAGTCAACGAGCATCTCACGGGCACCTTTGCGAACGATGAGCGTGCCAACTCCGAGTATGATATTTTCAAGGAGCGCCGGCCGCGTGGCCATCGAATCGCAGGCCGAGCCATCAATTGGCCGTTGCGAGAGGCGAGTTTTGGCTATTTGGGAATCAAAGATGAACGAAGTAACGCAGCTACTTGCCAAGATAGAGTCAGGCGATGGGCAAGCCGCCTCTGCACTGCTGCCGTTTGTGTATGCGGAATTGCGAAAGTTAGCCGCTTCTAAGATGTCCGACGAGCGTGCGGATCACACATTGCAAGCGACCGCTCTGGTTCATGAGGCTTACCTGCGTTTGGTTGACGGAAACGTAACTCAGCACTGGAACAGTCGCGGACATTTCTTTTGTGCGGCCGCCGAGGCGATGCGGCGTATCCTGGTCGAAAATGCGCGTCGTAAATTATGCGACAAACATGGCGGAAAATGGGTACGAACGGATGTTGACATCGCAGAGTTGCTTGCTGCGGACCACAGCCCAGACCCGCTCCTACTGATTTCAGTGCATGAAGCTCTTGAACGCCTGGCAGAGCGTTCGCCTCGCAAGGTAGAGCTTGTAAAGCTAAGGTACTTTGCGGGGCTAACGCTAAACGAAGCCGCAGAGATGCTCGGAATTTCGCCTGCAACGGCCGAAGATGACTGGACGTATGTTCGCGCTTGGCTTCGTCGCGAATGGGTTCGCGATCAATCGCAGAAAAAAAATCGGGAAAATTAGGAAAAGCCTCCCGGGGTTCCACGGCTTTGCATCGCACTTAACATTGGAGGACCGAATGATGACGCAAAACCCAATGAATGACAGTGTGATTTTCCGAGAAGCAAGAAAACTGCCCCCCGAGCAGAGGGAGGCCTTCCTCGATCAAGCCTGCGGCGCAAACCATGAATTGCGCAACGAAGTCGAATCACTGTTGAGAGCTCACGATCCAGCAGACAGTTTCCTGGAGTTGGCGGCGTTGGCCCATACGATTCAGCATCCAACACGCGAGAGTGCAGGTTCCATGATTGGTCCCTACAAGCTGCTCGAACAAGTTGGCGCAGGAGGGATGGGCGTCGTTTACATGGCGGAACAACTCAAGCCGATCCGCCGCAAGGTAGCCGTCAAAATCATCAAGCCCGGTATGGACACGGCACAGGTGATCGCGAGATTTGAAGCCGAGCGACAAGCTTTGGCCATGATGGATCATCCCAACATAGCCCGCGTCCTCGATGCGGGCACAACCGAATTCCAACGTCCTTACTTTGTCATGGAATTGGTGCGAGGCATCCCAATCACCGACTACTGCGACAAAAACAAACTGAACACTAACGAACGGCTTAAGCTGTTTGCTACGGTTTGCCAAGCGGTCCAACACGCACATACCAAGGGGATCATCCATCGCGATTTAAAGCCTTCGAACATTCTTGTAACGTTGCACGATGGTGTGCCTGTGCCGAAGGTTATTGATTTTGGAGTAGCCAAAGCCATCAATCAACAGTTGACCGACCGAACTCTCTTTACGAGCATCCAACAGTTCGTTGGAACGCCGTTGTACATGAGCCCAGAGCAGGCGGAGTTGAGCGGGTTAGACGTCGACACACGGAGCGACATCTATTCGCTGGGCGTGCTGCTGTATGAATTGCTAACCGGGACGACACCGTTTGATCGTCAACGACTCCAAGACGCTGCTTTGGATGAGGTGCGGCGTATCATTCGAGATGAAGAACCGCAGAAGCCAAGCACACGCGTTAGCTCGATGGGCAATTCCAATACGGCGGTCTCTGCCTCACGAAGTACCGATCCGGCGAAACTAACTCAGTCGTTGCGTCAAGAACTGGATTGGATCGTCATGAAGACGCTAGAAAAGGATCGCACACGGCGTTACGAAACCGCAAGTTCGCTCGCCGCCGAAATTCATCGGTTCCTAAACGGCGAAACGGTAGAAGCTTGCCCGCCGTCAGCTGCTTACAGAGTACGTAAATTCTTGCATCGGTATCGTGTGCCAGTCAGCGTCGCGGCGGCTTTCGGCCTGCTCATCGTCGGATCCTCGCTACTAGCTTGGTGGTTGTACGGTGACGCGCGGCGATCGAGAGACAATGCCTTGGATGCACAGAAACAATCTGTTTCCGAACGCGATCGCGCGCTTGCAGCAGAGCAATCGGCAGCCGCCAATCTTGACATTGCAACTCGCGAAAAGGTGCGTGCCGACGAAAAGTCGATCGAACTAAAACAGCGGCTCTACAACTACAACATACTTAAAGCGGACGCGGCCTATCGGGAGAATCAGTTCGATCAAGCCCAGGGGTTGCTTGCCGATTGCGTGGAAGATCAACGCCATTGGGAATGGCATTACCTAAATCGACTCACGGGAAATCGTCGCTCCATTCGGACTCAAGGCAAAACCATCGTGGAGTTTTTGTTAACGCAGGATGGCCAACGGGCGATCATCATGGATGAGCTTGGAACCGCCTACCTGATTCGAGTCAGTGACGGCTCGACGATATGGTCGACTAAAACCAAGATCACTCTATCCTGGGGAATCGCTTTTGCCCCCGATGAGAAAACCGTTGTTGTGGCGGGCGCCAATGCCTTAAGAAACGAAGCCGAAGACAGGCCATCGATCGGCTCGACTCAACTGCTCGACATGACTGACGGCAAGTCCCTATGGGAGCATTCTCATCCCGATGGTGTCCCTACGTTTCCCGAATTTAGTCCCGACGGTTTGCACATGTTAACCACGGTCGTCTTTGAGAAGGCTAAAAAGTGCGAGATACAAGTTCGCCTCGCAAAGGACGGAAGTGTTCAGCTATCGAGTCAAGCCAAAGCCACGGCACAGGCAGTCTTTGACTCAGCGGGCGAGCAGTGCTTCGTCATCGAAACCGCGGATACGTCCCCGAACGGGAAATCGTCTATAAAACGCTTATCGATAAAGGACGCAACCCCAACGTGGAGCATTGAACGCCCGAATGAGTCCTCCGGAATAGCACTCAGCCCAGACGGAACCGAATTGATTGGTGGCGGTCCAAATCATTCGCTTGTCCTCTGGGATGCAAAAACCGGAAAGTTGAAACAACGCATCGAGGGACCGATTGCGGAACCAATATTCCTGCTTCGCTTTAGCGCTGACGGTCGGCGTTTGTTGACCATCGGATTCACTGGACAATGCGTCGTTTGGGATTGGAGTTCAAAACGGCCGGTCCAGTCCTTTGGAAAGATTGCGCGAGACGTCTTCGTCGTGCATTTGACTCCGGATGATATGCAGTTGGCCTACGCAGACAATTCACCCAACACGTTGCACTTTCGGAATATTAGCCCACCCGCCGAAACTCTTCAATTGCTCGGACATCGAAGCGGTTTCAAAGGTGCTAAGTTCATTGATCGCGAGACGGTTTTCTCTGCGGGAACGGAAGGGGCGATTCGAATTTGGAATGCCATGACAGGGCAAGAAGTGAAGACCATTCCCACTGGCGTGACTTGTCTTGAAGTGGCGGGATCGCCTGACGGAAGCAAGATCGCAACGGCAACGACGAAGGGGGTCATGCTCTGGGACCGAGCGAGTGGGCAGGCCCTCCACCGCTGGAGCGATATGGAGGAAACTTGGTTCCTCAGGTTCGCAAAGCAGGGTCAGATTCTTGCGGCCACCGGAAAAAAAGGCATTGTTAGACTCTGGTCGACTGAAGATGGACGTGAACTCCACTCTCTCCAACTCACCTCCGCCGTGCACGGATTCGCAATTTCTGAAGATGGTTCGCAAGTGATTGCTCAAACCAATCCCGGCTGCGAGTTCACGCTCTGGAATACCGTCGACGATTCCAAAACGGTTTTGCGAAAAGCCCAAGACGTCCAGTGGGGGCGAACCATCGAACTCTCCAAGAATGGAAAATGGTTTGCAGCAGGTGTCGGACCGGCCGTCGAGATTTGGGATCTTGAGCGGAAGGAACTTTCGGCCAAGCTAAGCGGCTTCAACGGAGAAGCAATGTCATTGGCAATCGATTCCAAAAATGAGCGACTGTTTATCGGTACCAGTGATGGAACGATTCAAGTCTGGAACATCGAAACGAAAGAGATGCTGCTCAGCTTAAAAGGCCACGACAGTATTATCGCAAGCCTGTCTTTAAGCCCTGACGATTCGACGTTGTTGTCCAGCGCTCATGCCGGTGAGCTCAAATTATGGGAATCCGTGGATGTTGGTTATCAAGCACTTCAGGAAAGAGAAATGGTTCAAAAGGCCACGCGTCTAGTTAACAGTCAATTTGCAAACAAACGAACAGCGCGAGAGATTGTGGCACAACTTGCGAAGGACTCATCCGCAGAGAATCCCGAAGTTATCTCCACCGCGATTGCCATCGCCAACGCGCGGGCCGCAAGCCCCGTCGTTGCTCAGGCCTATGTCGCTACTTCGACGACAAAAAGGCAAAAAGAACTTCGTAGCATCCAGGAACATTTAGCCGATGCGTCGCAAGTTTTACAGGAGCAATTCGAGAGCGCAGTAGGAGAAAATTTAGCGGCGTTAAGGAGGTGCGATGACAGAGGACTCAGTCCAGGCAGCTGGCACCAGATGTCGCAGCAGATTGCCGAATACTCGCCGGCGGGGATTACTCCGGAAAACGCAATCCTTCTTCTAGATACGTTGGTGGCGGTTCCAAATCCACCCCACTACATTGCTTATCTTAAGGGAGTCCTACACACCAAACTAGGCCAATGGGTCCAAGCAGAGCAATGCTTCACCAAAGCAATCGAACTCGTCCCAGACAAGACCGCTTACTGGCATGAGTATGCATATCGCTTAGCTTTCTTGCGCGCTTACCTTGAAAAATGGGATTCGTACCATGAATTGTGCGCCAAGGCCTTGGAAGACTTTAGTGATACGTCCGACGAAAAACTGGCAGAACGTACTAGCAAGATGTGTCTCTTCTCTGACCGGATCTCAGTCGATCTGGAAAAAGCCGGCGGCTTAGCCGATCGAGCGTGGAGCAATCGCGAGCAGTCCACGATTCTGCACTATTCGGAAATGGCTCTTGGAATCGCTGACCTGCGTCGAGGCAAGTACGAAAAAGCGATCTCGCATTTTGAGTCTTCGATCCAAGGTTTGTCTGGGACCCAAAATGCAGGGCGCGACATAACCATCACGGCCGTCAAACTGTACCTAGCAATAGCCTACTATCGAGTCGATCGCGGCGACGATGCCAAACGCCTATTTGAGGAGGCATCCTCGAACATTAAAGCGAATCCAGACCCATTTTCCACTTGGAACGACTGGATGAACGCGAAAGTCGTGTTGGCAGAAGCGACGTCCACTCTGCAACCTTAGTTCGCACCCCAGCTCGTTCATCCCTGAGTGTAGAAGAATCGGATTGTGCTTCTCTTCGTGCCAGTAGTCGCGCGAGATCGATTGACTACGACCGTGCGCACAGTTTCGCAGAGTCTTTCCATTTTTACAAATCGACAAGCAGACTTTCACGGGAAAGGCCGCTTTCCGTTTAGCATCCAGCCGATCGGTGTGTAACGTACAAACACGACATAAGTCGCTAAACAAAAAAGCCAGGTAACGAGGGTCACCAACACTAACTTCCCCAATACCGGTAACACTGTCGGAATCAACAAAGTCTGCAAAAAGAAAATGATCGGCAAGTGAATCAGATACACCCAATAGGATGAGTCGGCACAAAACTTGAGCCAAGTATTCGAGCGCGCCAGCACCCGTTGACCGATCAGCAGCGCCGAGAGCGTCAACAAAGCCGACAGATACGCAGCCAACACAGACTCAAGCAAATTTGGCGTTAGCGATGGCGATTCGTTAGCCTGTTGGATCAACGCGATGTCGAGTACAGGTAACAGACAGTAATGGGGCACGAACACGAACACGCTTGCCAAGACCAGGAGCCAACACCAGGGTTGCAAACGATCCAGTAGCAACTCGCGACCGAACAACTGCCAGCCAGCCCAATAGAACAAACCGTAGTAGGCGAATGGCCACCAGGTGGGTACAAAGGACTCGGGTGCTGCAATCGGAAGTCCTCCCCCCATGACTCCAGGAACCAATGCCAGCGGTGAAAGCGCAAGCAACCATGTTCGCTGAAACATCCAGTCGAATTTTAACCGAGTCCAGCGACTGCCAACGGCTGCGATCAAGGAGAATATCAATAGATAATACAGAAACCACAAATGCATCGTGGTGTAGGGCGTTGACGATTTCGCGGCTTCAGGATTCTGGCTCGCAGCGACAATCACTTGCATCAGCCCTTCAGGTTCCTTGACGTAAGAAAACGCAAAGACGAATACAATGGTCATGGCCACCATGAGCAATGGCCAGAACAAGACGAATGGCAAAGCGATTCGAACCCCGCGATTCCACAGGAATGGCTTGAGCCCCTTGCGCTGGATCATCAGTTTGGCAAAATATCCCGACAGCAGAAAAAACAGACACATTCGAAACAGGTGAATCCACCAGATCGAAACATCGATTGCCACATTTCCCCGTGGATTGGTAGCGATCCAGACCGACCGCGATGGTTCGGCATAGGCCAAGGCACCATGCAGGTACACTCCCAGCAGCATCGCCAATGCCCG
Organism: Pirellulaceae bacterium; assembly: GCA_041741955.1. GTDB lineage: Bacteria > Planctomycetota > Planctomycetia > Pirellulales > Pirellulaceae > Aureliella. Next base: position 3,353 of record JBGSJL010000032.1, on the reverse strand, counting down.
CAGGTTGTCCAGATAGTGGATCCGCACCGAGTCGCCGGACGCAGGCGCCATCAGACCAGATCCCTGCGGCGAATCTGAAACAGAAACGCAAGTCCCAGGGCGACCAGAATCACGATGGCTTCGATGGCCATGATCTGCAGGACAACTGGCGGCCAGGAAAGGACTTCGCTCTTGTTAAGTTCCGAAATGACCGGATGCTCGTAGAGCACTTTGAGGAAAAGGTTCAAAAGAACATTCCCCAATACCATGACGACAATCGTCCAACCTACCGATTCGGTCACCACCGCGGTGACCAACTGCAAACAAAATCCGGCCAGCATAAACAGGAATAACAGAACGAGAAACGCCAAAACTCCCGGTTTGGCTTCCGGCACGACGAAATTAAGCACCGTCAAACTGGCGAGCATGCCCAACCAGGGAATCAAAAACGCCACCAGCACGACCGAAATCTTGGCGATCGAATAATCGAACAAGCTGACCGGTAAACTCATCACGAAGGTCCGCGTCATATCGACCGATTCGGCCAGCAGCAACACGCCGATCAAGTGAATTCCAGCAGCAATCGTTACCGTAATCATCAAGATGAAACCGATGAAGCCCGCCGACTCGAGTGGCAGGCAAGCGACCATCACGCTTAATAGCCCGCCCACCAAATAGCCAAACAGCGGCCAACGACTGAGGAACAGGTCTTTCAAAAACAGAATCTGGATAGCCTGTGCGTTCATGATTGCTTCTCCTCTCGACCGCGCAGAACGGCGGCTACAAAAATTTCTTCCAGCGTCATGGCCTCGGAGGTTTCCAGGGTCGCCCCAGACGATTGCAGTCGGTCTTCAACCTCGGCCTGATATCGATCCAGTGTCATCACTCGCAAATTCCCGAACGTCGACTCGGATCGCAATCCATCAATGGCTGGCGCCCGCCAATTTTGGGGAGCTTGCAATTTGAAGCGACGCCAGCTGTAGAGAAACTCATCGCGGTTTTTGCTGGCAATCACTCGTCCGCGATCGATAAAAGTGATCGTGTCGCTGATCTGTTCGACATCCTGGGTATTGTGCGACGAATACAAAATTGTTCGCGTTTCGTCGTTGACGATCTGCATCAACTCCGAGAGAACTTCTTGCTTGGCTACCGGGTCGAGTCCGTTGGTAGGTTCATCAAGAATCAGCAACTTGGGCCGCCGCGCGAGAATTAGCAGCAACAGGGATTTGACCCGCTGACCGTGCGAAAGCCCCTTAACTTTTTGCTGCGCGATGAGTCCGAACCGGTCGAGCAGTTGTCGGGCGTAGTCTTCGTCCCAACTTGGAAACAGCGAACGTACGAACTGCATGTGAAAGGCAATCGATTCCGACTTGTACAGTCGCATGTCATCGGAAAAATAGCCAATATCCTGTTTGGCACTGGCTTCCCGCGATGAAATCGGTTGGCCCAGGACTGAAACTGTTCCTTGGTCCGGCGTTACCAATCCCATCATGATTCGCATGATCGTGGACTTACCCGCGCCGTTGGGGCCAATCAAGCCGTTGACGGTTCCCGATTCGATTTCTAGATCGATGTTGTTGAGCCGAAAGTGTTTGTAGGACTTGGCGAGTCCTCGCAGCGAAGCCGTCGTTTGCTGCGGCTGGTCGAGAGCGGTGCTCATGTCTGTTCCCTTTGCGATTTTTCGTAAGCACAGGCCATGCGGCGTTGCATTTCAGTTTTCGATAACCCCAGCAGCGACCCCAATTGGGCGGCCTGGTTTAAGTGCGCATCCAATTCCTTCTGGGCTATTGAAGACTGCAAGCCTGGATGGTCGGATACCACAGACCCTTTGCCTTGGCGCGTGGTAATGATTCCTTCGCGTTCCAGTTCCAGGTAAGCTCTTTTGATAGTGATAACGCTGACAGAGAGATCGGCGGCCAATTGCCGAATCGAAGGCAGTTCGGTCCCCAGCGGCAAATCGCCCACGGCCACGCGTCGCTGAATTTGCTCGATCACTTGCAGATACAGCGCTCGAGGGTCACTCTGCGAAATCGTGATCCAACTGTGCTTGTTCATATACACAGTGTACACACATGGATTCGCCGGTCAATCGCGAATCTTGGAAACTTGTAGATGTCCCTAGGCGAACGCTGCGTCATCACCTTCTGGCGTACTTGGATTCGCCGTGAAAAGTTGTTCGATACGCGCTAGCGCGCGTTCATGTTCCATGGTCGTCTTGATGACCTTAGGATGATCGAACGAAAGTCCATCGATCGTCAAAGTATTACCATGAAAGGATGCGTTCAAGATTTTTTCCCGTTTTCTTCCTGCTTCACGCGCTCTGTTCGCTAATTCTCCACGTCCTCCCAGATAGCGATGGAGGTGGTACGCAATACTGCCGTGCAAATAGCCAGCCGCTGAGCCAAACAAAACAGGGCGAATAGACGTTAAGCTGATATCAGTGCGGATCCTGGGGCGTTTTGCGGATTCCCTTCACCAGAGTTTAGTGCATGAATCCTTTAGAGGCAGACTGCGGTCAACACCTCGAACGGCATCGAGCTTATTTGATGCTGTTGGCTCGCGGCAGAATTTTGCCGGTCAATGGCCGTAAAATTGACGCATCGGATATTGTCCAACAGACTTTAATGGACGCGTTTACAAAACGCGAACAATTCCGTGGTTCCTCTGACGCCGAGCTAACGGCTTGGTTACGAGAAATTCTCAAGCACAACCTGCTCGATGTGCTGCGTCATGAGCAATGTGAAAAACGAGATATCCGTCGCGAACAATTGTTAGGGGCAACCATCGACGAATCCATGTCTCGAGCTGACGGGTGGTTAGCAGCGGTGCAGTCTTCTCCCAGCCAGCGTGTCAGCAAGGAAGAGGATTTGCTGCGGCTAAGGTGAGCTTTCCATGAGCAACATATGCCTAAAACAACAATTGACTCGGCAGGCAGCCGCAGTCGAACTGTCGATCCAAGCCCTTCCACTGGGCGATCCTATCAAGGATTGGTTTTTCGTTGAACTCGACGCCCTGACCGGCGCAGACCGTGCCTCAACTCTTTCACTCGATGAGCAAAACTGCAGGCTGCACGCTTTGCAACAATTACAGCACTTGGTTCTGAAGCATCGTGAGCGACTAGGAACTGCTGACGACGCAGCGTCCGGCGAGTCTCAACAGGATTCCTATTTGACGGCTGAAGCTCGTTTGCCGACTAGAGTTCTCGCGACGACGCGGCAACTGCGGTTCAGCATTCAACCCTCTCTTTTGCACGACGCGCAGCGAACTAACGCAACCTTTGATCCGGTCAGCCCAACAGCCAAGGTGGTCGCGTACTTGCGTGGACTTGACCAAGCGCTGCAGTTTGCTGGCGATGAATTGTTGAGGCAGGAAGG
>JBGSJL010000031.1:0-21936 GCA_041741955.1 Pirellulaceae bacterium | reverse complement strand
GGTTGGTTTCTGCCCAGCTTCATGCTCATCGCGCTCATTGAAATGACGGCGGCACAGTTTGATGATTACTGCCGTGTGCAACTAGCAGCGCACGCCACTGCCTCGGCTCCTGACGCAGGTGCTCCGGATCGTGGATGCTGGGCGGACTGGAAAATGCGGATGCGGCTGGGTGACACAGCTAGCCTGTTGACATGCATCGTCCCCGTGTTCTTGATCGCCGCGCTGACCGATTTGGCTCGATCGATTTTGGGCGAAGCGCTCAGTCCGCCAGCCGTCTTGGTTGCCACGTTCGTCGCCTTGGCAATAATCGTCCTCGCACTTCCGTGGTGGTTGGCGCGATGGATGGGGGTTGTGCCGTTTCCCGCAGGGCACCTGCGCGAACACATTAACGAGTTGACTGTCAAGCTCCGCATGCGCGCGATCGAGCCGATGTGGGTGGCCAGCGAGGGACGTTGGCCCGGCGCAGCTATCGTCGGCTGGCTCCCGCGCTTTCGCAAGCTGTGGATCGGCGACGCACTCGTCGAGCAACTCAGCTCGCGACAACTCGATATGGTCATCATGCACGAGTTAGCGCATGTGGCCCGCAAGCATTTTATGTGGCGCATGATGCCCATCGCATGGGCTGTCGCGCTCGTCGCACTCATCTTGACCGTGTGGCCACTGAACGAACACAATGCACACGCGCGCACCCTCGTGAGCAGCCTACTCGCTAGCAGCGTCCTACTGGTCGGGATTGGTTGGATGGCCCATCGCTGTGAACTCGACGCCGATCGGGCCGCCTGCACGCTTGCAGAAACAGCCCTCACCTGGGCCCGCGAAAATCCCGGCAGCGCCGCTCGGGAAATGTCCACCGCGTTGCAGACTCTGCTAAGCCACAGTCCTAAATCTTCGCGAGCCACCTGGCTGCACCCGAGTCTGGCGGGCAGGTTACGAAATTTGTAACCGTTCACGGCCAAAGGCCGTGAACGGTTACAGAAATTTAGCTCAGTATACCGTCTACAAGAACGGCGGCGCAACCTCTGCGACCGTCATTAGCACGCAAGCTCGGGACATAGCGGCTTAACTGGCGAAGATCGGCCAACCGCAAACAAGCTGTGACCCTTAGGTCTACAAAGGTCGATCCCCATGGCCGCCGCGAGATGCTCGATTCGTTGTTCGATCCACCGCTTACGATGGTCGTAGTTGCGTCCCGTCACCGGATCGGTACCCAGTAAGAAACAACGCCGCACGACGCGCGCCATGACTTGCAAAATCGCAATTTCATCAGGCGCGAATACTTCCGCGCGAGTCATACGTGCCATGGTCGGGAAGCTCCTGTGAGTCGGAACAGAATATTTGCGCGCAACTAACAGAATATTTGCGCGCAACCAAAGGATGACGGCGCGAACAACAATTCCTTACAGAAATTTCGACCATTTTTTTCACTGGCCCAAGCTCTTTGAAGAAGCTGTGTCCCTAGCGATGTGAAGAAGCTGTGTCCCTAGCGATGTCCCTAGCGATGCAATGTTTAGAGCAAGCGTGCCGCCGCTAGGACGAGACAGAAGTCTGGGGACACAGCTTTTCTTGGAAGTCTGGGGACACAGCTTTCCTTGGAGGGACAGAAGTCTGGGGACACAGCTTTCCCTGGAGGTACAGAGTGCCCTGGGGTCACCGTAAATTAGAAGACATAGGACCATGTCTTCCTTCCGTTCTTCCGGATGGAAAGCTATTTGCTTGCGAAATGCTGTGCCCCGAGCGACTTTGCTGTGAAATACTGTGACCCCAGCGACCCTGAGACCCGAGCGACCCTGTAGCAGCCGCAACGCGGTAGAACCTATAATCATCTTTACGATGAGTCGAGTCTTCAGAACACGCCGCCGCCAGAGGAGTAGGTCCGAATGTCCGCTGCATGGAAATCGATGACCGCCCAGGAATACCTCGATCGCGAGCGACAAGCGGAATTCAAAAGTGAATTCTACCGTGGTGAAGTTTTTGCGATGTCTGGGGGATCACCCAGGCATAGCTTGATCGCCGCCAATTTTATTGGAGAAGCCAGACAGCTTCTAAAAGGCAAACCGTGCAATGTGTACACCAGCGATTTACGCATCAAAGTGAATCCATTTGGACTGTACACGTATCCAGACGCGTCGATCGTGTGCGGTGACTTAGAATTCGATGACGAGCTCAACGACACTGTTACAAATCCGACCATCCTGATCGAAGTACTCGCGGATTCAACTGAGAAGTATGACCGAGGGACCAAGAGCATGCTCTATCGCCAGATTCCGTCACTCCAAGAGATCGTGCTGATTTCACAAAACGCCCCGCACGCCGAACAATACATCCGTCAAGAAGGTGGCGGTTGGTTGCCTTCCGTCTCAGCAGTGACTGGGTATACAACACAGTTCGTCAATCGGCTTTGTGAAATGACCTTCCAGCACTTACAATGGAGATCGCGAGTGTTTCGTAGGTTTGACAGTGGTGGCTTGGCCCATGAGGACTGACATGAAGAGCCCGTTCCCAGGAATGGACCCCTTTCTTGAAATGCGTTGGGGAGACGTCCACTCTTCGCTGGCGATCTATACCCGCGACTTGCTCAACCAGTCCCTGCCACCGGGGTTGCTGGCGCGGTCGGAGGAGCGTGCGATTGTCAGCGCCCATTTTGACGGATGGGATCGCGCGATCTACCCAGATGTCTCCCTATTCGAGCGCGGCCTATCGGAACCTTCGGTCGTGGGAAGTGGTGTGCAGTTGGCCGAGTCGCAGTGTTTGTTGCTACCCGAGTTGGTTGAGATCAAACAGCGGTATCTAGAGATACGCGACGCTCGATCCGGTGGCCAAGTCATCACCGTGATCGAATTCATCAGTCCATCGAATAAGCAACCCGGTAATGGGCTAGATAAATACTTGCAGAAGCAACGCGAGTGCATTGACGGCGATATCAATCTGGTAGAGATCGATTTAACTCGCGGTGGTAGTCGTAAATCAGTGATGCCGATTGAAAATCTGCCATCCGAGCAGCTTCCGACCTATGCTGCGCTGTTACGACGGGCTGGCATTCGGAATCGCGTTTGGTTCTATCAGTTACCCCTAAGACAACGACTGGGAGCCATTCCAATTCCACTCCGCAAGACGGATCGCGACATCATTTTAGATCTGCAAGCGCTCATCGATCAGATCTACGTCAACGGTCGCTATGGCGACGATCTGACCTACCGCGAAACCTTGCTCCCTCCACTCTCCGACGGCGATGCCACTTGGGCCGCACCGCTAATTGCCGCATGCGCGGGGAACGCGGGGGACACTCAAATTTAGGGGTGGTCGCTGCGATGGACCACCGGCTAGCGTATTCGATTCCTTCTGGATCGCTTCGCGATGTTGATCCCTGAGCGACCTTTATGGTTGCAATACGAGTCGGCCATGCACACCATTTCTAGATTTTCCACGCCAGTGTCTTTTTGTGACTTAGAGTTCAATGCGCTGGGTCGCTAATCGAGTCGAGCCTCCAACTGACACTCCTAAGTAACACTGGGGACACTACATGCGACTGGCGGGCGGAGTTTTTGGCAGGCCCGTTGTAGACGGCTAAGGGCCTACAACCCGCTGGGCCATGCCTGCGTGGACTCAATTCCGTCGAGAAGGATTGAAGGCACGCTCGGCTGTTGTCGATTGGACGATGGTGGGGCTCGTACTTTGATCTTGATGACACGTGCTTTGTGGATTCATTTTCTTGAGGCTGATTCGTGGCAATAATTTCCGAAGTTGAAGTGGCACCCAAAGAGTTACTCCAAAGAGTTGACTCCGCGATCAAGAAAAACCCACATTTGGTGGGACATCAAGTGTTTTGCCACGAAGAATCGGGGATCGTCGTCCTCCACGGACGCGTCAACTCGTTTTTCCAAAAGCAGATGGCCCAAGAGGCTTTGAAGCGGCTGGTAGGCGTCGAAAAGATCATCAACGAGCTGCAAGTCGATTGGCTGGCTACAGTCGGTTCGCGCTAGTACCAAACTTCTGTGCGACTCCTTGGAGGCGAGCCCTTGATCGCCTACCATCTGCTATCGTCGCGATGAGCTAGAATTCGTTCGCCATCGCCTACCCCCCCCACACAGGTCCGCTAGCAGCGGCGTATTGGAGAATTCAACATGTCACGATCCGGCGCAATCACGTTCAAGGGCACGCCCATGACCTTGCTGGGTTCTGAACTTAAGGCTGGCCAAGCCGCCCCTGAGTTTACCCTGCACTATTTTGAAGGCGGACTGAAAACGCTGAGCAAAAAAGACCTGGTTGGAAAACCCTCCATCGTGTCGATCGTGCCAAGCTTGGATACGGGCGTCTGCCAGATTCAAACCAAACGATTCAATCAAGAACTTTCGGGGCTCGGCGATACAGTCAATGCTGTCACGGTCAGCCGAGATCTGCCCTTCGCGCAAAACCGTTTTTGTGGTGCCGAAGATGTCAAAAGTATGAAAGTTGGCAGCGATTATCAGTCTGGCGAATTCGGGCAAAATTGGGGCGTTATGATCGACGAACTCAAATTGCTAGCCCGCGCGGTTTACGTGCTCGATAGCTCTGGCAAAGTCGTTTATGGCGAAATCGTACCCGAAGTCACCCAGGAGCCCGATTACTCAGCAGCGCTTTCGGCACTGAAGTCGGCCTCGTAGATTTTTGCCCCCTTACCACTCAGGCAGTTTGGGTAAGTTTGCGGATAGCTTGATGGCCACTAGAATTTACATAGGCAATTTATCGTTCCGCTCTACGGAAAAGGATATCCGCAAAGTTTTTGAAGTCCACGGAGAGGTAAGCTCTGTGAGTTTGGCGGTGGATCGGGCGACCGGTCGCTCGCGCGGATTCGCCTTTGTAGACATGCCCGACGATGCTCAGGCTCAAGCTGCCATCGCCTCCATGAACAACAAAGAGATTAGCGGGCGGGCTGTAACGGTGAAAGTCGCAGTACCTGAGACCGACCGCGACAGTCCACGTCCAAGGCGCTAACACGGGTTTAGCAATTTCGACATTTGCCTGCTGCAAATGAGTTGCTAGACTCCGCCGCATATGGGCAAGTTCAATAACTATATTGTTTGGGAAATTACCAAATTGTTTGTGGTGGCTTTAGTGGCCTTCACAACCATGATCATGCTGGCGGGCGTCGTGCAGCAATTGGTCAGCCAGGGTCTTGGCCCGATGGCCATTCTGGAAATGATTCCCTATGTCCTGCCGATTTCGCTACAGTTTGCCATTCCGGCGACGCTGCTGTTTGCGGTTTGCAGCGTTTATGGCCGTATCAGCGCCGACAATGAATTACTGGCGGTCATGGCCGCTGGCGTAACGCCCATCCGCTTTATCGCGCCGACTTTGGTGGCCAGCTTCTTTTTAAGTCTATTTGCCGTTTGGCTGAATGATATTGCCGTTTCGTGGGGCAAGCCGGGTATCAATCGCGTCGTGATGCACTCGGTCGAACAGGTCGCCTACAATTATTTGGCTTCGCAGGGCTCCTACAGTTCCGAACAGGGGTTTTCGATCCACGTGCATGGAATTGGTCCCGATGGGCGCGAGCTGATCCGCCCTACGATCACGACGCCTCCGCAGAGCGATGGCAGTTCGGCTGAGATTACGGCCGCTTCGGCTCGTCTGACGGTCGACCCAGTGGCTGAAGAATTGTGCATCGAGCTGAACGACTACGAAGTACAGATTGGCAAATGGCAAAATAGTAATCCCGACTCGATTACATGGAAGATCAAGCTGTCACAGGCGACGAGGAAGGGAACCGGTGCGGGTCATCCTACCGAGTTCGCGATGCGCGAGATGAGTCGCGAAATCGCCAAGCAGACCGCTAGCATAGAGAAAACGCAAGAGACGCTGGCCGCGCGAACCGCGATGGGGATAGCAGTTGGCAAGTTCGATTGGCTCGACGACAGTCGCTCGTTCGAAGCCTTGAACCGAGTCGACGACGGTCGCAATCGACTCAATCGGTTGAGAATCGAGCCCTGGCGGCGTTGGGCCAGCGGTTTTAGCTGCTTCTTCTTTGTGTGGGTCGGCATACCGCTTTCGATTTGGATGCGCTCGGCCGATCATTGGACTAGCTTCGGCGCGTGCTTTCTGCCTATTCTCCTGTCGTTCTACCCTGCGTTCGTCGTCGGCTTGAATCAGGCCAAAGATGGAAGCATGCCCCCTGCGGCGGTTTGGCTTGGGAATTTGATATTGCTGGTCGCAGGCGCTTGGTGGCTTAGGAAAATTTACCGTAGCTAGATTTAGCTTATATCGAGTTACCTTAGCTAGAGGAAGGAACCGTAGCATCTCAACACAATTGCAAAATACGACATGGAGATCGCCTGGCGAGCGGCAAGTGGACGTGCCCCATTCGGCTGCGACACAACCGTCTACTACACAGTTGGCCTCTGCTCAGTTGGCCTCTGCTCAGTTGACCTCTGCTCAGTTGACCTCTGCTCGGCCGTCGACAGTCAATTGGAAACCATGGGGTGGGTGGCTGGTGCGCCGTCGTATTGCGATTAGCTTGGCGGGTTTCGCGTCGTTGGCATTTCTAAATGTGTGCGTGGTGAAGACGATTCCAGAAAACCCGTTGGCATTCCGAGATCCGTTTGTGTTTGCCGCCTTAGCGATGTTGGCACTGGGGCTGGCCCTGCGCAGTTGGTCGGCCGGGACACTCAACAAGTCTCGCGAATTGACGATGGTAGGACCGTATGCGTTGGTAAGAAACCCTTTGTATTTGGGTTCGTTTCTGATGATGCTTGGCTTTGCCATCCTTTGTCGAGACTGGCCGACGTTTACGTTCATCGTCGGACCGCTGGCCTTCGTCTATTGGCTACAAGTCCGCTTCGAAGAGGAGCGACTCAGCCAAAAGTTTGCGGCGCAGTGGCCTAGCTACGCACAGAACACTCCACGTTTCTTTCCACGAAAAATTGTCAAGCAAGCATTCAGTGGTTGGTCTCTAGCCGAGTGGCTGCGGAATCGCGAGTACAACGCCATTGTGGCATCGACCATGGGCCTGGTCGCGATTTTTGGTTGGCACGTGTGGATGACGGCCTTCTGAGTGACGGGACAAAGCTTACGTAAGCACATCAAGTTTCCAATATATTCCAGTCAATTGCCGTGCAGTCGATGGCTTGTTTGGATGTCACTACTAGGTCGTTCGCGTGTTTTCACGAATGCTCATTCGCAAGAAGATCCTCTTCACCACAGTGTTGTTGACCTGCACACTGTTGCTATGGATGTACTGCAGCTTGTACGGTGTCTACGCCTACCGAAGCCTGACGCTCATGCTAAGCCAACTGGCTGCCGAGCTAAAGACGACATCAAAGCTGCGAACTGACTTGGATGAGCTCATCGGTTATTCCGAGCTACCAGGTCAACGCGACATAGGTGATAAGTGGATGCGTGAATTCACGATAACTCCGCGCCGCTCATGGTTTCGTCAACAGCTGCTGGAGGTCGAAAGGACACTTTACGAGTACGAGGCGCAGGTGCGCAATCATATGCTTTCGGATACCCTCATGGACGATCGGGACGGCGAATTGTCTCGTGCCAGAGAAATTCGCGCCAAACTGGATGCGGTTCGTTGGAGTAGCGACGAACTGGGATCGGTATTAGAGGCCAACCAGATTGCCTTGGAAGAACTGGCAGCCACCGTCCAAGAATTGCCGATGCACTTGCTGGAGCGCATGGAGAACTTTCGAGGTGAGGTACGCAGTCGCTACCGTGCGCTCATCGTATCCATCTTCGTTTCCTCGATTTTAGCGCTAGTGATCGTGATCACCTCGTTTGTCTTTTTTCGCCATTCAGTCGTACAACCGTTCAAGGTTCTACTCAGCGGTAGCCGCTTGATTGCCCAGGGCGAATTTGACCATCGGATTCACTTAAAGTCCAAAGACGAACTGGCCGAATTGGCCGATGCACTTAATCTGATGACAGATCGCTTCGTTACCATACAAACCAATTTGAATGAAACGGTCCAGCAGCGGACGCGCGAAGTCGTGCGCAGCGAACAATTGGCCAGCGTCGGTTTTTTAGCCGCTGGCGTGGCCCACGAGATCAATAATCCGCTCGCTTCGATCGCCTGGAGTGCGGAAGCGCTCGAAGGAAGATTGCATGAAATTCTGCACTCGTCGGGTCCTAGCGAAACTGCGGGTCCTAACGAAACTGCGGGTCCCAATGAAACTGCGAGCGCCTACGACGAAGAGCAAATTGACGTGCTGCGCAGGTACCTCAAGCGCATCCAGGACGAAGCCTTCCGTTGCAAGGGAATCACCGAAAAGTTACTCGATTTTTCGCGGCTGGGTGAATCGCAGCGCAAGCAAGAAACCAATATCTACGAATCGGTGACCGATGTGATCGCGCTCGTAAAACATTTAGGTCAATACCGCAATAAGACCATTACCTTTTCGGGCGACACCGATTTATGGGCCTGGGTTAGCCCCACAGAGTTTAAACAAGTGGTGCTGAACCTACTCACAAATTCGCTGGACGCCTGCGACGACCACGATTTGGTCCGAGTCGCTCTGTCGCGCACGAGCGACAGCTTTACGCTGACAATCAGCGATAACGGCTGTGGCATGACGCCGGAGGTGCTCACGCATTTATTCGAACCGTTCTTTACGCGCCGGCGCGATGGTCGTGGAACGGGACTCGGATTGTCCATCACCTATCGAATCGTGCAGGATCATGACGGTTCACTGTTGCCATCGAGCGACGGCCCCGGTCTGGGCTCAACATTTAAATTAGCCTTGCCAATTAAGTCTCCAGTGAAGGGTTTGTATGAAAGACGTAAAATCGCAGCCTAAGGGCCTGAGCATCTTGTTTGCTGACGATGAAGAGGCGCTGCAAGACCTGATGAGCATGGAATTGCCACGCATGGGGCATACCGTCACGGTCTGTCCGAATGGTGAGGCGGCGGTGCGCGAAGCCAAGCAGCGTCCCTACGATTGTCTGCTGGTCGATCTGGACATGCCGGGCATGCACGGCATCGAAGTCATACGTTTGGTGAAAGAGCTTTCACCCGAAACCGAAGCGATCGTATTGACTGGTAAGGAATCTCTGGACACTGCCGTGTCCGCCATGCGCTACGGTGCATGCGACTACTTGACCAAGCCCTGTCGCCTGGCCGACCTGCAAAAATTGCTCGGGGAAATTTTGGCTCGGCGGGCCAGCGTGCGCAGCTATTTTGCAGTTAAGAAACAGGTTATCCTTCAGTCGGTTAAGACACCCCTGATCGGCGACCACCAATCCATGCAGGTAGTGAAGCAGCTCGTGTCTCGAGTCGCACCGACCCAATCGACGGTCATGATCCGAGGTGAAACCGGCTGTGGCAAAGAGTTGGTGGCCCGTAGCGTCCACGACCAAAGTCCGAGGAAAGAACATGCCTTCGTAGCCATCAACTGCGGTGCGCTGCCGGAAAATCTAATCGAAAGCGAACTATTTGGCCATCGCAAGGGTGCCTTCACGGGAGCCGATACGCAGCGCGATGGACTGTTTGAAGTGGCCAGCGGTGGCACCATGTTCCTGGATGAGGTCGGAGAACTGCCGCTGGGTATGCAAGCCAAATTGTTACGAGTGCTCGAAAGCGGAGAGATTCGGCGGCTGGGCGACAACGAACCATTCAAAGTCGACGTGCGCGTCGTCTGTGCGACACACCGCAACTTAGAAAAGATGGTTGAAGAAGGCACCTTCCGGGAAGACCTGATGTTCCGTATTAATACCTTTGAAATCCACCTGCCAGCCCTTCGAGAGCGAGCCAGTGACATCCCGAGCCTTGCTCTGCATCTCTTCCGTCGCTTTCGGCAAGACCCGATCGCTAACGACCAACTCTTTAGCTCCGCCGCGATGGACGAATTGACTAGCCACGTGTGGCCAGGCAATGTTCGCGAGCTGGCCAACGTGATCGAGCACGCTTCGATCCTTTGCGAAACACCTCCGATTTTGGCAGAGCACTTGCCTCGCCATTTCACCGACAGGCGTTTGCGCAAGGATCTACGCGTCCTGGGACCGATGTCGCTCAAAGAGCTAGAACTCACGGCCATTCACGAAGCGGTTTCGCGGCACGAAGGCAGCAAACAGGCCGCCGCCGAGGAGCTTGGAATCAGCCTGAAAACGCTTTACAACAAACTGAACCAGGAGGCGGCCAGCGGCACAGCCCGAGCCGCCTAGTGCTTTGACGACTTATGATTTTGGGGTAACTGGAGTCGCCGGACTTCAGTGTGTTGCAGTGAAAATGAACTCTGGCGAGTCCAGCTACGATTACCAACCCAAAGTTTTAAAGTGGTTCGAGCATCCGCACCACGCCGGCGACGACCCCGAGCACTTCGGTGCGGTCGACGACGGTAACCGGGTGGTTCCTCATCACGGGCTGCAAGCGGATGCGCCCCTGTTCGGGCAGCCAATACCGCAGGCAAGTTTCGCCTTCGCCCGTGCGCACGATAGCCAACTGGCCTGCACCGGCGTGGCTCTGTCGCTGGACGAGAACCAGATCGCCACTGCGGATTTGCGCGTCGACTAGCGAATCGTCTAGCACGCGCAAAAAGTAGCGACCTTCGGGTGCCGTCAACAACGAAAGATCAATGGACTCTAACTGGCCAGGCGACAGCGGAGCCGGTTGGGGGACGACGGCTTCTACTGCCGCCGTGGGGCTGGAAAGACGCTGGCCTGCTACTGCCCAATTGCCACCGATCGCCGCTGCAGACAGGATGCAACAGCCGGATGCAATTCGTCCCACAACGGGTAGCGTGGCACCGACGATTCGATTGATCGACTCCGTCAGTTCAATCGCACGACTCTTATTGGCCGTCCGCGTTAGTACGCCCTTGCGTTCGAGCGCTCTCAAATGGCACATCACGCCATTGGGCGATTTGATGTTCATATATTCGCCAATCTCGCGAACCGTGGGCCCGTAGCCACGCGTCACGATTTTGTCGCGTATGAAGTTGTAGACCGTCTGTTGTTGACTCGTAAGCGGACGATTCATGCGCACTAACTAGTCCTGCTTGAAGGCGAGTAGTTCCTGCCGTTGCGGCAAGTTTTTGTAGTATTCGTCCAGCGGATAGCAACCGCTGACAATCCCATTGCGCGGCGCCGTAGTGCAATCGCTGAATGTCCGACAAATTAGTTTCCGCGATGGTTGCTGGCCAGCTAACGAATCGCGCGGCAAGGTTGGGTGAGAAAGTACCATTCTGCCTAATCCAACCACATCCACTAATCCCGACCGCACGGCAGCTTGAGCAACCAACGGCAAGAATTCCTGTAGGTAGGTATAACCCGAGCCGACCAAACACAACCCAGGCAACTTGGCCTTTACCTCCGCGCAAACGCGAATGTGGCGAACCACGCCGACCAAGGGGTCTTCGGGTGGTTGGTAGCCATCGCTGGGCGGAAAGATGGCTGGACGCTGAATATGCGGATTGTAGTAGGGGCTCCCGCACGTCAGATTCACCAGTTGCACACCTGCGGCTTGCAGCAGTTGCAATAGTTCAATGGGTTCACTCAAATCGATTTTCAGAGGATCTTGTTTGTCGACGCCGAATCCACATTCGTAGGCCCTACCCGGCTCCCAGTGGTGCGGCACTCCACCGGACAGGCCGACTTGCCCGTTGGACTTGTCGCTGGGTCTGTAGGGCAACGTATCGAAGACGCTAAGTCGCACACCGATCGCCAACCCTGGACATTCGCTGCGAATCCGCTCGATAACAGTGCGCATCACCCGCGAACGACCGGCCAGGTCACCTCCGAATCGACCCGGCCGCGACCGAGCGCTAAGTAGTTCATGAAGGAGATAGCCGTGGCAGGCCTTGACGTCCACAAAATGAAAGCCCAAGCGCTGCGCGAGCTTGGCGGAGACAACATAGTCGTCGATAAGTCGCTCGAGTTCATCGTCGGTCAACACCACTGAATCATCGTCGGCTGCGATATTAAATTTGGCATCCAACAGCGGATGGTGGTAGGCAATTCGCGGCTCCCAACGTTTGTGATCATTAGGTTTGCAAAAACGTCCCGAATGGGTGAGCTGCAGTCCGACGACTAAGTCATCATCGCTCTGTCCGCTCGCCTTGTGCGCATTGAGCAAGGCTTCGAGCAAACTCCGCAACCCCGACTCATTGCTAGGCGTGGCTAAAGTCTGATTTGGGTTGGCGCGGCCCGTTGGCTGAACGGCGGCGGCCTCTCCGCCCCATATCAACTTGGCACCACTTTCGCCAAATCGCTGCCAGCGACGGAGCGTCAAATCCGTCGGACTTCCGTCGCGGTTCGCATCCCAACCCTCCATGGGATGAATGCACCAGCGATTGCCAATCCTCAATTGACCGATTTGAAGACCCTGCGCCATCGGAGAGCCTTGAGCAGCAGACAAAAGTTCTTCGTCGCAGGGCAGGTCCACCCCCAGCTCTGCTAAGCGGCTATGGAAGCGCTCGACGGTGCGAAGTTGGGCCACTTTGGGAAATGAGGTTTTGGTCATGGCGGTCTCGATGAGCGTATTTTTGAGGAACTGGCGTTGGGTTTGAAAAGTATCGGGCGGGGCCGCCATTTGAACGCAGTCGAGCTAATCGTCAAGCGGCTCCAGCCCTTGCAACTTGAGCGGAACGTGCGCTAGAACGAAGGAGCGCCGCGAGCTATCCTCGAAGAAGCGGATGGCCACCGAACGCTTTTGACCGCGGCCGCTGGCAGCCACAATTTCACCGCGACCGTAGGTCTCATGCAAGACAACTCGACCCGTGCGGTACTCCAACCATGGGTCGGCAGAGTTGACCTCATCTGGGTTTGGGTCGTAGGGGTCGTCGACTAATTGTGATCCAAATTTTCGCTCAGAACGTGCGCTAAACTTTTTTTTTCCTGCAAGTCGCTGCTGCATTTCCTCAGGCGGCAATTGGCAAGCCTCGTCAAATTCTTCAAATTCTGGACCTTGTTCCGAATCCTCAGCCTGCGAGTCATAGTCGTGCCAATTGACTTGCCGCTGGTCATGATAGTCCTCAAATCCACTGTCTCCATCATGGTAGTCGTCCAAAGTCTCGGTTCGGTCATTGATTTGAAGCTCGCCACGCGGCAATTCAATCAAGAAACTACTTGGGACACCTGAGCCCTGTCCTGAAAAGCCGCGACTCTTGGCATAGCTGAGTTGCAATTGATCCTTAGCTCGCGTAATGCCCACAAATAACAATCGACGCTCCTCTTCGAGCGACATGGGATCGTCTTTGCTGCGGGCATGAGGCAGGATATTCTCCTCCACTGCGATGACATACACGCAAGCAAACTCCAGCCCCTTGGCCGCATGGAGCGTCATCAGTGTCACTAAGTTATTGTCGGTGCTGAGTCGATCGGTATCCGCCTGAAGCGCCGAAACCTCTAGGAAAGTCTCCAGTGCCGATTTATCGTCATCCGCTTCGTTGTCTGCTTCGTTGTCGAGCTCGCGCGCCTCGGCTAGTAGCTCGTCCAAGTTCGAAAGCACGTCCGATTCGCTGTTCTCGCCGCGATTGAGTTTAATCAAATGCTCGCGGTAACTTGTCAACTCGATGGCCGTTTGCAACAGATCGAGCAATGGGCCGTGTACGAGGCTAACGAGTTGCTCGTAGACTTTCAAAAAGCCGGCGATGGCCGCAGTCGCGCGTTTTCCGAGCGTCTTCTCGCGGACCATTTGCTGGCAGGCCTCCAGCATCGAAGTGCGTTGACGGCTGGCCAGATCGGCTAGCTTTTCGACGGTCTGTTTGCCGATGCCTCGCGCCGGAACATTGATGGCACGCGTGAGCGCTACATTGTCTTCGGGATTGTTGACTAGCAGAAGATAGGCCACCAGATCCTTGACTTCTTTACGCGCGTAGAAACGGAAGCCACCGATGAGCTGAAACGGAATCTTCCGCCGAGCGAGTGCTTGTTCCATAAGTCGCGAATTGGCGTTGGTGCGATAGAGCACACCAAAATCGCTGAATTGATGGCCCCCTTCGTTCACCAGTGCGGCGATTTGATCACCGATATCCTCAGCTTCGCCTCGGGCGGTGGGATAAATACTCAATCGCACTGGGTTGCCCGTCGATCTCAACGGGACCAATGTTTTTTCTTTACGGAATTGGTTGTGCTGAATCAAACCATCGGCCACCGATAGGATCTCTGGCGTGCTACGGTAGTTTTCCTCCAAGCGGAGCACCCGCAAGCCGGGAAAATCTTTCTCTAAGTTAGTTACGTTCTTTAGGTTTGCCCCGCGCCAACCGTAGATCGATTGATCTGGGTCGCCAGTTGCCGCTAGATTTGGAAAGTCGAACGACAAATGGCGGACGATGACGTACTGGGCAAGATTGGTATCTTGGTATTCATCCACCATGACATAGCGAAAACGTTCGTCCAATTGCTGCCGTAGATCGGGATAGCTTCTGAGCAAGGTGGCGACATGCATGAGTATGTCGTCAAAGTCGACCGCGCTATTGCGTAGCAAAACCTGTTGGTAGGTCGGATAAACTTGGGCGACCTGATATTCATCGCTTGAGAGCGCTTCGGCTTCGAGCACTTCGGGAGTGACTAGGCGATTTTTGAAGTAGCTGATACGGTTGGCCAGCTTGGCTAGTGGAATATGCGTCAGCTCGAATTTCGCTTCTTCCACAGCCGCCTTGAGCGCGCTCTGAGCATCGTCGGTATCGTAGATGCTGAAATTCTCGCTCAGGCCGACCAGTCTCGCGTAGCGCCGCAGCAAGCGCACGCAGAAACTGTGGAACGTGCCCAACCAAACATCGTTGCGACCCGCGATGCGCTCCAAACGTGCGCGCATTTCTCCAGCAGCCTTGTTGGTGAATGTGAGCGCGACGATCGATTGCGGCTGGATGCCTGTTTCCAGCATGTGCGCAATGCGGTGAACTATGACTCGCGTTTTTCCGCTACCCGGACCGGCCAGGATCAACAGGGGGCCTTCGATACAGGTGACGGCAGCCCGCTGCGATTCATTGAGCCCTGATAATAAGGTGGATTCCATTTTCTGGCTTTGCTAGCAATGCGCAAGAAAGTTTCCGATTGGATTGTTGGAGCAAATCTGCGTTAAGGTTATACTCTGCCCAAGCGATCTTCGGAACGATCCGAAGCTGTGTGTCTAGTCAAAGGATTTAGGAGGGAACCGACATGGCGCGAACAAGGATTCCGATTAGTCAAGCCGAAGAGAAGGCTCGTCAAAAGCGAGAACAACTCGATCTCAGTACGGCAGAAATTGGGCTAGCTGTCCGAACGACAAACTGTCTGGAAGAGAAAGGCATCTTCACCGTCCGCGATTTGCTCAAGAGTACACCCAAAGAACTGTTGAGCATTTCCAACTTCGGAGAAAAAACTCTCGACGAAGTTTACATTGCGCTCGATAAAATCGGCTACAGCCGACCTGTTAAGGCTTAGCAATCGCCAGCGTAACGATTACCGGCGATGCTTGTGCCGAGGGTAACATTGTCCCGAGGGTAACATTGTGCCGAGGGTAACACAGTCCCGAGGATAACGTTGCCCCGAGGGTAACATTGTCGAGAACAACAGCTCAGAGAGTTCAAAAAGTTACGTCCGCTCTCCAAGCAGGCTCGTAATCTCGCTGCCAAAGTTCGGTCTGCTCGGGATCGCCCAGTATGCGACCGCTGGTGGAGTCGGACGTTACCGTCTTGCCCGTTCGATACGCAATATTTCCCAAGTGACACAGGAGCGTACTCTTGTGTCCTTCCTGGATGGGCTGATTCAACATGCTTGGATCGCCAGCTCGAATCGCTTCGACGAAATTTTTAATGTGCTCTGCCTGGCCACCCGACGACTGCTGGCCCTCGTCGACCAGTTTGTCATTGCGATCAAACACACGATACTGACCGTCTGGATCGAGTTCCAGCGCGCCGTCATCCCCGAAGAAGGCGCAAATAAAATCTACCCCGTGTTTGTTGCTGGAGAGCGCATCCCAGGTGATCTGTTTGCCACCATCGAATTCGAAGCATGCCGCTTGGACGTCAGGAGTTTCTTGGTCATCTGCATACCAGTAGCGGCCACCGGAGCTAACTGTACGCGTCGGAAAATCGACACCCAGACCCCAACGACATAGGTCCAGCCCATGGACACCGTTATTCGCGAGTTCGCCTCCACCCCAGTGCCAGAACCAATGCCAGTTGTAGTGCAAAAAGTTGTCGCGGAATTTCCGTCGCGGGGCCGGACCTTGCCATAAATCATAATTTAGATCCTTAGGTGGTTCGACCTCTGTGCCTTGGCCAATGGGACCGCGCAAATTGTTGTAATAGCAACGCGCTAAGTGGACCTTTCCAATTGCACCTGCGTGCAACTTGGCAATCGCAGCCTGCGAACCCGCCGCACTCCGACGCTGGGAACCCATTTGAACACAGCGGTCGAATTGTTGCGCGGCTGCGATCATCCACTCGCCTTCCTGCGGATTGTGGCTACAGGGTTTTTCGACATACACATGCTTCCCTGCTTTGCAGGCCATGATCGTTGCCGGTCCATGCCAATGGTTGGGAGCCGCACACACCAGCGCATCGACATGTGGATCCGCCAGAATCTCGCGGAAATCGGTCGTAGTCTTCGGAGCCAAGCCATCCTTTCGCCCAGCCAGCTCTTTCGCAGAGGCGGTCAAACGTCGCGTATCCACGTCGCAGACATAAGCCACCTCCACGCCCGGCAGCTTGGCAAAGTCGAGCGCCAGCGCTTGGCCCCTATTGAGTCCCATCACGCCGATACGGATGAGCGGACCCAGTTTGCTATCGGCGGACAGGCTGTCCGCCGACTCAACATCCGTCGATTGGGCTGTTGCACGTGGACTTGCGGCAATCGCAGTAGACGCAGCAGCAGCGAGCAAAAAATTGCGACGGCGGGACATGGAGTACTCCGGCTGTAACTGGGGAACGGAAGGCTCGGCGGTTTAAGTACTGTTCTATCAATACGGCTCCCTGAACGCCAGCAAACTCCTTGGTATCGCATGGAATTTCGTCAAAGCATTCCAGTCGTCGAGCGCTGCGAATGCCACCTTGGTTCTTGATTCGACTGACTACGCCCAGATTGATCTGGACAGCCAAAATTTGCTACCCGCGCCACGGACCTGTATACTGCCCACGCGGACGGTCAAGTAGCGGAAGGTGCTGCGTCTGCAGCGCACTACTTATCCGTAACTTTCTGTTTCATAAGGGGACGAGGATCATGCGGAACGCGTCTTGGAAAAAGTGGCTTGGGTTGACCTCGGTGGGGTGCACGGTGGCAGTCGGCTCAATTATGTCGTTGGCCAGAGCCGCCGATGAAGCGGCGAAGCCGAAACATACGATCAAAGAAGTAATGAAGATTGCCCACAACAAAGAGAGTGGTCTGCTGGCGAAGGTTCTTTCCGGCGAGGGTACCGACGAACAGAAGAAGGAATTGCTAGACGTCTACGTCAGCCTGGCCGAAGGCAAGCCGGGCAAAGGCGACTTGGATTCTTGGCACACGCTGGCTGGCGGTGCAGCCTTGGCGGCCGCCAAAGTCGTAGTGGGACGCGAGGGCGCTTTGGACGAACTCAAGACCGCGAGCAATTGCAAGGCTTGTCACGATATTCACAAAGGAAAGTAACTAACTTGCTGGATGAGTGCCAGTTGTCATCTGGCCACTTCAAAAATTGTATATCGGCTCCTAGAAAAATATTTGTAGGAGCCGATTTTTCACGTGCTGGTTAGGGTTGTAGCGATTGCAGGTTCACAAAACCTTAGTCCGGACCGTTTGTGAGCGATTGTGAGCTGCATTGCCCTCTTCGGTCGCTCTGGGTGAGATACGTTTGGCTTGACGGCGCAGAAATCGTCGGAACCTTTTCGTTGCTGATTCGCATGTTCGGTGCTGAGAACCGTCGTGCGTTAGGGTCGTAAGTCAAACCACTGCAGCCAATCCCCGAGTCCCACTACCATGGCCAACGATACGACTCAACCCACTTCAACTTCAACCCTGTTCGCGGACGCAACTGTATCTACGTACCTTCCGACGCGAATGGAACGGCTCGCCGCAGTCTCGCAAGAGGATCTGCTATTGGATTGCAGTTGCGCAGCAGCTCCCTCCTGGATGAAGCAGCTTGGACTTCCCTCCGAACGCAAGAACATTCGCTGCCTGCGCTGGCGCACGCGGGTAGCCAAGCGAATTGCAGATGTGTTGGTCGCCAGCGGACTCTTGATACTAACTGCGCCACTCATGGCACTGGCCGCCCTGGCAATCAAATTCAGCTCGCGCGGTCCAGTGATATTTACTCAAATCCGGGTGGGCCTTAATACGCGTCGTCAGCTCAGCAGCACCGAATGTGGCGAATGCCGCCGGCGCGAGGCCAACTATGGCAAACCGTTTAAGATCTACAAACTTCGCACCATGCATCTAGTTGCCAATTTGACCGGTCCCTGCCAAGCTCAAAAAGGCGACAACCGAGTAATCCCCATAGGACGACTGCTCAGGCGGATGCGCATCGACGAATTGCCGCAACTGATCAACGTTCTGCGGGGCGAAATGTCGATGGTGGGCCCACGTCCGGAATGCATCGAATACATGGAGGAGCTTTCGAGCAAAGTCCCAGGATATTTGCAACGACTGGGACTCAGGCCGGGGCTGACTGGTATCGCCCAGATCGAAGCTGGCTACGCAAACGATTTGGAGTCGTATCGCCGCAAGGTATCTTACGATTTGCTGTACCTGCAGAACTGCTCGCTATGGAACGACCTGCGCATTATGCGGCGGACGGTGCGCGTCGTGCTGACAGGCTTTGGGGCCCTTTAGCCGCCTCGCGGCTTATCAAGGATCAACGTGGGATAGGCTTCTAGCCTGTCGATTCAACGTGGGATTGGCTTCTAGCCTGTCGATTCGACGTGGGATAGGCTTCTAGCCTGTCGATTCAACGTGGGATAGGCTTCTAGCCTGTCGATTCCGCTATGACAGGCTGGAAGCCAATCCCACTTATTTTCCGCTCAATCCTAACCGCCGGAATTGGACGATCCGACACATTTTCGGAAACTCCACAGAGAGGCTTGCGTCTATAGGAGTGGCTTGCGTCTATAATTAAGGATGTCGGTTCGGCAAAGGTTCGCTTTCTGCAATTCGCAAGATTGTCGGTTTTATGAGTTCCATTCCCAGTCCAGTCGCAAATCCTCTGTCCAGCGGCAATCGGGCCAAACAGCCCGTAGTGGATGGGCCCCAAGTAACTACCGACGACTTGCGGGCTTCGCTGCACGTTCATCTAAAGAAAACCGCCTCCTTCATCAAGTTTATGGATGCGCTCGTTTTGCTGTCGATCTGGGCTTGTGGAATACTTGGCCTGTGGTTGGTCGCGTGCGCCATCGATCATTGGCTCGTGCCACTACCCAGCCTGGGCCGCTGGGCATTCTGGTCCGTCGGTGTGGCCGGCTCGGCTTGGTGGATCGGTTTGCAGTTCGTGCCGCTAATCCTGCGGCGTATCAATCCAGTTTACGCTGCCAAGCGCATCGAGCAATTAGTTCCGGAATTCAAAAACGGATTGATTTCTTGGTTGGAATTAGAGTCGATGCCGCAGCACGGAGTTCCGCGGGGTGTCATGTCGGCGCTGACCTATCGCGCGGCTAGATTTATCGGCGGCCAAGACCCGTCGGCAACAGTCGACACCAGCCCACTCATCAAATTGATTGGCTGCGTACTTTTGTTGACCACAGGTCTAGTCCTCTACACGATGCTGTCTCCCAAAAGCGTGTTCGTTACGGGGCAGCGAATACTAATGCCGTGGAAGGAGTTGGCCGCGCCGACGCGTGTTCACATTCTGGACGTCAAGCCCGGCGCGCTCGAACTGACCCAAGGCAAACCCTTGGCGATTGAAGCCGAGATCAGAGGACTGCGCAGCGATGAGATCGCGAGTGTACGTTTTACGACGCTCGATGGTCAGATTCAAAATCAACGTAGAGAACTTGCGCCCTCGACCGCTGGCTTGCGCTATGGCGGACAAGTGGTTACCGCCTCGGGTGGTGTGCAGCAACCGCTGGATTATTGGATCGAAGCCGGTGACGCGGTCAGCGGTCCGCACCGCGTGTCGCTCAGCCCCCTGCCCTCCGTTGTGCTCAAGTCGGTCGAGCTCCTGTTTCCGGCATACACCCGACTACCGCCACGCACGGTGGCTGGCGACAAAGTAGAAGCCGTCGAGGGAACTCGAGCCACAATTCGAGCCCAAGCCAATCAAAACATGAAGCGCGGTCGAATCGAAGTCAACCCGACACTCAACGACGCCGACGAACTGATTAAAGCCGAGGCCATTCAAGAAATGGCAACTGACCAGCGGGCCTTAGAAGCTGAATGGCTGATGCAACTCAATTCGGCTCATGATAACCCGACTAGACTTCAGTATCGAATTCGGGGCTACAACGCACGCGGTGATGCTAACCCGCGTCCCATCATACACTCCCTGTCGGTCCTGGCGGATGCGGCACCCGATGTAACATTAGTGGGTCCCGAAAATCGTGTCCTGCGCGTCCGTCCCGATGCACGTGTCAATTTGGAAGTCCGTGCTGCCGACCCAGATTTCGGACTGACCGAACTCAACTTGAGTGTGGCTCACAATAATGTAGCCGGTCCAGTTATGAAATTGCTGCAAGGCGAAGCAGTACTAGGTCGGCAAGTCAAGACATGGCAAGTCGACTTGTCCGAATGGCGAGCAAAGGTTGGCGATGTTTTTCAAATCCGAGCGACAGCCTTGGACAATCGCCACGATCCGCTCACGCAGCGTCCTGCCTCCAATAGCACCGAATCTCAGCCATTGATATTGCACGTCGTTGGGCCCGAGGAGAAGACCGACGTCACGCAGAATCCTCCCAAACAAGCCAATACAACCGAGGTGCCAAAACCAAATCCCACTGCTGGCGATGCGCGGGCATCGAATCCCAACAGCCCAAACGCAGGTTCCAGCACACCACCAGCCAATGGCTCATCAACATCCAATCCGCCTGAGAAGAATCGCCCCCAGTCCGAAAACCAAACCCAGTCCGAAAACCAGTCCCAGCCCAATGACCCAACCCAGGACAGCCAACAACCAAGCTCCACCAATGACGAAGGGTCCAGCGACGGTAACTCGGGTGCAAAGAACTCTGAACAGCAGTCCGGCGGTCAAGAGTCCGGCGGTCAAAAGGGAGGTGGTCAAAAGGAAGGTGGTCAACAGTCTGGGGACGAAAGCGGCGAAGGCCAACCGTCCGATGACGGTGCGCAGCAGGGCGGTTCTTCGGGCAGCAGCGGCGGTAGCTCCGAAAAAGGGGGCTCCGAGAAAGGGGAAAGCGGCAAGTCGGGGAATGGAAATAGCAAGCGAGCCGGTGACGATTCACAATCCAATTCGCAAAAAAATGGCGGCAGCAACGCCGGCAACGCGCAAAGCGGTGGCAATACGTCTGCCCCAAGTGGCGGAGCAGGCTCGGCGGATGCTGGAACAGGCGGAAGTCCATCTTCTCAGAACTCTCCGAATTCGAAAGCCGGCAAACCCGACACGGATCGCGAAACCTTCGAGCGCGTAAGTGACTACCTCGACGCGCAATCCGATCAAAATTCCGGTTCCAGTCCAAATCCTGCCTCTCAATCTGCAGCAGAGCAACCGTCGGAGAACTCCGGTTCGCCTTCAAGTCAAAACGCCAGCGATGGTGACCCCACGAATAACTCCGAGTCGGGTAACTCCGAGTCGGGCAAGTCCGAGGCTGGCAAGTCCGAGGCTGGTAATTCCGAGGCTGGTAATTCCGAATTTGGTAAGTCCGAGCCTGGTAAATCTGAGTCGGGTAACTCCGAGCCTGGTAAGTCCGAGCCTGGTAAATCTGAGTCGGGTAAGTCTGAATCTGGCAAATCCGAATCTGGTAACTCCGAGCCTGGTAACTCCGAGCCTGGTAACTCCGAGCCTGGTAAGTCCGAGCCCGGTAAAGCTGAGTCGGGCGATTCCGAATCTGCTAAGTCCGAATCTGGCAAATCTGAGTCGGGCAAATCTGAGTCGGGTAAATCTGAGGCTGGTAAGTCCGAATCTGGCAA
>JBGSJL010000030.1:0-10970 GCA_041741955.1 Pirellulaceae bacterium | reverse complement strand
TGGTTGCGTAATGCGGCGGCGCAGTTGCCTGAACAACAAGCTGCCGTCTTTTCCTTGAGCCACTTTGAGCAACTCGATCGCAACGAAGTGGCCGCGATCCTCACCATCTCAGTCGAAGCGGTTTCAACGGCCCTCTACAAGGCTCGCCAGCGACTGCAAGAACAACTCAAATCCTTCAACGGAGTTCGATAACATGAACGACAAAAACATATTAACTACGACGATCAACGATGACCTGGAACCGCAACTTGAAGCAGCCGTCTGGGCGGTTCTCAGCGAGCCACTTCCAGCGGACGCCATCGAGCGAGTTAAATCCAAGGCAAGAACTTTGGAAAGCGAACAAGTCCAAGTCGCTCGCCCGACTCCACTGGCTGCTACATCGAATCGACGCTGGATTCAAATTGCTTTCCTGGCCGCCTGCTTGATGTTGGTTGTCGGAGTAACGACGATGTTGTCTTCGACCTCAAATGCATTCGCACAAGTCGTCGAGCGAATCAAAACGGCAGGCTCGTTTCGCTACAAAGAGTTTGTCTACCTTACTTCGCAGGAAAAGCCGGTTGAAGTGGAGGTCTTGGTTTCCGACGACGGACGCGAACGGCGTTCCATGCTCAACACAGTTACGGTCTCTGATGCATCTGGCCTACCTCGATTGTCACTAAATGAGCCGGCGAAGACAGCGACTGTTCACGAGCTGGTTTCAATTGGGCATGAAGACGGTCAAAGGCAGATCAAGTGGTTCGAGCTGCTCAGGTCCTACGGCAATAAGCCTGACAAAGAACTTGGAAAGATGAACGTTGACGGTCGTGACTGCATCGGATTCGAAGTGAAGCTTGCTCAGGCAGTCTACGCGGTTTGGGTCGATGCAAAAACAAGCGATTTGGTTCAAGTCGAATTTACGGGAATGCCTAAAGGATCATCTGTTACCAAGTCAGTGATGAAGGATTTTGAGTTCAACGTCACACTCGATCCGATGTTGTTTAGCTTTGATGCTCCTCAAGGCTATCAGTCGTCAACTGCCGCGAAGTTGCCGGAGTTGCTGCCGTTCGAAGAGAGCTTAGTCGAAGCTCTCAAGGGCTATACCGAGCTGAGTGGAGGTAAGTTTCCCAGGAGCATTACAGATCAAGCCGAGTGGATGACAATACTTTCCAAAGACGGAATTCCCAGGATCACACTCGCCGCAAGACTAGGCACCCTGACTCCGTATCTTACAGGTATGTCGCATGATGATTACGACTACACGGGTGCTGGCAAGGCAGTCGATGGAACGCGAGCTATCGTTTTCTGGTACCGAAATCCTGAAAAGCAGCTTCGGGCCGTCTACAGTGACTTTACAGTTGCAACGATCACGGAAGCTGATCTGCCTAGGAATTAGCACTGCTAGATCAACGGAACTCAATCGGTTCAAACTTCCAGGCCGAAGCGGCGTTGCTTCGGCCTGAGTCGTGTACTTCGGCTTGGTTCCACGTCAGTAACAGTCCGGCGAAACCGACCGCAACGGACGCATAATGAAGCGCGGCAATCCATTGGCGCGCACGATTCTTGTCGAGTGTGCCTGGGCCTCGCTACGTTACAACCCCTGGGCCAAAGGCGTCTATGAACGGATCTGTGGCAAGCAGAAAACTCGCAAGAAAAAAGCTGGTGTGGCGCTAGCTCGTAAGATCGCTGTGATTGCTTGAGCCATGCTGCGCGATGAAAAAGACTGGGATCCGGCCACGATGATTGAAACCACCAAGTCGTTTGGCGGAAGACTTCCAATGGATGAAAAGAGTTTCAAACGAGAAGCCCAAAGAGAATTCCGACCAACGCAAGAGCCGCCTTCGTCGGGAAGCGCGCGAAGCCGAAGCGGTAACAACGCGTTGCAACGAGGAGAGCACTGGCAAGTCGCCTCGGGTCTCGAATTCACCAATCACAGCCAAGTCGTTGCCGAAGCGACCGACTAAGTTGACGGTGCAGCAGACGACCAAGCCCACCGCAGCACAGCGGAAGACCTCAGATTCAAAACCAAGAGAATCCACAACTGAGTTCGCAGGAGAAACTTCGCCGATCACAACGAGACTTGACAAGGACAAGACCAACCCAAGTGTGCTGAGCACCGATACCCCATGACCATTGACAGATTCAACATGGACCGATCGTCACGGATCGCCGAACTGCCAGACACGTCGCCCTAAAGAATGTGCCGCACCAGAGGAACTCAGCTTGCTGCTCATTGAAGCCTACAGGCAAGCTACCGCCAAAAGCAGGAATCATCATCGACCAAGATGTTTGAACCGTGCATGGATAACTGAGGTAACGCAACCTGCTCCGCGAGTGGGACCAATTGAGTGAAATGCGTTCACACCTCGAATAGTCGTTTAATCAACCATCCTTGTAAAGTTCGCAGTGACCCGGCCGTAGCGTCCCTCCCTCGAAGCTCTCCAACAAAGGCACCGGTGCCATACGTCTCCACCGCTTGTCGGTCGCCATTCGCTCCGCTGCGCTGGGGTGAGCGACCGACAAGCGGCTCCGACGAAGGAACCTATGCAATCACTTCATAAATAGGATTACCGAATTCCTTTTCCAGACGCTTTCGACCCGGGATCGCCAGTTCGCGCGGGTTCAGGCCGAGCTGATGCAGGAGGGTGGCATGGATGTCGGTCACGTAGTGCCGGTCTTCCACAGCGTGGAAGCCGATTTCGTCGGTTGCGCCGTGTGCCATGCCGCCCTTGATTCCGCCTCCGGCCATCCAAACAGTGAAACCAAACGGATGATGGTCGCGACCGTCGCCATGCTGCGAACCGGGGGTACGGCCGAACTCACTGGCCCAGACGACTAGTGTTTCATCGAGCAGCCCGCGTTGCTTCAGGTCGGCAAGCAATGCTCCGATTGGCTGGTCGACTTGACGACACAACTTTGTGTGACTGGCCTTCAACCCTTTGTGAGCGTCCCATTGCCCTGCGCCGCCGTTGCTGCCGTGATAGACCTGAACAAACCGCACGCCCCGTTCGACTAATCGGCGAGCCGTCAGCATCTGTTGTCCAAACGATCGCGTTTCGTCTTTGTCGAGTCCGTATTGCGAGTGCGTTTGCTGTGTTTCGTCATCGAAACGCACGATCTCGGGCACGGCCATCTGCATTCGAAACGCCAGTTCGTAGGATCGAATTCGTGCACGTATAGCTTCGTCATTGGGATATTGTTCGGCCGTGATTCCATTCAGGCGTCGCAGCAGATCAAACTCGCCCATCTGCTCTTCGCGATAAACTCCTTTTGGCGGCTTCGCGTACGGCAAAGGATTCGCAGGATCGATGCTCAAGGGCACGCCATCATATTGGGGACCGAGGTAATTGGCTCGATGTGTCTCCACTCCGCCGCAACAGTCGGCAACCGGTGTCCCCATGACGACGAACTCGGGCAGGTTTTCATTCAACGACCCCAGTCCGTAGTTCACCCAGGATCCAATCGTCGGAAAGAAACCGTCGATACGATGCCGACCGGTATGAAACTGCAACTGCGCACCGTGATTGCTGTCTTCCGTCCAGACAGATCGCACAAGACACAGATCGTCTGCCTGCTGCGCGACATGCGGCCACCAGTCGCAGATTTCCAGACCACTTTGTCCCCATCGACGATAAGACATCTGCAACGGATATAACTCGTTGCGTATGAAGCCATTGTTCGGGTCAAAGGCGACGACGCGTTCGTTCTCCAGGTAAGGCGACGACAAAACAGATTTGAACGGTGTTTCATCGATGGTCATGCCCGCATACTTTGTCAATGCGGGCTTCGGATCAAAGGATTCCATGTGGCTGGTGCCACCGATCATGAACAGCCAAATGACGCTTTTTGCTTTGGGAACCAACTGCGTGACCTGTGTCGACAACGTTGCCTGAGCGTCCTGTTGAAGCATGCTCGCGGCGGCAATACTACCGAATCCGAGCCCCATGTCACTCAGGAAACCGCGTCGTGTTGATTCGAATGGACTCATCTGATCTCTCCCTATCGAATCGTGACGAAGTCGTTGTGGTTCATGAGCACGTGAATCAGGTTTTCCTTTGCCCGCAGAGTTGGATCGCCTGAAGCTTCAATCCGGGACGTCGTTTTGCCGCCGAATTCCGTCAGCGATGCTGTTGACGCCAGCATCGACGCTTGCTGTTTAAGGAATTCTCCGCACGCTACTGATTCCGTACTTGTCGCTGACCGAGCCAAAACCTGTTTGAATGCGAGTTGCACGAAACGCAAATCCGCATCGACATCATCTTTCACTTCGGCCCAAAGTGCTTGAGCGAGCTTTCGAGACTCAGACAAAGACAACGTGCTGTTGGCGAGTGCCAGAGCCTGCTGAGGAATGATGCTCTCTGATCGACGATAACATTCGTTTGGCCCGGCAGCATCGAACAGAACGAGCATCGTCATTTGCTTTTCGTTGGCATGTCGAAAATAGACGCTGCGTCGCGAAACGGTTTCTCCCTCTGCGTAGTCGATATCCGCTCCACCCTGTCTCAGATCTAGGCTTCCGGCGACGTGCAGCACGCTGTCCCTTATCACCTCCGCATCCAGTCGCTGCACGTTGGCTCGCCAGTACAGCTGGTTGTCGGGGTCGATTTTCGCGTTTACTGTCTGCAGAGCAGAATCTGCAGATGATCGGAGCTGCCATGTACGTGACGTGAGCAGCAGTCGGTGAATGTGCTTCACACTCCATCGGTGCTCCACCAGTTCGACCGCCAGCCAGTCGAGCAAATCGGCATGTTTCGGCCGAGGCGATCTCAGACCGAAATCAAACGTGTCAGAGACCAGCGGTTCACCGAAGTGTCGCAGCCAAACGTGGTTGATCGCCACTCGTGCCGTCAGTGGATTCTTCGAATCTGTAATCCATCTGGCCAGTGCAAGTCGCCGGCCCGTGCTGGTGGGAGGGTAAGTCTTTCCGACGGTTGTGTACTCTGCGTCTTCTTTCTTCGCATTGGCCCGGGCAACCGCAAGCTGTTTTTTCGCAGCTTCAGCGGCCTTCTTTGCCGCGTCAATTGCGACTTTCTTCTTTGCGGCATCGCTTTCACTACTCGCTTCGGCAACAGCGAGCATCTCCTGCGTGTCAGCCAGTTCCAATCGCGCCTGCGCATTCGCAGCGTTTCGCTCTGCATTTGCGGCGGCTTTGCTCAGGCCTTCAACTAGGTTCGAGGCATCACCGGCGTACTTCGATTTGTCGGCAGCCCACCTCGCGCGCAGTGAATTCAGATTCGCTGTCGCTGATTCCAACTTCAGCTCAGCGACGGCGATTGAATTCGACTTGTCGGCGTCTTTCTTGAGGCTCTCAGCGAGTTGTTTCTTTGCTGCTGCCACCTGTTGTTCCGCACGATGGATGTCTTCGGTTTCGATGTGAGGCCACAATGCCGGGAAGACGGCAATCGGCGGCAAAATGACGGGTTTAACGTCCAGCGGCGCACCAAACACGGCGGGCAGCGCCGCAATGACTGGCGATTCTTTGTCGAAATGTTTTTCGTTACCAGCAACGTAAAGGAAGGTTTTCGAATCAGGTTCCGCATCAAAGACATGCGGCACTCCATCGTTCAAGACATTTGGCTGACCGGGAACCCGTTCCGTCCGAACATTGTGCGGTTCGAAGATAGCGCGCATGGCGTAGTATTCGCTTTGGGTGATCGGATCAAACTTGTGATCATGGCACCGAGCACAATTGATGGTCATCCCTAAAAATGCCTTCGCCGTGTGCTCGACCGTTGCATCGAGCCAAATGTTACGATTGCTGGTGTGGTAGTTCCGAGCAAGAAAACCTGTGGCTCGCAGGATATTCAGATCGTCCGGAGCGACTTCGTCACCAGCAAGCATTTCGGTGACCATCTGGTCGTAGCTTTTGTCGTCGTTGATTGATTCAATGATCCAATCACGCCATCGCCAGATGTGTCGCTGGCTTCCCCGAAGTTCATCCTTGTAGCCACTCCAGTCGCTGTATCGCCAGACGTCCATCCAGTGACGCCCCCACCGTTCGCCATAGTGCGGACTGTTGAGAAGTTCATCGACAAGGTCTGCGTAAGCGCTGCTCGAATCGTCATTCACAAATCTGTCGATCTGTTCGCGACTGGGGGGCAGTCCAATCAGATCGAAGTACAACCGCCGTACAAGTGTATGCTTATCTGCGGACGCAACAGGGGAAACGCACGCCCTCTCATGTTGCTCGGCGATAAACGCGTCAACCGGGTTAGCTTGCCAGTCGGCATTGCCCGGCAATGGTAGCAGTGCACGAACAGGCGACTGATACGCCCAATGTTCCGCAGGATCAGTTGGAATGACTTCATCGGGAGACGCGATGGCACCAGTGTCGATCCATTCTCGCAACAGTTGCAGTTGCTCCGGATTCAGCCGTTCGCCTTCACCTTCCGGCGGCATGCGTTGCTCTGGATCTTCCGACGTGACACGATGGAACAACGGGCTGTTCGTTGCATCGCCGACTTTGATCGCCGCGCCACTTTCGCCGCCCTGACGAATAAGACTCGCTGCATCCAGACGTAGGCCAGATTCCTGCTTCAAAGCTCCGTGACAAGCAGCACACTTTTCTCGCAGCAGCGGTTTGATGTCGCGTGCGTAATCAACGTCTGCTCCAAACGCGGAAGACGCGACAATCAGGACGACGAAGAAAGCACGATTGACACGCATGATGCTGGGATGGTTTTTGGAGGGTGGGAGAGGCTGGGCCGGTCAGTATAACCATATGGCAAACCAGTTGCATTGCCTTGATCAAACTTTTTGATGCCCCGCTTGCGGCCCCTCGCGATTCCAGGCATTCCGCGACCAACACAACACCCAGACGAATTTGTGATGTCTGGAAGAATGCCGTCAGCTTTGGCGAGATAAGCGAGAGCGTGTTCGGGCGTCAGGTATTCGTTGTCAGCCAGGGTGATTGTCTCTGCGTAATGTGCTTTAGTCGGGTCCTCAGCGCGTCATTTCTCGTAAGAGCCAGGCTTTGGCGAAGCTCCACAGGCGATCGGCAGAACGGGGCGAGATCCCAAGTGCTTCCGCCGATTCGACGTTGGTGAGGTTGGAGAAGTAACGCAATTGGACCAGTTCCGCCGCTTGTGGGTCGACTTCTGCGAACCTGTTCAGTACCTCATCAAGCTCGACTAAAGATGAGTCGGGAAGCGGCGCCGAAAAGTCATACAAGGCTTCGCGCTCAGCCTGACCACCACGCTTGGTTGCCAAGCGTGCGCGAGCGTGATCGACCAAGATGCGACGCATGGCGACGGCCGCCGCGCGAAGTAAACCGCTCTTCGATGCAAAGGATTCGTCACTCCCCAATTTCAGAAACACCTCATGAACCAAGCCTGTTGCATCGAGCGTATGGTCAGCCGTTTCACGTTGCATCTTGGTCGCTGCCAACCTACGAAGCTCATCGTAGACTTGTGGCAGGAGTTCTTCGGGCTTCATTTTGATTCGACCTTGTTGCTGGATTCTCCAATCGCTTGGAGGCTTGCCTCCCATTGGTGGACTTTTTCAGGTTGTCCCATCGCGTTGTACAATTCTACCAACCGTCTGGCTGCGTTCCGCAACTTCGATTCCGATGGAAACGCCTTTCGGATTTTAGCTTCCCGTGCCTTCAGACCTGAATAGCCTGCAAGTAGATGTGTTTCGGCTTCCTCGTATTTCCCTTGACCGGCTAAAGTTGGCTTGCTCAGGAGCCATGTAAAGCGGCGTACCAAGGACGCTGCCGAACCCGGTAAACAGCGTGTTTTCGGAAAGCTGCATGCCAGATGTCGCTTTAGCCAGCCCAAAGTCGATGATCTTCGGTACCGGTTTGCCGTCATGCGATTCGACCAGAATGTTGGATGGTTTGATATCGCGATGGATGATCCCTTTCTGATCGGCCATCCACACCGCGCCCATGCCTCCTTCGCCAATCTGCTGTAGCAGCTTGTATCGACCCGCGATGAGGCTTCCGGCGGATGAGTGGTGCAGATGTCCCACTGTCGGTTCCGCAGACTTCGGACAATCCAACTTGTCGCCCTGATGTCCTTGAGCCAAAAAGCCGCTAGCCTGCTGGTGAGCGTCGAGGAGAGCCAGTATGTCTCGGTATAAGGCTTGGTTGTCGCCACAAGCCTCACGGAGAAATTGATCTCGGGCGTCGGCATCAACCATATCGAGTGCTTGGAGAAAAAGTTCGCGTTCGTTCATGCTTGGGTCCTCACTTACCATGGGTTGTAACCGCTCCAACCTCATTGGCGGATTTGCCAAACATTTTACGCCATAAATCTGACAATTTCTTCTACAGACAAATACTGTTGAATCCCCACTGCCATTTCTATCGCGAGCTATGCTTACTCCATTCTGCGTCGTACGTCTTAGACACAATCTCTCTGTTGAGGAGGAATTGCATCTCTCGAGTGCCGTTACAAAAACTTTTTGAAGACTTCACTCATGGCTGATTGGCCATTGCTACTGGTTTGCCTTTCCACTGGGAACTGAGGGACGAAACATCCAGCAGCAGGATCTCGTTAGACGACTGCAATCCAAGCGCCAGCGTTTTGCCATCCGGCGACCAACGTGGATCGGCGGCCAGTTCAGCCAGCAAGCGCGTCTCCTGCGTGGCGGTATCGATCAACCAGATACCAAACACGTCGTCGACCTGCGTGCTATGGGCGATGAAGAGACCGTCCGCAGACCAATCCGCTCGGCCCTTGTCGAAGCTAGCCATACTGCGCTTTCCACATCATCGCCGTGCTGGGCTTCTCCGAGTACTTTTTGCTCGATCACATCGATGGCCACCACGACATCGCGTGTTTCATTCAAGTTGGACACAGGGCCATAACAGTAGTAAGCGGCAACTCGCGAACCGTTGCGATTGAATACAAATCGATTTAGTCGTCGCGTCTGCACATGATCCAGGACAATTTCCTGCGTGTCCACATTCCACACAAGCAATCGACAAGCGGGTTCAGAATACTGATGTTTCATATCATTCCCCAACACTCCTACAAAGCGACCGTCCTGGCTGATGTTGAGAAAGCTGATATGCGAAAACATATCCGTCGGGTATTGAAATTCGAGAGCCTCTTTACCAGGTCCGAAAACAGTGAAGCCTGACGGAAGCAATTCGCCCTGCGGCAGGAAGCCCCCCAGCGACGGCTGCGGCGGGGAGGCGACCTGCAATGGGGTTCGCCCAAGTCTGCCAAAAGCCGCCTTAGAATCGTATTCTCCGAGCACGGCCCGGCTGGTTTCGGCAAATTGAGCTCGAGCTACACGGCCCACAACTCGCATTTCGTTTTGGTCTAGCTCGGAATTTTTCTGAACGAGAGCGGAAAATTCTGCTGGTATACCCATTTGCCAATCGTTTGCGGGAAAGTGGCCAAAAGTTGGCCGGTCTGCAAATCGACGAGAGTTGTCTCGGCCCCTTGGGTACTGCCACGAGTTTGCCACCAGGCAAGATGACGGGCTGTGAAACGTCGCCGTCTCGGCGGAGGATATCGAAGTGACGCACAACCTGGGCTTGATTCAAGTACCAGTAGTGCCACTCAAACCCGCGCAAGTCTGAATGCTCGATAGGCAGTTGAGCGTAAAGGATCTCGCGCATCCGTTGCAGATTGCCGCGTTGCGCCTCGATGCGAACCAGGTTCATGTCCGACGCATAAATGGCGCGACGTTGGTCTTCGGTGAGTTGTTGCAGTTGCTTGCTGCGAGCCACGGCTTCCTGCTGAAGTCGCTGAGCTTCATCGCGTTGCTTTTCGGCTTCGATTCGTTGCGACTCCGCTTCGGCTCGTTGCTGTGACTCCGCCAGGCGTGCCTGCTCTTCGGCAAGTCTCGCAGTCGATTCGGCCGTCTTGGCCGCTATGGCTTGGCGTACGTTTTCAATGGTTTTGTCGCGTTCCTGTCTGACGGACGCTTCCGCTGTTACCGCGATGCGTTCCGCTTTCGTCGCTCGATAGGCCTGCCACGTGCTGATGCGGTCACTTCAGTGGGTGCTTCCTCGGCTCGGACTAAAGAAGTACACAGCGCGACCGAAATGGCAAAGCAAAGACACGTAATCCGTCGTTGAGTTTGCCTAGTTCCCATGCTGGCTCGTTTACGCAGGGTTTCAAACGTTTCAAGTACTCTGTTCATGGATTAGCTCCTTATTGCTACTAATCCATGCGACGACCTGTGTTCGTCTGGCGCGCAAACGGCGAAAATTCTCGGAAGAATAGGCGGAGATCCTGAATCCATAGCTTTAGGCGATGTAAGTGACAAGTCACCTCACTTCGGACGCAATGACTTGCCTGTACCCGATGGTGGTCATGGCTTCTCACACAGGCGCTCGCCGCAGTGAAATTTGCCGCTCGCGTTCTGAGGATATTGATTTCGAGAGTGACATGCTTTTGATACGCGAAAAAAAGCGTACGGGCGATTGCCTTCCAGCTGGACCTTTAGATGGTATAGCTATAGAGTGCTTCAGGAAGGAATCGTCAGGGACATCGGTGGTGGGCGCCATCGCGAACCTGATTTAGTACGGCAGATTTGACTCCTCCCCTTAATAATTGCGAAAAGCTGGCTGAGCTTGGCTGCAACGCGAGATCAAGGAATAACCATGAGGGAGTTGGGACGACTGACTGCCGACATGCTCTGTCAGTCAGCCATTTTGACCGCTTTTTGCAACACCTTACGGTCCCATTAGATGCTGATGCAGAAAGTCCTCAGTACTGGCGCGAATTACCGACGAGGTCGGGCCTTCGGGAATGTGTGCTTGATCCGGGTAGGCGAACAGCTCAGCGTTTTCGATGCCGGCTGTCTTGAGTTTCAGTAGGGCTTGCTCCGCGTTAGTGATTGGCACGATCGGATCGAGTTTCCCGTGATAGAGGCGTGTTGGCGGGTAGCTAGGAGGGATGTCAATTTCCGGCCAAATTCCCCCAAAGTTGCCGACGAAGGCTTTGGGATAGCCCTTCACAGACGTACGCGATGTCGCTGCAGATCCGACGTAACAGCCCAATGAGTATCCGATGACGGCCATATCGCCAACG
>JBGSJL010000029.1:0-47221 GCA_041741955.1 Pirellulaceae bacterium | reverse complement strand
GCCAAGCGTCATTCCAAGATTCTCTACCCGCCGCAAATGGTAACGATCGGGGCATTACCGGAGCGGCTGTACATCGCCAAGTATCCGTTTGCGAGCGACATCGTTCAGCAACTGACTTGGATGCACGCGTTGCAATCGGTGCCAGCCAAAGAATTGTCGCATGTCGTTCCCGTACTGCCGCACAAAGCCGCATCGCAACAGTGGCTGGAATTGGCCAAGATTTTTTCAAATGTTCACCGCGAGTTGGCTACGGAGGGATTGGATTTTGAGCGGGTCGCAGATGTGCTGGGTAATCATCCAGAAACACCGCGTTGGCGAGCCATGTCTAAGATTCAAGCCCGCTATCTGGCCAAACTGGACGCGCTGGAACTGTGGGACATTCAAACCGCGCGACTATGCGCCCTGAAATTCAATGAGCCCAGCACTTCGCAGAAGATTATCGTCGTAGCCTGCGCGGACTTGAACAGCGTGCAACGCGGGTTTATCGAGCAAATCGCTGCACACGTCGAGGTCTGGATCGCAGCACCGGAATCGGCTAGCGCCAGGTTTGACAACTTTGGCGTGCTGATTGCCGAGGTTTGGCAGAACGATGAAGTTGAACTCGGGCAGGGCAGTCTGCTGGTGGGTAGTTCCCCGTCCGACCAGGCTGAGTTGACGTGTGCAAGTTTGGCGGAACTCGCCGATCGCTACCACGTGCGCGATGTGACCATTGGTGTGCCCGATGCAGCGTTAATATCCGAGCTCAAGCAGCAACTGGACCAGTGCGGCATCACGGCCCGCTATGGGCCAGGCACACCACTGGCGCAGTCCGAGCCTGCGCTGTTGTTAGGGCTCATTGGCGAGTATGTCGGAACCAAGACCTTTGCTGCGTTTGCAGCCCTGGTCCGGCATCCAGCCATTGAGCCGCTGCTGCGGGCCCGACGAGTCGACTTGCCGGAGCCCTGGCTGGCCTTGATCGACGAATATTATCAAGCCGCATTGCCGCGATTCGTAGACGGCTTTGTGAACAGCCAAGCCAAGGGTGCCGAGGTCTACCTGGCGCTAACTATGGAAATAAATCGCTGGCTGGAGAAATTGACAGACCAGGCAAGGCCGTTGTCGAAGTGGGTTGGGTCAGTGCTAGAAGTCATGAGTGCGGCCTATGGAGACCAGTTGTGCGATTTGAACGAACCGCGCGAGAGCTCTTTGTACCAAGCAGCCTCGCAGGTCTGTCAAGCGATCGTATCGCTGGGAGATATTCCGTCCGACCTGGATCCTCGATTGAATGTTTCGGAGTTGATCGACTGGCTGCAGCGCAGTATCGCCACGCTGCTGGTACCCGCGCCAGCCGCAGAAACTGCAGTGGAGATGATGGGTTGGTTGGAGTTGGCGCTGGATGATGCGTCGGCTCTGATCTTAACGGGTATCCACGACGGCGTGCTGCCCGAAAGCGCCAATGCCGATGCGTTCCTGCCCAATGGGCTGCGACGTCACCTTGGCATGATGGACAATTCGCGGCGTTTTGCGCGAGACATGTATTTATTGCAAGTCCTACTGCGTTCCAAGCAGTATGTGCGGATTGTCGTTGGCAAATCCGATGCGGAGGGCAATCCGCTACTACCAAGTCGTCTACTTACCGCCTGCGCACTCGCAGAGCTGCCAGAACGCGTTTTGCATCTTGTCAAGCAGGAGGAAGTCGACGTATTGCCGCCGGTGACGAAGCGCTGGAAGAAGGCCGGAGGGAGCAGTCAACTTGCCATTCCGCAGCCCACTTGCACGACACCACCGCGACATATGACTGTGACTGCCTTTCGCGACTACTTGGCCTGCCCGTATCGTTTTTATTTGACGCATGTGCTCAAACTTCGCGAAAGCCATGATGCGGAAGTCGAACTCAATGCGCCCATGTTTGGAAACTTGTTGCACGATACGTTGCAATTGTTGGGTGAAGCGGACATCGCGCGGAGCACCGATGCAGATGCGATTCGGCAGTTCTTGTCGGAGAAGCTTCAGCAAGTAGCGATCCAGCGCTTCGGTCCCAATCCGCCCTCTGCGGTACTGATACAGATCGAACAGGCCGAGCAACGCTTGGATATTTTTGCGCCCAAACAAGCGGAGCGAGCCCAGCAAGGTTGGGAGATTCACTTCACAGAAAAGGGAGTAAATTTCGATGACCACGTTTTACTCGGAAAAGACAAACAGTTGCATCTGATCGGGCGCATCGACCGCATAGATTACCATCCGAAAACAGATCAATGGGCGATCTGGGATTACAAAACCAGCGACACGGCCAAACATCCGCTGGGTGTGCATTGGTCAAAACAAGATGGCTGGAAAGACCTGCAGCTCCCACTGTATCGGCCTGTGGCAGCAAAATTGGGAGTTGGCAAGAATCCTTCGCTGGGGTACATCGCGCTGCCCAAGCAAGCAGCCGATGTTGGATTTCACGTGGCTGAGTTCACTTCGGAGCAACTGCGCGAAGCGGACGAAATTGCCGCCGAAGTTGCTTCCAAGGTTGCCGCGTGCGAATTTTGGCCTGACG
This sequence comes from Pirellulaceae bacterium, assembly GCA_041741955.1. Lineage (GTDB taxonomy): Bacteria > Planctomycetota > Planctomycetia > Pirellulales > Pirellulaceae > Aureliella. The sequence goes on along the minus strand of JBGSJL010000029.1, from coordinate 44,700 downwards.
AACTAGGATCTCCCAAGTACGACAACTTCCCCCGCATTTGCCAAAGCAATGTCCAATTTGTAGCGGTCGATCCGCCGAGACGCTGGCTTTCTCGACACGAGCCTCATGCGACTCAACTTCCGCCCGATACCGTCCGGCAGGCCAAACAACTCTTGGCAAACCCGGTTTTGGCAGAGCCCAAGTTTCCGCCACTGTTGATTCGCGCGTCGGCTGGAACTGGAAAGACTTTTCAACTCACGAATCGATTGTTACAAATCGTTTTGTCTGGGCAGGAAGTCGACTCGATTTTGGCAATTACGTTTACGCGGAAGGCAGCCGGCGAAATCCTGCATCGCGTACTACAACGTCTGGCTCAGGGTTGTATCGATCCCAAGGCTCAAGCGGAATTGGAGCAGCACCTGCCAGAAGTCGATGCTTCGGCGGCCGCTTGCTTGGCAGCCCTCCGGCGCGTCACACGCTCGCTGCATCGCCTGCGAGTCGGCACGTTGGACAGCTTCTTTGCTCAAGTCGCGCGAGCTTTCAGCCTCGAACTGGGATTGTCGCCGGGCTGGAACTCGATGGACCCGATCCAAGAGCCAATTTTTCAATCTCAGGCCATTGGTCAGATGTTGGACAACCAGGATCGCGAGACGCTGGTCGATCTGGTGCGCATGCTGGCCAAAGGCGATTCGGCACGACAGATTTCGGACCAGATCCGTCAGACGGTCGCCAGTGGTTATAGCGTCTATCGAGCGACGGAGTCTGAGGCCTGGGACCAATTGCCGTTGCCGACGCCGCCATCGGAAGCCGCAGTCGAATCCGCCCTGTTGACGCTCGAGCAAACTCAACTGAATCACAGGTCGGCACAGGCGCAGATGTTAAAGCTCCATCTGGATGCCAGTTCAGGCAATTGGGAATCGGTAGTCGCTCACGGTATCTTTGCAAAGATCGATAGCGATCCGCCGAGTTACTACGGTCGCGAATTGGACGGGAGTTTAGTGGCCGCACTGCGACTACTGATCGACCGAGCCGCTGCCGAACTTTTGCCGATCCGCCGCAATCAAACACTAGCCAGCTATAAAGTGCTCGATGCCTACAACTCGGAATACTCTTCGCTCATCCGCCGCCGTCGCTCGCTGGCTTTTAGCGACGTAAGTTACTTTTTGGCCAAACGGATGAACAGTATCACCACTGGCTCCGCGGCCACGAACGGGACGCTGCAAATGCAGTTTCGTCTGGACTGCGGTGTGCAGCATCTGCTGCTGGATGAATTCCAGGATACGGCCCCCGAACAGTGGCAGATCCTGTTGCCGTTGGCGCGGCCTTTGGGCGGCGAGCCTGTGTCGCAGCGATCTTTCTTCTGCGTAGGCGATACCAAGCAAGCCATCTACGGCTGGCGCGGCGGTGTGGCGGAGATCTTCGATTCAGTCGGCGCGTCGATTGACCAGCTCCAGCAAACTCAGATGAGCGATAGCTATCGCAGTAGTCCCGAAGTGATCCGAGCGGTAAATCAAGTGTTCACTCAACTGCCCCAACACAACAAATTTTCTGGGTGCGATGCGCTCGCGCAACGTTGGTCTCGCGATTTTCCAGAACATCACACTTCGCGAACCAAACTGACGGGTTATGTGCAATTGCAAAACGGTCCCAAATTTGAAACCGGTCTATCGAGTGAGGATCGCAAAGAAGGCTTCTTGAAATTCACCGCCGATAAGATCGCCACGCTGTCGAAAAAAAGTTCCGCAAGTATCGGAGTCCTCTTCCGAACCAACGCGGATGTTGGACGAATGATCAGTCTGCTACGCGATCGAGATGTGTCGGCCAGTCAGGATGGTGGAAATCCACTGACGGATTCGGTGGCGGTTGCGCTGTTGCTTTCTTTGGTACACTTGGCGGACCATCCCGGCGACGGCGTGTGTGCTTTTCACGTCGCCACATCCCCACTGGCCGCCGAGCTACCGGGCGCAGGAACGTGGAGTGCCACTCAACTGGCGCACTGGTTTCGTACCGACGTGGCCCGCCGAGGATTGGGTTCCGCGATCGAATCTATAGCGGACAAGTTGGCCGATAAATTGTCGTGGTGGGATCAGCATCGTTTGCAGCAGTTGGTGCGCATGGCCTACGAATATCAACCGAGCTATAGCGGTAGGCTGCGAGACTTTGAGGAGGCCGTGACTCGCGCTCGCGTTGCCTTACCCACCGAATCGCAAGTCAAAGTGATGACAATCCACAAGAGTAAGGGGCTCGAGTTCGATGCGGTATTCCTTCCCGAGCTCGATGTCGATCTTTCCTCCTCAAACGGTTTGTTTGTCCTGCGCGGCGACGATCCTTGCATGCCGCCCAGTGGCGTCCTGCGGTACATGAGCAGTAACCTGCAGACGCTCCTACCCATGGATTGGCAGCAAGCCTTCGAGATGTACAAGCAGCGCGGCATCACAGAATCGCTGTGCATGTTGTATGTCGCCATGACGCGCGCCAAGCGAGCCCTGTACATGGCTACGCGACCGACCAGCAGCGTCCTTCAGGATATGGGCTCGCTCCTGCAATCCACACTCGGGGCTAATTCTGAAAAATCCAATCCTGAAGCCATTCTCTATGCGGATGGCAATCCGCTGTGGTTTGAGGAGCTTGCACGGCCCACCCCACCCACCGCTGACCGTACGACCTCGCAAGGTAGCAGCCAGCGCGGTGACACTGCTGTTAACGCTGCCACAGATGCACCTAAAATTGCCGAGCAATCGGTCGCGTTGAGAACTGACACCGAGTCCGCTCCGGCGCGAGGCCTGCGCATGGCGGCTCCTTCGAGCATCGGGCGATCGTACGAGCCCATACGGCTATCGACTGCGTTTTCGCAGTCACACTCTGTTCAGGCAACGTTGGGTACTTTGATGCACGCATTTTTTCAACAAGTGCATTGGCTCGACGACTATCAAGTCGACCGCGAACGATTGAGACAGGCAGCGCTGGCTACGATCGAACCCGAAGCACTGCGGCACTTGTCGCTACTGCCAGCCATCGAGGAGTTTGAGGGCTATTTGCGAAATCCGAATTGTCGACGTGCGCTCGTTCGCAGTCGTTACGATAGCAGCGTGTTGGGTTTTAAGCCCGAGCGGGTGGAGATCGACTGCGAACGTCCGATCAGCATCGTGATGGGGAACCAATTGGTCACGGGAACCATCGATCGCCTGGCCGTGCTGATGAAAGACGGTCGTCCCTACGCCGCAGAGATCATAGACTTCAAGACGGATCGGTTCGATCCGCACGAGTCCCTGCTGTGGCTGGACGAGCGCATCGCACATCATCGGCCGCAGCTCGAGATCTACGCGCAGGTCGTCGCCCAGTTGTTCAATTTGCCTAGAGAGCGAATTGCAACTTACCTACTGATGCTCAGCACCGATGCGCTAGTCCGCTGCGATCCGCAGGGGAAGAAGTAGGGAGACGGGAGACGGGAGAAGGGAGTCGTTGCTGGAGTTGCGAGATTGCTTAGCAATTTTTCTGAGGGGGCAAAAATGGGTTTTCAAGATTGCTTGCAGCCTGGTTGCTCTGGGGGAGCGGAATTATTTTTGGTCGAGGGCGACTCTGCCGCCAAGGCGGTATTGTCAGTTCGCGATCCGGCCACACAAGCCGTTTTTCCTATGCAAGGCAAGCCTGCGAACGCACTCAAAACCAGCCCACGCCTACTGCGCGAGAATCTACTCTTCAAGCAGCTTCACCAAGCGCTCGGCTACACGCAGGGGGCGACCTGCGAGGCGGAAAAATGCAACTTTCAGAGGATCGTAATGCTGTTTGATCCCGACGCGGATGGCATCCACTGCGGCGCATTGATGCTGATGTTTTTCGTCAAGCTGATGCCCGAATTGCTGGAGACCGGACATGTGTGTCTGGCTCGACCGCCACTGTTTGAGGTCAAATATGCAGTCGAGGTTGGAACGCAGTTGCAACCGCGAATAGAGTTCGCTTTCTTGGAAACGGAACTACGACCGCTGCTACAGACGCTTCAGAAGGCAGGCGCAACGGACGTTAGCACCAACCGCATTCGGGGGTTGGCTGGAATGCGACGAGAATTATTGGCGGAGATGTGTGTTGATCCGCTCACCCGCCAGCTCTATATCGTGCGGACCGAGGACGCGCGGGCCGCTATCGATGTCTTCTGCGGTTCGCTGTAATCGTCGAAATCTCTTGTCCCGACCGAGTACCTCAAACAAGTTTTCGAGCACTCGCACTTTTTGGGCGGTTGCGAAACGCTTCAGGTGAGCATCGACGACTTTCTGTCCCGCTGCGACGCCGGATACGATTTCGATCGATTGGCCGGTATGGGTTCCGGTGGTAACGTTCACCAAATTGACTAGATCGTCGTCGCCAACGACATACACAAGCGCCTTGCCGGATTCGTCGTAGCGCACGGCGCGGGCTGGGGTCTGCCGCGTTGGGCAATCATCCCGAGCTGAAGAAGGCGCAGTCTTTAGTCTCCGCTGCCTTGCTTGAACAAACGCTGCATCTGGATGGCCAGCATGCTGATTTCCCCGCCAAACGCGGTTCTAAAATCGCGAGTCCTTTCGGCAGCTGAATAGTCACCAAACGGACGTTGACTGAGCAAACTGGAGTAAGTGCGAAATTCAGCGGGCATGCGTTCTGCTAAATAGAAAGTGACAGCCCAGCTCAGGTCGTAGGCCAGCAGTGGATCGTGCTTGAACAAACGATCCGAGAAGATAAGTCCTTGGAGTTGCTGTTCGAGCTGTTGGGGATTGGCCAACAATCCTTGCAAACGAGTTTGCTTGTCGGCCAGCATACGCGTCTGGATCGTGATCGAAGGCTGACGTAGGTCGTATACATTGGGTTGTTCGAACATGCTGGCCAGTCCCTCGACGAACCACATCGGATCCATGCTCAGACGTTCGTGAATGCCGGTGTTATAGGCCAGTTGATGGACCGCTTCATGAACGATGGTGGCTTCTGTTTCAGCCCAGTCCGTGCCGCTAGCGTTTTCTATTGTGTAGAGCGCACATCGATTCGAACGTGTGAAGTAGCTGCCCACGACGCTGGCTTGAACCTGCTGCCCCTGGGAGGCCGCATAAGCCACGAACTCTTGTCGCGTGGCAAACACGGTCACACACAAGGGAAAATCCGGCTTTCGCAAGGGCCATCCGCGCACTTGAAAATATCTGACATAGCCTGCCAGCAACGCGTTGAAGCGCTCGCGCCAGTGTTTGGTTGTCCCCATCGGAGCGGCAATCACGTACGGCCCCGAGACCAACGTTTCGTAGCGGCTACCGAGTTCACTTTGCAATTGGTTTCGCGCCTCAGTCAACGACTGAGGCAGAAAATCAACTGGTAGTATCGCATGGTGGACCACGTCGACTTGTTCCAGTACACGCAGAAAGCCACTTGGCTCCAGTACCACCGCGTCCTGTGAGCTCCAGTGAATGGGCATACCCACGTAATGACCACCGCTTACCTCAACATCGAGCAACTTGGGCTGCGCGCAGAGCGACGCAGGTTGTATCGTCGCCGCGATGCACGCACAAACCATCAGTACCGATAGAAGTCCCTGTTTCTGGAGACTCTTTGGAATACACAAGTGAAGGTCGCTTGCCGCCATGAAAATCACGCTAGTTAGTGCTCGTCCTACAGGCCATGGATCGCCTGAATCAGTCAATATTCGAACTCTAGGCCGTCGCGTGCTGGCAGGCTGTGAGTAAATTACGTTACCATAGAGCGCGTGGGGCGGTGGTATCCGGTTATTCTACGTATAGCGGTTATTCAATGAAGCGCGCGGCTATGTACTTGATCATTCCAGCATGCAGTTTCGAACGCCGCTGCCAGACTTGCCTTCATTGGGTGACCTGGCTGCTCATATTGGTCGCAATTCTTTGCAGCGAAATTAGATCTGGGCATGCGCAGGACCAACCGGCGGAGGCCGCGCCGCCCGCGACAACCACACTCGGCGATATTCGAGGTTTGCTGCGAGACTTGGAAGACAGTGAACTTCAGACACGCGACACGGCCGAAAAGACGCTAGTGGAAATTGGCGCCACGGTGCTTTCTTTCCTGCCCGAAGTGACGCCGCGCACGTCAGGCGAACTACGAGTTCGCTTGCAGAGGATTCGGCAAGCATTGCTGCAAACCAATATCGAACATTACTTTGAGGGATCGCAGGTGAGTCTTCACGGAAAAATGAAACTCGCCGATGCCATCGATCAAATCGCCAGGCAGACCAACAATCAGATCCGCGTCGAGAGTCCGGAAGCGATGGCCAGCGTGGAAGTCGATGTCGATGCTGCGGAAGCGGATTTCTGGACAGTCATGTCTCAAGTCATGTCGCAAGCCAATCTGCGCATCAATGCATTTGGAACGACAGAGGGTGAACTGGTGCTCGCGCCAAGTAATGCTACGCGGTCCACACAGCCGACACCCTATACGACGGGTCCGTTCAGAATGGACGTGCTGTCTGTGCGTTCAACGCTGCCCTTCACATCGACCCTTGGCGGCCAGCTCGAACTGTCGTTTCAGCTCTCCTGGGAGCCACGACTCAGACCCGTCTTCATGCAATTGCCCATGGAATCGCTGAGCGCGGAATTGTCCGATGGAGTAACTCTATCCGCCAGCAATGCCCAGGCCGCGCCAGAAATCCCACTTAACCTCGGTGGTTGTTCTACTCAAATCGATTTGCAGCTAGAGCGTCCCGATCGATCGGCGACTCGCATCAAAAAATTGTCGGGCGAATTTATTATCGCCGTGCCGAGCGACCGACACGAATATGTATTTGAGAAGTTTGGTAACGGGGCGCGTCAGTCCGAAAAATATGGCGATGTCACCGTGACGCTCGAAGGCGCACGGCGCAATGGGGCCGTGTACGAGATGCGCATTTTCGTCGAGTTTGGCGACGCGCAGGGAGCGCTGGATTCCTTCCGCGGCTGGATCCTCAGCAACGAAGCCTACCTGCGAGACGCGAAGAAAACGCGGATGGAAAACGTGGGGCTCAACACTTACGCCATCACTCCCAACGCGGTCGGCATCGCATATTTGTTTCAAATCAATGGCGATCCCAACGACTACCAATTGATTTACGAATCGCCAGCCGCCGTGAAACGACAAAAAGTAGAGTACGAATTGAAGGATATTGAACTGCCGTAGGGTGCGTTCCCAAAAAGTATTCTTCATCCGATTTTTATCAACTCCAACTTCAACTTCAACTTGAACTAAGAGTTCAGGTTTAAGGATCAAACGGAGAATAAGTGGGATAGGCTTCCAGCCTATCATGCGGCCAAGGAATCAAGTGGGATAGGCTTCCAGCCTGTCATGCGGCCAAGGTATCAAGTGGGATAGGCTTCCAGCCTGTCATGCGAGAATCGACAGGCTGGAAGCCTATCCCACGTTCAGAATCAGACATTTAATTTTCCGCACGATCCTAATTTTAAGTTTAAGAGCCGGCGGAGCCTCCCTGATCATTGACAGATATGAGTTAGCGAGATGAGTATCCCTCAGTGGCAAGGAGTTGCATCGCTGTGCCGCGACCGGTTAAACGCAAGCTGAATTATCGTCTTTCGCTTATGATCCTATCCACTTCAATTTCAATGCTCGCGTGTTTAGTTTTCTGCGCGTTGAGTCTGTGCCAGGAACTATCGCCCGACAGTGACGCGAAGACTCAGTCGCCGGTGCTCGCGTTTACGGGTAGTCAGTCTATAACTGCTGCGGATATTGACTTCTTTCTTGGACGCCGTGCAACGACACCGCTGCCTCAATTGTCGTTCTTGATGCAGCAGCGGGCTATTCATCTGTTGGCTTTACAACGCCAGGCGTTGATCACACTTCGACGTATCCAACCCGCACCTTCGCCCGTCGAACTCGATCGCTGGCTGTCCCAATCCGGTTGGTACTCTCAGCAGGGCAGGAACGAAGATATTGAAGTGGGCGTTAATGTTGATCCAAAAGCAGTAGACTCTACCGCTGTACAAACCGCTGATGTGGGCACGACCAAATCGCGTCTACCAAGTTGGGATGGGTTGGCTGCGGACACGCATATTGAAGTAGACAAACTGCAAGACTTCGCAGCTTTTCGCGGTGCGTGGCAGCATTACCTAGCCCAACATTTGACGCAAGGGAACCTATCGAAACACTTCGAAAACCAAAAGATGAGATTCGATGGTACGCGTTTTCAAATCGATTTGATTTCCGTACAAACACCCGCCGGTCAGTCACCGCAGCGATCACGTATTGATGAGCTTATAGGAAAACGGCGTGAGCAGTTGGTCGGGCGACCTGCGGACTGGACCGCGTCGCTGGACACGCCGGACAGCCAAAGTGTCGCGATCTCGCGCGGGACTTGGGTGCGGGGGCACGGCACTCTGGATCCGGCTATGATTAGCCCCTTGCTCGAAGCACAAATCGGCGACATTTCGCAGGTACATACGGCCAGTGGCGTCCATCTAATACGCTTGGTTGCAAAGGAGACCGGTAGTCTTCCACTGGGCGAAGTCCGCGATGAAGTGCGCGCTCACATGTTGCTGTTTCTGTTGGAACACCTTGCCAACCAAAGTCAAAATCAGTTACCGCTGCGGTCGAACCAGTAAGGGCGCTGTGAGTTGCGGCCAGGAATGCTAATATGGTTCCGTCCGATGCTGCGAGCTATGGAGCAGTTTGGTGGATGGGACGAGGCAGTAGACGCGATTCCTTTTCAAGTTCAACTTTAATTAGCGGGCCATGTATGGCAGTACCTTCGCCGAGTGACGACCTTCTACCACCCAAGCTGTTGGCGCGGCTGGAGCGTATGGAACTCGTTAGCCGCAAAGTATTTCGTGGTCGACTCAAAGGCGAGAGACGGAGCAAGCGTAAAGGGCAGAGTGTCGAGTTTGCGGACTTTCGCAACTATGTGCCTGGAGACGACTTGCGCTTCGTCGACTGGAATCTCTATGCCAGGTTGGACAAGTTGTATTTGAAACTCTTCTTGGAAGAGGAGGATCTGCATGTCTATTTTTTGGTCGACGGTAGCCCCTCGATGAACTTCGGCGAGCCCACTAAGTTTTTTGCGGCCAAGCAGATTGCGGCCGCGTTGTCCTTTGTAGGTATGTGCCGCGGCGACCGGGTCCGTATTGAGATTCTGGGGCAGACGAACAAAACCAGCCCCGTACTGCGCGGCAGATCGCAATTATGGCGCATGACAGAATTCGTAAACTCGATACAGCCCGATGAAGTCTTTGACTTGACCGATGCGATCAAGCGATTTTGCTTGCGTGCCACGGGGCGCGGCATCGTCGTACTGCTCACGGATTTGATGGACAAACGCGGCTACGAATCGGCGCTGCGATTGTTGGTCGGTCAACAAATGGATGTGTTTGTACTGCACGTGCTGAGTCCCGAAGAGCTGAATCCGGAACTCAACGGCGATTTGAAATTGGTGGACTGCGAAGACGAAGACGAAGCGGAGATCTCCGTCAGTGGTGCCGTGCTGAAGAAATACAAAGCCACCTTGGCGGCATTTGTCGATCAAGCCAGACGTTTTTGTGCTCAGCGCGGGATGACCTATATGCTGTCGCGGAGCGACCAAGGCGCTGACGTCATGGTGGGTCAATACTTGCGAGAGCGAGGCCTAGTGCGATGAGTCCCATCAATATGCTCAACTGGTGGCAGTGGCTGATCATGGCGGCCGTGCCGCCGCTGATCGTCATGCTGTATTTCCTCAAACTGCGTCGGCAACCTCTACAGGTGCCTAGCACTTATCTATGGAAGAAGACGATCGAGGATTTGCACGTAAATAGCATTTGGCAGCGACTGCGCAAGAACCTCCTACTGCTTCTGCAATTGCTAGTGGTGTTGGCCTTGATGTTGGCTTGTCTGCGACCAGGCTATCGCGGCCAGGAACAATTGGAGAGCCGCTCCATAATCATGATCGACAATTCGTGCAGTATGCAAGCGACTGACGTTGGCAAATCGCGATTGGCAGAAGCCAAGTCCGAAACCCTGCGAATGATCGATGCATTGAACCGCAGCGACGTGGCCATGGTGATCGCCTTTTCGGATCGAGCCGATGTGAAGCAGGGTTTCACATCCGACAAGAAGAAGCTGCGTGCGGCGGTCGACAATATTGCTCCGACCAATCGTACCACCGATCTTAACGAAGCCCTGCGAGCCGCCTCGGGGTTGGCCAATCCCGGCCGCACTAGCCAGATCGAGGACATGAACGACATCCAAGTGGCCGAGGCGATTCCCGCGACGGTCTACATCTTGAGCGACGGCGGGTTCGGTCCCCCGCAAATTGATCTGGGTAACCTGTCGGCCGAGTACATTGCCATCGGCACGCCCACAGCCAATAACGTAGGGATCTTGGCGTTTACCGTCGAACGCAATTCCGAAAAGGAAGGACAGGTCGAAGCCTTTGCTCGCTTGCAGAACTTCGGCGCAGAGTCGGTGAGTTTTACCGCCACGCTGTCGTCCAACGGAGAATTGGCGGATGCCACCGAAGTCACCATTGCACCGGGCGAGGGTGCCGGAGTCGCATTTGAAATCAGCCAGATGACCGAAGGCATGTTGACGCTGGAGCTCGAACACGAAGACGATTTGAGCATTGACAACAAAGCATTTGCGGGACTCGATCCGCCGCGACAGTTAGAAATTGTTCTGGTTTCGGACGGCAATCCTGCGCTAGAAGCCGCCCTGGCCACCGAGCAGGCGCTGGCGATTGCCAGTGTCCGGCGACTTGAGCCGGCAAGTTTGGAAGCCGAGGAAAGCAGGAAACTAGCTAGCTCTGGAACGATCGATCTGTTTGTGTTCGACCAGTGTGTTCCCAGCAAGATGCCCGAGTCGAACACGCTGTTCATCGGAGCCCTTCCGCCGGTAGGAAACTGGAAAGCATCCCAGCCCACGGGGCCGCTGTTTGTCATCGATACCAATCGCTCCCATCCTCTGTTGCAATACGTCGATATGGGGGCGGTACTCATCGTCCAAGGCCAAGCTCTGACGATGCCTCCGGGTGGTACTGAATTGTTGCGCACGGATGCTGGGATCTTGATGGCCGTCGCCCCGCGCGAAGCATATCAGGACGCTGTGGTTGCCATGCCATTGTCCAACCGCTCGGACCAAGGCACGACTTACAATACAGACTGGCCTCAGCGACCAAGCTTTCCCGTCTTTGTGCTCAACGCCTTGGAGTACTTAGGGGGCGCCGTTTCGAGCGCCGGTGCCAAGACCGTCCAGCCTGGACAGCCAGCCATCCTGAGTTTGGCAAATCGATTTGATAAAGTGCGGATTGTCGGACCCACGGGCAGGAGTGTCGCGATCGATCGCAACGGCCAGCCCCAACTGGTTTTTACTCAAACCGAAGAGGCTGGATTCTATGAAACGAAGCCCGCCGATTCGGACCGACTTTTGCAGTTGTTCTCGGTCAACCTTTTCAGCGAACAGGAAAGCAACATTGCCACCGCACCAGACGTTTCGATCGGCGCTCAGCAGATTGTGGCCAACCCATCGCAAAAAGACATTGTGCGGGTGGAGTATTGGCGGTGGCTGCTGGCGCTGGCCCTCGTCCTGCTGTCGCTGGAGTGGTATCTGTACAACCGGCGCGTCGCGATCTAGCCAAATTGCGTCGGGTTTGAAGAGATGTTTATTTTTTCCCGCAGAATTGGCACCTTCATGATTCGGTCCAGTTTTTGCTCACAACTTGCTTTCGCATAGCGTGCCTGACAAGCTTTTTTTCCAAAAATCGCTAAATTAAAGTGTAAGGAAAAGGACTCAGTGGACGTCTTCCCTTTATTAGCCACAATTAGCTGGGGCAAAATGCAAAGGTCGTGTCGTTTCGCGGACGAGCCTAACTGGACTCCAGCCGATTTGCGTCGAGGCTGCCTTTTAGACTTGGAGCTATTCAGGTTTCAGCCGTAAAATTTTGCACTTTTAGGTAACAGGCAGCGACGCCCCACAAAGCGACGGCAAGCCAAAGCAACGGTAAGACAGAGCAAACGCTCAAATTTTCGAGAGAACTCAGGATCCTTTTAGGAGAGTATTAAATGGGACAACATACCGTAGAATTCACTGACGAGAACTTCCAATCAGAGGTGCTGGATTCTGCACAGGGCGTATTGGTTGATTTTTGGGCACCGTGGTGTGGTCCTTGCCGCCAGATCGCGCCCTTGATCGACCAGTTAGCCGAGCAGTACTCGGGGACCGTCAAGATTGGCAAGATCAACATTGACGATAATCCGGCGATCACCAGCCAATATGGTATCCAAAGTATTCCGACGTTGCTGTTGTTCAAAAATGGCGAAATTGCAGAGACTTTTCGTGGCATGCCGCCGCAATCGAAGCTGGAGCAGGCGATTGACAGCTTGACCGCTTAGTGCGAGCCATTGCAAATTCCGCTGTGGTGAACCTCAGGCGCTAGCCTTGGGCATTTAGGATCGTACGGAAAATTACTGTCTGGTTCTGAACGTGGGATAGGCTTCCCGCCTGTCGATTCCCGCATGACAGGCTGGAAGCCTATCCCACTTATTTTCGGCTTGATCCTTACCTACCATTGATGCCTGAGCTTCGCGAAGAAACTGGATTGAAACGTTGCGTAGGGAGTTGCGTTTGATGGAGACTTCTTTGGAACGGCTGTCACGTGCCTGGCTTGCTGGGCGACTGAGCTATTGTTTCGTCGCATTGGTTGGGCTACTGTTGCTGCCCAACTGCGTCGGCTATGCACAGGAGTCTTCTGAAAGTGGAGCCCCTGTTCTGCATGGTTCCAGCTCGGCAGGCGTAGGCTCGGCAGGCGTAGATGGCACAGTTGGCGGGGGTGGTGGTGCAGGGGCAGATTTTACGGAGCTAATGAATTTAATCCAGCAAACTATCGATCCTGATTCCTGGGTTGATCAAACCAGTTCTATGGTTCCCTTTCCTTCGGGGGTTTTTGTAGCCTCCGCCCAGCAGGCTCAGCGGATAGCTATTGATGCCAGTTTGCAAATTCCTGCGGTAATGACGGGTTCAACAAATATGCCGCGGGCCCCGTGGCGGAAATCCAGTCGACTGCGCAGCGTTTCGCTCAGGCAAGTGGACCAAGCGCTTCAAGCAAGTCGTTCACAGGGGCTGCAACTGCCGCAGGAGTTGCTACAACTGGCTGGCCTGCTCCGCATCGAATTCGTTCAAATTGATGTCCCCAACGAAGACATTTTGATAGCCGGTCCCGCCGATGCGGGTCAGTATTGCGTCAGGCTGGACGATCTAGCGTTGATAGCTTATCTGACCACCGCCCGTAGTGGTTCGCTGGGGTGCTCGATCGACCCCACTAACCCTGGCCTGGTGGCCGCACAGGATTTGATGAGGTCGCCGACCGCTCACAAGCGACTCGGCATCGACCCGCAAAAGTTTTCGCAGCAGCTACTCGATGCGATCGGCGACCATCGTGTTAGCGTGTTTGGTATGAAAAACGGTTCCTCGACGGCTCAAGCGTTGATCGACGCCGATGTGCATATGAAACAAGTCGGCTTTGGCGTATCGCCGACGGCTGCGGCCATTGAAACTTACTTTGATCACCTCGATCGGTTGGCTAAGGTACCGCCGCAGAGTCTCATTCGGTGGTGGTTTGCTTATGCGGACCAACCGGTGCGCACCAGTGCCTCGCGGGAACTCTTTCAGCTACCCGACAACTGTGTAGCGGTGCTCAGCGAGCAGCAGTGGGCAAGTCAGCTCGGTCGAACCCCGACGGGAGGCATCGATCCCGCTGCCGAAGCGTTTTCCAGTAGCTTTACGAACCACCTAGCAGAACTTCGACGCGAACTTCCCGCCTATGCGCGACTTCACGCGGTTTTCGAGTCGGCGCTGGCCTTCCAGGTGGGCTTGCAGGCCAGCGGGCAATCTTCTTTCAAAGCTTGGTTTCCCAATCTTTGCCAGCATGGACAGATTCTTGACCAGCCCAGCGAAGAGCCGCCAACTGTTACAGGCCTGGCGGCGTGGCACAAGCTAAAGAATGGTAGCGTCGTTGCAGTTGTAAGTGGTGGAGTACAAGTCGACGCCATCGCGTCAGCCAAACCGAAAAACTGGCAAGAAACCGTGTTTGCATTTGCTTTGTCTAGTCCGCCACGCAAAGTGCCAACCACACATGGAAGCTGGTGGTGGGACTGAAGTTTGTGTGGAACTAGAGTGTGACTGTTCGCCACTGTTTGCGTGTCGCAAGGAGCGGAGCAGCCTGTAGGAGTTGGCATACATTGATTTTGCCGCCGCCCTAGTATTTGGATTGGCCCTAACCCATGCCCAACAGCGATTCGCCGGATCGGTTCCCAGATCTCTATAAATTGCTGTCTCTGCAACCACTCGAAAGCGATGCCGCTGCCATCGCAAGTGCTTTGCAATCCATGTCGGACCGTGCGCAATCAGCGTCGACCGATGCCAAGCAGGCCCAGCGGGCCAAGCGGGCCAAGCGGTTGGTAGAGCTGGGACGGCTGCACCTGTTGTCGGGCGATCGGAAGCTCGCTTATGATCAGCGCTGGGAGCAAGTCCACGGTCGCGCTCAAGCGACCGGGCGTCGCCAAGCAACGTGGGACTACTGCCATTTTGAACCCCTCTTGCCCAAGGCTTCGCCGCAGGAGCCCTTCGATTTGGGCGCGTACTTACAGGCAGGTTTCAACCGAGATGTTGGTCAGTTCGATGCCGAGTTCGCCAAACTTCAGAGCTTGCTGGCAATCGCCACGCAGTCCCAACCAATTCAGACAACGGCACACTCTGCCGATAGTTGGCTGGCACCCCCGATTGTTTCCCTGCGGCATCCGATGGGTAAGTCGTCAACTCCATCGCCGGTGTCTAGGAAGATTCGCAGAAGACGCCAACATTCGATGTTCAAAGTTATGTTCACCGTGTTGACGTGTTTGCTGGTGCTGCTGGTTCTAAACCTTCTCCTGCCATCATGGCTAACTAAAAGCACACCGCCCTCGTCCGTCGCCACTCAAAATAACGGATCAGGCTCCGCTGCACAGCATTCGACCGACGAAGCGGCTTCAGCTCGGCCGCGACGAAGCGGTCTACCCAGTGTGCAAGGCCTCGGTGCGGGTGCGGGTGCTACCGGTGAAGAAGTTGAATCAGTTCCGCTGACGTCTGTCATGCCATCGGATATCAGCCGTAACGAGCAAGCTGACCAGACACCCAAGAACGATTTTCCCGGTGTGCCAGTGATGCCTATGGACACACCGCCGCCATTCGGTGCACCCGAGACAATGGCAATGCCGGCCCCCGCCATGGATATTCCTCTAATTGGCGAGTCCAGAGTGCCAGTACCCAGTATCGGCCTCACCGATGAAGAGAAGGCAACATGGTTCGAGTTGCTGACTCAAGCTCGTCAACTTATCGGCGAGCAGAAATATCAACTGGCCAAAGAAAAAACCGGTACGGCAAGGTCCTTGGCCAAGTCGGAGACTCAGCTCGCTCAACTGGGGCGACTGGAAGCTGCTCAGATTTTGGCTAGCGACCTGCAAACCGCGATGGTTCGAGCGATCGCTGGTCTGGGTGCAGGCGAATCGTTTTTGATTGGTACGTCAACTCAAGCATCGTTTGTCGAGGGCGACTCTACCCACTTAGTTGTACGCATTCGCGGTCAGAACCAGTCCTTCACGCTGACAGAGCTGCCGGTGGGACTGGCATTCGCAGTGGCCGACTTGAAAATGCCAGACAGTCCGACCTCGAAAGCCTGCAAGGCAGCTTTCACGCTGTTTCATCCCGGTGCCGCCAGCAACGATTTGGCGCTACAGCGGGCTAGAACGCTCATGTCCGAAGCGATCTCCAGCGGCAGTGTCCCCGACGACATGCTCTCAATTTTCACAGACGAGTATGAGCTCCCTCAGTAAGGATCAATCGGAAAATAAGTGGGATAGGCTTCCAGCCTGTCATGCGGAAATCGACAGGCTGGAAGCCCATCCCACGCTCAGAATCCGACAGTAATTTTCCACACGATCCTAAGGGACAGCGGTAAGCCTATCGTCGAGAGCCCGCTGGCAATCGCCCCGCCTTGAGCTGTCTAGCGGAGACATGTTTTCCGAGGTAGGGCGGAAAGACTCGATGGACAACGACTGGGACGGGGCTGGTGTGAACGACCAATTCCTTACCATTGACCTGAGTCACGTGCTTTTCCGCAGAAGCCGAATTGCCGATTGCCACGAGTGCTCCTAGAACAGTCGCCGTCAAAATTATTTGTCGAGTCATCGCAAACTCCTAAATTTTCTTGGGAGAACCGAATCAACGCACAAGAAACTCTACCCCACAGTTCCTTCAGATCGCAGCACCTGCGTCTAGGATGTTCACTTTTTGACCTAGCAGGCACGTGATTATCCGCAAAACCTCCCCATCTCCCTTATTCCATAGGCCTCATCACGCCCATGCGGGACTCGATCGATACTAGTCGCAGAGGCGCACGCAGAGTTTACCATCCTCGACATGAACCTCATGGCAGCCGGTTGGCTCTGTTGCGGGCATGGTAACTGCTGCGCCAGTGCGGAGGTCGAATTGTGCACCGTGGCGTGGACAGGTTAGGCAAAAGCCACTCAGTTCGCCGTCACCGAGAGTACCACCGTCATGGGTGCAGACATCATCCAGGCAATAGTACTGGCCATCGATCCGGACAATTACAATGTAGCGGTCGTCCAGTTCGAGGCATAACTTGCCTGCTTCGGGGAAATTTTTCAGCTCGGCAACTGCAACAAAATCATGCATGGGCACTAGCTGTACTCACGAACTTGGCGAGCGATGGACTGCCCTAGAGCTTCGCGGACGCTTTGAATCGATATCCGATCAAAAATCTGCTGAAAGAAGCCGGTAACGATCATGCGAATCGCTTCTTTACGCGTAAATCCCCGACTTTGGGCATAGAAGACTAATTCTTCGTCGACTTTCCCGGACGTGCTACCGTGCGTGCAGCGCACGTCATCGGCTAGGATTTCCAGTCCTGGAATGGAATCCGCGCGTGCTTGGTCGCTCAGCAACAGATTATCGTTGCGTTGATAGCCATCGGTCTTCTGCGCGGCCGGATCGACGCCGATCATGCCTCGCCAAACCGTTCGCGACTTGTCCTGCAAAGCGGCTTTGTAGAGAAAGTCGCTACGGCAATGCGGTGCTTGATGATGTTGAAAAGTGTTGTAGGTCAATTGCTGTTGATCTTGTGTAAACAAGACACCATTGACTTGGCTGTGAGCACCTTTGCCAATCAGCGAAACACGTTGACTGACTTGTGAGAAGCGTGTGCCAAGTGCGGCGATCGTCCACTGGATTGATGCATCGCGGTCGATGGTAGCGCGCTGGTGAGCGAAGTGCCAAACCCCGCGGCCCCAGTCCTGAAGATTGACATAACGCAAGTTTGCGCCGGGCTTGACGACAATTTCCACGCTGCCCAAGTGCAAACCACCAGCTGTCTCAGAGACACTATTGGACTCGTACAGAAAGGTCGCCTCGGCACCTTCGTCGAGTACGATCAAGGTGTGGCCTGAGTCGGTGCCACCATCGGTGAGTCCGGCGGCAACATACAGCGGTTGGTCTACGCATACACCTCGCGGCACGTATAACAATTGACCACCACTCCAAATGGCAGCATGCAGGGCGGCGAAGCGATCTTGCTCGGGGTCCACCACAGAGTACAGATACTGCCGAACAACGTCGGGATGCTCTTTGGCCAGTCGGCTCAGATCCCCGAACAGAACACCTTTGTCGCGCCACTTTTGATCAAAGAATTCGTGGACCACCTGTCCATCCAACGTCTGGAGCTTACCGGCAGGAGTGATACCCGACGCCAAACGCTGCGGAATGTCGGCCTCGTCCAAAGCGACCGACTCTTGACCAAACGGCAACAGGTAGCGATCGAGTTTGAAGCCGCGCAGGTCGCTGCGCATCCATTCTTCTTGTTTGCGATCCGGCCAGCTAAGCTGCTCGAATTGCATCCAAGCCTGCTGGCGCAATTGAGTTAGCCAATCGGGCTCGTTCAGCGTGGTTAGAAACTGTTCGAAACCGTCAACGTTGAATTTCCTAGCTGGATTGTCGAGCTGTGGAATTGAGGATGAAGTCGGCGACATGAGTATCTTGAATTCTGAAGAAATAGTCGGATGTATCAGCGATATTCAAATGCTAAAACGCCCATGAATACCGTGGCCACCGATCCTAGTGGACTACTCGCGAGTCCACCGAGGAACAGGCCTAAAGCGGGAATTACGAATTGGGTCTCAGCCCACCGAACCTTCCATTTGGAGCTGGATGAGCCGGTTCATCTCGACGGCGTATTCCATCGGCAATTCCTTA
Source organism: Pirellulaceae bacterium (assembly GCA_041741955.1). Taxonomy (GTDB): domain Bacteria; phylum Planctomycetota; class Planctomycetia; order Pirellulales; family Pirellulaceae; genus Aureliella. Next base: position 26,487 of record JBGSJL010000029.1, on the reverse strand, counting down.
ACGAGCGGCTCGATGAAGCCGTTGACGATCATCGTACTAGCCTCGGCTTCGCTCATACCACGACTCATCAAGTAGAACAATTGTTCTTCGCCGATCCTGGCCACGCTGGCTTCATGCCCCACGCTAACGTCTTGCTCCATGATCTCGATATACGGGTAGGTATCAGAACGACTAAGCGGATCGAGGATGAGCGCGTCGCAGACCACATTGCACTTGCTGTGCTTGGCACCTTTCTCGACGCGAACCAGACCGCGATAGCTGCTGCGACCGCCGTTCTTGCTGATCGATTTGCTGATAATTTGTCCGGTCGTATGCGGGGCGGCGTGAACGAGCTTGGCACCGGCATCCTGATGTTGACCCTTACTCGAAAAGGCGATCGAGAGGATTTCACCCCGCGCTCCGGGCTCCATCATGTAGACCGCTGGATACTTCATGGTGAGCTTGCTACCTAGGTTCCCATCGACCCACTCCATAGTCGCATCGCGGTAAGCCATGGCGCGTTTGGTGACCAAGTTGTAAATGTTATTGGCCCAATTTTGAATCGTCGTATAGCGGCAGCGACTACCGCGTTTGCAGACCACCTCGACGACCGCAGAGTGCAGGCTCTCGCTGCTATACATGGGGGCGGTACAGCCCTCGACATAATGCACCGAAGCACCTTCGTCAACGATGATCAGCGTGCGTTCGAACTGCCCCATATTCTCAGCATTGATACGAAAGTAGGCTTGCAACGGGAACTCGATTTTGACGCCAGGCGGTACATAAATGAACGAACCACCGGACCAGACCGCTGAATTCAGCGCAGCAAACTTATTGTCTGTGGGCGGAATGATTTTTCCGAAGTATTCGCGCACCAAATCGGGGTGCTCGCGGACTGCTGAGTCGGTATCCAGAAAGATAACCCCTTGGTCTGCCAAGTCCTGTTTGAGCGACCCATAGACGACTTCGCTCTCGAACTGCGCTTTGACACCCGACAGGTATTTCTTTTCTGCTTCGGGAATACCAAGTTTGTCAAACGTGTCCTTGATCTCCTGCGGCACGTCATCCCAAGTCTTGCCCTGGTGATCGGAGGGCTTCAAGTAGTAGAAAATATCTTGGAAATCGACGCCGATATGACCACCCCACTCGGGCATCGGCTTGGCATAAAAAATCTCCAACGACTTGAGGCGAAAGTCAAGCATCCAACCGGGTTCGTTTTTCATTTCCGAGATTTGGCAAACGATATCGCGATCAATGCCCTTGCGAGCCTTGAAAACGGCCGTGCTCTCAGTACGAAAATTGTACTTATTGATTTCGCCAATCTGATCTTGGGATGCGATTCCTAAGTCTGTGGCCATCGTATTTATCTCGTATCTTCTTAAAGTGAAATTTGGTTCAATTGAGCGTCCATCGTGTGCAGATGTCGTGCTTAGGGGAGCATCGCGATTTAGCCTACAGCCACTTCGGCGACTTCTTCACTGAGCATCTCTTGGTTGACACGTTCGGCATCGGGGTAGGCGTTGCGAATTCTTTCATAGCCCTTGGAGTACAACTCCTGCGCCAATTCAACTCCGCCGGTCTCGACGATGCGACCTCCCAACATTACATGCGTAAAATCGGGTGGATTGTGCTCGAGCAGCTTGTCGTGGTGCGTGATGATCAAGAGCCCCATTTTCTCGCGCCCAATTTCGGCAATACTCGCGCTCGCCAAACGCACAGCGTCGGCATCCAGTCCGCTGTCGGTTTCGTCGAGGATCGCAAATTTGGGCTGAAGCATGGCAAGCTGAAGTATTTCGGCCCGTTTCATTTCGCCTCCAGAAAAGCCTTCGTTGACATAGCGACGCGCAAATTCGGGGTCCATCTTCAATTGCGCCATCTTGTCTTTGAGCTCTTTGCGGAACTCGCGCATCGAGATCAGTTCTTCGCCTTCTTTACGATCGGGGCGGCGGACATTGGTGGTGGCATGTCGCAAGAAGTCAGCCATTTTGACGCCGGGCACGCACACCGGTCGCTGAAACGCCATGAAGATGCCCGCCCGAGCTCGACCATCCGCTTCCAACTCGGATAAATCGAGTCCATCCAGAGTGATGGTACCCTCGGTGACTTCGTATCCAGGATGGCCAGCGATCACTAAACCTAGCGTACTCTTGCCCGAACCATTCGGGCCCATGAGCGCGTGCGTGGTGCCGTGCTGCATTTCGAGGTTAACGCCCCGCAAAATCGGTTTATCGCCAACCGAGACGTGCAAGTTTTCAATTTTTAGAACGTGCGTCATCAGAATAAAATTCTCGAGCTATTAAGTTGTAAATGGTAGAAATTGTGTTAGCGAAATTGTGTTGGCGCCTACAAAACTGGGCGGAACTGACATTGGTGATGGCCATCTAAGCGGCAACAATCAAGTTGCACGACATGGCCGATTGCCGCGCTTATCATCTCCTGTTCCATCTCGCACAGTTGTCGACTCGCGTCATTCGTCGTCAGTTCGGGGTACGGGCAAGCATGCATTTCGAGGATCGGCAGTGCCCCCTCCGAATTGACACTGGCGGGAATTTTCCTGCGTCCCATGGCTCTGGCCACCGCTGAGAATCGCAGAGTCAAATCCCCGTCATCGGGTGGCAATGTATCTTTGAGTTCTTGTCCCATCCGCTGCGCGACGCGTCGCAGAATTCGTTTTCGCTGCATGGGGTTGGGCAAATCCAAAATCTCATGCCACAGGGCGGCGGCTAGATCTGCATAGCTCGCCGAAGCGTAACGCAAACCCAGCGACGTCAACGAGTAGACGAACTGAGGGCGACCTCGGCCCGCGCCTTCCTTTTGCCTGCCAACCAAATCGACTTGTGCCAGCCGTTCCAAGCGCTGACGCACGGCGGTGGGAGTTACCTCTAGCAGCGTCGTCAATTCGAGCACCGACAGGCTTTGATGCTGCCGAAGCAGGTCAAGGACGGCTTGGTCGATCGGACGAATATGGTCCAAACAGGTGGTTTCCATGGGGATTCCGAGTGCTTTTGCTTGCATGTCAACTACACTAAAACCTTATGCGCAGACAGGCTTTTTGACAAGTCCCGTTGCGAAAATTGACTTCGATCTGCGGAGATTTCTCATTTAGTGCGTGGCAGACTATACTCAAGGGTCTAACTCTGGCTGCACCCTGCATCTGGGCAGGCCCCTTTTTCGACAGCTTTTCTCCACTCGTGACGTCTCTGGAGGAGACCGACCTATGCGGTTACCAATCGCTTGCATGACGGCGCTGTTCGCGCTGACGACGTTTACGCTGACGACTTCGGTTCCATTGATGGGTCAAGTCGCGTCGGTCGAGGCCCAGCGACTGGGCATGGAAATCGCCTGGCAGGCCCAAGTGCAATTGCCCAAGTTTGGTCGCGGCGTAATTTCGGCCCAACTGTGGGCCGACGCATCCCAGCCACGAAAGTTCGCGATCGTCGAAATGGCCGATCGTACCATCCGCGTCTCCGCCGATGAACTCGATCGTTTGGGATTACCCATCGGCATCGAAGAGGCCAAGAAGCAGGCCGGAGAGCAAGCCGCTCGGCGTCTTGGCAAAAGCAGCGGTTATCAGGTGGTCGAAGTTACCATTCCACGCATCCGTTTGGTGTTGGCAACCAGCGATGGACTGGTCCAGACATTGGATGCCGAATCAGGCAGATTGTTATGGTCGACCGTCTGCGGCGATGCAGGAACACCAGCCCATGCTGCCGCGCTTTCGCCGGCAGGTGTCTCGCTGATCCAGGGCACGAAACTATATTTATTGGATTGGCAGACCGGTAAACAACTCAAGGTACTACCGCTGCGATTCTCATCGGCAAACGCCATCGTGGTTTGCAACGACTTAGCTTACGTTGGCGATTTGACAGGACGCGTCGAGGCTTACGGTTTGAAGTCGCCACGCAACCCTTGGAGCGGTCGACTGATTGGGCGCTCGGTGGGACAGCCCGTCGCTTTGGCCGACCAGAGTTTCTGCGCCATGGCGACGACTGATGGTTTCGTGTACACGATGTCGGGCGCGGAGCAACCGAGTTTATGGACACGTTATCAAACCGCTTCGGCCATCAACGGAAGCTTGACGGCTGGCAACGGTGCGTTCTATGTCGGCACCGACCTGGGAATCCTCTCCAAAATTGGCGTAGAGGAGCGTCTTGGGCGATTGGAATGGGATTTTCGAACCGGCGATACGATTACGACTCCCGCATTGGTTATTGGCAAACAAGTCTTCGTCGTGAGCGAGTCGGGCACACTTTACTGCGTCGATGACGAAACGGGTTTTTCGCAATGGTCGCGCGCTGGACTGAGCTTGAAGCAACCGCTGGCAAAGGCGGGTAACCTGTTGATTTGCAGGTCTATCTTTGGAGAACTTTATGGGATCAATGCATCGGATGGGACGCTAGTTGCCAAAACGAAACCAGCCAAACTCAGCCTACCCATCGCCAATCGAATTAGCGATCGGCTCTATGTGCTCGAGGCGAGTGGACAGTTGCTTTGCTTGCGTGCTCAGGGAAGCTTGCTACCCACGATGTTGCTGCCGCAAGCGGCCACCCAAGAGTTGCCCATCGTCGAGAGCGAGGCCGAGTCGACAACGACGGCCACTCCAGCCGCCAACCCGTTTAATTTCGGCGACACGCCCAGCACAACTCCCACCGCCAATCCATTTGGCGGCAGCGATCCATTTGGTGGCGATGTTCCCGTCCCCGGTGGTCAAACGACCGACCCCTTTGGCGGCAGCGGTGCCAACCCGTTTTAGAAACGCCACCAGTCGACATTGCGCCTCGCCCACCGGCGTGTTGATTTGATCTTTTGATATTTGCCAGTCGTTTGACGACACTCGGTACACGACCATTTACGATAAAACCTACGCCTGCGGCTAAGCGTCAAACGGTTAACTCAACCTGCCTGATGCTCGGTAATCACGTCGCGCCAACGGGCGGGGATTCCGTTCCATGCGCGAAGATATGTTTCCTCCAGCGGCAGTGGCACGTAGTGCTCGCGCGTCAAAAAGAGCGGCATTGAGGTCAGTGTGGAGCCGACTGCAATGGGCTCAATCCACGCTTGAATCGGATGTCCAGCCGTTTAGGAGACGAGCGTCAACGGCAGCTTGTCATCCGCCGCGAAGTCACCGGCCTTTAATCGGCTCCAAATAAAACTATGCAAGCCATCGGGATCATGTCGTCCTGGAGGGAAAGCATCGATCACCACGACATGCACGCCAGCCTTCAGTGAGTCGATCACCTTGTCAGCGAAATCACAGAGCGCTTGTTGCGAATGGCGATTGCAGCGCGACACGATCTCGATCAATGCGACCACTTGATCTCCAGATGCGTGACGAATTGTTACCGTGCACTGACGCTGTAAATAAAACCAACTCTCTTCATCGGCAATTTGGGTGATGCGCACAGCCGGTGGTACGTCGAGGGCTGAATGCAGGTGTAGTTTGGCTACTGCCGGAGGATCGGCGGCGTACACTTCACTCGGCGAATTGACTAAGCCAGGAGCTTTGAGCGCCAGTACATCGGGACCTACCTCACCGGCTTGTTGCTCGCCTAACGCATAGTAGGGAGCCGGTAGCAAGCCGTTGTTCAGTGCCTCCTGCAAATGGGTAATCCATGCATTGTGAAATGCATGAAACGTTCCCGCCGTAACGCGTGTCCATTCGTGCATGGGCATGATGACCTCGTACCTATTTGTGTGCGTTGGACTACTGTACTAGCGCAGCGTATGACTATGTTGCTGTTCGCCGTGCGTGTCGAGGTGACGCAATACTAATGTCCGGTCACTGGGCTCGCCGCTCAGTTCGATTTCTAAATAGCCACCAGAGACTCGCAGGAATTGATGAATATCCGCGCGATAGTCGTCCTGCTTCCAACCACCAGCGTGGCGATCGCTGACTGGTCCAACTGAAAACTCGTGCAAGCCGCTGACGGGGTCGATGCTGTGATATTGCCAATGCCGATCGCCACACACGCAAACGGTATTCGGATAGCTCGAGAGCAACTTGCGAACTTGATCCCCTTCGACTTGAAAGACATCGTTGGAGTGGTTGTCACGTTTGTTCTCGCGATCCGGTCCAACCAGCGGCGTGGGAGAGACGATGACTTTAAAGCGAGCCGTGGAGTCATGCAGTGTCTGTTCCAACCAAGCTTTTTGTTCAGTTCCCCAAATGCTCTTGTCGGGACCATCCGGTGCGGTGTTGGGACTGCGAAAGTCGCGCCCTTCCATCAACCAGACTTGTAGATCTCCGCCTACGTGAAACGTACGATAAGCGGGGCTCGGGAGCGCAGTTTCCTGAACAAAAATGCGCTGGCCATCTTCAAACCTAAAATCCTCGGTCCAGGGATGGTGCTGGCCTGGCCAGCTATCATTGACGTATGTATCGTGGTCATCTTTCAGAAAATACGTCGGAACCTGACGATGAAAATCAATCAACGTAGGGAGTGAATAGGTGCGCTGCCAATGATAGTAGGCCAGCGGTAGACTGCGCGCCAATTGATCATAGTAGACAACATCCCCTGCCATGATGAACGCATCGGTGTTGCGTTTGGTCATTGTGCGGTATAGATCGAATCCATGGGGACCATCGCGGTCTGGATAGGCTTGACAAGTACCGACGGCCAACCGAAATGTTGGGAGCGAGTCTGAGGAAGGTAGCGTCTTGAAATCGCCAGTTAGCGAACTGCTAGGCTCCTGCTGGCCCCGGCCGCGGGTTTGAGTGCGAACGGAGTATGCCTGCCCCGGCTCGAGCCCATCGACTTTCACGATCGCCGAAAAATCGGTACTGACATCAACATTTTTCCACTCGGAAAATTTCCAATCGCCAGCGTTGCCGCGATGGCCCACGCGAACTTCAGCCGCCACGCCTGGCGTGGCGTACTGCAAACCTTCAACGCCCGACTCAGGCAGGATGGGGCCTGTCTTTGATTTACCTTTGACTTTTCCTGAAGATTGGTCCGCTTCTTGGTTCGGTGGGAATTGGACGCTGGGCATATCTCCCAGGTTTGGCAACACCCACCGCGTAGCCCGCACCCAAACTTGCGCCGAGGTCTGACCGACTTCGACGATCCGCATTCCGCTCGCTTGTTGGGGTTCGGAAGACGAGTCGACGAGTCGGTGCAGGGAGCGCTCACCAGCCGCAGATTCATTTTCAATCACAACATTAAAGCTCCCCTGTGCCGCGGTGAGTAGATTGGCGTAGTTGCAGACACGCAAGATGCCGGGGAGCGCCGGTGCCAACTCGGGATCGGTCGGATAGTTGGAAACGCGCAGTTCATCGACCGATGGCAATTCGGGATTCAACTCCGCCGCGCACAGCAGCCCAGCTAGCGTGGCGATGGCGGCGGCACGGTGCGCGCCGACAAGTGTAACTGTCGGCGGTTGCTCCCCATCGCGCTCCCCCAATTGCTGAATCAAGCGTAGGCTGGAAAGCACATCAGCCAACTGTCGTTGCTCGGGTGTTTGTCCCAGCAGATAGAACCGCCGCACGATTTGACTCCGCTGCTTCACCGTTAATTGGTCGGTCTGCCAATCCCCAAATTGCGTATGGATGAAATAGTGTGTCGCGTTGGGCTGAGCGGATAACAGAGCAGTCGTGGTTGGGCTGCCGGCGAATCGCAGCAGCGACTCGGGATCATTGGCCACGGCTTCGATCGCGCCAATATGGACGATCGCTTTGTCGCCCGCCGGTCTCGTGGTTGCTGGGCTTGTGTCTCCTCGCGGCGTCTCCAACTCCAAAATTGTCAGCGTGCGGCCATCGACCAGAATTGCTTGGTGCATTTGCACATTGCGCGGGGCTTGCCGGTTTTGGTTTTGTGCCAGAAAAGTGACCTTGAATTGCGGCGAATCGCCTAGAGCGCGCAACGGCAGAGCGAACGCGGTATGACGGAGTTCAGGCAACCAACGCTCGCGAAATATGCGAGCAGCGAGTTGCGGACCGGCACCGTCCCTGGGGGCGGGGACGAACCAATTGCCCACAGCAGCGACTCGTTCGTCGGCGGGCGTCTCGCGCTCGAAGACCGCCAACTGTTCAGGTTCCAATTCCTTCACGGCCGCGTCATTGACGATGGGCTCCTGCCCAGTCAAGTTGCGGAGCAACCAACGAAACGCACCTACTTGCAACTCTCGCGTATCTTTGTGCGGACCCGGCGTAATTAAAACTCCATAGTTGGCATTGGCGTCGAGTGTCGCGTACAACTTGGCGAGTGCGTTGTGCGTCCGCATGACTCCGTCGAGTGGAAAGATGCCGTCGCTGTCCGAGTTGGCCAGTAGCAGTGGTCGTGGCGCGATGAGGGCGGCCAGCTTGGGATAGTCCCAGCCATAATAGTTGGTTAAGAACATACAGTCGCAATGTCCTTCGACGCAACCATCGATCACATGATTGCGGAGGTCGGTGATACCCGCCACGGGGACGGCGACCTTGATGCGTTCATCCAGCGCCGCTGCGTACCAACTGTAGGCACCTCCACCGCTGCGGCCAGTGATTCCAATGCGAGTCCCGTCGATACCAGGCCAACTTTCTAGCAGGTCAATACCGCGAATCGCATTCCAAGCTTCTACGCCTGCGGGCGTGTAGCCGCGGCTAATCCAATCCCAACGACCAAGTTTGTAGGTGCCGTGATGTTCGCCATGTAGTTCGCCGAGTTGCACTGTGTCGATGATCAAGCAAGCCACGCCGTGTCGTGCGAACCACAGTCCATGGTGTTGATAAGCGGTTTTGTTTCCCAGCTTCCGCCCCGCATCGGCCACTTGAGCGTGCCCACACACATACAATACTGCTGGCCAACCGGCGGCTGGGGCGTCACCATCCGGGATGTATAGATTGGCGGCCACATACAAGCCCAGACGCGATTGATAATGCAGTCGCTCGATCGTCAAACCGTCTAGATGCAGCGAGCCAGTGACAGTCGTCTGCAGATCGCTGATTTCGGGAAGCGGCGTCAGTCCCAACATCTCGTGCAGCTCGCTGCGCCACCTGGCTCTCGTTTCCTCCCAATTCAATTTGGTGATCGCAGCCATATCGGCAGCCGTCTGCGCCTCGATGCGTTCGACCTCATGTTCAAAGTAACGGTCCCAGGTTGGTACCTGCCCGCTGACTGTATACCCCAGCAGCCAGAGTAGAGTTGTGCTCAGCCCAAACTTGAGTGGTGTGAAAAGAGAGGCAGTGTGCATTATGAAGGCTTTCGCAAAGCCGGCGGGTTGGGTGTGGAGCTGAGTCCAGTTTACACCATCTCGGCCTTCACATGTCCGCTAAACCCTGGCAGCACCTTGGCTAGACAACGGACGCCAGTCCGTCAAAGAAGAAATTGTCTAGGTCGCATCTAGGAAACTTGCACTAGTAACCGATACCTGCTCGGAACATAAAAGTATCCTGAAGATCGAGATTGTCGAGCGGTGCGTTCTTATAGAGCAATTCTCGGTCGAAAGCGTATCCAATCTCGAAAAACCCTACTCGTCTGCCCTCGCGCATCTGTTCATTGCGGCCCCATTCGAGGCCCAGCACAACACGAATATCGTTGATGTCGATCGAGTCATTGGCGCCCGAGTCGCGTTTGACTGTCCAGCTTCCACCACCATAGTATCCACCGACATACCACCACGTATCCATCGTACCCACCGTCGACAGATAGTGCGCAAGCTTTGGTTCAGGAAAAAACAGATCAAACCTGGTATCGGGATTGGGCTGCCACAGTATGCCAAAGGCCGGCAACAAATCGTATTTGTTTCGATCGATATAGATCACGCCGCCTTTAAGTGTCGCCCGAGGGGTAATGCGGACACGTCCGATCGCTCGACCCTGAATGCGCAAACTGTCGGACGTGTATGTTTCGAAGTCCGAAAACACACCGACACGCAATCCCAATTCCGCGCCAAATATGCGAGCTGGGTCCGATTGCCAACCGGAGTCGAGGAAGGCCGAGTAAGCCAGGGGCGGTAGATCGGCCGTGCTTGGCGGGCGAGGCCCAGACCATTGATGCAGCGAAAAACTGGGTAGCAAATAGAGCGGCTGAGTCGAAAAGAAGAAATTCGGAAACACAAAAGCCAGTGAAAGGTCCGAGTCGTTGATGGCTAAAGCATCGGCGTCGTCATTTCCGTACAAATAGGCGTGTCGGAAGCGCGTGCCCTGGAATAGGCGAACAAAGCCCGCGGGTGGACCCGTTGGGGGAAAGACCGTGCCCTGCGGATTCCAGGTATTGGGATTAAAATAGCTACTGCCTGCCGCTGGCGGATAGGCTCCGTTTGGGTAGGCTGGAGCGCCAGGATAGCCGGCTTGTGGGTAGGGATACTGTCCATAGCTGCCGCCGAACCCAGTGTTACTTGTCCCGAAAATCCCGCTGAACCAATCTCCGACAGAATTGCCCGATCCGCTGGTACCGTTGTACGCGCCAGATGGATACGCGCTGCCCGGAAACAAAGCCGACGGAGCACTGTTGGGATACATGCCGGGCTGCGTCGGGCCAGCGCTGGTACTGGGAAAGGTACCGATGGTGGCGCTCGGTCCCGCGCCAGGCAGAATGGGACCGGGACCGTTGTAAGTGGGATAGCCGCCATACGGAACGCCGCCTGGATAAACACCTTGCGTGCTCGGCAGTGGAGAACTCAAACTACTGGGTGGCTGAACGGTCGAATTGAACGGCGAAGGGAATACCGGCGGAAGCGTGGGAGCGGGTGAGCCATAGGGATCAAATGTCGGACTGCCATAGCCGGTAGACGGATAGATCCCAGATTGTGTCGCAGGATTGAGCGGCACCATCCCAGGCTGAGTTGAATACGATTGGGTTGGACTGATAGGGCGCAATCCGGGAGAGTTTTCTGGGAACTGAATTCGCTGAGCGTTTGCGCAGCGGTCCCACGAACCGACGGTGCAGAGCCACGCCAGAAATATCCCAAAAAAAATTTTAGTTTTCAAACACATGAACGGACGGAATTCAAGGGTTTCGGCACGAGCTGTGCGATTGTGCTCGCTTGGTGACTTGCTACTAGTCAATTGAGTCACCATGCGTCAAGATGTTTTGAGATTTATCTAAAGTTCGCGAGCTTGAAAGCCGACGTCGGGCATGCGTTTGTTGGGGATGCTAATGAAAGGACTGCAGATCGCTTGGGCCAGCCCCTACAGCCTGGTCGGCTTGATGATCGGATGCGTTGGTATGGCTGCTGGGGGCAAAGGCCGCCTGCGCGATGGAGCAATCGAATTCTACGACGGTACGACGGCCCAGTTTGTGCGCAGACTACCGCCAGGGCCAACCACGGCTGGCTTTACTCTCGGACACGTTATCTTAGGGCAAACCGGTGAGGGGCTTGAAAGAGTGGGCAAGCATGAGCGGATTCACATACGGCAGTATGAACGCTGGGGGCCCGCCATGGGACCGGCCTACCTAGGTGCTTCGGCTTGGCTCTGGGCCCGAGGCCGAGATGCCTATCGCGAAAATCCGTTCGAGGTCGAAGCCTATCGCGAAGCGCCATAGGCTAGTGGCAGGTCACTTAGTTTTGATCGTTGTAAACCAACGTGCCTTCTTCTTTGATGACAGCCACGGGCCAGTTGGCACTGGTGAGCTGAGTTCGAACGATTTGAGTGCCGGGCTGTGTGTGTTGCACTTGGAATCGGTACGTGTATTGATCCTTATTGCGCATCTCAGGGATGGGATCAAACAGGATTTGATTACCTTCGGCGCGGTGCGGGACTTGCGCTTTGACATCGACCAGCTTGGCACCGCTGGGCAACTGGACTGCCAAACGAACGTCCTTGTCGGATTTGTTTCCCATATTGGTGATTTGCACCGAGTAAGTCGACGTCGCGCCCACTTCAATCGTGCCATTATCCTGCCCGACGGTGTAGGCCAGGTCGGCCAAACCATCGACCATGACCTGTGCTTTGGCTTCGGCCCGCAATTGTAGATCGCCCACCGCAATTAAGCTGATCGCCTGCGGTCCGAGTTCGACTGGTAGTACGGTCAGCTCGATCGGCGCGGGTTGGCCAGCAGGCAGCTCGTGCAGGCCCCACGTCACGGTATGTCGTGTTGTATCGTAGTTTCCACTATTGTTAGCAGAGATGTATCTCAAGCCGGAAGGCAGATGGACGACGAAGTCAAGATTGGTCGCCGCAGTTGTGCCGATGTTCTTAATCACTATCTGGTACGTGGCTTGCCGATCTAGATAGCGAAGCTTGGGACCATCGATCGAAGCCGTCAGTTGAGGTGCCAGCACATCGATTGGCAAAACTTTTTCGGCTAGGACGCCATCATCGCTGACAGCTCGAAAAACGACACTGGCTTGTCCCGGATGGACGGCCGCGAGGTCCAACGTGATGGGCTGGACGGCATTGGGGCTGATATCGCCCAAGTTGGCTGACAACAGCGATTGACCCAAGTCATGCTTGAGCAGCTCGGGCAAATCCACTTCGAGTCGCGCACCGCGAGCCACACCCGTACCCGAATTCTTGACGATGACTTGAACCTGTTGACGACTGCCGATCAGCATTTCCGACTGGCTCTTCAATTCGAATTCGAGTTTTGGTAGCGTAGCAACAGTGCGAACGGAAGCCTGTGCGGCAAAGTAGACGAGCGCATTGCTGCCGACTTCGCCCTGAACTTCCGGAATGAGCTCCACCGTAATGGTGCGTTCGTCGCCCGCAGCCATCTCACCTAAGTTCCAGGTTAGAATACCATCTGTAGTCGGCGCGGCTTCCGGTGCGGAACCCGAAAAACGCACGCCCTGCGGTACGCTGTCCACCACGCGTACATCGTGCGCCGTTGCGTTGCCCGCGTTGCGAACAGAAATTACAAAGGTGGCCTTCTTGCCAACTTGAATCTCTTCGGGCGCGCGTTTCTGAATGATCAGGCTGGGATTCTGCGAACCATCCAAGTAGCGATTGCCGGGTTGATTGCTGACCAAAGCCGTGAGGGCGGCTGGAGTCCGACTCGCTGTGCTATTTCCTGTATTCGAACTGGCTGAAGGCCATGCGGGTTGGGCTGGGGCACTGGTCGTCGCGACGGAGGACTGCGGGGTAGGGTACGTGTTCGCTGGAAACGTAGACGTGCCGGTCATGGCCGGGGAAGAAATAACTGGGGGTGTTTCCGCAGCGATGGGGGCTACTTGACCCAAGGTCGGACGGGGCGCGCCGTAAGCAGGGTTTGCCTGCTGAGCCGCCAAGACATCTTGACCATAGGGCGCACCAAGCTGGCTTGGAGCGGGCATGACATTCGTCGGTTGCATCGCAGGGCGCTGCGTGTCGGACATCGAACGTTCAGAGTTGGACATCGAAGGGCTGGACATCGTAGGAGGCGCACTGGGCATCGTCGATAGAAGGGCCGGTGGCGAACCCTCTGCCGCGCTGCCCAGACCATTCATGGGAAATGTTGGCAGAGCGGGCAGGAGGTTGTTAGGTCCCGCCGGCTGCGCCGCAGTCGGACTTACAGCCGGCGCGGGGGCAGCAGCCGCGTTTGGCGCGGGCAAGCTCCCGCCCAACCAGGAGGGTGGCGAGCTGACATGGGAAGGAGTTGCATTAGCAGGAGTGGCTGTTGTTGGACGTCCACTGCTCGCCGGTGGTTCGATTGGCAGACCCGCAGCGGCCGGGATGACTCGCGAATCTTCGTACGAAAGCTCGCGGTCAACATCCTCACGCAAAGGGTTTTCATTGGCGATCGGCGCGGCTGGTCGGTAGCTGGTCAACTGGTCGTTGTTACCTCGCACGACGAGTTTGTCGGGCGTCCCAGGTGTGCCCCAATCGCTGTCCATCTCGTCCATCGGAATTGGAACGGCGGTCTCCAGTGCCATGGGCTCGATAGCAGGCTCGCTGCGATCGCGCTTTCGCGCATCGTTCTGGGCAAGAACTATGGCAAAAGCCCCGAGTACTACGATGGCACCAAGGGTTGCAAGTCGCGTGCTAGTCTTATTCATGCGTCGACGTCCGTGTCGGCAAAGGTATGTTGTGGGCCGAATCGCTAGTTCATGTTCGCCCATGCAGTGCGGCAGAAGCGGGGGTTCCCGGAGAACCGATTCGCTTTCGTAGCAAATCAAGTCGGCTACGAGTAGCCCAGTCTGGCTCTACGGCATCAAAAACGAGTTGCTAGCGTTCGCTTTTGTATTCTCGTGAACCTCAGGCGCTAGCCGTGGGCCATCCGTACTTTTAGACTGGATGACCAACTAATCCGCGTTTTGCAAAAAGCGAACTATGTGAGCGTTGAAAGCTGCGGGGGCCTCGAGAGGCGAAAGATGGGCCACGCCGGGCACTACCACGCACTCGGAATTTGGAAGTACGGCGGCCCATTTGCGCGTGGCATCCGGTGGGGCGATGGCGTCTAGTTCTCCGGTGATCACCAGCGTTGGCAATGCCAACGTTGGAAGAGCCGCTACAAAATCGGCTCTGGCGGCCATGGCATGCTGCGCGGCTCGAACAGTTTGCGGCGAGCAACCTTGCATCATGGCTTCGACATCCAAGACAACCTGCGTACGATTTTGGATCAAGGATTCCGGCAGCAGCTTCTCGAGCATGCCCGCGACAGCTTTCCAGCTTCCGACTGCAATGGCTTGGTTAGCCATTTCTTGCCTGCCCGCGCGGGCTTCGTCGGTATCGCTATTGGGCTTGGTATGGGCCAAAATCAGGGCTTCCAAATGGCGACCATGACGCCGCCAATATTCGAAGGCAACGTAGCCTCCCATGGACAGTCCACACAGCGTGATTGGGCGCTCCGCGGCAAAATGGGTTCGCACCTGTTCGATGTCATCCGCTAGGTCGGCCAGCGAGTAATTCACGTCCGTCAAGGTTGATTGTCTAAAGCCACGAAAGTTGGGCGCGATGACTTGGTAGGTTTCAGACAGCGACAACATCTGTGCATGCCACATGCGCGCGTCCAGCGGAAAACCGTGCAACAGGATAAGAGTGCGACCCACTCCGCACACCGTAACTGAAATCAAATTTCCATGACTGCCGAGAAATGATAGTTCGTTCACGCTAGGTCTCCTAAGAGCATGCGCCAAGTCCACTGTAACATCAGCGCAACCATTAGAGCAACCAGAGCGAATTCATTCCAGCGTGTCCACCGACGCAGCCAAGCGACGGGGAATGGTTGCAAGTGGGCGAGAGCCAGCGGGAGCTGGAGCATTACAAATGCAAACAGGAAAGGGCCGAGCGGATTCAGTTGCCAGCCAGCGGTCAACTCGCCACCTGCCAATCGAATAAAACTTCGAGTCAGTCCACATCCGGGACAATCCATGCCAAGTCGCGTGTGCATCGTGCAAGTTTCAGGAAGCTTGCCAATCCACGGCATGAATACTTCTCGGCCATCGCCGATCCACATTGTTTTCGCGCACAGTAAAATTGAAAACGCGCCGAAAAACCAGAGGAATCCCAATAGTATCGGGAAACGGTTTCGCCGACTGTCCGAACTTTCCCGAGGCAATTTGTGGATAGGACTAACGGTCACTTCGAATGGTCGATTCCAGCGAGGAGTCAGCCGCCTTACTAAGCAGCCCGTTGGCCTTATTGAATTTGAGCGAAGGGACTAAGTATTTTAGTAGTGAGTTACCTGCGCGAAATACGACAAACCATAATGCAACCATCAACAGCAGTATCGCTCCGAGCGCCTTGAGGCTCACGCGCTGCAGGCGGCTACCCAGTTCATTCACCGGTGCCGAAACTATACTGCTCTTCTCCTGCACCAATACCCACAAGTCGCTCGCGCGCCGCAAGTCGGAAGAATTTGACTCCGGATCGAGCTCTGCCTTCTCGATTGGGACTGCCAAATGAGGTAGGTGGACTTGAGCCAGGGCAGCTATCCAAGTTCCAGAGAACTTTTCCCCGTTGGGGAAACTGGCGGCTGGATCGACGTAGTCCACAATTCCATCGGAGCTTAACAGACGCTCGAGTTGTTTCTCGCTCATCTGCGGCATCAACGAGCCGACCATTGTTTTGCGGTCCATCGCTTGAATCAATGGGTGTTGCAGGAGGGTGCCACGCTGATTGCCCGAGCGACCGTCGACAAGTGTGGTGAATTGCGTATCGCCATTGGCCACATCGCTGAGCAGGACAAAGTCGCCGAGGTTAACGGTTAAAACCAGTACTCCCAGCGGTTTCACGCGCGGATCGGGCGCGTTCCCGGCGTCAACGAGCTCGGCTTGCACCAAAGGCCAAATTGGCGCACTGATGCCCAGCTTCCATTTGCCGGTGGACGTACTTCGAAAGGAAGCTGACAAGTGCGGATACCGTGTGGGCGCGAAGTCGCTCGCCGGGGCGCGTTTGTCGCCGTCCTCTCGCTGGCCATTAAAGTAACTTCGATAGGCAAAGTTGCGACCGATGGGACTCTCAGCTAATTCTTCCTGCGGATCGGCAAATGCGATACCCATATTGGTTCCACGAGCATCGTTAAGAAAAAGGCTATTGAAAATTGCCACTCCACCCCCGTTACCCTCCTTGGCTAAGATGGCTTGTATGCGGCCTTGCAGAAATTGGTTGAGTTGCATGCGCTCGGGCGAATTCAAAAACGCAGCGGGTGCGGCTTCGGGAATCGATCGCGCCGCGATGTTGGTCAAAGTTTGCTCATTGGGTCTCATCGCGTCGACCAGCAGGTTTGCCAATTCAGGCAAAGATGCCTCGCGCTGGACCAACTGAAAGAGTGACTTAATTTCGCTTTCCATCGTGGACTTTGCGTACTTGGCCGTTTGCAGATTGCCACGTAACGAGAGCTCCAGAACCTGTTCGAGCGACTCTTGTTTGGCCAGTGAAATGCTAAAGTTTGAAAACCACAACATGAGCGAAAGCAGCAGAAGCGGACCGAGGATCCCCATCCAGACCAAGGGACGTCGCGACCGCGCCTGATTGCGACTATCGATGGCTGCTATGACTTGCTGAATATTGCGATATCGTTGCGCCGGTTCTGGAGCCAGACAGCGATCGATGATTTGGCACAAGCTCTTGTCTGCTCCTCGGCGGCGATAGTGCAAACGAGGTCGCTGGGCGTAGCGCAATGTCGCCTGATATCGGCCCAAGCGTTCGGGCAACGAAGCTGCAGAATCGAGCTTCTCCACGGCCTCGGCGTTTCGGTAGGGAGGGCTGCCAACCAGCATCGTGTAGGCAATCGCACCCAGCGCATAAACATCCCAGGCTGCGTCCGGCGAAGCCTGCAGGTCGGCTTGCTCAGGAGCCATAAAGAACAACGTACCCAACGACGGTGTTTGATCGTCCGACATCCGACTCTGCCCAAAGTCAGCTAGCCGCGGGCGCAGATCATGGTCGAGCAACACATTGGCGGGCTTGAGATCGCAATGCAACACGCCTTTGCCGTGCGAATAACTCAAGCCATCGGCGATTTCGCGAAACATCGACACGGTTTCTGACACCGTGAAAGTTCCGCGCTCGCGGATTTGGTCTTGGAGCGAACCATTCTCCAAATACTCCATGACGTAGTAGGGTGGCTGTGCCTCCCAACCCACTCCGAGCACCTGAACGATGTATCGTCCAGTAGACATGTTGACGAGGTGTTTCACTTCCTGGCGAAGTAGCGACCAATTGACGCCGCCGCAATGCAAATAAAATTTGATGGCAACTTGGCGACCCGTATTCAAGTCGCGACCAAGCCAAACTTGTCCGAACGCTCCTTGGCCCAGCAACCGCTCAACTTGGAATCCTGGAATTTCCGCTGGCGGAAGCGTCGCATTCAAGCTCAATTGCTCAGAGCGATTAAGTCCCACTAAAGACTGCTGCTCGGTGAATTCGGGTTTCATTCGCCACTAGCAAGTACGGGTTGTTGTCGGAAAGAATTAGTGCGTCACGGCATTTTACCGCTCGCACACTAAAAAGACTAACCGCATTTGGCTTCCGTGTTGGTACTATTCGAGAAATGCTGAGAGCCACTCGCTGGCGCTTCGAGCTGGTATTGTTCGATAAATGTATTGTTCGATAAATACTGTGCAGCAAATACTGTGCAGCGCAATCGCGAGTCAAAGCCAATAAAAAAAGGCGAAACCGATTGAAAGATCAACCGGCTCGCCTCACACGGGGGGTGAGAAAGCTCCTGCTTTCTGAAGCGTCTTCCTCCGCTCCAAAAATATCTTAGGTTGCGAAATCTGACTGTTCAAAATGGGCAAGAAGTAGTGTCAAAAAACTAGATGAATCGACCCGCATAGACCTGGTTGTTGGCATTTTGCCAATTGTGATCGTAGTCCGGACTGGCGCGAGTGTTTGTTGAGCAGCGAAATTGAGGGACGCATGGTTGTCAGTTGCAGAGTTATCTGGGCAACGTCCGCTAGCATGAATCGGTTTTGCCTGTCGCAGCGCAAGTGTGATCTAAACTTCAATTGCCCGTATTGCGATTTGCAACGGCAACCACCAGCGACTGGGCCGTCGCCGCTCGCTGGCGTTTGAGTTGTCCGATTGCCATCGCGATGTCCCACGCAGAATGCACTAGCCGACGAAGATGTTTTTTATGCCCATCAAACCGACCAACTTCGACACCCCGCAGTCGACCAAGGCCAACGCTCTGGACCCAAATGCAATTAAATCAGTCGCAGCAGACTCCGATGAAAATGAAAAATCTTTAACGACGAAGCCGGTCGTGGACGTGGCAGTTATCGAGGGCGCTGTTATCGACGGCAAAGATGAATTTAACGATAACACCGACGTCTGCCAACTCGATGGTTTTCCGGTGCGCGGAGCAAGTCCACTGAAAACATACGGAGGTTTTGCGTTAGTTTCGATAGTCAATGTAGTCATTGGGCTTGGCATTGGCCTGGGGTTCGGAGGTAGTCCTGAAAGCCTACCAGAACCAATTGCTCAACCCGAAAAGCCACAGCCCAAATATGTCGCGGCCGTCGGCCGCTGCAACGAACCCATTCCAACCTTGGTCCCCCTACTGGACCTCGATTTGAATATCGTCGAGCTTGGGCGGCGACTATTTCACGATCCTGGATTGTCTGGCAACGGACGTATCTCCTGTGCGACCTGCCACAATATCGAAAAGGGCGGCGTGGATGGACTTGCGCAAGCCATCGGTTCCAACGGCGAGAAAAGTTCGCTCAATACTGCCACCGTGCTCAATGCCGCCTTCAACTATGTGCAATCTTACGACGGGCGTGCAGCTTCACTGGAAGAACACGTCGACGGCCCCATGAACAGTCCAACTCAAATGGGTTCCACTTGGGAGCGCACCACCAAGTACGTTAGCAGCAACCCCGCGTACATTCGCGATTTCAAATCGTTACTCGGCGGCGAGCCTACGGCTAAGCGGATCAGCACGGCCATCGCAACGTACGAGCGCTCGTTGGTTACACCCAATTCGAAGTTTGACCAGTGGCTGTCCGGAGATGAGCAGGCGCTTTCGTCCGATGAGTTTGGTGGCTACTACCTATTCAAGAAATTCAGCTGCTACGCTTGCCATCAAGGTGCCGGTGTAGGTGGTACGCTCTTTCAACTGATGGGCGCCAAGCAGCCCTACTTTACAGACAACGATTTAGCCCCCGAGCATCTGGGTCGTTTCAACGTAACGGGACTCGATCGAGATCGACATGTGTTTCGGGTCCCCCAACTAAGAAGTGTCGCGCTGACAGGACCCTACCTGCACGACGGCTCCGTGGATTCGCTGGAAGAAACTGTAGCGATTATGTTGGAATATCAATGTGGCCAAGAAGTCAATCAAGAAGATGTCCGCCGCATAACAGCCTTCTTGAAAACACTTAGTGGCGTCGTTCCGAAATAGTTGGCGAGTCAGGCAGCGGGACAGCGATCACGCAATCAATGCGTCAATGACCCGACCGTGTACGTCCGTCAGACGAAAATCGCGGCCAGCCCATCGATACGTAAACTTTTCATGGTCGAAGCCCAAGAGTTTCAGCAGGGTCGCATGCAAATCGTGAACGTGAACGCGGTCCTCAACCGACTTGAATCCGAATTCATCGGTGGCACCGTGGACATAGCCTCCGCGAACTCCTCCGCCCGCCAGCCACATGCTGAAACCCCAGTGATTGTGATCGCGCCCGTTAACTTTTCCTTGGTTGGCTCCCTCCTTAGGTAATTCGACCGTGGGCGTTCGTCCGAATTCGCCGCCCCAAATAATAAGTGTCTCTTCAAACAGACCACGGTCCTTCAGGTCGGAGATCAGGGCAGCAATTGCCTGATCACACTGGCCTGCCAATTTACGGTGCTGGACTTCGATGTCGTCATGATTATCCCAGGGTTGGCCCGCTCCGTGCCAGACCTGCACATAGCGCACACCGTGTTCGATCAGACGCCGCGCGATCAATAGCTGCCTTGCCTGTACGCCCGGACCGTAGGCTCGTAGCGTATGCTGAGTTTCGCGCGAGATATCGAAGACTTCTGCCGCTTCCATCTGCATACGATACGCGAGCTCGAAAGATTGAATGCGGGTTTCCAATTGCGGATCGTGTTCGCGCGAGCCCAAGTGGATGCGGTTTAATTCCTGCAACAAATCGAGTTGGCGTCGCTGGGCGGACAAATCCACGCGCTCGTTGCGTACGTTCTCGATCAGTTTTTCAACTTGCTGATGCTTGGTATCGACATAGGTGCCCTGAAAAATACCCGGTAGGAAACCCGCTTGCCAGTTCTGCGATTCCTGGATCGGGTATCCACCTGGACACATGGCGACAAAGGCCGGTAAATTTTGATTGTCGGTACCGAGTCCATAGGTCATCCACGAACCCATGCTAGGTCGCACCAAGCGAGCTTCACCCGTGTTCATCAACAGCAGAGATGGCTCGTGATTGGGGACGTCGGCATGCATCGATCGAATGACGCATATGTCATCGACGTGCTGTGCAGTGTGTCGAAACAGCTCGCTAACCTCGGTTCCAGACTCTCCATACCTGCGAAATTTGAAGGGGCTCGGAAACAAAGCTCCCGTCTTGCGCTCCGTTTTCGGCGTGTCGCCAGGCAAAGGTTGCCCAGCGTACTTGGCAATCAAAGGCTTGGGATCAAAAGTGTCCACATGGCTGGGGCCACCGTTGGCGAATATATGAATCACTCGTTTGGCAGTGGCGGCAAATGGCGGCAGTTTGGGCAGCAAGGGATTGCTACCCACATTTGTTCTCTGATCCGATTGCTGCTCAGCTCGACCTTGCTCTTGGAGTAAGTGCTGTAGAGCTACACCGGCAAAGCCCATACCGCTGCGACACAACAGTTCGCGTCTGGAAAGTGCCTCAACATTGTCAAGTTGTTTTCGATGATGGCTAGCGCGATGTGTCATTTTTCGAGAATTTCAATCGAGGTAAGCAATCTCGTTAGTAGCCAACAGCGAAGCGGCTAACTGAGCCAGTGGACCAAATTCGTTGCTTGAGTCAGCAGCACCCAATCGGCTTTGCGCCTCGACGAAACCAAGCGCCAACGACAACTCGACATCGCTAGGGGTTCGCGCGCAAACCTGTTCGAAGAGCCAAACGACGCGCCGCCAGTTATGACCGGAAACTTGCAGGCTACGCCCCGCCAACTGTTGAGAAATTTTTGCCACGAAGTCGCTGTTGAGCAGATACAAGCCTTGCTGAGGAACGCTCGTCTGAGCCCGCATGGGTGAATGCGTATCAGGACTTGCTAGATCGAACGTGCGGAAGACAGGAGGCAAATTTTGGCGATCGATGTAGGCATACACTGTACGTCGGTGTGTTAACGGCGTTGTGTCAATAGGCTGCGACTTGCCGTACATTGCGGGATCAAGTTCTCCAGCTCGAGACAGTAGCGTATCGCGCAAGGCTTCAAAGTCCAATCGTCTTCGATTCATGCGCCAGTACAGCGAATTCTCGGCGTCGACCTCATAGGCCTCCGCCCGGAAATCGCTGGACTGTTGATAAACACCCGAGGAAACAATGGTGCGAATCAATTGCTTCAAACTCCACCCGCTTTGAATAAGTTCGATCGCCAATTGGTCTAGCAGCTCGGCCTGTTTGGGCGGTCCGCAGCGCAAGCCAAAATCGCTGGGACTCTCCACCAGCGACGTGCCGGTAAGTTGCATCCACACGCGATTTGCGAATACGCGAGCGGTCAATGGGTTCTGAGGATCTACAATTTTAGCAGCTAGCTCGCTGCGTCCACTGCCGATTGAAAAGGGAACTTTGTCTGGCGCAAGCAGCGCTACGAAACGTCGATCCACCTGCTCGCCCTGATTTCTCGGACTGCCGCGAATCAGCACATGGGATGCGCGGTCCTCTGTCGAATCCGCCAATCGATGTGGCCAAGCTCCACCGCCGGGTTCATCGGTATTTAGCAGCACACCGAATAGCGCATAGTAGTCGGCTTGCGAAACCGGATCGTATTTATGATCGTGGCATCGTGCGCAGGCCAGCGTCATGCCCATCAGGCCACGCGTAATGACGTCCAAACGGTCATCAATGATATCGTGTTGATTGTTGAGGAAGCGACGTCCCAAAGTCAGAAAGCCCAATGCGGGCAAGTTGGCGTTGGTTTCTGTTTCGCTATTTTCAATAGCTTGTTTTTCTGGCACCAATAGATCAGCGGCCAGTTGCAGCGAGACGAACTGATCGTACGGCATATCCGTGTTGAAGGCATCGATCAGCCAATCGCGGTACTTGAAGGCTTCAGCATACTCGCGATCTTCTTTGAAGACGTAACCCTTGTTATCCGCGTAGCGAGAAACGTCCATCCAATGCCTGGCCCAGCGCTCGCCGAAACTGGGCGAAGCCAGCAACTGCTCGGACCACTCGCGGACGATATCATTTGTGTCGCGGGGATCGTCGAGCATTCGCCGCAGCGCTGGTGGGCTAACTGGCAAACCGCTGAGATCGTAGCTCAGTCGGCGGAGCAACACGTCGCGGTTAGCCGGCGGTGAGAGCGACAGGCCCGCCGCGTGCAATCCTTTTAAGACAATCGAATCGATGAAGTTTGCGACTTCCGGCGGCTGAACAACCACCTGATTGTGCCATCGAAGCGGTGCGCGATAGGCCCAGTGGTCGGCTGGGTTGGTCCGCAATGGCTGGCTTTCGCTGTTGGTAGGAATTTGGCCGCGCATCTGAGGCGGTACGTTCGCGCCTTGCTCGATCCAAGTGCGCAGCGCAGCGATTTCAGAATCTGGCAATTTGCCGGACGGCGGCATCTGCAAGGACTCGTCTTGATAAAGAATCGAACGCAGCAGCAGGCTACTGGGCAAGTGTTCTGGCTCTAATGCCGAGCCCCGGGAACCACCGGTGGTGATACCCACCAGCGAGTCCAGCATCAGGCCGCCGCTGGCTTCATCGCTTGCGTGCGAATGACACTCAAAGCATTGATCGCGCAAGACGGGTAGCACGCGTTCGCTAAAAAACCGCTCGGCATCAGGTTGTCGAGCTAGGTGCTGAGAGTCTTCAGGCTCGCCGGCGCAAGCGACAGACGCATGAATCGCATGCCAAGCGACCATGCCCAGCCCAAGCAAAATACAGCTCAGTTTGGATTGGAAAACCAAGGATCGGTTTGAAAACAATTTTTGCTCTCGTGGAATAATTGGAGCATTTTTGGGTGGGACTTACAAACTGTATTATCATCGGTCTCGGACGAACAAGCAAGGTAGAAACAGCGGATGCAAAATGTGTTACGTTTCTGACCGTCCGTGGTCCGCCAATTATTTGACCTTAAACCTGGGCTCTTCGGAAGAATTAGTAGGTGAAACTGCATAAAACCTATAAGACCAGCTACTCGAATCCCATTAGCTACCCTCAGTTTCTTCTGAGGAGGCTAAACTTAAACCTGAGCTTGAACTCGTCGATCAGGTTTATGTTTAAGTTCAGGTTTAAGTTTCCAGACTTGGTCAACGAGCCCCAGTTTTAAGCGTAGCGGTCCGCCTCCTCCAATATTCATATCGCAATCTGCAAAATCCAAGCATGCAAAACGCAGCTGGCCATGATGAGTACCCGCAGAACAACCTACTCCAGTGGTCGGGATTGGTACTTGGGCCCGCACTGTGCATAGTGACACTGTGGCTGCTGCCAACGCAATTCCTCAACGCCGACAAACAAAACGTAGAGTTCCTCTGGGCGGGCCGCGCTACCTTGGCAGTCATGATTTGGATGGGAGTCTGGTGGCTTACCGAAGCGGTCGAAATCAGCGTCACGGCTCTGATGCCTATCGTGCTGTTTCCACTCATGGGAGTGGCCACGGCCCAGCAATCGTGCTTTCCGTATGCTGACCCACTCATCTTCCTTTACTTTGGCGGATTTGTGATTGCGTTGTCGATGGAGCGCTGGGGACTAGGAAAACGCATGGCTCTATTGACCCTACGAACTGTCGGCACCTCTGCGTCGGCGATGGTTGCGGGATTTATGTTAGTCACCGCCGTATTAAGCGCGTTTGTCTCGAACACCGCCACAACCGCGATGATGCTACCCATTGCCCTGAGTGTAATTGCGCTGTTAGGGAAGCAACACGCAAGCGACCACGCGCCCCAAACCGACGGGACGGCTTCCTCGCCCAGCAGTGCTTCCCCCAGTACCTCTTCCGCAAGCACTCAGGGGCAAGAGCAATTTGCAACTTGCCTATTGTTGGCGATTGCCTACTCGGCGTCTGTGGGTGGGATCATGACTATTATTGGCACGCCTACCAACACGTTTCTTATTGGCTTTGTGCGCAACAACATCGCCCCCGAGTATCGACAGGACTTTAGCTTCGCTGGCTGGTTACCGATTGGCGTTTCTTTCGCAGTAGTCTTTCTGCCTATGATCTACGTGGTCCTGACGCGCTGGATATTTCCTATTCGCGGGGTCGCGTTGGTGGGCGGTCGGGAAATGGTGGCTGGGGAGCTACGGAAGATTGGTCGCATTAATCGCGGCGAGTGGATAACGCTGATCGTATTCTCGCTGACGGTCGGGCTATGGTTGTTTCGTCCGTTGCTCGTTGGACTTCAATGGCCATGGAGCCAGGCCAAGCTTCAGCCGTTGGCTAATTTGTCGGATAGCGTCATCGCCATGATCGGAGCCATGCTGCTATTTCTAATTCCGGTCGACCTGCGCACGCGACAATTTACGATGAATTGGCGTTCGGCAGAACGTATGCCATGGGGAATTTTGTTCTTGTTCGGCGGCGGATTGAGTCTGGCTGCGGCGGTGCAAGCCAATGGTGTGGCCGAGTTCATCGGCAGCCAAGCGGGCCTGTTTGCGGCGTTGCCGCCAATTGTGCTAGTCCTAATTGTGACCTCGGTCATCATCTTCATGACTGAGCTGACGTCCAACGCAGCGACAACGGCATCGTTGGTTCCGGTGCTGGCCGCGCTGGCTCCCGGCTTGGGTGTTCACCCTTACTTGCTCATCTTTCCCGCAACCGTAGCGGCCAGTTGTGCGTTTATGCTGCCGGTCGCCACGCCCCCCAACGCGATTGTTTTCGGGGCTGGCAAAATCACGATTCTGCAAATGGTCCGAGCCGGATTCTATTTGAATTTGATCGCGATCGTCTTAGTCACATTGTTGACGATGTGCGTAGTTCGCCCGTGGTTGGGTGTTTAAGAAGCGTTCCATAACGCCGAAAACGTTTTAGTAAGACACCCCAGGGCAAGAATCGGACGGATAATTGGTGTCGGTCTCTCAACGTGGGATAGGCTTCTAGCCTGTCGATCCCACGTGGGATAGGCTTCTAGCCTGTCGATCCCACTTAGACAGGCTGGAAGCCTATCCCACTTAGTCAGGCTGGAAGCCTATCCCACAATACCAGCAAACACAGATTGATTACCTAATTCCTCCAGCTAACCAATCGGCGAGCTTCACAATACGTCTAGGCACGAGAAAGCGTATTTTCGACAAGGTTTACCTAGAGTGACTCAACTCTGTTTAGTGGACTATCCGATACTACCGGCACGACCAGAAATTTGTGCGTGCGCCGGT
Organism: Pirellulaceae bacterium; assembly: GCA_041741955.1. Taxonomy (GTDB): domain Bacteria; phylum Planctomycetota; class Planctomycetia; order Pirellulales; family Pirellulaceae; genus Aureliella. The sequence goes on along the minus strand of JBGSJL010000029.1, from coordinate 714 downwards.
CTACTCGAGATCGGACGCGTGGGGGCGATTCCGTTTGCTACGGTGGAAGGTAGTTATGTCGTTGCTCAATTTAGCTCTGCGAGCTCTCGCTGCGGTTACGCTGATAGTAACCGGCCCTTATGTCCTGGGACAAGGGCGAAACTTACCCAATGGACCAGCTTACCATCCGTTTGCTGAACCGTTGGAATTTGATCCTGACTGGCAATTCTTTGCACCCGTCGATGTCGACGAGATGCTAGAGAAGTCACCGCGTAAGCGAGCCCATACGGGCTGGTTTGCTTCCTACGATAGAACCTACTTGTGGGTTTCGCGCCCCGAGACAGAAACCTCCCGAAACACGGGAGACTTCGGTTGGGGAAACCGTTACGACATCGGCTTTATGACCAGCGAACGATCTGGCTGGCTGGCCAGCTTCCGACACATTGGTGGCCCGAACGTGTACGACGAGATCTACCAAGAACGAATCAACCGCTTTAACCCTGCGGACACGAACAGTCTCACGACGCCCGTGAATCCCTTCATTGACCGCAACGATCCGCAGTTGGGAACACGAGTCTACGTACTTGGCGACAGCCTTAATGCGTTCGGCATGAGCAACTTTGAAATCAACAAGACTTGGCGTCGCGAACCCTATCGCTACGGCGGTATCATCGAGCCGATGGTCGGATTTAAATTTTCGACGGTCAACGATTTCGCGTTGAATCAGAGCTACAC
>JBGSJL010000028.1:0-22829 GCA_041741955.1 Pirellulaceae bacterium | reverse complement strand
GCTGGCGCGAGTCTCCAGGATTTAATACTGGGCTTGTTACTCGGGAATTTTTTAGCCGTGCTCACATGGCGTTTTTTGGTTACGCCCATCGCGATGGCCAAGCGCATGACGCTCTATTACCAGTTAGAGCGAATCGCTGGGACTTCGCTCGTCAAATTCTACAACCTAGTCAACGGATTGTTGTTCTGCTTTTTAGCAGGTGCCATGGTCACCGTTTCCGCTTCAGCGGTCGGAGTACCATTTGGAATCGCCTTTGACGTGCCCACCGAAATGTTCGGTTTTAGCAATCCTGCATTTACTGCTTTGGTGGTCGTAGTTGGGGCTGTGATCGCTGTGGTAGCAGCGGGCGGATACGAGCGCGTCGCCAACACCGCCAACATTGCTGCGCCCTGGATGATCGCTGTATTCGCAGTCTGCGGCATTGTTTCGCTGACACAGTTGCAGGCGACAAGTTTCTCCACCATCGCTGACGGGAAATTCTGGAACGATGCCATCGCCTTTGTCCAAGAAAAGAATGGTCCGCAGTCGTTTGGATTTTGGCAGATTGTTGTTTTTGCTTGGCTGTGCAATGGTGCCATGCACTTTGGAATGGCGGATTTGTCGATCTTTCGTTTTGCCCGTAGCTCAGCGTCGGGTTGGGCACCTGCGATCGGGATGTTTCTCGGGCACTACATGGCCTGGATCGCGGCCGCACTGATGCTCGCTGCACTCATAAAACTAACGCCGCAACTGGCGCTGGGCGCGGACGGAAAAGTCAGTGCCAATCCAGGTTTGCTGGCTTTTCAATCGCTCGGCTGGACGGGAATCCTCTGCGTAGTCATTGCCGGCTGGACGACTGCCAACCCCACCATCTATCGCGCAGGCTTGGCATTTCAAGGCGTACTGCCCAAGAGTTCCCGAACCGCCATGACGCTCCTGGCTGGCGCCGTCGCAACCATCGCCGGTGCTTTCCCAAATTTATCCGCCCAACTACTAGGCTTTGTCGGCACCTATGGAACGGTACTTGGACCGATGGGCGCCGTGATCGTGGTGGACTATTACCTAATGCGGAAGATCGGACTGCGCGACGAGTATGCCGTTTACTCAGGCCACTCGATCAACGTGGCGGTTCTGCTCGCTTGGGTGCTACCCGTCGCGCTCGGACTATACCTGATCTTGGTGCCAACGGCGCTGTTCCCCGATAAACTATTTGCAGCCTATGCAGTGATTCCATGCTGGCTAGCTTGCGGAGCACTATATTTGTTGCTTAGTAAGTTCACCCAATCCGACTCTGCCATCCATCGAGGCGTTAAGTCATGAACCTACCCGCAAAAATTGTTTCGCTAAGTTCGATTGCGGCAGTCGCCATCCCCAGTCTGCTCTACTTCGTTGGCCTGCTACCCTTAGAAGCCGTCAAATGGTCTGCGCTGGTCGGCACCGCTGGTTGGTTCCTCGCAGCACCCATCTGGATGAATAACCACCTGCCCAAAGACGCTCGCGAAGTCAAGATTTGAATACATCAAAGTTGCTACTGCTCTGGCACAAGCATTAGAGCTCCCTGGCTGCCGCCGGCAATCGTTCGACCACTTTGTGGGTCCGTGGCCAATGAGTGAATCCAGCCACTTTCCATTAGCGATTGTCTGCGGGTGATTTCAACAGAATCGGGGTCGATAAAATAAACAGCTCCGTCATCGCACCCAGCCAAGATTTGCGAACCATCCCTGAGCCAACAAATATCCAATGGTCGAGCCGGTAGACGCACAAAGCGCACCATGCGGCCAATCGTTGGTTGCCAAAAACGAACCGTGCGGTCGTCGCTGGCGGAGGCGACCCACCCAAGACCATCGATCCGTGGACGCGCGGCAAGCGCGTTGACGGGCTGAGTATGGATGGTCAGGCTATGCAGCAATTCACGGGTGTCAACTTTCCAGACTCGCAGGCTTTGGTCCAAACCCGCAGTCACGAGCACACCGGATTCCTGTAGGAATGCCGACGCGGTAATACCCCGCGAATGTCCGTCAAGAACTCGTTTGGATTGGCCATCGCTGATGCTCCAAACAACTACGCTCCGGTCGAGACTGCATGATACGAGTTCGTCGTCGCTCAGCCATTGAACTTTGCTAACGCAGTCCTGCTGACTAGCCAACAAGCGAATTGGACTGAGTTCCGGCCAAGATAAAATCTCGACGCGGCCGGAGTCCGCTGGATCGCCGCCCGCCACGGCCAATCGCCGTCCATCCGGTGAAAACTGGAGATCATGTAAGTTGCTAAAACTTGCCTGCACTTCCCGGTCAAGCTTCAATAGGGGCCAACCGTACGTCCGCAGCCCCGCTTGTGAACCGGCTACCACTGAGTCGCCGCCAGGCGAAATTGCCAGGGCAGTAATCGGAGCTTGTGCAGATATGTACGCAGCGCACTCCGTTAGCCATGCAAATGCAATAAAGACGTGAAAGCAAAGCCATTTCTGGAACGCGACGGATGACACCCAGGATGCACATATTCGAGTACTCATGTCATCAATTCTCGGATGACCCGCGCACCTTCCGCTGCAATACGGACTGCGCGACCGTCGCTAGTGCGCAGCTCTAGAGCGGGATCAATGCCCAGCAGCGTATAGATGGTGGCCGCCAGGTCGGCTGGGGTTATGGGATTGTCCTTGGGGAATTCCCCTAGCGAATCGCTACTACCGACGACTTGCCCACCCTGCACGCCGCCACCAGCTAGAACCACACTGAAAACATTGGGCCAGTGGTCGCGACCCGCATTGGAGTTTATCTTGGGCGTACGCCCGAACTCGCCCATCACGATCACCAGCGTTTGATCCAGCAGGCCGCGATCCCGAAGATCAGAAACCAGCCCGCTCAGGGCGCGATCTAGCGCGGGAAGGTGCGCGTTGGGATCGCCTGGATAGCGCTCCTTTAAAAACTTCAGATCTTGGTGCGTGTCCCAACCGGTGCTGTTGACCGTCACAAAGGGCACACCTCGCTCGACCAAACGTCTAGCAAGCAGACAGCTTTGTCCGAGTCCGTTGCCGCCGGTGCGACCGTACCGAGCTCGCAGGCTATCGGGCTCTTCGCTCAGGTCAAAAGCCCGCTTGGCTTCGGTGGACGCAATCAAGTTGTAGGCTCGCTGGAGATCCGAGTCCTCCGGCATTGTGCCCTGTGCGTCTTGCGCGCGGCTGAATGCATTTAAGTCTTCGACAAATTGTCGGCGCCGATCCAGCCGTAGCAAATCCAATCCGTGGTAGAAGTCTAAGTCGCGGACTTTGAAATCAGCGCGCTCTGGGTTGTCGCCCAACGAAAACGGAGCAGAGCTGGCCGACAAAAACCCATTGCCAGAAATATTTTTCGTAAACTGTGGCACGGCGATGTTGGGTGGCAACACCCCGGGAGTTGCTCGCAATGCCGCCAGCGTCGCTCCGAACGTGGGGTATGCCAGCGACGGCGAAGGCTTGTATCCGGTCATCATGTAATGAGTGCCGAAGTTGTGTTCGCCGAGCGGAGACGTCATGGAGCGCACGACCGCCAGGTGGTCGATAATTGCTGCCGAGCGCTCGAAACATTCTCCAAAGCGTACCCCTGGCAACTTGGTAGCAATCGACGCTAACGGTCCACGCACTTCCGCTGGCGCTTCGGCTTTGGGATCAAACATTTCTAAATGACTCGGGCCACCGTCCAGCCAAATCAAGATGCAGGCTTTGGCTTTTGGGGCAGCCGCGGGCGAGTCAGCCGCTGGAGCCAATCGCTGCATTTGGAACAAGTTTCCAAGACCTAAACCCAGGGCCGACAGTCCGCCAACACGCACAAAATTGCGGCGTGGCAAGCCGTCGCAGTAAATTGGAGATGTCATCGCAAAGCTCATTTGGTTATAAATTCTTGGCTAGTTACTAAAGCCCATACAAAATCCTCCAACAAACTGCGCACCGCTTCAATATAGCCGTGCTCGAGAGCATCGGGCAATGCTTGGCACTGCTGCAACCAGTGCAGCCGTTCCATTTCGCTCGGTTCGCGTCCGAGCGCCACACGATAGAAATCTTCGACAATTGTTGGCGGCTGCATTCCCATGGCTAACATCTTGTCGAGCCGACTGCCTGGATTTGCGATGCGCGCGTTCAACAATGCGCCGTTGAACAAATGCAGTTTCTGAGTCAATCCATCAGCAGCCCCAATGACGTTCTCGCACGAGTCCTTGCGATCGCAGCGACCCAGTAAGTCCAGAGAAGTAGCGGAAGTTTCTACATCAATCAGAGACACAGCTCGCGTACCTCGCGGCAGATCGCCATAGATTTCGGCTATTCCAAGCACATCCGTGAGCGCATCTGCCAAGACCTCCGCTTCCATTGGCGTGGATAACGCGTGCGCGTAGAATCGATCATCGTCGCGATTGTCCGGCAACGTATGCGAACTGCGCGCGTAAGCCGAACTGTTTGCAATCAATCGCAACGTCTTGCGGAAGTCGTAACCGCCCTTAACAAAATGCTCCGCCAACTTGTCTAGCAAAACGGGATGGGTGGCGGGATTGGTGGCTCTAAAATCGTCGACGGGCTCAACTAGTCCACGTCCCATCAAGTGCTTCCACAATCGATTGACGAGCGCCTTGGCAAAGTAGGGATTCTCGCGGCTGGTCAACCACTGTGCTAGCTGAGGTCTGTAGTCTACCGATGCCTGTTCGACATCGAGAAAATATTCGCCCGGAATCTTCGGTCGCGCAGGTTCGAGAGTCTGAGGATGTATGACCTCACCTTTCGGTTTCACGTTCACGACCTGACCTGGATCGATCTTTGCAAAGATGGCTGCAAGTCCGTGATAGTCATCTTGAGTCCAACGATCCAGTGGGTGGTTGTGGCAGTTGGCACACCTCAACCGGCTCGCCAAGAACAGCTCGCTAAAAAACTCGGCTTGTTCTCGCGGCCCTTTGGATGAACGGTAGAAGTTGGCTGGACCGTATTGGTGCGAATCGCCACTGGCCAAAATCAGCGTGCGCGCGATTTCGTCGAAACCGACAGAATGTCGAATTTGTTCCGACAACCAGCGGTGATAAGCTGCGGTACCGAGTGTATCGTTGGGTTGCGGCCGAACTCGCAGCAGCTTCTCAAACTGGAAAGTCCAGTATTCTACGAATTCTTCGGAGTCTATTAGGTCTTCTATCAGTGCCGCGCGATCCAAGCGGAGCGCTTGGTTATTTGCGATTTCGGGTAGCCGCCCCGTTAGATGCAGCGTAATCCGTCGACGAAGGTCGTCGTCATCGCTTGACGGCGACGCGGGTAAGCCCAACGTGGTCAGCGCTTGGCCAATTTCTTGGTCGATAAAATTATTGGGTTGCTGAACTGCTTGCGAAAAATTGACATCGCTGGGTCGCACCAAGATTTCGATCGGTATCACTTCGCCCAGGTAACGCGCGATGACGATATGCCTGCCATCACGATGCACAGTCATGTTGCCGATCGTATCGTCGATACTGACCGCAGACGAATCTTCCGACCTGAACACCACCCAATCAGTCACATTGCGCGTCGTGCCGTCGTCATAGTGTGCCGACACGGTGGGACTCAGTCGATCGCCAACGACTGCGACCACGCGGCTGGGCTCGACAATAATCCGCTCAAGTTTGTTTCGCGCTTGATAACTGGCGCCCTGCGAGATCCAATCTAGCAGCAAGCGGTGGCTTTCCGTGTCTTGCATGACAAAGCCACCGCCGTGGGCTATAGCTTCTGTTGGTTTGAGGATCACCAAGCTTTGGTCGGGTCGAGACAAATTGACGCGGCGGCCCTCAAGCTGATGCACGATCGCACTGTAGTCGGCAGGTGGATTTCCGCCGTACAGCGACAGCTTAAAGCCTCCGCGTCCCATTGCAGATCCGTGGCAAGCCCCAGCGTTGCAACCCAGTTTGGTGAACACTGGGATCAGATCGTTTTCAAAATCAATCCCTGGCCTAGTTGGTTCGGCCGCGCGGACACAAGCTTCATCGAGCAGAAAAGTGCTTGTGCCGCAGGAGAGTAGAATCGCCGAGCAAATGGTCGCAAGGCGAATCCAACCGAGGTAATCCCAAGCTGTCGAGGACGAGCAGGAGTACCTGGGCATAGGTCTGGCAATCAGTGGTAGGGGTCTGGCACTCATGCAGGAATTTTTCTCACTAGCTAGCTACGCTAAGTGTGGCACGTTGGTCCGCACGTAACGTACAAATCCATTGTGTTCCACCTCCAGTTTAGAGTATTCACGCCGAGATTGCGAACAACATACGCGACAAAGCCCAGACTCCAGCGCGATCCTGGCACTTTCTATATGGACTCCGGCCCAGAAACGGACTGTCTTGGAGTCTCCGCCTGGGCTGTGAGACAAATAACAGGCTTTTATTCGATGCCGTGCATTTTCTTCTTCATCCAGCCGTTCATGCACCAGATGGCAATCCCAGCTCCAACTGGAATTAGCGTGTAGATCATGAAGAACGCAGTCAGACCGTAAGCTTCAGAAATTTTGTCGATGAAACTGCCTGTCCAACCGGCCAAATAATTGGCAATGGCGGTGGCCAGAAACCAAACGCCGAACATAAGTCCAACAAACTTGATCGGTGCCAATTTGCTGACGTACGACAGACCCACGGGAGAAACGCACAGTTCACCCATCGTATGAAACCAGTAGGCGATAACCAGCCACCATATGCTAACTTCAGCCGACATGTCGCCTTGGGAGATCCCCATGCTGCCCAGCGCGAGCACACCGAATCCTAGGCCGAGCAGGATCAGGCCCATTCCGAATTTGACCGGCGCAGAGGGATTGACCCTACTCTCCCAAATTCGGCTGAAGATGGGGGCGAAGGAGATGATAAAAAAGGAATTTAAGATTTGGAACCAAGAGGCTGGAATCTCCGTTTCATTCTGTTTTTCGCGGATGACCGTTGCCGCAAATTCACCTTCGAAAACGTCAGCTTGCTCCTCCGAAATGATTCTCAGCTTGCCGTTGCCCGCCTTGCGTTCCATATCTACGACAAAGAGATTTTGTCCTGGCTGTAGGGGCTGATCGTCGAGCAGTGTGGTTGTGATCGTTTCGCCAGACTCGGCCGCCGGAAACTGAATTTCAAAGGCTCGCATACGGAATTCTTTGGCAACCATCCACAACGCAATCATCCATACGATTCCGAAACTGGTGATGATGACCAAATTGGAAAGTGGAATTTGTGCGTAGGTGGCTCGCACAAGTTTCGATAGAACATAGGTTACAACCGCCAGTGGTATGATTGCAAAAGCAGTGTTGCTCCAGAAAAAAGCGCTAGCATAACCGCCACTCATCACGCGACCGGTGTAATCCTTGGCGAAAATCGTCATCGATCCGCCGGCTTGTTCGAAGGCCATCCAGAAAAAAATGGTGAAAAAAGAGAGGATGCCAATCACGATCAAGCGATCCGAGATGACGTGCGAATCCTCTGCTGGAGCTGGTGAGTCGTCCAAGCTCCACTTTTCGTCGGTCAGCTTGTTTAATTTCCCATGTTCACCCAGGACCTGTTGTCCCAAATAGAACATGATCATACCCAGTCCCATGAAGATGCCAGCGATGCCAAAGCCGTAGCTCCAGCCTACCTTTTCACCCACGTAACCGCACAGTAGGATACCCAAGAAAGCTCCAGAGTTGATACCCATATAGAAAATCGTGTAGGCGGCATCTTTTTTGTCATCGTCGCGGGCATAAAGCTGTCCCACGATCGAGCTGATATTTGGTTTGAAAAACCCATTACCCAGGATTAGCAAGACGAGTCCCGTGTAGAAAGTTGCTTGCGTTTCTAGCGCCATAGAACCGTGCCCCAGCGTCATCAGCAGGGCCCCGAGTAGCACAGCCCAACGGTGGCCAATGAATTTGTCTGCCACGATGCCTCCCAGGATCGGCGTCAGGTAGACCAAGCCTGTGTAGAGTGCGTAGAGCTGAAGTGCTCCTTCGCGCGTCCAGCCCCAGCCGCCGGCTGCGATTTCGCTTACTAGAAAAAGTACCAACAGGGCTCGCATGCCGTAATAGCTGAAGCGCTCCCACATCTCGGTGAAAAACAACAGGAACAAACCGGCTTTGTGTCCAAAGATGGGAGGTAAGCCATCAGCGCTCAGTGGGCGAGCGCTCGCCGGAATCGTACCAGTGGATTGCATAGAAATCACTCCAAGTTGTCTGCTCGTACCGAGCAATAGAGTTTGCGAAGCGCGGCCAAGGAAGACCGCGACACGTCAGATTAACTTGCTAGCTAACACAAGGAAACCCCGACTTGCACTTGCGCACGTTGAATCTGCCACGTTCAACTTGCCAAGTTCAATTTTGTTGCAGAAGCATCTGGTCGAGCCCCGCCAGCGCGACGCGCCACGGTGGGCGCGCGGCTTGATAGGTTTCCCACCATGTCGAGACGACGATCGCCAATTGGTGGGCCTCCATACTCGGGATCATCAATTTCCAAAACTCAATGGCTTGCTGCACGAGCTCTGGCGAGTAGTGGCAGATACTCAATTCGTGTCCAGCCATCAGCACAGATGGTAACACCGCCAAACCAGCCACTGCATGTAGACGAATGGTATTCAAGAGCTCGCTATGCACCGGTCGGTCGAAATCCAATTGAGCTAGTAGCCAAGCGAGTCGCAACGTCTCGGGAAGTTCGCGAGCGGTGTTGGTAAGCAGGGCTTCGATGTGTACGCGGTTGGTTGTCAAGTGTGCTTGGCCCATGCCGCCTACAATGGGTTGCACCAAAACGACTTCAGCCTGCCCGATGATCAGTTGCTCTTCGGTAAAACCGCCCATCATATGCAGCAAGCCAGGGCCTTGGGCTTCCCACAAACTCCGCAGTGGTCCTTCGCGCAGTGCCATGTCCGGCAAGTAATTTGGATAGGCTTGGCTAAACTGCGATCGGCAGTGGGTTAAACAAGCCGACAACCGCGTTTGCTGTTCCCCAGATGTCAGACCTAAGCGCGGCATCAGTCGCTGTGCTAACTCGCGCGGCGTGTCCGCGACCGGCGCTAGCGTCAGAATTTGGTTCCAGAATCGATTTGCATCCAGATTTAGTTGGCCACACAGCGAATGCAGCTCCATTGCGGCTTCCTGGAGCGGGGCGGCGATATTTCTGACTTGCTGTGGGCAATGTGCAACACACCAAGCGGCGTGATAACCACTGAGTTGAGCGTTGGCCTTCCACTGCAATTCCATATTCTTCCTAAGGCTGCGTGAGATGGTCGCTAATCCAGCCTTCGAGCTCTTGCCAATCGACGGGTGGGAGTTTCGACAAGTCGGGTCGCAACCGCACGGCTTCGTGGATGTAAACGTGCTGAATCTCGCGCTGCAGTCTGCTGGTGTTCCAATGAATCAGAACTCGGATGCACTGCGGCAGCGAACCTTTGACATCGATTTCGTAACCGCACAGCAGGGGGACTTCCAACCAGCCCAGTTGCCTCGCAGCAAGGGCTGGAAATTCGGCATCCAAATCGCGAGTTACCGTAAAGATGGCGCTGGCGATGTCCGTCGCGTCGATTTGATTGCGACGAATCATCAGCGCCAACATCTGCCGCGTGGCCAGCAGTATCGCATCGCGCGAGTTCTCCTGCACAGTGGTCGCACCGCGCACGCCCCGACTTACTAAATCCGTCATGCTTTAGCTTTCACTAATAGCGTCAACGGCGGGCTTCTTGAATTTGTTCAGCTTCATGCCGCCAGCCGGCAAGGGTTGGGAGCGTGGCAGAAAGGAATGACTGGAAACCAGGGTTACCAAGCGGCCCGACTGAACACACTCGCCGCGCTGATTGACTAATTTGCGTAACCAAACCACTTCCCCGCTACGGCGTCCGCGCGGCGAAGCGGACTCGACCTGAGTCACTGCGTGTACTGTGTCGCCAACAAAAACCGGACGCTGAAACTGCCAATCGGCCACTTTGACTAGGGCCAGTGTCTTAACTCGCGGTGCATTGCTGCTCAAACCCGCCAACATTGAAAGCCCCAACAGACCATGCGCTATTGGCTTGCCATAGGGAGTCTGTCGCGCGTATTCGTGATCGACGTGCATCGGGTCGAAATCGCCGGTCATGCAAGCGAAAGTTACGATGTCCGTTTCAGTAACTGTCCGACCCAAACTGGTCCAAGAGTCACCAATCGCAAGGTCTTCGTAATAGAGGCATTCCGACATGCAGAACTCCAACACATGAATGAGCAGACAACGTCTCGGCTAGCGTCAATGTCTGGGGTCGTGTAAACGCCGGACGCTTCGAAACCTGGCAACGGCCTCAACCCCTCGGCAAAAGTGCCCATAGGGTACCGTTCCAGCCACTGAAGGATAGCCGTTTATTACAAGTCTCTCAACTGACAAACTGTGTATTTTGTGGGACTTCGAGGTTACTAGGGTATCAAAACTGCTACTTTCCGCGAGCTTTAACAGGCCATATTAATACCCAGCTCCGAGAACTTGACCTACCAGAAAATGAAGCCGAAGCGTAACATAAGTGGACTGCGCAAGGTGTACTTCGGGCCCGTTGAAGTTAAGAGCAGGGAACCCGCTGCTAGCGGCCTGTTGATTTAATCGAGCTCGGCGATATAGCGGTTGTACGATGGCCTTCCGAGGCCGTCGGATGGCGTGTACGACGGCCTTGGAAAGCCATCGTACATTAAATCAACAGTCCGCTGGCGCCGTCGGCTCTTTGGGTTTTGTCACGCGCACGCACCTTTATACATTCAGACACTTATTCCTAGCCGGAGAAACTCCGCCATGGCGGATGATATTAAACTTAGTCCAGTTGAAGAGATCAAGATTCAAAGCGAGTTTCTCCGTGGCTCGATCCAGGAGGATCTCGATACCCAAAGCGATGAGTTTGCTAAATCAAACACACAGCTCCTGAAGTTCCATGGCACCTATCAACAAGATGATCGCGACAGCCGCAAAAAGGGCTCGGCGGGCACAGATGCTGGTGACGAGCTCGCTTCGAGCAAACCACCAGGCAAACAGTTCAGCATGATGACACGTACGCGCATTCCCGGCGGACGGCTGACCGCCGCGCAAATGATCGAGCACCTCGACCTCTGCGACGAACTGGGCAATGCGACCCTCAAATGTACAACGCGGCAAGCCCTGCAATTGCACGGAATCCTAAAGCAAGATCTGCGGGCAACAATACAGCGGATTTGCAAGGTGCAGCTCAGTACGCTGGCCGCCTGCGGCGACGTGAATCGAAACGTCATGTGTTGCCCAGCCCCAACCAACGATCCCGTGCACGCTGAGATGCGGCGTTTAACCGATGCGATCAAGGATCACTTAGCTCCGCAGACGACGGCCTATTACGAACTGTGGCTCAAAGACGAGCAGACTGGCGAAGAGTCGATGGTGGCCGGTGACAAGCCCCAGGATGTCGAACCTATCTATGGGCCCACCTACCTGCCGCGAAAATTCAAGGTGGCCGTCGCGCTGCCCGAGGATAACTGCGTTGATATCTACACGAATGATCTAGGTTTTCTGGCAGTTGTCCGCGATGGAAAAATTATCGGCTACAACGTGCTCGTGGGCGGCGGCATGGGCACGACGCCCAGTGCCAAAAAGACTTTTCCTGCCCTAGCCAAGCGCATGGCATTTACAACGCCCGAGGATGCATGTGCGGTTGCCGAGGCGGTTGTCAAAGTACAGCGCGATCACGGAAATCGCGCCGATCGCAAAGTCGCACGCATGAAGTACTTGATTGCTGACAAAGGTATCGAGTGGTTTCGGGCTGAAGTGGAGAAGTACCTGGGTGACAAGTTGCCGGATTGTACGCCCGATGACGTACATGGCTTCGACGACCACATCGGCTGGTTCGAACAGGGCGACGGCAAGTGGTTCTATGGCTGGAACGTGGAAAATGGGCGTCTGTTCGACGATGCCGACCGCCGCTGGAAGTCGGCGATTCGCGAGATTTGCGCCGAACTCAATCCCAATCTGGTACTCACCGCCCACCAAAGCATATTAGTTACCGACGTGGCCGCTGGTGACAAAGGCAAACTGGAGGCCATTATCAAGAAGCATGGCTTGCCGCTATCCGCAGAAATTTCTACGGTCCGACGGTGGTCCATGGCCTGTGTAGCCCTGCCGACGTGTGGTCTGGCCGTCACCGAAAGCGAGCGGGTGCTGCCGTCGCTGATGGACCAAATGGAAATCGAGTTGTCGCGGCTCGGCTTGGACAGCGAAGCCTTCACTGTCCGCATGACGGGTTGCCCCAACGGCTGTGCACGCCCCTATAATTCAGATATAGGCTTGGTCGGCAAGACGAAAGGCAAGTACACAGTCTTTCTAGGCGGCCAACTGCTGGGTAAGCGGTTGAATACAATATATAAGGACTTAGTGCCTTTCGAGGAATTGATGAATACCCTGACGCCTGTGTTCGTAGCATTCAAGCAACATCGACAGCCTACAGAAACCTTTGGCGACTTCTGCCATCGTGTTGGCAATGCGCAACTGTCCAGTTGGGCAGACGAGTATGCAGCCGCTGTTTAATTGCAGTCACGATTGTTAGGCGTGGCACTGGCCTCCGCCCGAGCATGTTTTGGCGTACGAACATATCGCGGGGCCACTTCGGCCTCATCGGGCCAAATCGCTCGAAGCGTTTTGGCCCGATGAGAAAGTGCGATCCGGCGAGTCGTAGTACACCAAAGCGGCGTCCGTCGGAGGCAAGCTCCGAACGGACGTGCGTGCTGAAGTCACAAAATACACCAAAGCGGCGTCCGTCGGAGGTAAGCACCGAACGGACGTGCGTGCTGAAAAATTTAACATGGCGTTCACTTGGAGCGAATTTATCATGAAAATCTATTGTTTTGGCGTCTTGAGTTGCTTTTTGGCGATTTGCGGCTGCGACGACAACAACTTGCCGATGCCCACCAAGCTGCCGTTGGCTATGACAGTCACCTCAAACGAACCGCCGGCGGCAACATCCACCCAGGAGACAACTTTGGCCAAGTCGGCTGGGGTGGTTGCACCTGAAGCCAACGCTGGCGAGAAACCCCCAACCGTGGTCGCACCGCCGACCAAAGACGCAGAGCAAAGGAAGTTTATCGTGTCGGATCGCTGGAACAAACTATCGACAGAAGAAGCTTACGTGATCCTCAAAAAGGGTACCGAGCGGCCAGGGACCGGCGAGTACGAGAACAACAAAGCCAAGGGCACTTACATCTGCCGTCAATGCAATGCACCGCTTTACAAGAGCGATGACAAATTTGCCAGCGGCTGTGGTTGGCCGAGCTTCGACGATGAGATCAAAGGTGCGGTAACTCGCATTCAAGATGCCGATGGCTACCGCACCGAAATCGTTTGTAGCAATTGCAAGGGTCATTTGGGGCACGTGTTTTTTGGCGAACGGCTCACCAAGAAAGATACCCGTCACTGCGTAAACTCGATTTCTACCAAATTCGTCGCCGAAGGCACCGAATTGCCAGCAACCATCAAGCTCAAGAAATAGAAGAGTCTAACAGACATAAGGTACATAAAACCACGGACCGCTGCGCGGTCAAGCTGATCGGCAGATCAATCTGACAAACCAGTCACTAAATAAATTGACGTCCCAAGCGACTGTAGTTGGTTCGGTACTACGGCAAGAGCACATGTCGTCGCTTCGCGACTTTCGTAACGTCGCCTGATCCGACCTGGGAATCGCGTCCCAGACTTGCGCAGGTCGTCGCCCCGCGACTAAGTACATCAGCAGTCTTCACATCTTTCAGGATCACAAAACGCTCGAAAAATTCTGAAAGAAGCTATCAAACGCTGCTATCTGTCGCACAGCCCAGACGTAGGCCTACGGTCGAATGTTGTACGGTTACCGACCGGACGAAACGCCGCTCGGATTCCCAAGCCAATTCCGGCCAAACCACGTTATTTGGGGTTTTTGGCATTTTGGGTGGCTTTTTCTGGCCCTAATGCTGGACAACGCGTATTTTCATGATTATTCTGGGAGGCGACCGCAGAAATTTCCTCGTAGGTTCAAGACAATTTGAGAAGTAAACAGGAATCAACAACTATGCGAATTGCCAAGTCTCTCTTCTTCGCCCTGCCGCTTTGCGTAATGCTCGTCAGCTCCGCCTCGGCTGGGGTTGTATTTAATCTTGAGCTTATCGGCACGCCAATAGTTGACATCATGGGCGGCACGGCTACTCGAACGATTAATGTCTACGCTTTGCAGACTCAGGAAGCGGGGCAGGCGGCTCCAGTAGCATCGGTGTTTACGATGTCGGCGGTTACCCTCCTGCGAGAGGCTGGCTCGGATACAGATATTCAGTTTTCTACGACTATCCGGGGAACTGATGACCCGATGGGTCCAAACCCAAGTGGCTTTGCTGTCCAAACCGGTACAACAGGACTTGGAAATCTACTGGGGCAGGTTACTGCCACCGTCATGGGAACTGCGACCAGCGGTGATTTCGCTGGAGTTGCTTTTAGAGCGACCGTGGCTGGCAATGCCAACTTGCCAATTGGTGCGAATAATGGAACTTTTACATCGGGTGGGGGAACATTCTTGAGAGTCACTGCTGTTCCCGAGCCTGGAACATTTGGTTTGCTCGCGATGGGTGGAATGGGCTTGACGGTTCTTCGACGTCGCCGCAGCTAGCTTGGGCTTTGGATAAGAAAAACTTAAGAAAGGGAGCGACCATTCGCTCCCTTTTTTCGTTGAGTGATTTTGGCTCGATGAATGCAGTTGCGCAATGCTAACAAAAGTACTCTCCCAGCTAATAAATCGCCCGTCCCTAAGGGATGAAAGACCCAAACGTCACCCATCCCGAAGGGATGACAGCCATTAGCCGGTGGTCGCGCAGCGCACCACCGGAAACACGGAGACACCCACGATTCGATCCCGGAGGGATCGCAGACGGACGCGCTGTCATCCCTTGGGGATGAACGCAATGCGGGCGGGTGATACGGTGGTGGCGCTGCGCTTACCACCGGCTAATGGCTTGGGGACCCCTTCGGGGTAAATACCGACTGTGAAGCGGTCGTAGATGATCGCAGATGGTCATCCTGCCGCTAAGGCACCTCGCAGGCTGCGTCGAGTGCGTTACATTAGGTGGACCCGTTTTCGTGCTAACGCGCGGGCACCGCCCCGCGCTTCGATGTGGGGGAAAAACCTCGAATCCAACAGCCAAATATCCAACGATGGACAGTTCGAACAGCCACCCCAACGGCTCAGGGGACGATGAGCTTGGCCTCGACCCGCGCGAATACTCGCTGCTGATCGTCGATAACGACAAAGCTCATGCACGGGCGATGACGGAAAGTCTCGAGCGGGTGGGTTATCGCTGCACGGTGGCTACCAGCGGGCCGGATGGTCTGAACAAGATCGAGCAGAATATGTTCCACGTAGTCGTGACCGATTTGGTCATGAACGACGTGGACGGCATGCAGATCTTGCAAAAGGCTAAAGCTTCACTACCCGATTGCGAAGTAGTGATGGTGACGGGACATGCTACCGTCTCCAAGGCCGTCGAGGCGATGCAGGAGGGTGCGTTTAATTTCCTAGAGAAACCCATCACGCCCGGCCGACTGCGAGCCGTTACGAACAAGGCCGTACAAGCCTGTCATCTGAAGCAAACCAACACCGAGCTGCGGCAGCGGCTGGACGAAAAGTTTGGTTTCGAAGGCATTATTTTTTCTAGCTCGAAGATGCAGGATGTTATCAACCGCATCAAGCGCATCGCCCCTACAGACGCCACCGTGCTGATCACCGGCGAAAGCGGGACCGGCAAGGAAATGATTGCTCAGGCCATCCACCAGAACAGTCCGCGCAAAAGCAAACGCATGAAGGCGCTCAATGTACGGGCGGTTTCGGAGACGCTGGTTGAAAGCGAACTCTTTGGACACGTCAAAGGTGCCTTTACCGACGCCGCCAGCGATCGCATGGGTGCCTTCGAGTATGCCGACGGTGGCACATTGTTTTTGGACGAGGTGGGCGACATGCCGATGAGCTCGCAAATAAAATTGCTGCGGGTACTCGAAGAACATCGGATCACCCGCGTCGGCGACAACAAAGCCGTCAAAGTCAACGTGCGGCTACTGAGCGCCACCAATCGCCCACTGGAAGAGATGGTCGCCGAGGGGTCTTTTCGCAACGATTTGTATTACCGTTTGAATATTGTGACAGTGCATCTGCCCGCTCTCCGCGAGCGGCCTGACGATGTGATTCCACTCATGGATCACTTCCGCAAGATGTTCATCAAACGCCATGCAAAACCGGCCAGCAATTTCACACCTGCCGTCACACGCCGCTTCTATGGCTATGACTGGCCGGGCAATATTCGGCAGCTTCGCAACTTTGTCGAGACCATGGTGGTGCTCGATACCGACGGTGTACTCGACCTGAACGATCTGCCACCCGAGCTTAGCCAAGAAGCGGATTTCGCGTTGCTTCCGGCGTCGGCGGCTTCAGTGGACCGAACTGCCCCAGCACTCAATGCCGACGAATCTACCTTGATCGGACGTTCGATGGCTGAAATCGAACGCTGGGCCATTGAGGAAACGCTGCGCATGACGGCCGGCAATCGCGAAGAAGCTGCACGAATTCTGAGCATTGGAGCTCGTACGCTCTATCGCAAGCTAGACAAGTATCGGCACGAAGAAGAAGGCGGTGAGGTGGCCGGCACCGCCGGCTCCACATCCGACGAATTGGCGCTCGACGACTAATTCGGATTTACGCGACTGTGATTTATAACGACTGTCATTTACGCGACTGCATCGACTGCACTCGATTGAGTACCCTCGATTAACTGCCCACGGATCGGAATTCCATCATGCCAACCATTAGGCAATTGCCACCCAGCTTGGTCAATAAGATTGCGGCGGGCGAAGTGATCGAACGTCCTGCCAGTGTCGTCAAGGAGCTGCTTGAGAATAGTATCGACGCCGGTGCCACCAGTATCGAGCTGGCCATCGACGGTGGGGGAATCGATTGCATCCGTATCAGCGATAACGGATGCGGGATTCCCGAAGATCAAATCGCGCTCGCGATTGCCAGCCATGCGACTAGCAAACTACAATCCGCTGATGATTTGTTCGACGTGCATACACTGGGCTTCCGCGGTGAGGCGCTGGCGTCGATCGCAGAGATCAGTCATTTAACGCTACGGACACGTACGGCCGGAAGCGAAGCGGGTGCAGAGCTGTCGGTCGACGGTGGTGAAGCAGGCTCCCTACTGCCGGTGGGTTGTCCCATGGGCACAACAATCGAAATCCGCAATCTATTTTTCAACACCCCCGTTCGTCGCAAATTTATGCGAACACCGCAAACGGAGGCTGCACACATCACGGAAGCCTTTACACGTATTGCCTTAGCATTTCCAAACGTGCAGCTGACCATGACGAGCGGTAGCCGCACCATTTTCGACTTAGCGTCCACAACTTCTTGGAGCGAACGCATTCGTGCGTTCTTTGGCGACGAGGTGGCCGACACGCTGATTGCTGTGCGCAGCGAACAAGAAACAGCCTCGCTGTCTGGATTTGTCTGCGACCCCTCGGTCAGTCGCAGTAACAATCGGATGCAATACCTCTTCTTGAATGGACGCTACATCCGCGATCGCTCGCTACAACATGCCCTCGGCGAAGCCTATCGCGGATTACTCATGGTCGGTCGATTTCCCGTTTGCTTTCTGCGTCTGAAGCTGCCGCCCAATCAAGTCGACGTCAATGTACACCCGACCAAAATGGAGGTTCGCTTTCAAGAGGGCGGTAAAATTTACAGCCAGTTGCTCCAAACGCTCAGGCATCAGTTTTTGACCAGCGATCTAACGGTTCGTGCGCGGCCTGTGCCCAACCAAGTTTCTGGCCAAGCACCCCAGGGATTGCATCCGTCCAGCTTATCTGGCTCATCGGGCTCACCGGGCTCACCGGGCTCACCGGGCTCATCTGGCTCACCGGGCTCATCTGGCTCATCTGGCTCATCTGGCTCACCGGTATCCGGCAGTCTCGCAGCCGATTTTCCACATCCGCCAGCCGCGACACAGGATCGCTGGCAAACTCATTCGGAGCGGATGACTCGTGTCGGCCCGAGCTTAAATTTGCCGGACAGTATTCCACCATTTCGACCCTACGCAGAGACTAGACTCAGTGGCCTGGCGCTGAACCCACGTGACGCTCTTCCGCCGCAAAAGCTAGCCGATCTGCCGCAAGACGAGCTGCCTTCGGGTGCAGAGGCATGGAGTCCGCCGACGGATCACCGTTCGGATGACGCTCATCAAACCGCTGGTCGTCCGCACAGTCACTTGGGGTTGCAAGTCCACAACCGATACTTAATTACCCAGGATGATAGCGGTATGGTGGTGGTTGATCAGCACGCACTGCATGAGCGTATCCTGTACGAGCAACTCCGCGAGAAGACAGAATCGCGTTGCCTGGAGAGCCAGCGACTGTTGGTGCCTGAGCCACTGGATCTGACGGCAGCCGAAGCAGCGGCGGCGATCGAATCGAAGGAGCTGCTGGCTAAAATTGGCATCGAAGTCGAGCCCTTTGGTGGCGATACGGTTTTGATGACCAGCTACCCAGCCATGTTAGCTAACATGCGTCCAGCGGACGTACTGCGACAAGTGCTCGAGCCGTTGATGTCCGGCGCAAAGGAACCCAGTGCCCGCGATCTGCTTGACGAACTACTGCACATGATTGCGTGTAAAGCTGCAATTAAAGCCGGAGACAAATTATCGTCCGAAGAGATTACCGCGCTGCTCGAACAGCGCTATCACTATCAAGACACGCATCATTGCCCTCATGGTCGTCCCACGGCTCTATTCTTCAGCCGCGAGCAGCTCGACAAGATGTTCAAACGCACTTAACGCAACAGCAGCATGAACGATCGGCTCGTTAAGGATCGTGCGGGAAATTACTGTCAGATTCTGAACGTGGGATAGGCTTCCAGCCTGTCGATTTCCGCATGACAGGCTGGAAGCCTATCCCACAT
Source organism: Pirellulaceae bacterium (assembly GCA_041741955.1). Classification (GTDB taxonomy): domain Bacteria; phylum Planctomycetota; class Planctomycetia; order Pirellulales; family Pirellulaceae; genus Aureliella. Next base: position 3,955 of record JBGSJL010000028.1, on the reverse strand, counting down.
ATTTTCCGCTTGATCTTTAGTCATGCCAGGCCCCAGATGCTGGAACACTACGCATTGATTTCGATGGAGAGCGACAAGCCCTTGAGTCTTCGAATGACACTTAGAAATTTGTCTTCGTTAAACGGTTTACGAATGTAGCTGCTGACCCCCAGTTGTTCGCATTCGTTTTGATCCGTGCCGTCGTCGCTACTGGTCAGTACCACCACTGGGATATTAGCCAACGAACGCTCCATGCGCAGTTTTCGCAGTACGGAGACGCCGTCTGTGTCCGGCAAAAAAAGATCCAGTAGCACTACATCGGGTCGAGGTGCTTTGGCAAAGACGCCGCGTTGGTAGAGAAACTCGATCGATTCACTGCCGTCGCGGAACAAGCTTAGACGGTGGTGGATGCCGCAGCGTTTAAGCGCTTCGATCGTCAATCGCGCGTCGACCAAGCTATCCTCGATCAACATGATCTCAAGCGCCTGACCCGTCGCTTCGGGAGTGACCCAAACCATACTACTGTTCCCGTTGGAGGAAGATTACTGCCCGCGTTTGTGGGGGCTGCCAAACGCGCAGCGTATCAGTTCGGACTCGAATTCTTCGTGTGCGTGCAGAGCTGCATCAAAAGTTGCAAAGGCATCGAGGTAGATCTGAATGTCGCGTCCGATCGTCCCGCGGTATTGAGCCTCTTCAGCTTGCTCGCAGAGATCATGCAATTGCAGATAGAGTTCGCGATGTTGAAGCTTGGACTGAGCTGCGTCTGGCATTCCCAGCCCGCTGTAGCTGGGTACACCTTCAATGAACCCGTAGGTTTCTTCCAGCGAAAATTCGAGCGCGATACAGTCTCGCAACTCGCTCATCAAGGTCACCAGTTGCCGCGAGAGCTCGCGAACATCGAATCTGCCAACACGCAATTCGCGCATTTCGCGCAAGCATGACCACAAACGAAGATTTGACTCTTTCACTTCTTGAAGGAAAGCAGCGTTTACTACAGTGGTCTTTTTACCAGTTGCAATCGTCAACATCTTCTACTCCGTTGAAATGAGGAAAGCCCGAAAAGAGGTAACGCTTGCACGAACCAGTTTCGCGTCAGCTGTTTACTCTACCATAATGTGAAGAACCGCACCGACGCATGGTTCGCAAGCTAGTGCGGAACCCGACTCCAGTCTAAACGATACACGGCCTCATTTTCAATTAATTCTTTTCGGCTGGAACGTAGAAAGCTGGTGCAACCCCCTCTGTGGGCATACATTTGCCCCATACATCCTATTCTGTTGCGCGGACGTCGTGATATAGGAGCGGGAAATCGGAACGAGCTAGCGAAGGCTTTGGGCCTCTACGTTGCACGTTGGTCTCCAACGTGTATCTATTTGTCGCACGTGGGGACCACCGCGAACCACACTAAACAAAATGTTAACGCTTCTGGTAGTAGATTCGGCCATCTTCGGCGCCCAGGAGCAAAGCTGGCTTGCCATCTCCATCCCAATCCACCGTCGTGGGACTGGTAGTGTGCCCCGCCAAAACACGCTCGGCCAAGTTTCCTTGGTCCGCGAATTCCCAACTTTGCCCATCGCCTGATACTCCGCCGTTTGATACTTCGCCGCCGGTCACATTGCGCAGCCAATTCGCGTTGATGGTATTGACGATAATATCGCGTCGACCGTCGCCATCCCAGTCAACGATACACAATTTGCGGCGACCACTGGCACCGTTGGAATCGGAGTTCAATCGAAGCTGCTTATCCGTGCTCTCGATAGTAGCATGCTTGCCGGTGTAGTGCGCGCCATTGAACACACGCTTGCCAGGTAATAATACCAGTGCATCACCGCGTCGCTCGCGTTGGAACCAAGCCAAGTAGCCTTCATGGTCGAGCATAACTAGATCGTTCAGTCCATCTTGGTCCCAATCGATGACGACCGGTGTCGTTCTCCACTGCGTCGCTAACTGTGTGGGTTCGGGTGTCCACCAAGTCCACTTGGGTTTTGGCGGTTCACCAAGCCAAGCTACTTCGACCGACTTCTTTTCTGCGAATTCTGGTTTCTGACGCGAACCTACATTCTCGAACCACTCTGCTTTGCCCCAAATTGAATTGATCACTAAATCCGGGAGTGCGTCCTGATTCCAGTCGGCGATGCTCAGTGTTGTATAGCCCCATTTCGCTTCGGCCGGACCCTGGATGGATCCATTCAGGCCAGCTTGGACGTGTATTGGCTTTCCCGCAGCGTGAATTAATTGTGGCGGAGCCCATTGCGGCGTTTCGTCAACTTGCAACATGCGGTTGCACAAGTTCTCGAACCATGCCACATTGCCGGAGGTATTGCCACACACGAGATCTTCGTCGCCGTCAGCGTCCCAATCAAAACTAACCGGCGTAACGAGCGCACCAAATTTGAGTTCTTCCGCGTACTGTTGAAAATAGGCCGGCGGTAGGAACACCGGCTGCCCATTCGCTACGGTTCCCGTATTCTCGATGAGCGCGACGCGACCATCTTCATCTCCGCAGACGATGTCCGCATCGCCATCGCGATCCCAATCGATGGCGGTCGGCGTGATCATTTGCACATGCATGTGTATGCGTTGCTGTTGTCCTCCTAGCACTTCACCCCGCGCGTACTCGGGCTGCGTCCGTGTCCCAAGATTTTGGAAGTAGGTGAAGCCATCGAGGAACTCCGCGCAGAGCAGGTCGAGATCACCGTCGCCGTCGAAATCCGCAAAATTGGGCATCGGATTGCCAAAGACATTCACTATTTCGCCCGCTGCTTCCAGGGCTTGTGGATTAGCATACTTAGGCTGATCCGTGGTTCCCTCATTTCGCAGGATATAGACATAGCCATGGAGCGGTCCCATTTTCCAAACACCACTAGAATCATAACCTTCGTCCCAGCCGTAATAGCCCCAATCGTCGGCGCCAATCACGATGTCTGCCGCACCGTCGCCATCAAAGTCCGCGTAACTCCAAACATTGAATCGCTGATTGCCCTTGGATTCACGGATCTTCTCTCCCTCATACAGTGCCTTCATTCGATTGCGCTGGAAATCTTTCCCCAGGAAGTCCACGAACTCTAGGTTGCTGTCGAGCACGTGTGGTTCGCCGTTGACATAGGAGACTTGTGGATTCTTCATGCCCGGTCCTACTTTGATTCCCGGCTTGAACGTTGGCATCTTTACCGAGCCGCTGTCGTTCTCGAAGAAGTAGGTGCCTGACATGGGTTTGTCGGGACACGAAACCAATAGGTCGAGATCTCCGTCGGCATCCCAGTCCATGGGTAGTGGCCACGCCCACAGTCCGACTCCAAGGTCAACTTTTAGACCTGGAGTGTTATACTTAAGTGGTTTGAGTTCTTGAGCGAGTGTGCTGGATACCGCTGGCGAGAGAAGAACTACTACGGTGGTCAACGAAGCGAACCACGATTTGCTGATCATAATATAAAGTCCTTGCGAAAACCGTTATTAGAGCATACTCGGCTGCCGCCTGAGGTTCACAAAATCGCTAGAAAATTGTAGTTCTCAGGCCAATAATTGTGGCGTTGGGCGGAACTTGGCTGCTCGAGATGGGTTACGATGAGTTGAGCCGGGTTCTGTACTCGCGGCATGCGCTCTACATCGATCGCTTGGACCGCTTCGATCGTTGCGTAACTTTATTACCTGTTCCTACGGACGCGCCATGGCGGAAAAGCTAGAACTTGTAAAAAGGCTGAAGAGTCGCAACCCAGTGATTTTTTCTTTCGTTACCATTTTCGTTTGTTGCATTTCATTCGGACAGCCGCAGGCCGCAGACCTCGCCGAAGCGCGGGCTACATTCAATCGCGGCGACTACCAAGAATGCATAAAATTAACCCGAGCCGAGGTGGCCACAGGAATTTGGAACGATGTCTGGTCTCGACAACTTATCCAGGCATTGTTGGCGACCGGAGAATACGCTGAAGCCTGTGCGGCTTACGAGCAAGTTGCCGAACGATTTTCCAAGAGTATT
>JBGSJL010000027.1:0-3246 GCA_041741955.1 Pirellulaceae bacterium | reverse complement strand
CCTTCGCTCTGAATCAAAAACTGTTGCCAACGAGTCGTGCCCTCGGCAAACGCGTGTAGATCACCAAACACAGCCACCGCCAATGTGCCCCACACACCGGCGCAGGTATGAGCGGGAAATGCGCCAATTGCATCGTCGATTCTGAGGCGAATCAGCAGGTAGGAAGCCAGTGTGCATACTACGCCGCCTACCGTTCCAATGACGACGGCGGCAGCAGGTTCCACAATATGACAGGAAGCCGTGATCGCCACCAATCCCGCAACGCAACCATTTATAGTCGGTGCAACATCCGGTCGGCGTTCCACATTCCATACAATCGCCAAGGACGCGATCCCCCCAAAAGCCGCTGCCAGGTTAGTGTTCAAAAGAATCAGTGGAATCGAATCCGAAACGCCAAGTGTGCTACCGCCATTGAATCCAAACCAGCCGAACCATAGCAACATCAATCCCAAGGCAGCCATCGGCAGGTTGTGACCATGCATCGGAAGTTCTTTGTCGGCGAAACGACCATGTCTCGGACCTAGAATCAGCACAGCAGCCAGTGCGACCCAGCCTCCGACAGAGTGAACGACGGTGGAACCGGCAAAGTCGACGAAGCCTAGCTGACCCAGCCAACCTGCAACAATACCTTGCTCCGCACCCGCCCAGACCCAATGCCCAAAGATCGGATAAATAATGCCGGAAACAAGAAAGCTAATCACAAGATAGGAACGAAACCGCATCCGTTCGGCGACTGCGCCTGAGATAATCGTGGTAGCCGTTCCGCAGAAGACCATCTGAAAAAGAAAGAAACCCAACAGCCATGGTCCCGATTCGCGTCCCAGCAGGAAATGAGTTGTACCAAAAAAGCCGCTAGAGGATGCACCGAACATCAGGCCAAAACCAAGGACCCAAAAGACCGCGGCAGCAATGCAAAAGTCGATGATATTCTTGATAGCAACGTTGATGCTGTTTTTGGAGCGGGCCATCCCCGTTTCCAAACAGCAAAAGCCTCCCTGCATCAGCATGACTAATGCTGCACAGATCAACATCCAAAGGATGTCTGGCAATGTATGTTCAGCAGTCATAACAATACCACCCCAAATTCTGTCGTTTATTATTAGGGCCATAGGGAAGCGCTCGTAGAAAGCGACTTCATCCCCTGCATTTGGTAGGCATTGATCGCGCCAAAACGCAGTCTGGGCAAGCATATACCGTTCGTAACAGGTTGCATCGGCCTCTAGGGGGTTCCGCGTTTGCTACGTGCAACATGAAAGGTGGAGCCGTGATACTATTCTTACGCGGCTGGAGGTTGGCCAAAGATACGCTCAAGTCCCATGGCCAACGTCCCCTTACGAGTAGCTCACTCGAGCATAATCAACCTATGAAGTTTCGCTCGATGCTGGCCCTATTCCTCCCGCCATCTTTGGCAGAATAGAGTAACTTATCGGCTCGATCGAACCAGCTCTCACTAGTGTCGTCGGATCTGAGCAGAGCCGCACCAATCGATACCGCAATTCCAGATATATGCTCCCCTGTGCGTTCCAAAACCATCGTCTTACCGGAAAAAAACTCACAAAAACAGTCGGCCAGTGTTTGGATACTATCGGCTGAGTCGGCATTTACAAACACGGCAAACTCGTCACCGCCATAACGTGCAATCGATGCGTCAGCCGCAAGCCTTTGCATCTCATTTGCCGCAAATCTCAGCACGCTATCACCGACCGCGTGGCCGTATGTATCATTGACGTTCTTGAAGTTGTCCAGGTCCACGAGCATCAGATATCGGATTGATTCACGTTCTCGTGGACCGGCAAACGCTTTACTCATCATCGTGTCAAAGAAACGGCGATTGCCGATTCCAGTTAGCGGGTCGATGACCAAAGCCTTTTGCGATTCAGTTAGTCCCTCTCTTAGGCCCTCAATCTGGGACAGTGATTCAATCAGTTTTTCATCCATGCATGCGAGTCTTTGTTGCATGCTCTCGTTTTTTTCCAGCACCGTTCTAAGACAGCTCTGAATCTCATCAGGTACGACGGTATCACCAAGTGTGCTGCTCGCGTTTACAATGGACTCTCCAAACTCCACATTGGCACCTAATTGCGAACTTAAGAGTGCTTGTAAGCCTTCCATCTGTACGGAGAGACTTTCGGAAATCAACTGGTTTGCTACAGCGCCGTCAGATTCGTTTAGAAATTGCTCTTTGAGTTGTTCCAATTGATGTTTTGAAACAGACTTGGCGACATTGACGGCATGCCTAAGCTGTTCGTTTATCGGTTCGTTGTCTCCCTCTACGAACCGGTACCACACCTCGTAGACTTCTGGCGTCGGTGGCGTTTTGAAGGTTCCAATATACGACAGAGCTTCCTTTGCCAATGCAAAGGCAGCTGCGTATTCAACTTCGCTTTTGGAGTCAGTCTGTTTTTCGGCTGTTAGCATGGATCTCACGATTTTTTCACACAGGACGGTGGGAAGTTGGCCAAGGTCTTATAGGTCGCAAATAAGCTGTTTGCAAAAACCAACGCCAAAATAAACCTCACATTTCCCGAAGACTGCACTCGGTTGCACCCCTCAAAGTAGTTTTTCCAAGAACTCGTGCGCTTGAGCCTCCCTCGAAATCCCCGCTTTCGCCACATTCGTATTTAATGCATGAAAAAGGAAGTTTCTGGCATCTTGTTTTCCAACATCGATCCATCGCGTCTTGCGATATCGGCCAAGTATCCGACGCAATCCGTGTGGCTGGAGACGTGCGAGAGGTTGCAACGGCCTAACGTATCGAAGCCAAAAAATTCATCGCCAACTCGCACCGGTCACCCCCGACCGGTGCAGGTGACGTTTTCGATGCTTCGGCGTGTCCTGACCCGTGCGAGATGTAGAGATATAGATCTGCCACAGCAACTCTTGGTTTTGTGTGAAGGGGTAGGTTGGTTCGAATCGCATAGTTAATCGTCGTGATCAAGATCAATGGCTGCGCATTCGCACTTGTCGCTCCTGTTCTTCTACGTAAGCAACGTCAATTAAATGTAATACTGCATCAACATCAGCAGCCTCCGTCGGGAACTCAAACTTGCCCGTTAGCTTCAAGTCGGGACGGATCTCGCCCTTTTCATATAATTCCCAAATTTCCTCAGCGTAGTGAGTGTCCGCCAACTCAGGTGCAAATCTAGCGTAGTATTGGGTAATGTTACCAACATCGCGTATGAGCATGGTCTTTGCGTTATTGTTGGATGCTGCATTAACGACTTGTGGCAAGTCAATAATAACGGG
>JBGSJL010000026.1:0-14320 GCA_041741955.1 Pirellulaceae bacterium | reverse complement strand
TCACATCCACCGCAACTTCGTTGAATCGCGTTGTGATCGTGGTGTGCTCGGCAACCATTTCCGCATAAATCCTGGCGGCCGTATGCGGTTCCCATGCCCGCCCCTCGGCTATGTTCCAACTCGTAGGCGGGTTTTGTTTCATGTGAGCCTGCACTAAAGCATCGTCTGCCATCTCCGTGCGGTGGTAGGCTTTCACCCGTTGGCGGAATTCCTCCATCACTCCGCTGTTCGATTCTACGTATTTGTCATCCAGTCTCAGCACACCCGACGAAAGTACACCTCCGAGGCTAGGCGCCTGCTCGATGATGATCACCGTTTTATCGGCACGGGCGGCGGCGATGGCCGCGGCGACTCCGGCAGGCGTACCTCCAATAACAACGACGTCGTAATCGCGATCTGGCTCCGCAGCCGAAGCGATGGCTGTGATGAGCAGCACGAGGACAGAGAGCATTTTCAATAGTTCGTAAATCATGAGGGACTCCATTTCTTCGATTCGGCCAATTGTTTCAACCATTACTGATTCGTACTTTTGACTTTGGGATTTCGCCTTAGCATCCTCACAGAAAGCATCGTTGTGAACAATCGCATCGACTGGCCCGCTCGAAAAAATGGATGAAAGAGTTTGCAGATTTGGCGTCCTGGGATGCTACAATACTCGAAAACCAAGCGAGTGCGGCCAATGGCAGAACACCCATGCGCACCGCATTGCATTTGAACTTTTGTGGAGTAAACGGTGATGGTTGCATCGACTTTGGACGGCAAAGAATTCCCGCAACATACAGCGGTCGAATCCACCAACCACATGTCAGTGGGGTAAATATTCGCTGTAAAATAGACGTTGATTTCTGGATGGAAACGGTTGTCGTTCGCGACCCATGTGGAATCGACCGATGCGATCCCAAAACCGGCGCTCAGGACAGCCAAGGTCACGCCCACCTTACGCACTTGGGGACCAGCAGGTCGGTGCATAGATGGCTATGGCTGCTGTGTTGTCAAAATGATACAGCTTCTGCGGCGGTCTCCATGAACCGCAACTCTCACGACTTTCCGGGACTCTGATTTGTGAGTTGAGTTTATGGATTTAAGGTCACAGCGATATTGCTGAAGCGGACCAAAGGCTCAGTCAAAACCATCAAAGGAATCTTTGTTGGGAATCGCTTTTTCGGTCAACGCAACCGGGCTGGCCGCAGCGTGTTTTGCGTGATGTCCGTATTGACAAACTAACGACACTTATTATTATGTACGTAAATACTTACGTAACGATAGGAGGGTGACGTGCCCAGACCCAGCAAAGCGGACGAACGACGGAAGGAGCTTCTTCCGCTGGTAGCCCAAGCATTCAGTGAACTCGGCTATCGCCGAGCTACTACCGCCGCAATTGCAGCGCGATGCGGTGTGCAGGAAAACGTGCTCTATCGGCTTTGGGAAGACAAGAAAGTCATGTTTGTAGCGGCCATCGAGTTTCTTTTCGGGAAACGAATGGAAAAATGGAATTCAGTGTTGGAGGAAACGTCTGCGAAGCAATCCCGCGTCACTCAACTCATCGAACTGACTGGGAAGAATCTTGGTGAGCACGGGCTCTACCAGATCATCTTTGCCGCACTCAGTGAAACGGACGAACCGGACGTCAAACAGGCGCTGCAACGTTTGTATCGACGGTATCACGACCGCGTGAAAATGGAGATTTCCAGACATCGCGAGCAACCCTGCGAGCGAGAGGTGGCCAATGACGACGATACCGCGTGGGCCTTGATTGGCTTGGTGGCCTTCATGAACATTGCTCACGACCTTGAGCTGATGAGTTCAAAGAAACGCGAACAACTGTTCTCAACGATAGCCTACTTGGTGCTGAATGGTACGCCAAACTAGATCTTCCCTTTTTTTACACAAAACGTAAGTGTTTACTTACGTCGACAGCCAGAAAGGCGGAAGCCATGAATCTCCAAATCTCGTCAGGGGAATATTTCCAAAGACTCAAGGACTTGCAGCGAAAAGTCAAAGAGCGCGAACTGGACATGTTCATTGTTACCTCGTTTGAGAGCATTTTCTATTTAACAGGCGCTGGGTTCGAACCGCTAGAGCGTCCGTTTTTCCTGTTGGTTGAGGCAAACAGTCCGCCGGTGTTGCTTGTGCCCAAACTTGACCAGGAGCATATGGCGAAAGCTCATGGGATTGAAAAACACAACATCATCTCCTACCGCGAGTATCCGGCCCCCATGGCCAGCGGCTGGCCAAGCCGTCTCAAGGGGGCCATACCTGAACGCGGACAAATTGGCGTTGAACCGACGGTGCGGCGGGAAATCACTGATCAGCTTGAAGGTTTTTCATTGCGAACAGAGCCGTTGGTCGAAAAACTCCGGCTGATCAAATCACCTGCTGAAGTTGAGATGATAAAGCGCGCGGCGCGCTACGCCGACCTCGGTGTAAAGCACCTTTTATCAGCCTCCTATTTCGGGGCGATGGTCGCCGAAGGTTTCGCAGAAACTCGGAACGTAACAACAACAATCATTCGCGAGGTTGAGAATTGGGATCCCTTAACGACCAAGGTGCTGATGGCGACCTGGGCAGCACCGTACAGCGCTATGCCCCATTCTGTCCCCGCTCTCGATCATCGGCTGGAGCAAGGGCCTCACGTAGCCCTCGTCCTAACTCGGGTCAATGGGTACGCTGCCGAGAGCGAGCGCACTTACTTCACCGCTCCGCTATCCAGTGAAGTCAAGACTGCATTTAAGGCGATGTCGGAAGCGCGCCGGTTAGCGTTTGATATGATCAAGCCCGGACTAGCTTGCAGCGAACTCGACGCGAAGGTCAACGCTTTTCTAAGCAAGGAAGGATTCCTCGACGAAGGCCAACGGCTGCACCGCACTGGCCACGGAATAGGGCTCGGCACCCACGAGGCGCCTTGGCTCGCAGAGGGAAGCGAAGACCGGTTGTCCGAAAACATGGTGATCAGCGTCGAGCCAGGAATATACCTGAAAGACGTCGGTGGTATCCGGCACAGCGACACAGTGTTGGTAACCAAAGATGGCCACAAACGGCTGACTCGATTACCAACAGATTTGGACTCGCTGGTCTTACGAGGCTGGAAGCCTAAAGCGCGACTGAAGGGTTTGCTGCTTCGGCGGAGGCTTCGACTGACGGGTCAGCGTACATGAGTGCACTCGAGCTACACCGTCCACGCGGCATCAAATATGGCTCACAAGAAAAAAGTATCGCACTTGGATCGGTCGAGGCCAGCCAATGAATAGGTTTGACGAGCTTACCAGTGGCGACGTAATTCTATATTCGGGAAAACACCCACTTCATCTACGTCAGAAGGATGTGACTGGATGTCGCTGGTCACAGGTTGGACTGGTGTTGCGTTTGCCGAACAATCCTTTTGCGTTCATCTTTGAATCCACGAAACTTTCGAGCTGCTGTGACAGCATAATCGGCGAGATCGTCCACGGTGTTCAGATCGCTCGGCTCGACGATCGCATCGACAACTTTGAGGGGAAAGTTGCAGTGCGGCAAATCTGGCCGCGCCTTTCCAAGAGTTCCATGCTTAAGTTGTACTGCTTTGTCCAAGAAATGCATGGACGCCCTTTCAACGCCAGTAAGTGGACAGCTGCTAGAGCATTCCGTCGGCGCAACGCGCCGCACGATGGATCCAGTTTCTTTTGCAGCGAGCTGGTTGCGGAAGCGTTTCAACGAATAGGGCTATTGCCAATGCCCCCTTCCGGCGTGAGTTCAAATAATTATATTCCCGCAGATTTCAGTAGTGAGTATCCGAGTTCTATCCTAACTTTACCCATAGGCTACTGTTTGAGTACCGAACGCCTCTTGCCACCAGCCACTTCAATATAGTGAAGGCACGTCCATCACACCGTGCGCTATTCGAAAAGCCTTGAACTGCCCGCAGTCAGACAAATCCGGACGAGACGGCACTATCCCTATTTCGTAGCGGTAGTCGCGACCGAGCTGGATTAGCTTAACGAGTCCGATCAATCGGTTGGGGCTGCGAGGTTGTTGGAGACCGGCACAAAACTACCGTTTCTTGGCTCACGATTGCCGGCGGTTACACTTCTGAGGTCGCGCGGAACGCGCTCGCGAACTGTTTGTTCTGCGTACTGGCGTTTGCATCGACTGCGGTGCTGTTGTGTCCGTACCAACTCAAGACACCGGCCACAGCTTCTGGCCGCGAAAAATGCAGTCAAACTGATGGCGCTGACTGGGGATTTAGAAGCCTGACGCCGGAAGCGTTCGTGCGTAATGTCGAACCGTCCTGGGTTAGATGCCAACCCTTCTTTCAATCACTAACTCGCGACGGTTGGATACTTCGATGTTTAGAAGTGGGTAACAATGTCAGCCAACGAATGGTTGTTCAAGCGACTCGATGCCGCTTGCGTGGAACGAAATTGCAATCGTGCAATCGCTTTGATCAAACTCGACCTTCGAGACCAGCAGTGCCAAAAGCTGTGATTGCTCACGAGCGGTCAAGGCTTCCCAGATACGATCAAAGTCGATGAAGGCCTCTTCAATCTCTTGCGTCGACAACTCTTGCTTCTCAAGATCCAGCAGTTGTCGATTCACTTTGGCAAGCTTGTGTTCCGCTTCTTCAATCCGCTCTTGAACATTGGCGATTCGGTTGACGATCGAATTGTTCGGTTGTTGGTCGAGGGCCAATTGCTGAACTTCACCGTGATCGCGGTTGAGTTGGCGTGTGAGCTGAGTCTGTTGCGACTCCAGTTCCTTTTTGCCTCGTTGTGTGGCGTCCATCGACTGGCGAATGATCTCGTCACGAAGCTGAGTGTCCCGCGAGATCGATCGAACTTGGTCGACCACAGCCGCTTCGATTTCGCCGGCGGGGAGAGACGGATGCTTACACGATTACCGTCCTCGATTGATCGCACGGACGCAGGTGTAATATCGATAGACGATCGAGTTGCGCTTGGTCATATTGTGGACCATCGCTACATTGCAGTCGGGGCAGCGAATTAATCCCTTTAGAAGTCCACCGTGCTTACTCGGCATTCGGTTGCCACGATTGAATCCGTTTTCCCTTAGCTGTGCCTGCACACGTTGGAAGATATCTTCGTCGACGATCGCTTGATGTTGGCCTTGATAGAGGTCCATCTTGTGTTTGATTTTCCCGCAGTAGATTTGGTTGGTCAGCAAGGCATGCACACTGCACTTATCCAACAATCGGCCGCCTTTCGGAAGTCCTTTCTTCGAATGCCAGAGCTTGTTTTTCCAGCCACGCTTGTCGAGCTCTTCGACGATCGGCATCAAGTTCTTGAGCTCGAGGTAGAGCGAAAAGATCCGACGAACCTGAGTGGCCTCTTCAGGATTGATCACCAGTTTTGGCGTACGTTCATTGATCACCTCCGTGCTGAATTGGCGTAATTGAATCGACCTGATATTGGATTTCTTCGTTTGCTCGCATGCTCTTTGCCTGCGAAGGCTGGTCGGCGGGGTACGCCTTGTTATCCAGCATGTGCGACTCGATTGCCTTGGCGACCCATGGTTGCTTTTTGAGTCGCATGACTCCTCTGGCCAGCGGGGCCGCGATGTTTCTGTGTCTTGCTTCGTTGCTCACGAATTACCTCCGATCTGAATGTCTCGATCTTTTCCAAAACCCAGCGTTTTGGAGACGTCGGTCACAGAGAGGTGTTTCTCGAAAACGAAATCAAGCGGCTCGGGTAAAGAGTCTCCGAGATTGTCGAAAACAGGTTCGTATTCCGTCAAAAGCTGGTCAGAATCACCCTCCAAAGCCGCGCATCGGCGGATACCTCGGAGCAGGATCGCAGCGATAGACCGAAAGCGGACCGACGTCGGATCGCACGGCAGATCGCCGTCTTCGGGAAGGGTGTCGAGAGAGTGAGCGTCGATGATTGTGCTCCATAGAAAGACCTTGGATGGAGCCGAAATGGCATCCCTTCCTGATCTATCTATGCAAAACGGCCGACGCGAGACTCATTACCCAATGAAAAAATGGAGCGATTTCAAGGGAACCGCTGAGAGCTTTCGGGTCCTTTAGCCCCGCAAATCCTGCGGTGTGGTGATGCCCGTGACTGCAAATTTTGCCTAGGAAACGACCGCGATGTCAGAGTTTTTCGATTTCGCAAAGAATTTTTGAGCACGATGTCGAATCTCGCGTTCGCAACTCGACTATTACCAAAACGGCGACGATATTCGTTGACTTTCCCGGGAGAAAATGAGATGAAGTTTGTTTGTTTGGGATTCATTACCGAATCTAAGTTTGAGGCACTGTCTGAGGCAGAAGGCCAGCGAATGATGGAGGAATGCTTTGCCTACGACGATGAACTGCGGCGAGGCGGGCACTTTCTTGGTGGCGAAGCGCTGCAATCTGCGAGAAATGCCGTGACACTGCGGATGAAGAATGGCTCGGTCGATGTCACCGACGGGCCGTACGCCGAGACGAAGGAAATGCTCGGAGGAATACTTCTGTTGAAAGCCCGCGATTTGAATCACGCCATCGCGTTAATGTCGCAGCATCCTGGCGTCAAGGTTGGGCCATTTGAAATTCGCCCCGCTGATGAAGAAGCTAACAAGCTAATTGCCGCTCGTGATGCAGTATCCAGAAACGACAGGAATAGCTCCGTAAGTATCATTCATCGGATTGGAATCAAAGCCCCGATGGCAACGGTGTACGAAGCACTCGCGACCGTGGAAGGCGTCGCCAGTTGGTGGACTCGTGATGTGACTGGCGACTCGAAAATTGGCGGAACGCTTCAATCGCGATTCCTGAGCATCGACGGGGTAGAAATCGGGTCGATGCAAATCAGGGTTGTCTCGCTTCAGCCTGGTTGTCACGTCCACTGGCTATTTGAGTCTGGACCTGCAGAATGGATTGGGACCGAGGTTACATTCGGCCTCAAGCAAGAACGTGAATATTCGATTGTGAATTTCAGTCACAGCAACTGGTGCGAAGCGGTCGAATTCACAGCACATTGCAGCATGAAGTGGGCAACGTTTTTACTGAGTTTGAAGCAGTTTTTGGAACATGGCAGCGGTTTGCCGTCCCCCAATGACGTAAAGATTGACAACTGGAACTAAGCCTCGCGACACGACCTTTGCAAATCGCGCTCGTTCGCGCGTGATACGCCTCACCGTTACAATGAACAATCCGTTTTCTTGCGATGTCGATTTGATCGATACCCAATCGACTACACCTAAGCCGACTACTCAAACCCATTCAAACTGGAGAGACTGAACATGAAATCAGTAATGTTGACCGCCTTAGTTCTGAGCCTACTGTGCTGCCACGAAGCGGCTTTCGGGCAAGAAGCCCCACCCATGCCTAAGCCGAGCCAAGAACATGACTGGCTTCATAAGTTCATCGGAGAATGGACAACTGAGTCGAAGGCTACCATGGGGCCGGATCAGCCGCCGATGCAGTGCAGTGGAACATTGACCTCTCGCAAGATTGGCGGATTTTGGGTACTCAATGAAATGAAGGGCGAATGGTCCAGTGGCCCAATGACCGGCATTCAGACGATCGGCTATGACCAAGGCAAAAAGAAGTATGTCGGAACGTGGGTTGATTCGGCGACAGCCTTTATGTGGCAGTACGAAGGCAACGTCGATCCGTCCGGCAAGGTATTAACGCTCGACGCGGATGGACCGAACTTCACGGGCGATGGCAAGTTGACGAATTTTCAAGACATTTACGAGTTCAAGTCGGCTGATGAAATCCTGATGACGTCGCGGATGCTCGGCGCAGATGGGAAATGGGTGACGTTTATGTCGGGTACGGCGAAACGAATCAAGTAGAAAATATCGCGAGTGGAAATCGATATGTCGAATCAGATCCATGAGGCGTTCCCGTATCTGCGCGTCCGAGATGCCAGTGCGGCAATCGAATTTTACAAGCTGGCATTCGGAGCGGTCGAGGAGTTTCGATTGTCCGAACCCAGCGGCCGAGTCGGTCATGCGGAACTCAAGTTCGGGCCGTACACCGTTATGGTGTCCGATGAATATCCAGAGTACAGAATTTATGGCCCTGCACCAGAGGCGTCTACTGGCTCAGCAATCCATCTTCACGTCGATGATGTCGACGCCGTTACGCAACAAGCCGTCTCGGCGGGAGCCAAGTTGACCATGGAGCCTGCTGATCAATTTCACGGCGAACGTTCCTCCAAAGTCATCGACCCCTTTGGCCATGAATGGTATCTGGGTTCAAAAATTGAAGATGTTTCGCCCGAAGAAATGCAACGCCGATTTGCAGCGATGTTTGAGAATATTTGATTCATTGCGATTGCCCCAATCCGTAGCTAGACGCAAAGGAAGTAGATAGAGATGAAACCAGCAAAAAATACAATCTGTCTCTGGTATGATTGCGACGCCGTGGGAGCGGCGAAATTTTATGCCGAGACATTCCCGGATTCTTCGATTGGCGCGGTGCATCGCTCACCAAACGTTAACCCGTCCAGCAAAGAAGGTGACGTATTGACTGTCGACTTTACAGTGATGGGCATTCCTTGTTTGGGGCTTAATGGCGGACCGGGTGTCGAGCACAACTGGGCGTTCTCGTTCCAAGTCGCGACCGAAAACCAATCGGAAACGGATCGTTACTGGAATGCGATCGTGAGCAATGGCGGTGAGGAGAGCCAATGCGGTTGGTGTAAGGACCGATGGGGAGTGAACTGGCAGATCACGCCAGCAATCTTAATGAAAACGGTAACCGGCCCAGATCGCGCTGCCGCCAAGCGTGCTTTCGAGGCAATGATGACGATGAAAAAGATCAATATCGCAATGATCGAAGCAGCGAGTCGTGGGTGAACGACTCGCTTACATACGCGGTCTCGAGGGGATCATCGTTTCGCTTGTCGAGGAGCTCACGCAATGAAAACCCAAACAATTGAAAAGAAGCATGTTTGAACTATCCGTCACCCAGGGAAAATGCAAGCGATTAGAAAGAGGATCACAATGCCGCGATATCTGATCTCCTTCGACGATGGTTCGATGGACCACATTTCTCAGGATGAATTCCCAGGTGTGGGCGAATCTGCTCGAGCTGTGGTCCGAGAGGCAATGGCCGCTGGACTCTGGATCTTCGGCGGAGGGATTCTTCGCCAGCGGTCGATCATCGTCGGGGTTAACGGCACTGTTACCGACGGGCCTGTACCGCAAACGAAAGCGGTGGTCGGCGGGTTTTCGATCATCGAGGTGCCCACCTGAGAAGAAGCGTTTGTCTGGGCAGCCCGGCTCGCCAAGGCGTGCCGCTGCGTACAAGAGGTTCGCGAGATTGGGTTCGATCCAGAGTCCTGATCAACCGAACTGAGAACCGAATATTCTTAGTTCGGGTTCAATTCACACAACGCAATTCAACCAAGGAACACACTCAATGAAAGTGATAGTATTCGTCAAAGCCACCGCCGGTTCGGAAGCAGGCGAAATGCCAAATGAGCAATTGCTCACCGACATGGGGAAGTTCAACGAAGAACTCGTCGCCGCTGGAATCATGAAGGCGGGCGAAGGACTCAAGCCGAGCAGCGAAGCGGTCCGCGTTCGTTTCAGCGGGAAGAATCGCACAGTCATGGACGGTCCGTTCGCGGAGACCAAGGAATTGGTCGCGGGATTCTGGGTCTGGGAAGTCTGTTCGATACAGGAAGCCATTGACTGGGTGAAGCGTTGTCCCAACCCCATGAGCGAAGAATCGGATATCGAAATCCGCCCCGTCGTTGGTATCGAGGACTTTGCCAGCATCGATCCAGACGGAGCGACTGCCAAGCAGGAAGATGTGCTTCGTGAGAAGATGGCGATGCAGGAGAGCACCGTTCAGCCGTACCTATTCTTCAGCGGTCGCTGCGAAGAAGCTATGACGTTCTACGAAAAATCGCCCGGTGCGAGAGTCGTCATGAAAATGCGTTTTAGCGAGAGCCCCGATCCTGTGCCTGAGGGGATGATGCAAGCCGGTTTTGAGTACAAGATCATGCACGCATCGCTGACCATCGGAAAGATGACTGTCATGGTATCGGATGGCTGTGATGACAAATCAAAGTTCGATGGCTTTCGCCTAGCGCTTTCTGTTCCGACCGTATCTGCCGCGGATTCGGCGTTCAAAGCGTTGGCTGAAGGTGGCAAGGTAGACATGCCCCTTATGAAAACCTTCTGGTCACCGCGATACGGGATTGTTACTGACAAGTTCGGTGTCGGCTGGATGGTAATGGTTCCTGGAGAAGCGAGCTAACAATATGAATGGATCAAAGAAACTCGAAATCACTGGTTGGTTACTGAGCGTTCTCATTACCTTGTTTCTGATCGGAGCAAGTGCGATTGGTAAGTTTGCACCGTGGGATGGCAAAGCCGAAATGTTCGCCAAGATGGGTTGGACGGAAGACGTGATGTTCAATATCGGGATCGTCGAAGTGGCCATTGCGATTCTCTTTCTGATTCCGCGAACTTCACTCGTCGCGGCCATCTTGCTTGCCGCTTACTTAGGCGGTGCTGTCGCGACGCACGTTCGTGTCGGCGATGCATTCTTTTTCCCCATCATCATCGGAGTGCTTGCATGGATCGCACTCGGACTTCGCGAGCCTGACGTTTTACGATTGGCATTTGGCCTGGACAGGAATTTCACGCACCAGGAAGAAATTTGAAAAGCCTTAACTTCCCATCTTTGCCGCCTGAATTGAAGGCAAACTTCCAGCAACACGAATAGGAAAACGTCGAATGTCAAGATCGATTCATGTCAACCTTCCAGTGGCCGATCTCAAGTCATCGATGGCCTTCTACGAGGCACTTGGATTTGAAAACAATTCTCAATGGACGGATGACACAGCCGCGTGCATGGTGTTAAGCGAAACGATTTACGTCATGTTGCTGACTCACGATAAATGGAGAAGTTTCACAAGCCGCCCAATTCCACCAACAACGTCTAGTGAAGTCATGTTGTGTTTGTCATGCGACAACCGCGATGCTGTTGACAAACTGAATATGCTTGCGTCAAAGAACGGTGGTACTTCCGATATTAATTCCCAGCAAGACTATGGATTCATGTACATCCGAAGCCTCGCCGATCCTGATGGGCACGTTTGGGAAATGATGTGGATGGATTCGACGGCAATGCCCAACGAACAATCGTATAAGAAAGGTTAAAGACACTATGAAGTACATGCTTTTGATTTACGGAGCCGAGAGCGACTGGACCGAGGACGAACGCAAGGAGTGCATGATCGCGTCGATGGGCATTAGCGAAGAGCTTGAAAAGCAAGGCAAGTGGCTCGCAGCCTCACCGTTGCATTCGGTCACAACGGCTACCAGCGTTCGTGTTCGCGATGGCAGGAAACAGATTACTGACGGACCATTCGCTGAAACAACGGAACAACTGGGCGGCTACTACATTATCGACGTCGACAATCTTGACGAAGCGATCGCGATCGCCGCACGCTTGCCGCCCGCCAAGAAAGGGACTGTCGAAATTCGACCGCTTTTCAATTTACCCGTACTACCACAACGAGATCAAGGAGAATTGTCATGAATCGCAACCCTGTTGGCTGGTTTGAAATCTACGTCCAAGACATGGACCGTGCCAAGAAGTTCTACGAAGCCATCCTTCACGTCGAGCTGATGAAACTCGAATCGCCTGATCCCGAAATCGAGATGCAGGCGTTTCCGATGAATATGGAAGCCGGTGGGGCTTCCGGCGCATTGGCCAAGATGGAAGGCTGCCCGTCGGGCGGTATGGGCACGCTCGTTTATTTCTCGTGCGAAGACTGCGCGAACGAGGGGTCGCGAGTTGAAGCAGCCGGGGGCAAAATCTGTAAGCCAAAGATGTCGATTGACCAGTACGGATTTATTGCTTTGGTGAACGACACCGAAGGTAACATGATCGGCCTGCATTCAATGAAATAACACTGGGAACGAAAGCACGATGAAATACATTCTGTTGATCTATTCCGAAGAGGGAGTCTGGCCGCCTGATGAATTGGAACTTGCTCGCGATGAGTCCGTGCAGTTGTGCCCCTAACTCAACGGCCAAGGGCAGTACTTAGGGGCGGCCCCGTTGCATCCGGTATCCACAGCGACTTGCGTGAGAGTCCGCCAGGGGAAGCGTTCTGTATCGGACGGTCCGTACGCGGAAACGAAGGAACAACTGGCAGGGTACTTTCTGATCGACGTAGCCAATCTCGACGAGGCGATCGCGGTGGCGGCAAGAATCCCCGGTACGACGCGCGGCACGACTGAGATTCGTCCGATAGTCGAATTGCCGGGCATGCCGTAGGTGATAGATGAATCCCAGCCAAGTTGAAAAACTCTACCGAAACGATTCGCGAAAAGTTTTCGCCACTTTGATTCGCTTACTGGGCGATTTCGACTTGGCCGAAGAAGCTACGCACGAAGCTTTCGCCGCTGCGATGCAGCAGTGGCCCGAGCAGGGCCTGCCAGCCAATCCGACTTCGTGGTTGGTCTCGACCGGACGGTTCAAGGCTGTGGACATGTTGCGTCGCCGAGCACGGCTGAATGATCTGCAACCGGAACTGGTTCGTCGCCTCTGTGAAATTGAAACTTCTAATCAATCCATGGCTGAGCAAGACATCCAAGACGATCGATTGCGACTGATCTTTACATGCTGTCACCCGGCCATTGATCCGAAGGTACAAGTTCCGCTAACGCTTCGTGAGGTGTGCGGGCTGACGACGGAAGAGATCGCCCGTGCTTTTTTAATGACTCCATCGACGATGGCACAGCGGATCGTTCGAGGAAAGGCGAAAATTCGAGCAGCCCGCATTCCGTACGTCATCCCGTCATTGAATGAACTTCCCGAACGACTTGATCCAGTTCTATCCGTAATCTACTTGGTTTTTAACGAAGGCTACTCGGCATCGAGCGGCGACCGCTTGACTAGGGTCGAGTTGTCCGACGAGGCCATTCGCTTGGCTCGGTTGTTAGTCGAACTGCTGCCTGACCCCGAAGCGCTTGGGCTGCTCGCGTTGATGTTGCTTCATGAATCTCGTCGCGAAGCGCGAATGAATGCCGCCGGTGACATCATCTTGCTGGAGGAGCAGGACCGGACGCTTTGGAAAATGGATTTCATTGCAGAGGGTCAACAGCTAGTTGAACAAGCACTGCTTTCCCGTCGCTTCGGCGTTTACACCATTCAAGCCGCGATCTCCGCAGTTCACGCAGAGGCGAAGCTGGCAAGCGAAACGGATTGGGAACAGATCGTCGCCTTGTACGACGTCTTGCTGCGAGCGGACTCGTCTCCCGTCGTTGAGCTGAATCGGGCCGTCGCGATCGCAATGCGCGACGACGTAGCCTCAGGTCTATCCATCATAGACGCGATCTTGGATCGAGGCGACTTGCAAGACTACTACCTCGCCCACTGCGCAAGAGGCGAATTCCTGCGGCGACTCGGCAACCCGAAGCAGGCCAAACTCGCATTCGAGCGAGCATTGTCGCTCGCCAAGCAAGAACCAGAAAAGCGATTACTGCGGAAAATGCTAAGTGATGTTGGCGGTAAACGCTAATGCTGGGCACAGGGCTAGCCATGCGTCCATACTCAAATCACGTTGCTTTGCTTCATGCGCATATTCGGACAGTTGGTAGCGGCGGCCGTCCGCATCATTTGTGTTACAAAGGCTTCGATGCTTCCTTTGGCCGGATCGAATTGCGAGGCTCGTTCGAGAACGTAGGTTAGGAGCTCTTGTTCGATGTCCTCGATCTCGAACGACGTCAGCGAGTTGTGATGTTCGAGACGCAGCGAGATGCGATTTGCCAGCTCCATCGCGAAGGGGACCATCTGGCTTTGGTATTCAGACGCAGTCACTTTTCTTCCTCCGGTTGGAGGAATGGCATGACCACAGCCGCTCAGACCGTTACCAGAAATGCGCCGGAGACCGACTCGCGGAAAACGCAGGTAACGGTCAGTCGGGCGATTCACGTCCTCTCAACCGAGGACGAGCCGCGACAAGTCGTGTCGCAACGCGACAGAACGTGTCGCAACTTGGAAAGTGAGGAAATCGCCATGTTTTTTGATAAATCCTGGCGTCGCCCGAATCGCTGGATGATTCGATAGGCGTTTCTTCTAAGGTCAAACGAAAGAAGGTAGAATCGAAGACAACCCGTACGAGGGGGCAAAGACGCGGATGCTTTCGCGCTGAGTTCGATCAGAAACAAGACCGGTCTTTAGGCCCTGGCGTTACGGATCAGACCGATTGAACATCAAGGAGATTGACGTGGAATTTGTTGACGAGACTTTCGTTCCATCTGAAAAAGATGCTGAAAAGGCCAGGGCTTTCAGCCGAGCACTTGCCCGTGGAATTTTGCCAGATTCGCAACTCATGTTGCAGCGTGATGGCAACGTTGAGGCTGT
>JBGSJL010000025.1:0-16478 GCA_041741955.1 Pirellulaceae bacterium | reverse complement strand
GACTGCGGAATTAACTTTGCGAACGAAGACCCCTACCGCTGTGGAGTCATCCTGGGATCGGGTATTGGTGGTTTATCGGAAATTGAAATCCAGGTCGAACGTCTGCTCTCCAAAGGACCCGACCGTGTCAGTCCGCTGACTATTCCAAAGTTGATGCTTAATGCGGCTGGCGGGAACCTCTCGATTCGCTACGGGCTGCGTGGCCCTAATTTTACAGTTGCTACGGCCTGTGCCAGCGCGACCAATGCCATGGGTGACGCGCTCAAAACCATTCAATACGACGATGCCGACGTGATCGTCACTGGCGGTACGGAAGCCGCGATCACCGCCATGGGGCTGAGCGCATTCCAAAACATGAAGGCGCTTTCGGATCGAAACTCAGAGCCACACCGCGCCAGCCGACCGTTTGATGTCGGACGCAATGGCTTTGTGCTCAGCGAAGGTGCGGGGCTGCTCGTTTTTGAAGAACTCGAACATGCCATCGCTCGCGGTGCGCGAATCTATGGCGAAGTCCTGGGATACGGGGCCAGTGGCGATGCCGGACATATCACACAACCCGACCCCGTCGGATCGGGTGCGGCCCGCGCGATGAGCAATGCTCTCCGCGACGCCAAAATCGAACCCAGCGCCGTGCAGTACATCAATGCTCACGGCACCAGCACGCCACTGGGCGATAAAGCTGAGACGCAAGCCATGAAGACGGTCTACGGCACGCATGCCTACGACGTGTCGATTTCCAGCACCAAAGGCTGCCTGGGTCATTCGCTGGGTGCCAGCGGTGGAGTCGAAATGATCCTCACCCTATTGGCCATACAGTCCAGCACCGTTCCGCCGACAGCCAATCTCGAAGACCCCGACCCAGCCTGCGACCTGAACTACACGCCGCTAAAGCCCGTCTCGCGCGAGATCAACATCGCTATGAACAATAGCTTTGGATTCGGCGGTCACAACGCCAGTATCATCTGCGGCAAAGTCCGCTAGCCAACTGCCGACTTCCAGAGTTCCTGGGCACCGAGTTGCAACCTGGCTCCAACCTGCGTGATCACCTTGTGGCACATAAAATTTGCGCCTCGCGCGGCCACTTCTGGGGCGAAGTCGTGGGTAATGCCAAACAAAAAGGCGCCTGCAAACATGTCGCCAGCGCCAGTTAAGTCCCTGGGCACGCACGCGATGGCAGCCACGTGAGATTCGGTGGTCCCAAAGCGGACATAGGCCCCATTGGCCCCGTCGGTAACCACGCAATTGGGGACCATGTCTTTGAGCTTAGCAAACGCCTGTGCTGAATCGTCCGCATGGGTCACGGCCACGGACTCGGGCGCATTGCAAAACAGCAAATCGCTGCCGCTGAGCGCCTCGCGAAAGACCTCGCCAAAAACCTCCGGAATGAAGCCATCCGAACATGTCAGGGCGACCTTCGTACCGGCTGACTTAGCAATGCGGATCGCTTCGCGGATCGCATGCTGTCCAGTCTCTGGATTGGCGAATACGTAACCTTCGATAAATAGCCATTCGGAATTTTCGATTCGCCGCCGATCGACATGTCGCGCCGACAATTGGCTGGAAACGGCTAAACAAGTCCGCATCGTGCGCTCTGCGTCGGGAGTGATGATGGCTAAGCAAGTACCCGTCGTTTCGCCGACTAAGACAGGATTGCCCATATCGATGGAGAGCTGATTGAACTCCTCGGCATAGTGCAAGCCATAGCGGTCGTCGCCGACGCAACCAATAAATGCACCCTTGCCGCCCAGTTGCGATAGACCGATGACCGAGTTGGCGACCGAGCCCCCGCTGACCAGTTTCAGATCATGCTGGCCATCATGGAATTTTTTCAGCAACTCTTGCTGCTCGGCCTGGTCGACCAACCGCATCGTACCGCGCTCGAAATCCAGCGACTCAAATTCCGCGTCGGTCACTTCGATAAATATGTCAACGATTGCATTGCCAAGTCCACAGACATGGAACTGTTTCATACACTAGATGTCCTAAGCTGCTGCCGACAAACTCGACTGTCGGTTATGATGGGTGCTGTGGGATGCCAACGGCGGCCCGCAACGAACCATCCGTGTCGGATGCTTCGTAGTTTCCACGCGGCGATTATCGCCAAAGCAGCATCGTTTGACTACTGTTATTTCAGCAGAACCATCTATTCTCCCACCATTAACGATGGAAATTTCTCCCTATCGTCCGTATCCGCTGTTGCGCAGCGGCCACTTGCAAACACTGTTGGTGGGAGTTGTCTACGGCTACCGTCCACCGCATCAAGTCGATTCGATTACGATTCCGTTGCCCGATGGCGATTCGCTAGTCGTTCATGAAGAATTGGGGCAATCGCATAACGGCAGCCAACTGCTGGCACACGATGCACCTTTGGCCATTCTTATCCACGGACTTGGGGGCGACCATAGCAGCCCCTATTTGCAACGAGTTGCGTTTGAATTGCGGCAGGCCGGATTGCGCGTTTGGCGAGTCGATTTGCGTGGTAGCGGGCTAGGGATGAAGCTGGCTTGGCGACCCGCCCATGCGGGCGCTAGCGGCGATTTGGCGGCGGTTGTCCAAGCGGCTCAGGAGCGCTACCCGCAAGCTCTCGTGCATATTGCTGGGTTCTCGCTGAGCGGCAATATCCTGCTTAAGATGCTCGGCGAAGCAGGTTCCCAAACCGCCCACACTCAAATCGAACTCAGCCGTATCGGATCGGCCACCGCGATCGCTCCCCCCGTCGACCTGCACGAGTGTGCCGTCAACATGGAGCGGCTTAGCCGGCGGCCCTACACTCGCTACTATTTGAAAGTACTAGCTGAGCAAGTGCAAGAACGCCGCGACTTCTGGCCACAGTGGAAACAAATTCCCGAAGGTGGGCAACTAAAGACAATTCGTCAGTTCGACTCGAGATATACGGCACCGCTGTGCGGCTTTGACAGCGCAGAACACTACTACACCGAAGCCAGCGCCCGAGATTGGATGGCTTCGATCACAACCCCAACAACGCTGCTGGTAGATCGTCACGACCCTATTGTGACCGTCAAATCGTTCGACCCAGCTCGGCTGAACTTGAAATCAACCCAACTGATCCTCACTTCGCATGGCGGACACATGGGCTATTTTGGCCTGGACTCCTCCGGCCGTTTGATCCGCTGGATGGAACACTTCGTCATCAATCACCTACTTAATAAGGCCCTTGGATCGAGATAAGCTGGGCTGAGGCAGCGGGACAAAATAAGGCAGCGGGACAAATTAGCGATGCCATGAGATTTGCAAGCAACTCTCAATCGATATGGACTCGTAATCCGCCGATCTGTAAAAGTGCCCAAGACGTCACGATCACGAATCTCAATGCTGGGAGAGGCACTAATGAACAATATGAATTTCTTCGGTTGGATCCGCGATGGAGTTAGGCAGTCAGTGCTGCTGGGTGTGAGCGACGCCGTGGAACAACTGGGTACTCCCGCCGCCGTAGAGGAACTTCATCCAAGCGTGGCCGGATTCCTCAAAACAGGTGAGTCCGGCGGCGATTCGCCACGTTTCATTCAACACAGTTCACCCAGTACTGGCTCAAAGTCTCGACGACGTCTCGGCAAGTCGCTAAAAGATATCGGTGCGGGCACAGATCAGTGAGGTAGTGGGAACGTCAATTGGATTTGCGTGCCCGTGTTCGGAGCACTCTTTATTTGCAAGTCCGCTCCGATGAGCTTCGCGCGGTGCTGCATACTCTGAAGACCAAAATGGTTGGTTAGCGCCAGCGCCTGCGCCGGTGCAAATCCGCAGCCGTCGTCTTGAACCGACAGCACGACTGTTTCAGGAGCGTGTGTTCGTGACAGAATCACTTGGAGACGAGCGGGCCCCGCGTGTCGGATGGCATTGCGCAGCGCTTGCTGAGCAATTCTGAGCATGTTCCAGCTCACCGCATCGCTCAATTCCTGGCCCGCTTCGAGATCGATCGCCGTGCGAATCGACTGCTGACTCAATTTTGCATCGTCGTCAATCGAGTCGACGAAGTCGGCCAATCGGGCCGCCAACCTAGCTCCACTCGCAGGGCGCTGCTGTTCCAGAAAAGCAATCAGCTCACGTCCCTCGTCGGCCGCAGTTCGCAGATTCGAAAGGGCCATCTCTAGCGGAGCACGCAAACGCAGCTCCCCCTCGGGTAACCTTCCCAGGGCGGCTTGGAGCTGCATATGCGACGCAATCACCCATTGCAGTAATCCGTCGTGCAGCTCGTAAGCGAGCCACCGTTGGGAAGAATCGGGTTGATCCATCATTAATTTGCTTCGCCGAATATTTGACTCTGAGCTCTAAAGATCGAGGGCTTCGAAGTCGTCGACCAGCCGATCGAGATCCACCCACGCCTCTTCCGGGATGGGACTGCTGTCCACGGGCGTAGGCCCCGTGCGAGAAGTTGATGGCAGCGAACTGGCGTTGGCCCTTGCGGCTGGTTGCGCAATTGGCGGCGACAGAATTTCCACTCGCTTGGGCGCCGCACCGGGCATTTGCAAGCCCACCGTTTTCACGCTCTTATCCACCAGCAGTTGCTTGAGCTGTGCGATGATCGCTTGCGATCCGCTGCTCAACGCAAAGTAAACGACTCGCCGCTGCGACTGGCCGGACAGGTCTCCCATGGCGGCGACTTGCCCGCTGAGCCCCAGTCGCTGCCAATGGGCTGCAGCTTCGGGTAGGGGCAAGCTCGACACTAGTGCGAGGTTGTGGCTGAAGCTACTCAAACACAAAAAATCGGTGCTATCAATCGCAATGGTCTCCAATGCGCCGACCAGCGTCGCATCCAAGCCAGAGGTCATCATCAGTCCAGCCAGAAGATTTTCTTCCGCATCGGCGATACGACTATCGCGAATCGCGGACTGAGAAATGATGACTGTCAATCGCTGTGCCAAGTGTGCGCCGTTTCTATGCGTGTTAGCCGATGAAGATGCCGTTCCTGCTTACTTTGAGTCGTAAAGTCCCGTTTGGCAAGTCGCCCAGTTGCTAGACTGGCTAAAATAGTGGGATTGCGGCAAACCGCCGTTGATGAGCAGTCGTTTCTGGATGTCTTGGTGGTAAGCAACACTCATCCAGTTTCCATGCGCTCAGGCCCCATTCGTCCAGCAGAGTCATATGCCCAACTCCAGTAGCCGACAGCGATTCCAGGACTACCTCAAAGAAATTGCCCAGCGACGCGAGGACGCGCATTCCAAAGAGAGCGATCGCGAGAATCGGACGCGCCGGCAGCGAACGTTTTGGCAATTGCTACGCCAATTCTGGAAGCAAATCGGCGATCATCGTGGCAAGGTGTTAACCGCTCTTGCTACCCTGACTGTCTCGACACTGCTCAGCCTCCTCCCACCTGCGGGAACCAAGTTGGCCATCGACTACGTGCTGACCGAGCCGCCGCAGCAAATTCCAGTTCGTGTGGCCGCCTGGTTGCCTACGGATTTGTCGCGGATCGGATTGCTGGGCATCATTGCAGGTACCGTTTGCGCTATCACTTTGGTGCGCACAGGAATTCATCTGTGGGGTAGGTGGTATGCCACCAAGGCTGTGAACTTGGTGCAGGCCGATATTCGCCGCAAAGTGTTCGAACATTCGATGCGTCTGCCACTGCATCGTATCCAAGCTCTTAAGAGCGGGGGCGCCACCAGCCTGATACGCGAGGATGCGGGCGGAGTCGCCGATTTGATCTTCAACATGCTCTACAATCCTTGGCAGGCCATCATTCAGCTTCTGGGTAGCTTGGCAGTACTTATGCTGGTCGATTGGCGGCTGATGGTGGGTGGCCTAGTGCTGCTGCCCGCAGTCTGGTTCACGCACCGCACCTGGATCTATCGCGTGCGTCCGCTGTTCAAGGACATTCGCAGTCGCCGACAACAGATCGATGCCTCGACAACCGAAACCTTCGGCGGTATCCGCGTCGTCCGTACTTTCGCTCGCAATCGGAGTGAATCGGGTCGCTTTACCCGCGGCACTCATTTGCTCGCCCGCCAGCAACTCATGGTTTGGTGGTCGACCCGAATCATCGAAGTCATCTGGGATGTCATCATACCACTAGCTTCAACGGGCCTGTTGCTCTATGGCGGGTGGCAAATCCTCAACAACGATCTTACGCTGGGCGACCTCATGATGTTCCTCGTCTACTTGACAATGCTGCTGGGCCCCATCGCATCGATTGCTTCCAGCGCGATGTCTTTCCAAAACAACCTGGCCGGTCTCGACCGAGTGCTTGATTTGATGGAGGAAGCCGAGGAGTCGTCGGGCAATCCAGGTGCCATCGAACTCGCTCGGCACGACGTGGCCGGCGCGATTCGCTTCGACCGAGTCAACTTTGGTTA
The DNA here is from genome assembly GCA_041741955.1 of Pirellulaceae bacterium. Lineage (GTDB taxonomy): Bacteria > Planctomycetota > Planctomycetia > Pirellulales > Pirellulaceae > Aureliella. Next base: position 10,167 of record JBGSJL010000025.1, on the reverse strand, counting down.
CCCAGCCTCCGAGCAGAGCGTGCTGCATGATATTTCTTTTTCGGTGCCGGCTGGATCCACCGTCGCTCTGGTAGGACGTAGCGGAGCAGGCAAGACAACTCTCTGCAACTTGGTCGCACGCTTCTACGATCCGGTGTCAGGGTCGATCGAACTGGACGGGAGAAATCTCAAAGACATTCAGTTGGATGCCTATCGGCGCCTGTTAGGTGTCGTCGAACAAGATGTGTTTCTATTTGACGGCTCGATTCGCGATAATATTGCATATGGACGCCGCGATGCCGACGAAGCGTCCATCATCGCGGCTGCCGAGGCCGCCGCAGCTCGAGAGTTTATTGAAGGCCTACCACAAGGTTTTGAGTCTTGGATTGGCGAGCGCGGCGTAAAATTAAGCGGTGGCCAGCGTCAGCGAATTGCCATCGCCCGCGCGATTCTGGCCGATCCACGCATCTTAGTCCTGGATGAGGCAACCAGTAACCTGGACAGCGAAAGCGAGCGGCTGATCCAGCACAGTTTGAAGCGTTTGCTGCTGGGCCGGACTGCCTTTGTGATCGCGCATCGACTCAGTACGATCACCCACGCCGACTTGATATTGGTCTTGGATCAAGGCCGCATCGCCGAACAGGGAACGCATCAGGAGCTACTCGAACTGGGTGGTATCTATCAGCGGATGGTGGTGCTACAGACCGAGGATGTCGGCCAAAGCGCAACGAGCTAACTACTGGCTGGATCGATCGGGCGATTCCCGTTGAACTGGGTGGTTCATCCTGGCTGCCCTTGCAGAGGCACAAAAGCGGTTCAAGTGTCCGCCGGCTCGGTACCCCGAAGACTTTTGAAGTGTCACTGGCTATGCTACGCGGAAAACAAACTTCGCTGCAAGTAGTGAGTCAGACAGCCATGTCGCGCCACAATTCTGAAAAACGTCGAGTGCAATTGACCGAAGTGCTCGAATTAATCGGTAACCGACACGAGTTTGGCAAGCAAGAGATTCAGTCGCTTTGCCAGGAATCCAAACCTGCGTTTGTTACCAAAGTTCTCAAGCAACTGGCCGCCGAAGGCGTGTTGAGAACCGACGAACTGGATCGCAACCACCGCTACTGGTGGACGGCTAGCCCCGAGTTGTTTGCGGTCAATCGTTGGATCGAACGGCAGATTGTTGGCGACCAAGTGACACAGGCTCCTATCGAGGAGCGACCGCGCGAACGCCTGTTAGAAGTTGGCGTCGAGGGGCTGAAAACGAGCGAGCTGCTGGCGATTCTGATTCGCTCGGGACGGACCGGCGAGTCCGCAGTGCAGGCTGGCAAAAAGTTGGCTCAAAAGGTGCAAGACAATTTACAAGACTTGCCGCGACTGTCTTCGTCCGAAGTCAAACAGATCAGCGGCGCCATATCGATCGTCGCTTATTGTCAAATTATGGCTGGGATTGAACTTGGCCGTCGCGTACACGAGGCGATTGGAGACTGCGGTTCTAGCGAAAAAATCAATAGCACCCAAGCCGCCATCCGCTATTGCGCGCGGCACTTTGCGCGACTAGCTCACGATGCGGAGCATGAAGAATTTCACATCGTCACGCTGGATACAAAACTACAGCCTATCAAACGCCATCAGATCACCGTGGGTACGCTGGACGCCAGTCTGGTCCACCCGCGCGAAGTCTTCAAAGCGGCCATTCGCGACTCGGCGGCTTCCATACTGCTGGTTCACAATCATCCCTCAGGCGACCCTACCCCCAGTCGGCAAGATCACGAAGTCACCGAACGACTGCGCCGCAGTGGCGAATTGATCGGCATCAACGTCATCGATCATATCATCGTTGCCAAAGATCAAACCATCAGTCTGGCAGAGAACAGCTAGTCGCTACTCGCGCTGGGTCGCGTAAATTAATGATTTGGAGGTTTCGCCGGAGCCAACTTCTTCCAGTAACAACTCGACCGCTTTGTCCAACTGTTTGTCGATACCTTGGGGAAGCTCGCCCGGTAGAGGCCAGACCACGGTGTCGGGCAGGCAACCATTCATCTCCATGTCCTCGCCCGTCTTGAGCAGGAACCAGCCTCGAAATGGAACGCGAATAGTTCCAACATCGTTGACCTGTGCAGCTCCCGTGCTGACCACTCCCCCTGCCGTCTGCACGCCGACAATCTTTCCACGCCCCAGCGTCTTAATGGCGTGACTAAAAATCTCTGCGTTGCTGTAGCTATTCTGATTGCATAACACAATGATCGGCTTCGACCAAAATGCGAACACCGCTCGGTCGTGCGGATAGCCCGGACCTCCGCCGCGCGGCACGGTGATGGCGTGCTTGGGCTGGGTCAACGCCGTGAGTAGCAAGTCGGTTGTGGAACCGCCGCCGTTGTCGCGAACATCGATGACGAGTCCTTCGCGACCATAGCCGACGTTGTAGAGTTGGCGCTCAAACTCATAAAAGCTACCCATATCCATTGCGCGGATATGCAAGTAGCCCAGTCGCCCCTGACTGGCCTGTGCGACCGACTCGCGGTTGGTTTGCAACCAGTGGTCGTACAGCAAAGCCCGGGCGCGGCTGAAGCTGGTAGGTCGCAGCGTGATAGTAAGTTCCTCGCTCGTACCCTCAGCTGCTTCGCTGGTAACTTCAACTGCTTCGCTGGTACCTTTGACTGCTTCGCGGGTAGCTTCTTCCCTGTTCACTTTTTCGGCGATGCGTTTGACCAGCAAACGAATATCGCGATCGAGGCGACCATTGAGCACCAGGGTTAAGTCGTAGGCGGGATCGACGGGCGTACCATCGATCGCCAAGATAATGTCGCCCGCAAAAAGCTTACTGACTTCCTTGTCGGCAGGACCATCGGGAATCACATCGCGAATTCGTAATCCGGGCCCCAGGTACTTGGGGTCAAACCGTACGCCGAGGTGGGCGGTTTCATCGGGCCATCCCTCGACACCGCCTTCGCGGCCGGACCTGTTGGGAGTGAACCCAAGGTGGGATCCATTGAGTTCGCCGAGCATCAACTCAACGACGGAGCTTAGACCATCGATGTCACCCATTTCCGCAGCAACAGGGCTATACTTGCGGCGAATCTCGTCCCAGTTTCGATTGGCAAAGCGTTCGTCATACCAAACTTCGCGCATAACCAACCAGGCTTTATCAAAGCCCGCTTGGAGCCACTGCGACCGAGAGGCTTGTTGAGCTATTTTAAACGGATAGGACTCCAATTTGCCGGCCGGATCGAGCTTGGCAGGTACACCGTTTTGCAAGTACAAAATACCCCCAGATTTTTCGGTCCAGACCGCGTCGCTACCTGTCGAGGTCGTCAAGAGTTTGGGAGTTAGTTCGTCTGGGAACTTTACGGTGTACCAGCCGCGCTTGCCATCCAGGGTCGCGCTGAAAGCCAGCGTTTTGCCATCGGGCGAAAACAGCAATCCGCCTTCATTGCTATTGGGAATCGAGATTTTGCGAACACGCTCGTGGATACCTGCGAAGTCGATATCGATATTCTTAGGGGCTGGGCGCTGTTTGTCGTCCTTCTTCGCTTCGCCACCAGTACCATTCTCGGCAGATTTTTCCTTGCCCGCTTTGCCTTGATCGTCGGGTTTTGTTTCTGTCGCTGGAGCATCAGACTTAGCTTCGCTCTTTGTCGAATCGTTCTTGCGCTTCTTCGTGATCAGCTCAATGGCTTCTTGAATCGTCCGTTGCCTAGAGGTTTCTTCGTCTTGGTCTTCTTGAAGGTAGACGTAGTAGACATCCACCTCGCTATCTACGCGTCTACCGGTAAACGCCAGTAGTTTCCCATCGGGTGAGAACTTAGGGTCCGACTCATTGTCGGGATGTCGAGAAACATTGACGGGCTTGCTCTCGCCGGACAACGCAGTCACCCAGATTTCAGAATTGAAATCGTCATCTTGTGTTGAATAGGCGATCCAGCGACTGTCGGCGGAGAGGTCAAAATCAATCCCACTAAAACCCTCGACCAACATTCGTTTCTGTTTAGTTTCTAAGTCGAGCACCACCAAGTTGCCTCGCCCCTGCTGAAACACGAGGCTTTTACCGTCGGGGGTAAAGCGCAGCTCGCTCTCGACGTGCATATCATCGGTGAGCTGTTGGAGCTGGAACTCGGTGTTTTGCCACCAGAACTTTCCTTCGTCCTTGCGAGTCGCCTTCCAAATGTCTGTCTTGCCATCGGCCACGGAGGTGAACACAATCTCGTTGCCATCCAGCGAAAACCTTAGATCGGCTTCGTAGCCTCCCGAGCTCGTGACGCGTTGGGGTTCGCGGAGCTTGGTATCAATGACCCACACATCACCGCCGGCGACCAGCGCCATCTCCAACCCATCTTGCGTAAACGCGACTTCTTGGGCTTGCGAAAATTCTCGACGCAAACTCTCACTAGGTAGCTCGACATCGCCTGCAACGCGCAGCTCGATTTTCTGAGGAGGACCCTCGCTGGCGACGTCCCAAGTGTACAAATCAAAGAGATGTCGAAAGAGAATTCGACTGCCGTCGCGGGCTATCGAAGGCGTCACGATCGAGTCGTCGTCAAACGCCGCAATTTGTTTTTGCTTGCCGGGCCGATCTTTATTCTTAGGAAATCGATAACGCCACAGATCAAAACCATGCGGCGTTCCCTTAGTGAAGTAGAATCCCTTGCCATCCGGCATCCAGACGGGCCACATGCATTCGACACCTTCGTGCAGGATCTCCGAGAATTTGCCGCTCTCGAGTTCAAGCAGCCAAACCTGAGAGGCGCGCTCACCCTGATAACCCTTGCGCCACCATCGCTCTCCCTCGCGGGTGAACAAAACCCGGTTGCCATCGGGCGAGAGCTTGGCGTTTTTGACCATCGCGTCGCACAGTACCTCTTGGGCTCGGCGCTGAGTAACGTCGATCTTGATCAGCCGGTCGGCATCGCGGTAAAAGTGGTCTCGCTGCCCAGTCGCCAAAATGGACTTGCCATCGGGGAACCAATCTTGCAGCGCGTAGCCGGCCGAATGAAATGTAATCTGCTGGGGCTCACCACCAAGAGTCGGTATGACAAAAATCTGCGGAGCCCCAGTCCGCCGGCTGACAAAAGCGATTTGTTTTCCATCGGGCGAGAACAGCGGTTGAGAGTCGTCGGCTTGGTGGTTGGTCAAACGCTTAAGTTGTGCGCCCGCAGTATCAGCCGTCCATATTTCACCTAGCCAGGCAAACACCAACGACTGGCCGTCAGGAGCGATGGAGGGATTCTGCGCCAGCCGAACCATTCGCGGCCCCTCGGCCAACACGCTTGCCGACAGAGTCAAGCAACAACAGACGATTAAAATCAAACGCAAATACGGACTCGGCTTATAGAACATGGCAACCTATTTTTTTTGGAAGGCTTACTTGGTTGGACGGGAGCGCGGCGAGGATTTTTTTGGGGGGAGACTGCCATCATGAACTACGTCCGCCTGCAATTCAAGCAATCTAGGTCGCTTGTCGGGTTCGCCCCAGCGGTCTACCTTTTTGAATTCTGGACCACATGAAACCGATGTCTGCTAAGCGATTTGGATGGGCGATTTTGTTTAGGCGGATTCCCAGCCCCTAAATACCCTATTAAACTCAACAAATCGACTTAGGATCGTCCGGAAAATTGCTGTCTGATTCTGAACGTGGGATAGGCTTCCCGCCTGTCGATTCCCGCATGACAGGCTGGAAGCCAATCCCACTTATTTTCCGCTTGATCCTTAGTAGCCGCCCAGTTCACAGCCCACTACTCAAACCAGGAAGCAGACATGGCACGCGTCATAATCCAAGAAGAAAATCGAACACTTTCAGATACGGCCGAAATCCGCGAGTTTCTTCAGCCGCATGGTATATGGTACGAACACTGGCCCGTTGGCAGCCGCTTGGCCGCTGACGCTACGAATGAAGAGATTTTGGCTGAGTTCGCGCCAGAAATCGAATCGCTGAAACAGCGCGGCAACTTTGTGACCGCCGATGTCATCAACGTCAATCGGCAAACACCGAACTTGGATGTAATGCTCGCTAAGTTCGACAAGGAGCATACGCACTCTGAAGACGAAGTGCGTTTCACGGTCGCGGGTCGAGGACTGTTTCATATTCACCCCGAGTCGGGACCGGTCTTTGCCGTCGAAGTCGAGTCGGGCGACTTGATCAACGTTCCTCGCGGCACTAAGCATTGGTTCAACCTCTGCGATGATCGGGCCATACGTTGCATCCGCTTGTTTGAAGATATTTCCGGTTGGACTCCCGAGTACATCGATCAGGGCGTTCATGCAAAACACGAACCATTGTGCTTTGGTGCACACTATGTGAACTCTAACATTTAGTGGCATAAGTTTGACGTCAACTTCAATCGCTAAGAAACCTCGCGGAATACTGCTGGACATTGAAGGCACCACGTCGAGCATCTCGTTCGTGCATGACGTGATGTTTCCCTACGTGCTGGAACGTTTAGATTCCTATCTGACCGATAACCTAGATCGCCAGGCAGTGCGGGCGGCTTGCGAACAGATTGCCAAGGATGCTGGCTACCCTGGGCTTATCGATTGGCAAGAGGCCAACCCAACTCTGACGACCACACAACTGGTCGCTACCGAAGTGCGCCGATTGATGGCCAGCGACGTGAAAGCCACTGGAATGAAAGCCTTGCAAGGCTTGATCTGGGACGGTGGCTTTCGGTCCAAACAGATGCTGGCACATACTTTTCCAGACGTGATCCCCGCCATTAGACGCTGGAAGAAAGATGGCATCGACGTGCGCATCTATTCCTCGGGGAGTATTGCCGCACAGAAGCTATTCTTCGGTCACCTGGAGGGCTTCGGCGATTGCTTAGAGCTTTTTTCTGGGCACTACGACACTACCATCGGCGGTAAGAAAGAAGCGGCCAGTTACGCGCGAATCGCCATGGATTGGGGAATGATGCCGGCTGAAATATTATTCATCAGCGACATCGCAGGCGAGCTCGAAGCGGCTAAATCCGCTGGGTTACAGACCATGGCAAGCATGCGGCCAGGCAATGTGGAGCTACCAACCGAGTTGGACTGTCACCGAATTACTTCGTTTGATCAGGTGCTGGCAGCTACGCCGACCTAGCGAGGATTTGGGCCCACACTTTTTTTCGCTTAGCGGCGTGTTGATTTATTCGTTTGACGTATAGCCGCAGGCGTAGGCTTTACTGTAAACGGTCGCGTGAAGAACAAGTGACGAATTTGATGACGTGGGATAGGCTTCCAGCCTGTCATTGCACGCTTGACAGGCTGGAAGCCTATCCTATTTATTTGTTCACGCGATGCTAAGCGGTCGGCTACGGCTTATTGTCAAACGATTGGTCGCCTATGGCAGGTCGTTGAAGGTAACGTGGACGGTATGCGCAGGAGCAGTGTTGCGGGCCAAGCCGACGAGCGAGTCTCGAACGTCCCAGTAGTCGAGTATCGCCACACGCAAATCGACCGGTAGGCGATTGGTGGTCGCGTTGTCGTAGTACTTGTTCGTCGATCCAAAGATGATTTGCTGTAGGTAATCGTTGGGGATCTTGGGGTCGATGACTTCCAAGCTCGCGCCGAGTTTGTGCCAAAAAGTGGGAAGCGATTTGTCCTGGACACGAGCCTGGCTGGAGGCGGCAAGCGAGCGCAGGGCGCGTTCCTGGGTCACATAACGCTTCGCTTGCTCACCTGCCGCCACATCTCCCTCCCGGTTGGTTGTCATCCACAAACGAGTTTCACCCACGGTCTGCGGACGATTCGAGTAGGCGCTACTTCCCACCGCGCGCATGGTAACTTGCAGCATATCGGCTCGCCATCCGCGTGGGACCTCGGCCAGGATGGCCACATCGCGAACACCTTCCATGACTGGCAAAGGCCCGGGGCGGAATTTAAAAAAGACTCCATAACCGCGACCAATCGTACCGCTAGAGGTCAGAATCTGCATTGGCGGCTTGCGTTGGTAGCTTTCTTGCGTGTTGGATTTGTTGTGAAAATCGCCTTGCACCGATCCTCGACCTAGCGGTTCGTAGGCACCGGATAATTGAAAGTTCAGGTTGTTGTCCGCCTGCTTGGTACTTTCGACGTTTACATTCCCTTCGATGTCGCTATAGACTTCGTTCTTGGGCCAAAAGTCGATGACACGAATCGTTTGATAGGGGCTCTCAATCTCGACGATGTATTCGCTGATTTCCCCACGAAACTCGGGGGACTGGAAGGTAGAAAGGGGTACTCGCAATCGAACCAAGTCGCCACCCAGCGTCGGCCACTCGACCACGTCGGGGTTAATGGGCTCGGCGACCACAATGGCCGGTGCGTCAAAGTTCACCGCCGCTTCGGCAGCCCTAACCACTGCCGTTTGGGCTAAGCAGCCGAGCAGCCCCAAAAAAGAAACTAGCTGGTATATGATCGTCATCGCAGGTCCCCCAAAGGAATTCGTGGAGGTGGAGTGCATTGGATCACGGCGCCGATAGACGCGGAACAATTGCAACCACTTCCAACTTACAAGTTCACCGATTACGGTGCTCTTGCCTTCCCTGCTGCGGCCCGCGATTGCGAGCCGAACGACATCCTGTTGTCTTGATCAGCCAGTGCTTGAGCTGTTGGAATAGTAGGCGGTTAGACTGGCAAGTCAACGAACCTGCCTAAAAAAAGTGAGCGAACCTAGTGTTAGAGCAGCGGACGTCGCAATTGAACCAAGTCTTTGCTCCACTCTTCAAAGCGCCGATTACGCTGCGGAGCATCTGTAAATGTCTCAACCTGCAGATGACGATGGCGCTCGTCTTGGCGAACGATGCCAAACAGTTGGACAGTTGGCGAGCTGGGATTGGAAGCTTTGCTAGCAATGGCAGAAAAGATGAATACCTGCAGCCAACCCGGACGCTGAATAGCCACCAAACGCAGGCCAGTAACCTTGGCAGAACCACCCATGTAACCCTGATCATTCAGATGAGCGCGAAGCCCGCGTTCCAGATCGCTGTCCCCCAGCCAACGGTTCCAGCGGTCGGCAAGACTGAGTAAGAGGCGCCGCATAGTTTAACTTTTTCGAATTGAGGACTGGACGTAACTAAATCACGGGCATCCTTTCCTTAGACCCACCGTCAACCGGTAGATGACAGGCATTGCGAGCTATGTAGGTAGGCGATCACGGACTCGGCCGTTTCTCGGCCGCTCTTTAGTGCTCCATTGAGCGAGGCCGTTTCCCGGTAATCGCCACACGCGAACGTGCCCGGCGGCAAAGCAAAAAGGCTGCGACTAGCATTCATAAATCCAGGTGGTTGCGTGGGCAAGGCGTGTGGCAGGTCATAGATGCGTAACTCGCGCCACTCTCGGACGGCATCGCCAAACCAAGTTGTGAGCTGGCTGCGCACATCTTCGGGCTCAAAGGCTTCTAGGGCGGCAGCGCCGACTTGAGAAACGCTGATCAGTGCCTGGCCCGGCGGAGCCACTCGCGGGGAAGCATTGGAGCTGACAAAGACGTGGTTGACACTGCCGGTCGACTCGCCGTTTAGCAACAAGATCGGCTGTGCAAATGGTGGCTGATCGGCGGCGTAGTAAATGCAGCGAGTTGCACCGGAGCCACTTGCCTCAAGCTGATTGTCGGTCAATTTAGCCGCACTATGAACATCCGTAGCAATTACCAAAGCACTGAAGTCGATGGTTTGACCGTCTTCGAGTAAAACCTGCGAACGTTCGATGGAACGCACGGCAACATTGAGACGAATACGATCTGACGGGATATCTCGGACCAGTTGCTTGGGTATCGCGCCAATGCCGGCTGCGGGATAGCAAATTTTGCCACTTGCCAACATGCGAAACACGAACTGAAAAAAGTTGCTCGATGTTTCTAGCTTGGTCTCCAGGAAAATGCCTGATAACCAAGGCCGGAGAAATTGTTCTATAAAACTTGGTGAGAACCTGTAGTGCTCTTCGAGCATTTGCAGGGTCGTGCAATCTTTCGGGTTGGTTATTAGTTCTTCAAGCGTGCCGCGATTGGCATCGCGCCACAATTTCATGAGCTTGAAGCGATCGCTCAAATTACCGATCTCGTTGAATAGTGTGCCCCACGCGGCAGCCGGTCGACGAAGCGGATCGGACATTTTGATCCAGCGATTGCCTTTACGGATCAGAGCACCGGGCTCCAGTTCATGGAGTTCAAGTTCGCCAAACTCCAGGGTCGACTGTGCTTCGGGATAGGCCGTCTGTAAAACCTGAAAGCCACGATCGAGCCGA
>JBGSJL010000024.1:0-4378 GCA_041741955.1 Pirellulaceae bacterium | reverse complement strand
TATGGCCGTTCGCTGCCCTTTTTCACTAGACAGTCGACCCACTACCACAACCTTCAAGTCGGCTTGAGCTGCGTCGGCCATGGCGGGTGGTAACTCCGTCTGAGCTGCCGCCGTCACGGCCTGAACATCGATCGGACTGGGAACCGTGAGAAACTGTTTTTCGTTCAATCCATAAAACTCGACTGCATCCTGCGCCACCGAGTCCGAAACAGCGATGACCGTACAATTCGCATCTTGGTAGGCGCGCTTGAGGAGCCACTTCTTCACCCAACTAAAACGTTCGCGACTGCGCGTGAAATCTTGGCTGGGCGGACTGACGATTACCGAGATACGAGGCGTTCGAGTGCGCCTGCAGGCGGCCGCAGTCAGCAGAGTCATGTGGAACGTTCGATCGTAAACAATATCCACCTTACGACGCAGGATCACTTCGGATAGGTGTCGAACTTGCGCGCGATGAATTTGTCCAGTCCACCAGAAGTTTCGTTGCGCGTGGTCCGACCAAAACGCATGAACTGGGATAGCTGGCGGTAGCTTGGATAGATAGTCGCCTCGATTGTAAAGCAAATAGACTTCGGGCGCCACGCGGACCGAGTCCAAACGCGTTGCCAACTGCCACAACTGCCTTTCGCTGCCGCCACTTTCGAGCGAGCCACTGCAACACAGCAGACGAATGCTCACCTAAATTCCCGACTCGACTTTCTTCCTAATCCGGTCCATGTGCTGTTTGGCCCATGGCATCTCGCCGTAGAGCGCTAGCAGGTCTTTGTAGTAGGCTTGCAGTCGTTCCTGCGGCATCGATTCCTCAGCGGCTTCGATGAGGGCTTGCAATTGAGCGGCCGCTTTCGATACTTCGTCGGCAGCGATACTCTTCACGCCCACGCGAACTGCGTATCGGGCTAGCGAAACCAGCTTCTGTTCGTCGCGCGGCAAAGCCTGGACGTCTCCAAACACGTCCAGAAACGCCAAGAATTTTTGTTGGGCTTGGTCCGTATCGACCGACAGCAATTTGACACAATGCAGAAAAGCTTGCTCGATGGCACTCAAGTTCTCAATACCGCCACTTCGCGAGGCTTTGCGCTGTAGGATTCGAGTCCAGCGGGACAATTCGACTTCGTCCGACAGGGCCTGCAATTCGGAACCGCGGCTGTCGTCGGGAAAGCGTTCTAGAAAATCTTCGATCGCTGGACCTACTTGGACCATCTGCGCATCGTCGCCCGAATCAACGGCTGCCATCACTTGTTGGTAGACGTCATCTGCGGAACTAGGACGCAACATCCACCAGCCAAACACAACACAACCGATCAGCAGTAGGGCCATCCCAGCGATAGACGCATAGTGCAGCCAATCCCCAGTCGGCTCTGACTCTGGAATTCCAAAGCCCAGCGTGGTCGGCTTGGGCATCTGCGTATCGATGGGAGTAAAGTGCGACGGGCCTCCGCTGGAGATGGGGCCCGTGCCCGAGGCTAAGGAGTGGAATTCTGCAGAGGCTGCGTCAGGCGGAGACTTGGCAGCGCCAGCCGGAGCGCTCCCGGGAGCGCCGACGATTCGAGTTACCTGTTCTTCAGCCTGGGAGAAATCCATTCTTTCGGGCGCCAACATAGTGCGCGCATCGTGCGTTCCCATCGACTCCACGCTCGGAGCTTCCCGGCTGGGCGATTCGAGTTGGGAATGTAGCTCCCCGACTCGTGCCGCATCGACTCGGCTCTCCTCGCCCGTGAGCTGTAGCTCTGCATCATCGACGTCGGAAAGATCGAGCGAAGTCAACTGCGGTCCAATCGGTTGCTTATCCGACGCTCCAAAGGCTGCTTGGCCGCTCGAATCGATGGTGCCGCCACGCGACTGGATGTGCCTCAACCCCTGCTGTAGCGATTTTAGGCGGTTGCTTACGACGAGGGCGGTGGGTGGCCGTTTGAGCGGATCTTTTTCGAGCAGTTGATGAATAATCTCAATGAATTCTTGCGGAACACCTGAAACGCGGTCCTGCAGGCTGGGGACCGGGTTGTAGCGCACCGAGTAAAGAACTTCCGGAACGCTCTGCCCACCGAACGGAGCCTTGCCGGCGAGCAATGCGTACAATACTCCGCCTAAACTATACAAATCACTGCGCACCGTGACAGCTTTGCCTTCGGCTTGCTCGGGTGGCATGTAATCAGCCGTGCCAATCACAGATCCCGCCGCAGTCATTTCGGAAGATCCGAACAATTTCGCGATGCCAAAATCGGTCAGCTTGATGCGCCCCGATTCATTGAGCATCAAGTTGGCTGGCTTCAGGTCGCGATGGATAATGCCAATATCATGAGCATGTTTGAGAGCGGAGGTCGTTTCGATTCCAATCTGCAAGACTTCATCCCAAGGCAGTTGGCCGTGCTGCCGCAGGTGCTCGTGCAGAGAATGACCATCGACGAACTCCATCGAATAGAACAGCAAACCCTGCTCCTCGCCATAGCCAACGAGCTGCACGATGTGCGGATGCTTGAGCCGCTTGAGCGTTTCGACCTCGGCGGCAAAACGCCGCCGGAAACGCATGTTGTTCGCGATGCCCACCGCAATGACCTTGATAGCCACCGCTTCTCCGCTTTTCGCGTGGACACCCTTGTAAACGGTCCCCATCCCACCGCGACCCAGCGTCCGCTCTATTTTATAGGGACCTAGATACTCATATTCCGGTTGGCTCATTGGATATACCTGCTCTTGGGCGACCGGCGATTGAATTTCTACCCTTCGTAGCCGAAGTCGCCAGACTTCAAACCACATGAGCCGAAGTCTGGCGACTCGGGCTACTGTCCAGCTAAAGTCTAGCTAATTTTATGCAGTGCGGCGCGACAACAATTGCAATCGACGTCTTATCGCGAACAATGCCCATGCAAACTTCCTCCGCCACACGTGGGCTCGTGGCGCTTATACCTATTTTGATGATTATGCTGGCGCTTGACCGCGAAGTACTCGAGTTTCAGCTAACTAAGTTTCAGCTACTTGAGTTCTTGCATCAACATCTTCATATCCTCCCATACCAGCCGCTTAGCGCTTTCGTTGCGCAGCAGGTAAGAAGGGTGGTACGTCACCACCACCCGCGCACCGTGGTAATCGTGAAACCTGCCGCGCAGGCGTCCGATGGCAAGGTCGGTTTTTAGGATCGATCGCACGGCGACTGCGCCCAAGCACACGATAAATTTTGGCTGCAAGACATTGAGTTGGTGTTCAACGAATGGACGGCAACTTTCAATCTCGTCGGGCATAGGCGTACGGTTTTGCGGGGGCCGACATTTGAGCGCATTCAAAATGTAGACTTCGTCGCGAGAGAGCTGCATGGCAGAAATGATCTTGGTCAGCAGTTGTCCGGCCTTACCTACGAATGGCAGCCCCGTCCGATCCTCATCCGCACCCGGGGCTTCCCCCATGAAGCACACGGTCGGATTTAGGTTTCCGTCTCCAAAGACGGTCTGCTGGCGATAGGAAACGATATCGCCACATTTCCGGCAATCGCGTACCTGACTCGACAATCCCTCAAACTGCCGCACTCGCTCGGTCGGATCGAGCACGGGTAGACTCCATGCACCGCCGCCCACGCGGCCGACAAATGCTGTACCATGTGCGGCCGACTTTGACTGGACTGACGCAGACGGAGTTGCTTCAGACGAGCGAGCATCCGCCATTGCTGCCGACGGGACCGGTAGAGTGGGCGCATCCTGCGAGTTCCGTCGCCCGCTGGAGGTTGCTAATGCGCTGGCTGTTTCAAGCTCGCGGGTTGGCTCGGCAAGTCGAGCCAGCAACGCCGGCTGGAGTTCAAAACTGCTTCGTACGAAACGCGTCAGCCCACATCGTTTAAAATTCTGCAGCACTTCAAGCAGCCCGATTTCAACGTCCGTTCTTTCCATTTTTCCCATTTCTGCTTCTACTTTGTCTACGCAATTCTGGCTTGAGCTGCATTTTCTATTATCCCGATAGCCCCGGAAAAACCTAGCGAAAAGCGAGCCCAAACCTAGTTCGCCAAGCGATTTCCGGTCAAGCCACCACCCAAGCCTATAATACCCGCTTGGTCAGTTTTGAGGTGCTGGGAGTCCTCGTCGAATTGCCATTTCGCAAGTAAACTAGGGGTTTGGCTCCGCTTCTGCTTTTCGGTAATGCTCGCTCATGGCTATCCCTCGCGTCGTAATTGTAGGCCGTCCCAACGTTGGCAAGAGCAGCATTTTTAATTGGCTCGATGGACGTCGCTTGGCTGTGGTCGACGACATGGCTGGCGTCACTCGCGATCGCATGGTGACGCTCATTGAACATGACGACCGGTTCTTCGAACTGGTCGACACCGGCGGCATGGGCATCGAAGATGTCGATAACTTGACCAAAGAGGTCGAGCAACAGATCGAAACGGGTATCGACG
>JBGSJL010000023.1:0-51674 GCA_041741955.1 Pirellulaceae bacterium | reverse complement strand
ATCGACCTGCTAATGGTCGAAGTGCGGCAACTGCTCGCTGCCGATAAAAGCGAACTGGCAATCGCCAAGCTCATTGCTTTTCGAGACAACGAAGCGGCTGCTCAACGCGGTGAGACGGCCATTCGATTATCGAGCCAAGCTGCCGCTCTGCTTCAACGCAATCGCGACTGGGCCGCCGCCGCAGAAGTACTCGTGTCGACCTGCCAACAATTTGTGCAATCCAACGGAGCTGCCGAAGGGCATCTACAGGCCATCGCCAGCGTCGCACAATTGCTGCGTGAAGACGTTGGCAGTAGGCAGGTGAAAGAGCTGTACGAAAAACTCCTACAGCAGCAGCTCATGCTGTGGCCGGACTCGCCCGCGTCGCAAGAACCTCAACGGTGGCTTTCCACCTGGCTCGGCGGACAGGGCCGTCATGATGAATTGGCCGGAGTTTACTTGAAACAGGCCATCGCTGCCCAGCAAGCTGCCAGCGCACGCGACGCGCTGTTGCTGTGGGCCGGTGAAACCCTTCAGCTTGCAGATTCCACCGCGCGGGCTGGGCAACTCGCTCAGCTTGATGCGGCCCTAGCGATACAGCAGTTCGCGTCCATACCAGCAGTGGCGAGCTTGATGCGGACGTTGTTAGCAACCCATTCCCGGTGGCCGAGTGAAGCTGAGCAATCCGCACAATTGAAAGCCCTGTCAAGCCTTGAGCTCGATCCGAGCGACACGGTTGCTGAACAATTGAAAATGGCCATTCGCTTGCTCGCCGCCGTGCGCCGCCATGAACGCCCCGAAGATCTGACGGTTCAACTGGATCGGTGGCAGCCCGACCCATTGCCACTGCCTATCAAACTTGGATTGGTTCGCTCGACGATCGAGGCAATTGATGAAACACCGCTGACCGCCCATGCTCAGTGGGCCAAAGCGTTGAAGCTGGATGCACAGTGGTCCCAGTTGCTGCTGGCCCAGTCCGACCCTCTCAGCCGAGCGGCTGGCTATCGCATTTTAGCGTGGAGCGAAGATGCTTCGCGGGGCTTAGAAGGTTTGACGGAACTTGTCCAACAGGTGCAGCGCGGCGGCGGCGAGTCGCAACTTCAGCTCGCCAATGCACTCGCCGACTCGGGCCCAAACCGCCTAGAAAATAGTTCGCAGGTTGCCAAGACGTTGATTGCGAATTCCGAGCCGGGAAGTGATCTGAACTTGGCGGCTCGTTGGCGATTGATAAAGAATCAGGTTAGCGGTGGCCAGCCGGACGTAGCCATCAGCAGCGCCAAGTTGCTCTTGGCCTCTCAACCGATCGCATCCGCAGAATGGAAGCGGCGCTTTGAGTCTGTCGTGAACCTCAGGCGCTAGCCTGGACCGTACTGGCGATGCTAACTGTCGGTGAACAGAGGTGTTGAGAGGTAGCGTTCGCCGAGGCTACACATGATGGTCACGATTCTCTTGCCTTGGAACTCGGGTCGCGCTGCCACTTGGGCGGCCGCCCACATATTGGCTCCGCTGCTGATTCCAGCCACGATGCCCTCGCGCTTGGCCAATCGCTTGCCCCATTCAAACGCATCTTCGTCTTCGACGGTGATGACTTCATCAATAATCGACGTATCGAGATTTCCAGGGATGAAACCGGCACCGATGCCCTGGATACGATGTTTCCCGGGCTGGCCACCACTGATGACGGGGCTGTGCTTGGGCTCGACAGCAATGGCTTTAAAATTGGGATTCACACTTTTCAGGTAGCGCGAGGCCCCCGTGATTGTGCCGCCTGTGCCCACGCCAGCTACTAACACGTCGATGTTGTGTCCGCTGTCTTCCCAGATCTCTGGGCCAGTCGTTTTTTCGTGGATGGCCGGGTTGGCTGGATTCTCGAATTGCTGCGGCATGAAGCCGTTGGATTCCAGTCGCACCAACTCATTGGCCCTGGCAATTGCACCCTTCATGCCATCGGCGGCAGGCGTCAGCACCAGGTTCGCTCCCATGCCACGCAGCAGAGCTCGGCGTTCGACCGACATCGACTCCGGCATCGTCAATGTGAGCTTGTAGCCTTTGGCTGCGCAGACGAAGGCCAGCGCGATACCCGTGTTGCCGCTGGTTGGCTCGACGATATGCGTTTCTTGATTGATCTTGCCGTCGCGTTCGCCGGCTTCGATCATGGCGACACCAATTCGGTCCTTGACGCTGTTGAGCGGTTGGAAGAATTCGCATTTTGCAAATACGATGGCACCACCGGCGGGAACCAACCGATTGATCTGAATCATTGGAGTGTCGCCAATGGCCTGGGCCGCACTGGAATAGGTTTTTCCGCGTGCCATGTGTTTTCCCTAATGCGAGAGTAGTGTAGTCTGCTGGTTACAGAGCCGCTCCGCGACCCCTACGCGGGCTCGACCATGCGAGCCACGTCACAAATCTTACACAGCCACCTTAGACTAGGCGGCTTGCTTGGTAGCGACAATCAGATGGCTCATGCGGCTCTTTAGGCGGGACGCCTTGTTGGCGTGGATAATGCCCTTGGTCGCGGCCTTATCAAGCAGCTTGCCAGCGGCACGCGACAGCAGCGTTGCCTCGTCCATATTTTTCGCCGCAACCGCTTCGCGGAATTTGCGGAGGGAATGGCGGAGACGAGTCTTCTGAGACTTATTTCGGTCGCGACGAACGAAGCTCTGGCGCAAGCGCTTCTTGGCTCCCTTGGTATTTGGCATCTAGCGAATCTCTTACACGGACAGATAAACGACTTGGACTGACAGGAACCCGCTCCCGTCAAACAAACTAGCGGTAGGCATGTTTCAAATACAAAACTCTCGCACGCAAGCCGATGCTGCCCCAGAGACGTTTTGCACAGAATCCTCTATCATGCCGGAAGCGTTCGTTTCTGTCCAGCCACCTTTTTCAATGAATGCTCAGCAGCAGTCTTCTCTTGGAACCCCTTAAACCTGCAATGAGCGATGAATGTAAGTCCAAAGTCGGCATTGTCTACTTGGTTGGGGCTGGGCCGGGCGACCCCGGACTAATCACGGTCCGCGGGCGAGAGTGTCTGGAGCTCGCGGACGTGGTACTTTACGACGGCCTAGCCAATGAGCAGTTACTCGAGTGGGCCCCGACCGCCGAGAAAATTAGCGTCGGCAAACACGGCCAAACACCCATCTGGCTCCAAGCGGACATCAACCGCAAGCTGCTCGAACTGGCCGAGCAAGGACGCTGCGTCGTACGCCTAAAGGGGGGGGATCCAGCCGTCTTCGCTCGCACCGCAGAGGAGCTCGAAATCTTAGCCGCCGCCAAGGTGCCATTCGAAGTGGTTCCTGGGATTACGGCGGCACTGGCGGCAGCGAGTTATGTGGGCATTCCGATCACCCACCGTCAGCACGCCTCGGCAGTCGCGTTTGTGACCGGCCAACAGCAATCCGGTGGCACGCCGCAGGACATGGACTGGACCGCTGTGGCAAATTTTCCAGGTACCCTGGTGTTTTATATGGGCGTCACCACTGTCGAGGAATGGACAAGCAAGTTGATGGTTGCGGGCAAGTCACCGCAGACGCCCGCCGCCATCGTGCGCAGGTGTACTTGGAGTGATCAAACGGTGACGCGATGCCAACTGGAACAAGTGGCGGGGCTATTAAGTGCGTCGCAGCGCGTCCGCCCGCCCGTCGTAGTAATCGTCGGCCAAGTGGCCGAGTTGGGCGTCGACTTCAATTGGTTCGAGCGACGTCCGTTGCTCGGTTGCGGCGTACTGGTTACCCGCAGCGCGCTGCAGGCGCACGAGTTGACTCGCGAACTGCGAGCGCTTGGGGCGGAAGTTTTTCATCAGCCCGTGATCGAGGTGTCGCCGCCCGGCGATCGGTCGAGCCTCGATCGATCGATTGACCGGTTGCTCCGGCGTGAGGTTCAGGGCGTGACGTTTTCGAGCAGCAATGGCGTGGATGGATTTTGCCAGCGACTTACTCAGTTGCAGCTCGATGTTCGGACGCTGGCCGGTGCGCGATTGGCTGCTGTCGGACCGGCAACTGCCGCGCGTTTGCAGGCGTACGGACTGCGGGCCGACGTGACCCCAGATGCCGCCGGTGATTTCAGTGCACAGGGCCTACTGCACAAGCTGGCGGACAGCGTGGCCAGCGAAAACTGGATTGTCACTACTAACAATCGCAGTGGTGGGACATTACGTCAGGGGCTGCAAAGTGCCGGGGCACATGTCTGCGATGCATTGACCTATGAGACCCGAGCGGTAACCAAGCTAGCATCTGAAATATCCGCCGCGATCGCCGCTCAGCGAATTGGGTTTGTTACGATTACGAGTAGTTTCGTGGCTGAGTCGGCTGCGCAATTGTTAGCTGGGTTCTTACATCAAGTCCAGCCGCTAAGTCTGAGTTCACAGATCAGCGAGCGTCTGACCGAGCTCGCTTGGCCTGCCACGATCCAGGCCGAACGTAACACTGCCCACGATCTGGTGGTTGCTCTGACACGAGCCTTTGAAAAGTTGGAAGAATAAATGTCGTCCCAATTGCGATTGATCGGGCTCGTGCTATTCATTACCACGCTCTTCTTAGCGATGGCGGCGGCGGCGACTAAGACCACTCACATTCGCTTTAAAAAATCATCTCCCGTCAATGCCAACCAGTCCTCTGGACACGCTCGTGAAACGCTTGGCTCTGTGGAGCAAGCAAGCCCTCTCCCCGCCCCATCGCAGGCTTTGGAGTTTGTGGCCGTCCCAGTAATTTATCCACTGCTTATCGCGGGCGTGGTGGGGTTGTTGATGTGGTTTGTGCCCGCTCCGCGCAGAGAAATCAAGTCCGCTCGCAAACGCACGCGGCGGAGTCGCAGACGTTGAAGGTCGCAGACGCTGAAGGTCGCAGACGCTGAAGGTCGCAGACGCTGAAGGTCGCAGCCGTTGGAAGTCTCAGACGCTTGAGTGGTTCGTGTACGACCGTCGAGTTTCGGCGAGCGCGGGCCCGTGAATGCCTAATTTTTTGACAACTTCTATCTCACTATCATTGAAATCAAGTTACTATGATCATCGATCATCCGCTGAAATTACCCAACATTGACTTCGATGGAAAACGGGAGCTGGAAGTCGCCTGCCACGCGGCGATGAGTGGCGCTCAGCATGTCGTGGATTTTTACCACCGCGGTGTTACGATGCGCAGCAAGGAGAACGAAGCATCATTCAATCTGGTCAGCGATGCCGACTTGCTATCCGAGCAGGCCATCGCGCGGACGATTGGTAGCGCATACGCGACGCATGACATACTCGGCGAGGAAGAAATGAGCGGCAGCTTGGATGCGGAGCACCTGTGGATCGTCGACCCACTAGACGGTACGAATAATTTTGCGCATCGCATTCCTCACTTCGCGGTGTCGATTGCCTACTACCACCAAGGACGGGCTCAGTGCGGCGTCGTCGTCAATCCGGTGCGTGGCGATTGGTATTGGGCGACTGCGGGTGGCGGCGCTTTTCACAACGGACGCCCGTTGAAAGTCAGCCCATCGACCGCGCTAGAACAGGCCATGATTGGCTGCGGATTTTATTACGATCGCGGAGCTATGATGGAAGCCACATTGGCGGCCATTCACGACTTCTTCAAGCGGCAGATCCATGGCATTCGGCGCTTCGGCACGGCGGCACTGGACTTATGTCACGTAGCCGACGGACTCTACGACGCATACTTCGAATACCAACTCGCTCCTTGGGACTTTGCGGCCGGACGTCTCATCTTGGAGGAAGCCGGTGGAAAAATCACCACAGGCATGGGTGCCGATCTGCCGCTGGGCAAGTCGAGTGTTTTAGCCAGCAATTCGCTATTGCACGACGCTTCGCTGGCGATAGTTCGCGCTCGGCATCCGGCTGACTGAACGAACTGATTTGGTCTATCGACGAGCCATGTGGTTTCGTAGACTCCGGACGCAGTTGGCTTCATCTAGCTTGGTGCGGGTCAGCGCGTCGCAGGCTCACTCTGCGTCCACCGACGAATATTTCGTTGATTTAAGTTGGCTACGGCACACGGATTGTGCCTGCTATTTTGAAGAATTGAAGTTCAAAATCAGGAGCATCGAGCATGGAAGCTCGTTCGTTTCGCTCATCGCTGAGCGTGGCTATTCTCGTCGTCTGCGCATGGACTTCGCTGGCTTCAGCGCAGTTTGGTCGGCGACAGCAATTTGAGGCGCACAGCCAGAACTTTATCGTGTTCGCTTCGTCGCCGCAGTGGGCCACCCAGGTCGCCGAGATGGCCGAGCTGAATCGTCGCGATCTGGCAATCCATTGGCTCGGCGAGGAACTTCCACCATGGTCCGAGCGGGTGCCGATTCACGTCGAAGCGGGTCCCAATCTGGGAGCTGGCGGAGAAACTCGATTTACACTCTTGGGTGGCAATCGCGTGGGGCATTGGCTGATGAGCGTCTCGGGCACTCAGGAACGTATCCTAGATAGTGTTTTGCCTCACGAAATCACGCACACCATTTTCGCTTCGCATTTTGCATCGCTGGGGAAATACGTTCCGCGTTGGGCCGACGAAGGTGCTTGCACAACGGTCGAGCATATTTCGGAGAAGCAAAAGCACCAGGAGCACTTGCAGCGATTCTTACGGACAGGTCATGGCCTAGCATTCAATACCATGTTCAGCTTGAAAGAATATCCCAATCCAATTTTGCCGTTGTATGCCCAAGGTCACTCGGCAGTCCAGTTCCTACTCGATCAGGGCGGACCGCGGAAGTTTGTCAAGTTCCTCGAGCGAGGCATGAAGACGGAAGCGTGGACCCAAGCTCTTTCCGAATTTTATGCTTACGAATCGATCGTCCAATTTCAGACGCTGTGGAACCAGTGGCTGGCCGATGGCAGCCCTGAAAATATCGTGGCCTACGCGCCTGGCTTGCAGAACAATGGCGCGGCGAATACGCTCGTCGCTGCCGTGCCCGCGACCACAGCAGTTGCTGGTGCGTCCGCAGAAAGCGTCCAGTGGGCGTCGGGCTCGGTGCCTGTCAATCGACAAGCCGGCTTGCTTAGCCTGTCCAACCCCCAAGTCAACTTGCCGAGCGACCCACTGGCGCTGACGGCCGCAACGCCTGCGAATTCCATCGCCGGTCAGACACTTGGTAATGAGAGTTGGTACAAACGCCGCTTGCGCGAAGTCAGTGGCGATGGTTCTAACGACAGGCTTGCGCCTGGGTCCAGCCAAGCTCCAACTCAGCGGCCGTTGGCGGTTGGCGCGTCGATTGCTATGCAGCCCGCGACGGCCCCAGCCTTTCAAGCGGCCAGTCGCCCAGGCCGATCCCAATCGGTCGGAGTAAAAGTCCTCGATTGGGGCGATTCACAACCCGTTCCAGGAATCGAGCAGCAGTCGCTCCACTCCGGCCTGCCGCTGGGCAATTCCGATGCAAGTCACCAGTTCGGCATGAGGCCCATTTACCGTTAGTGGTTCGATTCGTGAATGTTCTGGTCGGTGAAAGTCGACTTCATTCACGCCCCGCGCACTTGCGGAACTAAGTCAGTAACGAATCGGCCGGACTCTGCACGCTGACTCCAAGTTTCTGCGATATACGAATTGCTTGGGCAAAAACGTGATGCGGACTTTGCCCCCATTGCCATCGCGCACAACGATGCGCCGTTCATCAAAACAAACGTCCTTAATCCTTAAGCCTCGACACTCCTTGTGACGCAGTCCCGCACCGTACATCAACGGAAACATCAACCGCTCGGCGCCCAAGAAGTGCTCGAGCAACTGTTGAATCTCCTCCCGACTGAACCACACCGCAATGCTCTCAGTCTTCCGAGAGCAAACTGATTGAAGGAACCCCAGCTTCACACCCAAGACGCACTCATAAAAGAATAATAGCGCCGACTGTGCTTGGGTCTGAGTGCTGTGGCTGACCTGACCATCGACGGCTAAGCGAGTTAGAAAGTCGCCAATATCTGCTTCATCGAATTGATCTAAGTCGTTCGAGCCCACGTGGGCGCTGAACCGCTTGAGCCATTTCACGTAAGCTTTTTCAGTCGCATAGGCGTAGTGCAACAATCGCATCTCGCCTCGCAAGGTCTGAATGAAAGTTGGCTCGCCCCGATTAATGTTCCCTTGAAGTTGCAGCAATTCTTCGGCAGTTGGCGGTGCATCGATGTCGACATTACGCTCTTTTTTTGCCAGACCAGCCAATAGCAGGATCATAGATCATATCTGCCAGATCCGGCTGCGACTTCTGAAGAACCAAATCCCGATAACACTCCACCGCTCGAACTGCCTGACGTCTCTGCCAGGCCGGTGCCCCATTCTCTAAGAGAGATTTGGAGAACCTTACAACCGCCTGGCGATTGACAGGCAAGTCATTCACCATCCCCCCCGGAAAACTCATCGCATAGCGTCGGAGCCACTTTGGGAACCAAAGCTCATCGTTCTCACCTAACCGATTCCCCAGAACTTCCCGTTCAAATTTAGCTGGCGACATCCTCAGACCCTCGAATTTTAGCCTGCATTTGAAAATACCGACTTCGGGGATATTCGTCAAATCGCTTGACTGGGCTAGGGTGTATTCAGTACCCAACCAATTGTCCCTGAAGCGCTTCGGGGAGAACTTAGTCGTTATCCGACTGAAATGAAACCAAGACTTTGCATTCGACTCGCGCACCTGTGCATCACTGTGGTACTGACGTTGGGATGTGCGGACGCCGCCAGAGACGCATCACAGTCACAGGCGAACTCTGCAAAATCCGTCACAACGGAAACTGTCTCAAATGCGGTCGTTCAATCATCGCAGTCAATCGCGGACGCCGGGATGACCTGGGAAGATCACATTTCTGGATCTCCGATCGGCGATATAGCTATCTCCCTACTACCTAAAGCGATCGTAGTCGCAACCGTTTTGGCGTCCTCAAATGACAAGGCAACTTACGGCCACCCTCCAACAATCCACTTGTCTGTAAACCGCTTCACTCTCAGATTTCTTACGACACTAAGCTAACTTTTTCTGCGGATCTCACGCGGCTTGCTTCTTCGCGATGGTGCAGTTCTTTTGACTTGACTGGCTCGGCATCGGCGACAGCCATTCTACTCGTCGGCTTAACTCGTAGGACTGCGTGTTGACTTCGGCCAACGCCAGCGGTGGTAGCGTACGTGCGTGGCCCATCAGTCGAGTATCTCTGAGTGGCACTAGCGACGTGACTTAGCGACCTCCCCCCCCGTATCGAATTTAACGATTAAAGAGCTTGCGCTTTTTGCAACGGTAACCATGCTGGAGATTCACGCTGCAACTTTGTGGCGATGTTTGACTTCCTTTCTTCAGTAAGGTTCGCTCCACATCCTTCCCAAAGGGTTTACCAAGTCGAGATGTTTCGGTGGCTACAGCAGTGCTAGCCGCACGGCATTCATCGCTTTGTGCCAGCGACTGCATCCTCTGCCTATCGTGGACCCAGCGGAGACGCAAGTCGGCCAAGCCCTCTGCGAGCAACCGCAGGCACGAGCAGAGCGCCCGTGTGCCAAGTGCCAACAACCCATGCAGCTCATCTCTGACACACGCCGCCCGAGCTGGCATGACCTATTCTACGGCCCCGACCACCACGCATGGTTCGAGAGCTAGTAGTTTTAGCAGTGCTCCCACATCTCCCATCAATTGACAACATAGTTACTCACTGCGACCGCTCACTCATTGTCAATGTCGCACAGACTGTAACTACAATCCCTGCAAGCCAACCCCGCCCCATGAAACTCCACTCCCACAATCTGCTTGCAATGCAGGTCACGGGCACGCTAAACTGGTTCTCTGCAGTCGCTAAGCTATACCAATCCGCATAGAGGCTGGTCTGCTCGTAGCGAAGCGTCTCAGTTCAACGGACAATCCATCCCGCCGTTTCCGCTACGCTCTCAGTTGGGATAGATTGCTATTCGTTGGGCCGTTGCGGTTCCGACCAAGAGTTTAGTGTCGGGGTTAACACACGAAATGGAAACAAACATGAAACCGACCAGAGAATTGAGTCTTTTGACCGCGACAGTCTTTTGTTCGCTGCTTCTAGGCATGGCTGTTCCGTGTTGCGGACAGGACGCAGACATGCAGGGATTCGACCCGAATGCAGAGCTGATCCAAGATTTTTCGCTTACACCGTTTTGCGAAGTCACCGTGGACCAATACGCTGGCAAGGAACCGGGCTACATTATCAAGTCTGAACCCGTCGCCGCGCCGGAGGGTTCGCAGGCATGGCGTGTGATGTACGTCTCGCGAACATGGGACGACCGGCTCGTGCCGGTCACCGGCTGGATCGCGGCCGCCAAGCGCGCCGCAGTCAAGCCGCAGCCCATCCTTACATGGGCGCACGGCACCACGGGCGGCAACCGCCAGGCCGCTCCTTCGCTCGCGGAGAACCCTGTACAAGATCTTCGGCAGCGCGACGAAGGTTATCCCATCGATTTCGGGGCTCCCTTTCTTTCGGACTTCCTTGCTAAAGGCTACATTGTTGTAGCTACTGACTACTACGGACTCGGCGGACCCGGGGTGCATCAATACGCCGTCGGCGGCACTGCAGGCCGAAATGTGCTCGATATTGCGCGTGCCGTTCGTAACCTGAAGGAGCTCAACGCCAGCTCGGACGTTGTTTGCATGGGCTGGTCGCAAGGCGGGCACGCAGCCATCTTTACTGGAGAGGAACAGTCGAGTTATGCGCCGGAACTCAATCTTCGCGGCGTCGTCGCGATCCCACCCGCTTCGACAGACATTCCTCTTGTCAACATTCCCCACCTCTATGCCGTTGCCCGCGGCTACCAAGATGCATTCAACCTCCCGCTAGACACGTTCACCGACTCGGGCAAAGCCCTAATCGCTCGATCCGGTGAGGTCTCGATAACCGGAGTTTTTGCTGAATCGGCCAAGCTGCCTGGACCTTTCTTCGGCGCGGACTGGAGCCCGGCGATGAAGAAGGCATTGAAATTCAATTCTCCGGGGCAGCGCAGAGGCGCTGCGCCCCTGCTCGTTGTGCAGGGACGCAAGGACAACGTCGTGCATCCTGAAGAGACGAAAAAGCTGGAGGCTCGAGCCCGGCAAAGTGGGAACGATTTGACACTTTCGTGGTTTGACGACTGCGATCACCGCACGGTACTTGCCGCTGCCCGCAAAGAGATTTTGGAATGGCTCGATGCAAAAATGAACTGAAGCCACAAGCCGCATGCGGCTGAAAAGTCGGTATTCGAACATTCGCAAATCAGCCCAACAAACAAAAAACTTCAGTCTCACGGGGTCACAGAATATTCATGGCTAGTGGGACGCACCTTCCATCTGTCTATCCAGATGGACAGATGGAAGGTGCGCGTATTGTGACTCCAGTTTGACATGCATTGTTCCCTGGGCTGTGCCAAACTTGCTCCACATCGCGCCCAGATAAGCTGTGGCCCCAGGCTTCGTCCCCACTACGTTAGACTGGTTCGAAGCAGACGCCAGTTCATTACTATCTGCATACCGCATGCGGAGCGAAGCGTCACAGTTCAACGGACAATCTATCCCGCCGTTGCAGTTGGGATAGATTGCTATTCGTTCTGTCGCGCTGAGGAGATGGAGGCAATCGATGTTATCACTGCTCAACTCGAAACCAAAGATTTTTGGCGCTGGACCGGTCTTGCCAGTGCATGACATACGCGCGGCTGTGGAATTCTACTGCAACATGCTTGGATTCGACCTCGATTTCGTCATGGATGATCCACCAACGCACGGCTCTGTAACGCGCTGCAGCGTCGGCATTCAATTCACCAAAGCGCCAGCCGACTTTGATCCCGGTACATACCCTGGGTACACTTACTTTTTCGTCGACGCAATTGACAAACTCTATGCGGAATACACGGAGAACAACGTACGCGTTACTCGTGGTCTCGAAAGTCACAATCATGGAATGCGAGAATTTGAAATCATCGACTGCAACGGATTTCGGCTCCGATTCGGACAATACTTGTGACAAATCGCTGATAGCCACGCGGTGAAAGTAAGGTGCCAAGTACTTGAGCACCGCTGCGCCATCGCCGACTGCTTCGACGTCGGCCACGAACTTGCCGCGCCAAGTGTCGGCAGGAACTTTTTCGTATAAGCGGCAGGCTGGCAGATGATCGGCCAACTTGGCTTTGTAGACATTGATCAGCGTACCGTGATGAGGGCCCCAAGTGTGCAACACACCGATTTGACTTTCTGCAGTTTCATGTGCTTGAGCCATAGCCAATCGCGTTTGCAGGTCCGCGTGTAGAAGCATTTGATACCCGAGAAGGTTACACGCAGCGTTCCGTACGCGTACTTCAGATCGTTCTTCATGTGTAAGAAGAATCGTCGCAGCTGATCTTCGGTGATCTTGTCCGGCGAAGTTTTACAAAAGTCAGCCAGCTTGCGAACGGCACGCAGGTAGCCTGCATGGGGCCGCTCGCCCATACCGCCCAAGTGTAGATCTTCGGCCATGCGCGAATGCAGCGATCCGGTAAAGTATATCGATTTTGGCATCACGAGATTCCTTGTTGGAGTGAGTAAAGAAACGCAACAACCAAGAATGCCCGCGTAAAAGCTTGCAGCTCCATAAAATTTGACGGTACAATTAGTCTACCGACACTACCCAGCCGCGCAGCGGCTTACTTGAACCACGTGTTGCACGGTGGTTCGGGTTGCCGCTTCACTTTGCACAAAATGTCATGCCCCAGAACGGCGTGAATGCCAACGTTCGTCGGGAACTCGCGTCGTGAGTATCGCCGCTGCTGCTCAGAACGCCGAGAGACACTGTTGCAGATCTAGGAAGCATCGCATGGAACTTCTAATTCAAGTCGTGGCTGCACCTATTATTGGAGCCATGCCGTTTGTACTTAGTCTCCTTGTGTGTTGGTTCTGCAGTTCCTGGCGACGTTGGCTGGCGGCTGTTCTGGCATTGATTTCGGGATCTATCTTCCTATTTGAGTTCTTTAGCGCTTCAGTGGGAGGCAATTTAACAGGACTAATATGGATGCTCTCACTTCCAGTCGTTTCAATTGCCACCGTTGTGTTGTACCTAATGGAAAAGTTGTCTAGGCGTCTCAAAAAATCAGAAAGCCTTGCTGCTTTCCAGAGCGGCAATGAAGCGTTACCGAACAATGGGGTGGATGCGAAGGGCTCGATCGACCGTGTTTGACTTGAGTGAAGTCAAATTCGCGCCATGGGTCATCGCTGTGGTTCTGTTGCACTTCATATGTTATTCAAGTTGTTCGTCGGACCTTGTATGTCAAATCCCTATCAGAGCCCCTCGGGAAAATCAATCCAGGCCAATCACCAGTCTGACCCTGCTGAGTTGGGAAGACCACGCAGCGGATGGTTCACGCTTCTGGCTGGAGTGATCGGTGGCGGGCTCCTGTCTGCGATGGTAGCTCTTGGTCTTGCGTTTATCGTGTTGTTACCGCCAATGTCTGGCTTTTTCGGTCTCGGCGGTGAGTTTGACGGGCTCTGGCTGATGGGGCTTCCGGTTTTTGCATTGCCGTGTGGTGTAATCGGCGGACTGGCGTTTAGCGGCACTTGGAAATGGCAACGTGGTTATACAATCGCATTGGTATGTGCCAGCCTACCGGCGGCCACACACTTTTTTACGAGTGCTTGGGAGAAGGAAATGTCCAAGAATCCAAGAGATGTATTTGTCTCCACAGTCGTTATCTCCGTATGCATGCTCCTCTCTGCAGCGATTAGCCTCAAGCTCGTCGGAACGTGTTTCGCTGCAATCGAACGGTACCGGACTAATCGACTCAACAACCCATAGCCGGAATTACTTGTGCCAGTTCACTGGCGGCGTCTGTAACATCTGCTCGATGACTTTCCGCGAGTCGGCTTCGGCTGTTTCGGTTGGGTGCAGATAGATCTTGGTCGTTTGCAGACTGCTGTGCCCCCATGTACTTCTGAATTGCTTTCTTGCTCACACCCGCTTCGAGCAATTGAGTCGCGTGGGAATGGCGCATAGTCTGTAAACTAACTTTTTTGCCGAAGTCGCTCTGCGGGGTGATTTTCTTGATGTCCTGCTGAAAAGCAGTGGAAGTCGGTAGCGGCACGTAGCGGTCCTTGGCCCCCTTGCCGCGATGCACGTGGACCATTCCTCGCTCAGCGTCAATGTCGCCGATCTGCAAGTTGAGTCCCTCCTGCATCCTCAGCCCGAGTGAGTAGACCGTCCAGAAGTAGACCGCCATCCGCTCAGTTCGAGCAGCGGCCACGATCTGCAGGACTTGTTTTCGGGTAATCACTTCGGGCAGCGATTTGACGTTCTGCAGTTTCATGTGCTTGAGCGATAGCCAATCGCGTTTGCAGGTCCGGGTGTAGAAGAACTTGATACCCGAAAAAGCCTCTTGCAGCGTACCGTACGCGTACTTCAAACTGTTCTTCACGTGTAAGAAGCACCGTCGCAGCTGATCTTCGGTGATCTTGTCCGGCGAAGTTTTACAAAAGTCAGCCAGCTTGCGAACGGCACGCAGGTAGCCTGCATGAGGCCGCTCGCCCATACCGCCCAAGTGCAGATCTTTGGCCCAAGTGCAGATCTTCGGCCATGCGCGAATACTGCGATCCGGTAAAGCATATCGATTTTGGCATCACGAGATTCCTGGTTGGAGTGAGTTAAGAAACACAACAACCAAGAATGCCCGCGCGAAAGCTTGCAGCTCCACAAAATTTGACGGTACAATTAGTCTATCGACACTACCCCGCCGCGCAGCAGCTTACTTGAACCACGTGTTGCACGGTGGTTCGGGTTGCCGCTTCACTTTGCACAAAATGTCATGCCCCAGAACGGCGTGAATGCCTACGATCGTCGGGATAGAATGCGGTGATGGATACGGTTGATATAGAAACGTCAATCGTCAGCTATCTTCGCCAGAAACCCAGTGCCTTCGCCAGAAACCCAGTGCGAACGTGGTTACTGCTGCCCGTCAATTACTCACGCATCAATGGTGGAATGACGAGCGAGCGAAATATGAACTCGTGGTGTCTCAATTCGTCATTGATGAGGCGTCGGCTGGCGACCCAATCCACGCTGCCGACCGACTTCGTGCGTTGGATGGAATCCCGGTTCTTCCTCCCGCTCCTGACATCCCACAGATCGCCGATGAGATCATGGCACGAGCGATTTTACCGGCCCAAGCACAGGTCGACGCTTTGCATATCGCCGCTGGCGCTCATCATCGGATACAAAACTTACTGACTTGGAATTGTAGGCACATCGCAAACGCAAAGATCCTATCGCGCATTCACGCTGTGCTGTGCGATCTCGGTGTTCCAATCCCTGTCATCTGCACTCCCGAATAAATGCTTGGCGATGATCCAGAAACCTGAGCTTGACACAACCATTGACGAAATCCACCAGATTCGTCGTGAAATATCCGAGCACTTTGCCGGCGACATTGCTGCCATTGCGGAGGATGCAGCACGACGACTGGCGGCCTCAAATCGTCCAGTGTGGCGCTCGAACACGACGAACCAAGTACTTGCACGGGAGTTCCGGTGGCGAACTTACTTCGCAAAAAAGAGTCAACTCCCGGAAACCCGTGTACACCAGCATTGAACTAAACCGCTTCACTCTTAGTTTTCTTTAGGGTTCTAAGCAGACTTCGTCTGCGATCTCAAGTGGCTTTGTTGGCAAGTATCGACTGAGTCTCTCGCGACAAGTCGACAGCACTTTGGCGCGGATTGGCTTCTGCCGGACAGCGTCTATGGGAGGCAGGACCTACGGCTGCAATCGGTGCCAGACGAAGATCTCGCTGTATAACTCATGTGCCGACCGTCACTGTCCGCAGTGCAGTGGCGCCTGGCGAGCTGATTGGCTCGACAAAGCGGCCGGGCTACTGCTACCAGGAGTAGCCTACTTCCAAGTTGTCTTCACATTGCCGGACAAATTGTCATCACTCATTCTCAGCAATTGGCTCACCCAATGGCTCTATCTACCAAACTGCGCGAAGAGCAATGGCTAGAGAAACGCAATCGCGTGCAGCCAGACCTGCACTTGGAGCTGTGCAACGAGGCCCACGGCTAGCGACTGTGGTTCACGACAGGACGGTACTATTCGGTCACGCCTAGGGGTTGTCGTTCGAGAAAATGAGCAGCCCGCTGGACTGCAGAAATGGGCGATGACTGCGTAGCTGGGTCCAGCTTTGCGAGGGTCCTAGTGGGTTATTGCGACGAACCGAAACGGCCCAGGCGCTGCCTGCGAGAGCTGTGCGGGTTGTCAGCGAATCGAGTTCGATAGCAATTTCTGCCGTCCAATGATTCAGGCTGGGGTGTACAAACACGTGCCACTTGGGATTGTAGGCTGCGAAGCCACAGCAACGGTCGTAGGTTCTTCCGTCTGCGGAAACAGCCAGTTCAATCGCTGTGCAATAGTCGCGATTGGTGTCCAGTGTAAATTGCACATGATCCAGGCCGCCCAAATCTGAATCGTATTCTCGACGGCCTACAACTTGTGCCGGCCCAGATTGGCCGTGATGCTGGCAGTCAAGACCGATGTAGAGATAGCTGTCGTCGAAAGCCCAGCGAACCCGCGTAGACTGGCCTGTAGCATCAGCAGGTTCGTCGGGCGGGAGCGTTGCAAGTTGCATACTCGAAGCGGCTTCCCAAAACGCTTCATCAAACCGACCGTCCAGCAGCGGCGGCCGACGGGTAGCGCTGGCGCGAACCTGCCAGCGGAGCGCGTCGGTTCGATTCGTGGCTATGGCCAATTCTTGGCGAGCCATCTGCGTCCAGCCGATTAGCTGCTGAGCATCCAGGACATTTTCTAGAGCGAGATCGCTCTGGAAGTCCGGTTGCCCGCGTGAGCTTGACCACCTTGCATCCGCGAGCATCAGTAGTTGGACATCAGGTCGACTGAGCAATGCTGGGGAATCGTGCCGAATCTGATCCAATTGCTTGCTCCAACTGGCCGCTTCATGTGAGGCTGTTCCACTTGGTGGCAGCGGTAGAGGCGACTCGCCCGAGGCGGGAACGACCATCGAAGTGCGTGGTAAAGCCTGTAGGCGTGGCTGAGCATCACCAAACGGAGTTGCTGTCCAGGTTGCCAGCTTCGCGGGTGCATCCTGACTCTGACTGGGTACCGGGAGTAGCGGCGAGGTGTTATCTGCTAGCTGGAGGTTGGTGCCTTCCACTTTGATTAGGCTGTTTTTCCAAGCCATCAGTTCGTCGCTAGAGCCTAGCGTCAGCGATTGCAATCTGGCCCAATCCGCTTCGTCGCTGTGCGGGCCGTAGCTCATCATCGCCTGAAGTACCACCTGATGCTGCTTTCGATTGAGAACGGGATGCAGTCGGCCTGCCAGCCCAATTAGAACGGCGGGCAGCTCGCTGGCTGGCACGGTGCGGACGATGAATTCCAAGTCGCTTGTCCACTGCCCGATGGAATGCTCGGCGGTGAGGCTATTTACCAGACGATCCACTGATTTTTCACGATGTACGCGGCCTAGAATCAACTGCACATTCCCCGCCGTGGACGATCGCGCAGGTCGTTTACACTCACCCGTGAGCGCAATGCCACCCAGCAACGAAGCAGAGACGGCCTTAGTCTGGCTCTGGGCCCACACCATTTGCATCGAGCAGTTTTTGGCCGCTTCGCGACTGCTGTGGGGCAGCGCCAGCAACAGATCCCAAATCGCAAGACCAGGGGACCGCATGATGCGAGCGCTAGTTTCCGTAAATTGACAGCTGCTCTGATCGCAGGTTTTTACAAGTTTACTAACGCTCCATGGGCTCAGTCGGAGTTCTTGAGCAAACACCGCACTGGGTTTCATACACTCTTGCATGGCCGCAAATGCGTTCACCGTGAGCTGTCGCGAAGGATCACCGCTGAGCGATTGCCCCTCGCTCAACAACACCACATCCGGACGCCAACAGAGCAACTCCAGTGCGATTCTTCGTGAACTGTGTTGAGGATCGGCAGACTTACTGGGCCACGTATGATAGCCAGCGATACCCAAATGGGGAGCGACATGGCTATACTGACTGGCGGGTGTTGCGCGAAAGTCAGCTTGGTCGATCGCGTCATCTGGGGCACAGACCGACGCTACGACCGCGACCTCGTTGTCCCAAGCAGCGGCAACCATCGGAGACCAGGGACTGTCCTGATGATCAGCCGCCAAGGCAAGTACGCCGACGCGACGGGCGCGCTGTCGCTGCGCATACCAAGTCTTTCCGCCATCGCGTGTGGCCAAAATCTGTCCTAAAGGACCCGTGGCCCATCCGCGGTAAGAGTCGGCAAAGACCAGAGCGGTGATTGGCAGCGACTGTCCGGTTGGCCGCACATTCCAGGTCTCGCCGCGATCCGCACTATGCAGGAAGATCGAACCAGGCATGCCGCCGATCCATACTTCGTCGCCGATCTGAGCGATGGCTTGCCAATTACATAAACTGCGAGCCGGCTCGCTAAGTGGTAGCCCGATAATGGTCCAGTCTCTGCCATTAACACTCGTTATCAATTCGCCGGCTGCACCGCAGGCGATCCAGTGCGATCCCGTATGATGCAGGGCAAGTAGCGGCCGCGCGGGCTCTGCTATTGCGATTGTGGTTGGCGCGGACCATCCTGCAACCGTTTTGTTTGCAAAGCAGCCGCGACCCAGTATGTCGATGGCGGCGATTTGTAAC
The DNA here is from genome assembly GCA_041741955.1 of Pirellulaceae bacterium. Lineage (GTDB taxonomy): Bacteria > Planctomycetota > Planctomycetia > Pirellulales > Pirellulaceae > Aureliella. Next base: position 33,143 of record JBGSJL010000023.1, on the reverse strand, counting down.
GCCGCGTTGGGTTGAGTGTTTGACGCCAGTTCTAGTTGACGTCGATCGTTGGTTGAACTCGACATTGCACCGGCGCTGGCGTGTCCTATGCGAGCCGGACTGGCATTCCAAGTGAGTCCGCCATTGAGACTCTCAAACAAGCTGGTCCCGTCGCGTGGGTTATAGTCGCCCCAGGCTAGGCAATAGTTCCCTTCGCGTCGAACACCGGTCAGTCGCGGCAAATTTCTACATGGAATAGGGCTCCAGGTCTGACCACCGTCTGCGGTCCCAAGAATCACGGCATGACTGGTTCGTGTCTCGCTTCCGATCCAACCACCTACGGCAATCCCGCGGCCGTCGAGGCCGAAACGAACCGCGTGCAGGTTTGCGGTCGTGCCACTGGGCACGAGTTCCCAAGTGCGACCGCCACTTTGACTGATCAGGATCGTGCCACGATCTCCAACGGCGACCAAGCGCTCGTCGCCAACGATGGCGATATCATGCAAGCTCGCATCATCCCTGCCCACCGCAACCAGTTCGTCCGATGGCATGTAATCCAACTCGCCACCCATCGATCCCGAAGTGGTAGTGCCCGCTAGCCGCGATTGACCATGTGATTTGCTGGCCTCCAAACCACATGCCATGCACCAGAATGTCGCGGCGATGAGCAGCCACGATGTGGAAAACTCGCGAGTGCGAGAAACCGCAACGAATGTCCGGTGTCCAAGGCTGCATTTACGGATCGACGCCAAGCTGGTCTGTTTAACCGCGCAGCGTGCCAGGCCAATTTTTCGGCTATTGCTGGGCCCAACTGCGGAGCTAATTGAAGTGACTTCAACCGCTGCGTGGAACTCAGTCTTGTTAGGCTCGATCCAACCGTGCAACCGCGCTTTGCGGTTAAACAATCGATCGCTTCGACAATCATACTGCGATGCCGAAGAGCATTTCCTCGGCGGAAAGATAACGCGAAGTTTCTGTTCGATTTGTACATACAAGTTCAAGCGGGTTGGACTGGCATCTTTTTCCTTGAAGTCGAATCCCATTCGGAAGGCGAGTTTCAGTTTCACGGCGTTTTCGTTCTCGAAATGGTGGCAAGTTTTACACCAGCGAGCATTGTTAGCAACTATTTTGCCACACGTCACGGTCAAACTGGCATTGCCTTCGAGCTGAGTTTTGCCTATTGCCCACACCATGATGCTGATGCTGATGCGGACCCAATGGACGTGGAAAGACGTGATGGAGGAATCCCGAACCATGCCAACACTCGACGTGAATACCTTGGACGTTGCACAGTTGCAGCGAATGGTCTCTGGCGATGAAGCGGCCGCACCGCGCAGCTTAGCGTTGCTCGCCACACTCCAGTCTCTCCAAGAAGAAATTCGAGCGTGGGCCTGCGATGCGCTTGAGTCGATTGAAGTGCTACCACGCGAGTTGGGTTCGGCAGTAGCTGAGCAGTGCCAAAACGCCAATCCAGTCGTAGCCAGTTGGTCCTGTAAATTGCTGAAAAAACTAGGACCTACGGTCGTCGAGTACCAAGAACTACTAGTCGCCTGTTTAACAAATCATGCAGACGTGGGCGCTCGTCAACAAGCCGCGCTAACGCTCGGCTCCATAACGAAGCTTGCACCCGAATCGATTGAGGCACTCACATCTGCGGCTCAGAGCGGCGACCCACGTCTGCAACGCTTGGCTGCCTCAGCCCTCGATACTGTGGCGACTTCCCAGTAGAAAATTCGCAAACCGAAACAAAATTGTTTCTCAACGCAAGGAGGCGGTGGGATGCGTTCGATACCGTTTTATCCCATGATGGTCCTACTTCTGATTGGATTGGGGGGCTATCTTGGCTGCGATCCGAATTCGATTTCAGTGCCAGCGGACGACGACAACCAAGTCGTCCCAACTTCCTCCACCAACTCTCTCCAAAATGCGATTCTAACAGCCTCTATTCCGGATCGAGTTGCCGATCGCATTTTGATCGGCAGCTTTAATATCCAGCGACTAGGACCTAGCAAACTGGCCGATCCCTGGATCATGAACAAATTGGCTGACGTGATCAGTCGCTTTGATGTCATTGCGTTGCAAGAGATCACAAGCAAAGACCAGCGTACGTTGCCGCAACTAGTGGAACTGGTCAATCGAGCTGGGGCAAACTACGCCTACACGATCAGTCCCCGCATCGGGCGAGAATCAACGGGCTATTTCGAACAATATGCGTTCGTATACGATGCGTCGAGGATTCGCGGAGGCCCGAACTTTTGCTACGTGGTTCAAGACGATGCGGACGTGTTACATCGCGAACCCTTTGTGGGCCGTTTCGAAACAACGGGTACCCAACAACCCTTTAGTTTCACACTGATCAATATTCACACGGACCCCGACGAGATTTCGATTGAGTTGGACGTGCTGGCAGATGTATTCGTCAATGTACGCCAGTTTGAATATCCCGAGGATGACGTGCTCTTGCTCGGAGACTTGAATGCCGCCCCCGATAAGCTTCAGAAACTCGGCAGGATTCCAGGATTTGCGCCGCTAATAAATGGCTTGCCAACCAACTCGCGCAAGAACAAGACTCTCGACAATATCCTGGCCGATCGGCAGTTCACGCGAGAATTTACCGGAAGGGCAGGCACGATCGATCTCGAGCAAATGTTCCGTATTCAAATGAACGATGCAGAGAGAATATCGGACCACGTGCCGATCTGGGCGGAGTTCTCGATCAACGAACTCAGCAGTGGACTGGCAGCAGCCGCCAGCGCCCCTGGCAGCGTCGCCCGCTAAACCCGCTGTAGCTGGAGTCGCCAGACTTCAGTCAGTAAGCACCTTAACTCGTCTCCAAGCCCGTCATGGTGCCGGTGCTGGTAGCAAATCGGTCGGTTTCCAATCCGAGTTGTTGTAGAACGGATACGAACAGGTTGGGTAATGGATAATTGTTTTCTTGGTCAAAAGCCAAGTGAGCACCATGGCGAAAATGACCTCCGGCCAGCAATACGGGCATGTTACGATTGCTGTGGTTGGAGGCGTTACCAAGATTGCTGGTCAGCAGTACGGTTGTGTTGTCGAGCAAACTGCCTTCTGTGTCATCAGTGGTCTGAAGGTCGCGAAGGAAATCGCCCCATTGATTCACCATCGCTGTCTCCACCAGCGCTAACTGCGCCAGCTTCTCTTCATCCAGGCCATGGTGACTGAGCGAGTGGTAGCCTTCGTCGACGCCTTCGATGGGCACCACGCCGCCCGCACCGCCGGTATGGAATGTGATAAAGCGGGTGGAGTCAGTCTTGAGGGCTAGTCGAATGACATCCTGCATAGTCTTATGCCGGGCGATCAAGTCGTTGGGATTGTTGATGTCCTGCGGAGCGGACTGGTAGGTTTGAGGCTTGGGCAGCAGGGCCCAACGCTGCGATTCGGCCATGCGTTTTTCCAGGTCTCGGACGCTGGAGTAGTAAGCATCCAGTCGCTCGCGGTCGCCGCTGCCCAATTCTCGTTGAAGAGCCCGCGCGTCGTCCGCCACTAAGTCCATGATACTCCGCCCCTGCTTGACGCGCTCGGCTTGCTGGGCACGTTGGGCTGGCGTGGCGTCTACAAAAAGTTTGCTGAACAGAGCTGAGGGCGATTCCTCAGCCGGAACCATCGCGCCATTCTCCGTATAGGCCGGGCTGTTTGAGCCGCCAGCACTAAGCACCAACGAGGGAAACCGTGTCGCTTCACCGAGGTGTTTGGCTAGCAGTTGATCGATAGAAATGGTGTTTCGGGCTCGACCAGCAGTCCCCATCTGAGTGCAGGTCAGAATACTAGCTTCGGCGCGATGCCCGCCGGTAACGCCGGGATGCGATGTGCCCGAAATTACCGAAAACCGCTCGCGAATGTCCTGGAGTCCATTCAGGTACATAGCCGGCTGGTAGTTTCGACCTGTAGTCTCGGGCACCAAGTTTTCACTGTGCAATCCTAGTCCCAGGGTCATCGCCACGAAACGTCGCGGAGCCGCAGCGGTATCTTTGCAAAAGGCCGACTGCATGGCGGAAAGCCATGGCAACCCCAGCGACACACCCAGGCCACGCAGCACAGTGCGCCGGTGTAGCTTGCAGCCCGTCGAAATGTAAAACGGTTTATCCATGATTGCTGTGCGTCCCGGATTGTTGCGATAAAGGAAACAGGTTTAACAAGGCTTGCATCGATCTGGCGGCTTCGAGCCAATTAGCCTGCGTGTCTATTTGCTCAAAAAAATTGGGCTGGTTATGACTGCATCTAAAATGGAGCGCATACCGTAGTTGTGTTCTGCCGCAGCGCTCACGATGCGATCGACTTCTACTCGATCTGCGAAGGTGGTGGCCGCCCCAGTTCCGTACGCCAGCAGTTCTTCGGCAAAGTTACGTGCGAGCGGCTGCGGTGCTTGCGCTACCAGTTTTCGAAACTCGCCAATGCCGCTAAACGGCTCGCCAGCCGCAGTCGTATAACTGGCGTCGATCGGCAGTCCCTTTTTTTGATTGCCGCCCTGGACACGCGGGTAGTACTCGCGCCACTGTCCAGCAGCATCAAAGCTCTCCAAGGCAAAACCTGGCGGATCGATTTTGGAGTGACACGAAGCGCATTCGGCTAGGCTACGGTGTTTCTCAAGTTGCTCGCGAATCGTTTTGGCACCGCGAATATCGGGTTCGATCGCCGAGACGGCTTGGGGAGGTGGTGGGATGACTTCGCCCAAAATTCGCTCTGAAACCCAGACGCCCCGCACCACGGGCGATGTATTAGTCCCGTTGGCAGTGACTTTAAGAATGGCGCCTTGCGATAGTAAACCGCCACGATGATCCTCGGGGCGCAAAGATACGCGGCGCAACACGTCGCCGTCTGAGGCTCTCGGGTTGGACTCTGCATCGATACAGCTCAAGTTATAAAATCGCGCAAGTCGGCTGTTAACAAAGGTCGTTTCACCGTTCACAAAATCAACTACGCTGGCATCCTCCGCCAGCATGGCTTGCAAATAGGCATGCGTCTCGGCCAACATTGAATACTGAGTGATAATGTCGAAGTCGGGGTACAGCTTGCGGTCGGGCTCGGTGAAGTCAATCTCGCTTAGCTCCAGCCACTGAGCAGCGAAGTCTGGAATAAAGCGATTGCCTGCCGGTACCGCCAACATTCTGGAAATTTGCGACTGGAGCACGCTTGGATTGCGCAGGCTGCCCTGAGCTGCCAGCTCAAACAATTCGTCGTCGGGTGGTCCATTCCACAGCAGGTAGCTCAGCCGTGTCGCGATAGCGTAATCGTCTAACGGGCCAGGCTGTTCTTGAAAGTACATGAAACGTGCCGAGCACAAGATGGCGCGATAGGCAGCTCGGAGGGCAACTACAAAGTCACTGTCGTGCCGGTAGGAGCTTTCGAAGATCTGAAAAAAGCGATTTAGCTCGACGCTCTCCGAAGTTGCATGATCGGCGTCGGTTGCATTGGTATGCGATCGTTTATCGGTCGCAAGTGGTCGACGAAAGGCTCGGGTCGCAAACTGTCGCAAAAGTTCTTTGCCAAGTGCAATGTCACTGGCGGGTGATTGTGCTGCAGATGATTGTGCTTCAGGCTGTTTATCACTCGGAGAGTTCGGAGAATGATAAGTACTGTGCGATAAGATCGGAAAATTGCCCAGCAAGCGCTTTCTAATTTGGTCGTCCGATGGGCCGGTGTGTATGCGCGCCACCTCCAACCAATCGATACGAATGCCGGGTACGTTTTGCGGTCCCCCTTCGCCGTTGGCCGATTGACCGCCCGCGAATTTAGCGGACTTCAGCGTAGCGTCGCCGGGTCGAATCTCCAGCATGTGACCGCGTGGTAGCCAAGCGTCAAAGGTCACCTCCTTGGCTTCTGGCATCGCTTCAAACGCACTGATCCAGGCCATGAGCGGGGCGCTGGAAACGCATTGTCCAGAACGAACGGTACACCACACGCCATGCTCGGACGGTGTATTGAGCGTTGAAACGCGAATCTTGAAGCGATACCAGCCCGCTTGCTTAGCGATTGTGGCGGGCAAGCGACCGTAGAAAATCAGTGCTGAGGACCAAGTTACGGCTCCACCGTCGATGTATTCGGGCTCGCGTGTGCGGGTCTGTGTCCGCGAGATATCTTTGGCGGTCAGATGCGCGAATTTCTCGTCGCTCGGAGTTTGGCAGCGGCGAAAGGCTTCATCCAATGCCAAGTCGACGACTTTTAAATGCTGTTCGAGCTGAAAGTGCGACAGCGACTGCCGGGCGGCGATCGTCGCGAAGTCGCCAGTTTTCGGCTCTTCGGGCATTTCCGAGGCCAGCGGAATATCGATCCCCAACACATCCTGCAACGTTCGTTCCAATTGATAATTCGTCAGTCGGCGACCGTGGACACGACCCTCGTGGGCTTGTATGCCCCGTTGATAGTTGGTTAGCCAGCTATTCGAATCGGATAGAAACGAACTCGACTCCGCGGCGGGCACAGGTTCTGCATCTTTGGGCGGCATCTCGCCCGCTGCGACTCGATCAAAGACCTTAACCCACGTGGCAAAGTTGTCGGCGTTGGATAAATCTTGCGGTAGAGAACTGAGGTCTAGTCCGGCCTCGGCGGCGTCGCCCTGGTGGCAGTCTGCGCAGTGACGCCCGACAAATCGTTCCAGTTCAACGAGTGTAGATGCCACTGGGGATTGTGCGACAGCCACGTTGCCGTGGGTGCAAGTCAAAACGAACCCAATCACAAAGACGATCATCCGAATCGGACTTCGATGAATGCGATTCCAAGTTGGCTGAAAAAAAATCATAGTGCGGAGGAAGAAATGGCGGGGAAAGTAAGGCGGGAGATTGGCGCTTCGCGGATATAGTATACTCGAGTCTACTTGTGTTTAACAACTTGAGGAATACAGGTACGGCTCCCCTGCTACGAATTGTTGCCCCTCCACCCAAGGCGAAACTTCTAATGAGAGTTTTCCTCGCATTGCCCGCTCAGAGTTGGCTTGTTTTCATTGCCTCCGCACTGACGTGTCTGAGCGGATTGACGCTGCCGACTCGGGCCGTCGACGAGCGACCCAACATCCTGTTGATCATCGCCGACGATGCCTCGCGCGACAGCATGGGCGCCTACGGCAGCACCTATGTTCAGACGCCCAACTTCGATCGCTTGGCTCGCGAAGGCGTCCTTTTTACGCAGGCCTACAACTGCAATCCAAAGTGTGCACCAGCCCGAGCTTGCTTGCTGACAGGACGCTATTCTTGGCAACTTGAAGAGAGTTGCAATCACAGCCCGATCATGTCGGACAAGTGGGTGTTCTATCCGTACTTACTCGAACAGGCCGGTTACTCGGTGGGTCTGACAGGCAAGGGTTGGGGGCCAGGCGAGCACCCGCCGATTAACGGCAAGTCGCCCCAAGAAGCCAATCCAGCTGGCTATCCGTATAGCAAACATACCGCCAAGCCACCCTACTCGGGTATCGCGAACACGGACTATGCGGCCAACTTCAAAGACTTCCTTGAGCAGCGACCCGCCGATCGTCCATTTTGTTTTTGGTTTGGACTGAAAGAGCCACATCGGGCTTACGAGAAAGACAGCTGGAGAAAGGCGGGACGGGACCTCAGCCAAGTCACCGTGCCAGCCTACCTCCCAGACAATGCCATCATCCGTGGCGACCTAGCCGACTATGCGCTCGAAGTCGAATGGTACGACACGCATATCGGCCGCGCACTAGAGCACCTCCAGTCTCAGGGCTTGTTGGATAATACGCTGGTGATCGCCACCTCGGACCACGGCATGCCCTTCCCGCGTGTGAAAGGCCAGATATACGACGACGGATTTCACATTCCGATGGCAGCACGTTGGGGGGACCGGATCAAGCCCGGCCGAACGGTCACGGATTTCATTACCTTTCCCGATCTCGCGCCGACGCTGCTCGAACTGGCCGGCGTTTCGCCTCATTCGCAAATGACTGGCAAGAGCTTCGCGCGCCAGTTGCTGGCCGACGAATCGGGGCGGATCGATCCCACACGCAATCACACACTACTTGGCAAAGAGCGCCACGACGTGGGTCGTACCGATGGGGATTTATTGTCGGTAGGTTACCCGGCTCGTGCTCTACGCAACGACCAGTTTCTTTATGTGCATAACTTTAAACCGAACCGATGGCCCGGAGGCGATCCCGAATACGGCTTGCTCAATTGCGATGCTTCGCCAACCAAAGGCTACCTAACCGAGCTTTCGATGTCCGACAAAGACTTTCGCTACTACCAATTGGCGTTTGGTAAACGTCCCGCCGAGGAACTTTTCGATATCGAGCAGGATCCCGATTGCGTCAACAATTTGGCGGAGGACCCTGGTTACGCGACGGTCAAGCGGCAATTGTGGACTCAGTTGCAGACCGAGTTGACGGCGCAAGGCGACCCACGGATCATCGGTGACGGCGACATTTTTGATTACTATCCGAATCAACAAGTCGAGCGCCAACAGCAACTGTACAATCGCCCTGACTGGAATCCGGTTGAGATCTTCAAGCTCAAGTACCCATCGAAGATCTCGACGCCAGCCCCCAAGTAGTTTGCTGGAATGAATCCCAACTTCAACGCCGCTAGTGCAACAGGAAATCTCTATGCAGTGGATCGATAAAGAGCAACTTCAACGTCGCATTTTAGCGGGGACATTTTTGAATTTGGGCTCGACGGCGGCTGTAGAAATTGCCGCTGGAGCAGGCTTCGATTGGCTGCTGATTGACTTGGAGCACGGCAGCGGCTCGTTGGCTGATTTGCGGACCATGTTGATGGCTTGTCGCGAGGCAGCAGCGGCTCCAGTAGTTCGCATTCGTTCCGTTGATGCCGACACCGTAAAGTTTGTGATGGACAGTGGAGCTGCTGGGATCATGTTCCCCTTTGTCAGCTCGCCCGAGGAAGCCCGTCAGGCAGTGGCCTGTATGAAGTACCCGCCGCAGGGCACGCGTGGCGTGGCAGGTATTATTCGCGCCACGAACTATGGCCGCGATTGGAAACAATATTTTTCGGAAGCCAACGAGCTCAGCTTGGTGGTGGTACAAATCGAAACCCAAGCGGCCGTTGATGCTTCAGCAGAGATCGCCGCAGTCGAAGGCGTGGACGTGCTGTTCGTTGGACCTTTGGACCTCTCGGTAAGTCTAGGCTGCCCCGGTGATTTTTCGCAGCCGCATTTTATACGGGCGCTGCAAAAAGTGATTGCCAATTGCAAAGCGCACGGCAAGGCGTGTGGGATTCTATCGCGGCCCGAGATCGTCGAGCAGCATAAGCAGCTCGGCTTCCAGTTTCTCGCACTAGGCTCCGATTCCGGCGCCGTCGTAAGTGGACTGAACGAAACCCTGCGACTATTGCGGAATATGGATTAGCTCAAAAGCTTAAGTGGGATAGGCTTCCAGCCTGTCGAGTCCGACGATGCGGTTGAAAGTCCGACAGGCTGGAAGCCTATCCCACGGAATTCGCCAGCTCTGAACTGTGCGTCTAGCTCATAAGGCGCATGATGTCTTTGACTATCACAAAGGCCATGAGACTCAGCAAGCTCAAGACGCCGACCATCGTCAGGCGGATTTGCAGGGCTTCGGGGACGGGTTTGCCGCGAATGGCTTCTGCTGTCAAAAAGAGCATGTGACCACCATCGAGCGCAGGGATGGGCAGGAAATTTATGATCGCCAAGTTCGCGCTCAGCAATGTTAGAAAAAGCATGAGCCGAGACACGCCGAAACTGGCTTCGGACGATGCGGCCCGAGCGATCTCGATGGGTCCGCCGACGCCTTTGGCACCAATCTTTCCGGTTACCAGCAAACGCAAGAAGCCAAGTACATCACCGAAACGACGCGATGTTTCCCACACTCCCAATTTGAGCGCCGTTGCCAAGGAATCTGTTCTTTGAGTGTGCATGAGCGGCGACAGCCCGATGCCGCGTTGATGCCAGTACCAATCCTTGGCGTAGTACAGCGTGGCCATCGTATCGACCGTCTTGCCATCGCGGCGGACCCAGCATTTGATCTCCGCGCCTGCGGGTACATTCTGTAGCAAATCGTAAAACGAAGCGATCGTAAGCGTATCGTCAATGGCCTGAATCTCGTAGGCTTGCGGTTTGAATATGTCCTTCAATTCGGCTTTGCGCTCCGCAGTGGCTACCCATTGGATCTGTCGCAGTTCATCGCCGACTTGAAAACCGCCGCTGCCGTAAGTGGCTTCGGGATCGACGGAAGTAATACTGGGTTTGATTCCGAACGCGACGCCCAGCCCGCCCAAAGTCAGCTCTCCAGCGACTCCGGAAACCGGATCGAACTTCGGTTGCTCAGGTCCAAGCAGTTTGAAATCGAGCGTTTCAGTGTTTTCGTCAGCCGTGCTGCCAACTACTGGGCGCTTTACGGTCAACACAAATTCTTGCCCTGCCAACTTTGCAACTTGGGCTGGCAGATGCAATCCGTCCACAATCGGCTGGCCGTCGATGGCTGCGAGCTGATCGCCAACTTGGATGCCGGCTGCTTCGGCGGCCGAGCCACTGCGAATAGCGGTAACGGGTCCGGGCGCAAAACCCAAACCGAGCGTCTTCACCGGAACGGCTGGCAATTCGACGGTCACTTGTTGCGGAGACTCGCCCGAACCTTTCGCCATTCGATCAATGCTGACCGTCACTGGTTTTTCCCAATTGGCTTGTAACCGTGCCGTCAGTTCGCTGCCGAGCACTGCTTCGAATCGCGGGTCCGTGGGTAGGGTTTCAGCATTGACGGCAGTAATCAAATCGCCCGGCTGCAAGTCGGGTTTCTTGTCGGCGAGGAATGAAAGTGGACTGAAAGCGGGCGAGGCGATTTTGGGTGTCGTCGGCTCGTTAAATCCGATGCGATAGATGTCTCCGTCGGGACTGTATTTGCCCGTCGGCACGGCCGTGATCTCTGTCCGGCTGCCACCCCGCTCGACCGTGAGCGGCAATTGCTTCTCGCGACCATCGAAGCCCTGCATGACCACCGCCATTGCAAAGTCGCCATAGCGCAGGTTGGGGTCATCGTCTTTCTGCTTGCCGTATTTCACGATCTGGTCGCCCGTCTCGATACCCGCCGCCCAAGCAGGGCTGCCCGCGAACGTCGAACCCGCCACGGTGGGTGTGTAGGGAACACCGAACCAGTAGGCAACACCGGCCAGAATCACTGCGAAAATAAGATTCATCACCACGCCTGCCGAGATGATAATCATCCGCTGCCAGACGGGTTTCGCGGGGTAGCTGCGCGGGTCCAGCGGTGCTTCCTCGCCCTCGCCAAGTCGAATTTTCTGGGACTCGTTTTCCGCTTGTCGCGGGTCGTCATCCTGCCCCAACATTTTCACATAGCCACCCAAGGGAATGATGCCGATGCCGTATTCGGTTTCACCCCACTGAAATTTGCCCAACGTGCGTGGCAACTTGATCGGTCCGACGCTGATCGGTACGTCAAAGCCAACGTAAAACTTGTCGCAGCGGACACCAAACGTTTTGGCAGCCAGAAAGTGTCCGAGCTCATGCACAAAAATCACAAAGCCGAGCCCCAAAGCGACTTGCACACCAAGCCAAACGTTGCCCAGCAATTGCGAAACACCACCCGCTTCGGCGGCGACCACAGACAGCATGTCGAGTACACGGACCAATTCCAGGACGGGTAAGACATTGCATCCGTCGATTAGCAGAGTGCTGCCCACTTCGTTATCTCCTCTCGCGCCCAGCGATCCAAGCGCATAAGTTCACCGAGTTCTGGACTCGGATCAAAATTGTGATTTTCCAGTATTCGCTGGCAACCAGCGACTATTTCCGTGAATTTTATTTCGCCAGCCAGGAATAGAGCCACAGCCGCTTCGTTGGCCGCATTGACGACCGCGCCGCATGTGCCACCACGATCGGCGACTTCCCATCCGAGCTCCAGAGCCGGAAAACGCTCGGTGTCGACCGGCTCCAAATCGAACTGCATCGTTTGCAGCCAATCCATTTTAGGGCATGGGCAGGTAGTTCGGTCAGGGTACGTTAGCGCATATTGTATGGGAAGCCGCATATCCGGCGGACTTAGCTGAGCAATTACCGACCCGTCCACGAACTCGACCAACGAGTGAATGATGGACTGCGGATGTACCACCACCTGTATTTTTTCAGCCGGCAAATCGAACAGCCACCTAGCCTCGATGACTTCCAAGGCCTTGTTCATCATCGTCGCGGAATCGATCGTGATCTTGCGGCCCATTTGCCAGGTGGGATGCGCCAGCGCGTCGTCCACGCTGGCCAAGTCGATCTGTGCTTGGGTCCAGGTGCGGAATGGACCGCCGCTGGCGGTAAGGATAATCCGCTGAATGTGCTTGGCTTGTCCAGCTTGTAGGGCTTGAAAAATCGCGCTGTGCTCACTGTCCACCGGCAGCAGTTCGCCACCGCTCCGCGCCAGTTCTCGCGTCAGTAAGCTGCCAGCCACCACCAGGGCTTCTTTGTTGGCAAGCGCCACGCGTTTACCGGCGCGAGCCGCAGCCAGCGTACTGGGCAGCCCAGCCGAACCGACCACCGCAGCGACGACGGTCTGAACTTCCGGCAGCTCGGCTAGTTCAATCAGTCCCTCTGGCCCGACCAATTTCCGCGTGCCACTCGGAAGTGCCGAAAAATCAAAGCGATTAGCTATTTCAGGGGATGACGCAACCACCAGTTCGGGTAGCGTTTCCTGAGACAGTGCAACTAGTTCGTGCAGCCGAGCATGTGCCGAGAGGCCGACAGCCCGCCAGGGTGAGCCGAGTCCAGCTAGCACGTCCATCGTCGCTCGGCCGATGCTTCCCGTCGCTCCGATGACTGCGACAGCCGTTTTTGCTAGCATTTTGAAGCACCGAAGGGAAAGCAGCACACGCACTGCAACTGGACTTAGATTTACCTACAGGGTACGGCGTGCAACAGTTTGGAGCAATACAATCGCTACCCCAAACTCGTTTTCGTTAAGTACTTTCCGACAGACTATTCGAGTCGACTCGCTGGTTCGTATACTCTTGAGATACGCGGCTGGCGTTTGTGAACCTCAGGCGCTCGCCGTGGGTACCACTTGGCGAGGCCCACGGCGCGCGTCTGAGGTTCACGAAAAAGCAAGAATGCACGGAACTGGCGAATTTTCAATTTTAGACACCGATAGGCAAGCATGGCATCTGAAGACGACCAGGACAAACGCGGCGAGGGAAAAACCAATAATTGGGTTTGGTACGTAGTGCTGACCAGCATTATCCTGCTGTCTGTAGGCATGTTCCTGGTTAACAATGCCGTATTTCGGCTCAAGTATCCCGACTTGGTACGGTTGCTCGAAGCAACGCGTTATGCAGAAAAAGGCGGCGACACTCAAGTGCAGGAGCTGAATGAAGCTGGCACGCCGCGCTTTCCTGGCAGCGTGCGAGTGCGCTCCGGCGAAACGGTCGTCGAGCTTTCAAAAATTCGCAATGTGCGCGTCGATTCGACGTCTATTAGCGGCGATCTCATCAAAGTCGTTTTGGCCAACGGCAAGCCCAGCGGCGAGCGTGTTGAAACACAATTTCGCACAAACAAGGACAGCTCGGACGAGACATCAACGCAGATTCGGAAGTATTTAGATATCAGCAATGTGGATTGGTCCTATTCCGACGGGCCGACCTTCATGAATCAGTACGGCCCCGTATTCATTATGGTCGGTGCCGCCTTTCTCATCATGATGTATGCCGCTCGCCGCATGGGCGGCATCGGTTCGCCGATGTCTTTCGGGCGATCGCGGGGCAAGCTGTTTGCCCAAGACGATATTGGGATCACGTTTGACGATGTGGCCGGCGTGGATGAAGCCGTCGAAGAAGTTCGCGAGATTGTGGACTTTCTCAAATATCCAGACAAGTATCAGCGATTGGGTGGCCGGATCCCCAAGGGTGTCTTGTTGGTAGGTCCACCAGGCACTGGCAAGACGTTGTTGGCTAAGGCCATCGCGGGGGAAGCGGGCGTGCCATTTTTCAGTCTTTCCGGCAGCGACTTTGTAGAAATGTTCGTAGGCGTGGGTGCGGCCCGCGTTCGCGACATGTTCCAGCAAGCCAGCGCCAAGAGTCCCTGTATCATTTTCATCGACGAACTCGATGCACTTGGCAAGAGTCGCAGCGGCAGCATGGTGGGCGTACATGACGAGCGCGAACAAACGCTAAATGCCCTGCTGGTTGAGATGGATGGCTTTGATGCTAACGTGGGCATCATTGTGATCGCGGCCACCAACCGACCCGAGACGCTCGACCCAGCCCTGTTGCGTCCCGGCCGCTTCGACCGAAACGTGCTCGTCGACCGCCCAGACAAATCGGGTCGCTACGAAATTCTCAAAGTCCACGTCAAGCACGTGAAGCTTTCTCCCAACGTCGAATTGCAAAGTATCGCTTCGATCACGAGTGGATTTAGCGGGGCCGACTTGGCCAATCTAGTCAACGAAGCCGCCTTGCTGGCTGCGCGGAAAGGCAAGAATACGGTCGGTCAAGAAGAATTCGACGACGCGGTCGAACGCGTTACCGCTGGTCTTGAGAAGAAGCGGCGCGTCATGGACGATGACGAAAAACTTCGCGTTGCCTATCACGAAGCGGCGCACGCGCTAGTCGCCTACTCACTGCCCAACACCGACCCCGTTCACAAGGTTTCGATTATCCCACGTGGTCTGGCCGCGCTGGGGTATACCCTGCAACGACCTGCCGGAGATCGCTACCTGATGACTCAGGCTGAACTGGAAGCGCAGATGCAGGTCCTGCTGGCTGGCACACTGGCCGAAGAGATCGTGTTCCGCGATATCAGCACCGGCGCCCAAAACGACTTAGAACGCGCCAGCGCCATTGCTCGGAGCATGGTCATGGAATTCGGCATGAGTCGCATGGGGCGAGTCAACTATCGCGAAAGCGGGCGTTCACCATTCCTAGGACAGGGTGGCGGTGAGTCGATGGGCCGCGACCACAGCGAACAGACGGCTCGTGAAATCGACGAAGAAGTAAAGCGAATTATCGACGACACGCTCCAAAGAGCTCGGCAAATTTTGGTTGAACGACGTTTGGCCCTGGAAAGCGTCACCAACAAGCTAATCGAAGTTGAAGTCATCGACGCAGATGAACTCAAACGTTTAATCGACGACACGCTACCAGGACCGCGTGTCATGCCCGGCACCGCCGGTGTGCCGCGCAGCGAAGCGCCCGAGCCCGCGAAATCAGCCAGCAACGAAGACGCGCCCAGCACCGAAGCCGTCGGCTAGGCTTCAGTAGATGTAGGGTGGGTCCAGCGTGCCGATAGGCCGCGATGACCCACCATTTTTATATGTTTGCAGTATCGGTGGGTCTTCATCGCTATCGCGATTTGACCCACCCTACAAAAAACCACAACCGTACACGGTTACCAAAATTGGTCGTCTAGAAACTCTTAGTGGCGGGTTTTGGGGGTGCGACCGAGCTGCCACCTAGTCCGCCAAAGAGTTTGCCTGGCAAACTGAAGATATCGAAGTTCAGCGTTGGCAGGCGGCCGGGAAGCGCTGGGCTTAGGTCCACTGGAAGCGGTTGCATTTCCAGTTCAATACTACCGACTACCGACAAACTGTCGGGCCCTTGTGTGACGTGAACTTTGCCGCCGCGAAACCAATCAATCCAGGGTGCCGAATAATTGGGCGGTGGATACGGAGTACCTTTGGGACCAGCCAGCGATTCTTGCCACGCAGAACTCATCCACCACCCGCCCGCTCCACCGGACATCGGTAGGAACTGATATTCCCCACCCAGGGGACATTGTATTTTCGCATCCAGCAAGCGCTCGGTGGCGATAAGACACTGATCGGCGGGTACTTTTAATTGTTGGTGTACTGTATCGAGCAGTTTGGCGTTGCCATGTGAAGAGCGCCAGCCGCGGTCGTACCATTGCCGATTGATCCAAGTCGCCATTTGCGATCCAGTCAAGTTGGCAACTCGCAATCGGGCTTGGGCCCAATCGTTGGTTTCCAGTGGACTGATTTGCGGAATGGCTTGCTCGAGAATGGAACGGTCGAAGGACAGTAGACTAAATTCACCGTTACTCCATTTCCACAGTCCGCCCAGCAGCCGTGCGAATCCGGCGTAATCCGGTTGCGCCAGGCCCAGCCCGAGTGGTAGTTGTTCGATGATACCTGGTCGGGGCCAGCCGCCGATATAAGCGGGTGTTGCTTGAAGGGCTTGCAGCGTCTTGATCAGCCCCTTGGTATCCTCGGGATCAGGAGGAATCATGTCCTTAACTCCGCCAAATAAATGGTAGTTGTCCGACGAGATGCCGAGCGTGGTGCTGCCTTGGATGTGTACTTGTAGCGAGGCCACATCATCGGCGGGCAATTGCAGTTCGATCGGCGTCGGGGGACCCAACTGCTGGGCAATCCAGCCGTACTTCTCGGCTTCAAATGGAGCGATATAGGCCTCGACGGCAACTTGTTCTGTTTTGGCACCCTCCGCGCGAAAGCGACGCAGGCCAAGCAGCAACGGATCCATGTGCCCCCACTCCTGGCGATAAAAATCTGCGATCGCCGCGTAGCCCGCCACCTCGCGCCCACTGGCCGCAGTCAGCGGCGCGTCAGAAATGGGCAGAAAGCTACCGCGGGCTCCGCGCAGAGAATCCAGCCAGCCGTCCTTGGATCGCAGCGCGCGGGCACCGTCGACGCGCTGGTCAAACCAGGCGGGCACGAGTCCAGCCGCTTTCATTTCGGCCACGTCCAAATCGCCCAGTCCTTCAGCCAGTGCAACTCGCTGCGCAACTTCGGCGATTTCCAAGTGCGCTATGGCCGTCAAACGACGGCGCAATTCAATTTGGTACTGCGGACTCACTAGGCGATGGAAAAACTCGGGCGAAAAGTAGGCGAACACCGCATAGTCGTTCGCTGCGGGCATCCAAGTCCGCGCCCAACGAAACGACGGGCTGTCGGCCAGCGACGGTCCGCCACCGCCTACTTCCAGGAATCGACGCACCAGAGTCTCGCTGGTCGAAACAACTACATACGGCCCATCAACGACAAAGAAAGAACGAATGCGGTTATCCGGCGTGCTGAGCAGCGAGACGGATTTTCCCGCCACCATCACTTCACTCAGTGTGGCAGTTGGGTTTTTTGCGATCACGGCCCTCCGATCACCCTCAATGGCAGACTTCAAGATGTCGGGATTCGTCGACAAGAAAAGCACGCCCAGCGAGGCACCTTCCTGCAAGTACAAATCGCTACCGAATACAGCCATGTCGCCAATGATCTTGTCGCCAAACATTTTGGCGATCGTGGTTAGCTTGGCCGCCAACATGCGTTCGATTTTCGCGTTGGCCTGATAGTTAACGCCTCGCAAGAGCACGGACTGCGCGATTTCGCCGCCATACCTCTGCGCCAGCTCTTGGAACCAAACGTAGTTCGCAAAAGCACCAAATCGCAGGTAGAAGCACTCCGGTGGCACGCGGGTTGCGAGTGTTTCGATGGCAACATCGGCCTGCACCGGAGGCAGCGGTGCCAGCTCCCAAACGGGTTCTGGCGGCACAGCTAGATTTGCTTCTCCCGACTCGCCCGCAAAATCCAGCACATCATCCAAAATTTCATTTCGCATCGGCTCGATGCCGCCCAGTAGAGCCAGCGTCTTGAGCGGTTGCGACGCCTCTTTATCTTGTGGGTCAGGTGGATCCAGGTCCACCTGCGGCAGATCCAAGCGGCGGGCAAGCATGCTCACCAGCGCCTTATGGACGAGCTTAGGAAAGTCGTCGCTGGCAATCGCTGCCGCAGCGCTCTGCGTATACTCCGACCACCACCGGCTCAATAATGGAGCGTAAGAGGTGCCGACCAGGTCCGTTTGGGGCTCGATGCGGATGCGTTGGCTGACGTCGCCAGACAGCGAAAACTCGATGGGCCCGGCTCCGCGGTAGAGAGCTAGGACTTGGATCGAGACCGGCACCGTGCGCTTTTGAGACTCGCCGCGCACCGCCTGACGCACTCGATCCAACAACCTACCAGGTCGTCCGAAGGCGGGCGGCCGCAGTTCTTCGTTTGCTTCAACACTGCGGATGGATACGACTGGGTAAAAGATGCGCCCCGCCGAATCCTCGACCAGGATGCGTGGCGGCAGCGAGCCGGATTGTGCCAAGTTGGGTGGTAGTGGAATCTCAGCCGATAGCACGCCAAATGGCGTGCCATCGAAAGCCTGCGGAGCTGCAAACGGGCCGATTTGGGACGCGGTCTGCCCCACAGCCAAACTCGCCAGCGAGCAACTCAGCAAGCAAAAACAAATCGAACTGTAAGTGCGATACGGCATTGTGATCTTCGTCCAAAGGTGTTGCTACGATTGTCGATTTCCTCGGCCAGGGACATAATCTACCAGATTACCCCAGAAGCGGCCAAACGCTGGAAAGTTAGAAATTTGCCGATGGATGACAAACTCGCATACTCTGGCATTACCTTTGACGACGTGCTGCTCGAACCGCGTCATAGCGATTTTATGCCCGCTGACGCTGACGTCTCGACTAACTTGACACGCAACATTCGGCTCAAGACACCGTTTCTGTCCAGTCCCATGGATACGGTGACCGAGAGCGAAATGGCGATTGCGCTCGCCAAAGTAGGTGGTTTGGGCGTTATCCACAAGAATATGGATATCGAAGCGCAGGGCGAGGAGGTTACGAAGGTCAAACGCTCGGCCAATGGCATCATTGTCGATCCCGTCACATTGCGTCCCGATGACGATGTGGCCAAAGCCAAAGAGCTGATGGACCAGCAGAATGTGTCGGGTGTGCCCATCGTGAGCGACGACGGCCGATTAGCCGGCATTATCACGCGGCGCGATCTTCGCTTTTTGGAAAGCGGAGCAACTCCAATCAAAAACGTGATGACTCGGGAAAATCTTGTCACCGCCACAGGGAATGTAACGCTTGAAGAAGCTGAGAGGATTTTAACGGATAAAAAGGTGGAGAAGCTTTTACTGGTTGACGATAGATACAAACTGACGGGACTCATCACGATCAAAGATATCGACATGATGAAGCGCTATCCGAATGCCTGCAAAGATGCGGGCGGGAGACTTCGGGTCGGTGCGGCGGTCGGCGTTTTTGATTACGAACGAGCGGAGCAGTTGATCGCGCGGGGCGTGGACCTACTGGTTGTAGATTCTGCTCACGGTCACTCCAGCAATGTGATTGATACCGTTCGCCAGATCAAGAAACGTTGGCAGATCGATGTAGTAGCAGGCAATGTGGCGACCTTCGAGGGTTGCCGAGATTTGATTGAAGCAGGAGCTGACGCGGTCAAAGTCGGAATCGGCCCAGGTTCCATTTGTACCACCCGTGTCATTTCCGGAGTCGGTGTTCCGCAAATCACCGCCATATACAACGCGCACAAAGCGGCCGAAGCAGCAGGCGTGCCGGTCATTGCCGACGGTGGCATCCGCTACAGCGGAGATATCACCAAGGCAATTGCCGCCGGCGCGAGCGCTGTGATGATTGGCGGTTTGTTTGCTGGTTTAGCAGAGAGCCCGGGTCGAACGATTCTATACCAAGGTAGAACATTTAAAGTCTACCGAGGCATGGGTTCTATCGGAGCCATGGTAAAGGGTTCTAGCGAACGGTATCGACAGTCGGGCCAGGAGAGCTTGCTCAAGTTAGTACCCGAAGGGGTCGAAGGCCGCGTCCCATTCAAAGGCGCACTAGCGGATTTTGTCTACCAATTGGTGGGCGGTCTGCGGGCCGGAATGGGTTATTGCGGGACACGTAACATCGATGAACTTCGTAAGGATACGCGGTTCATTAAGATCACGGCTGCCACGGTTAGGGAGAACCATCCACATGACATCGCCATCACGCAAGAAGCACCAAACTACAGCCCCGAGTTTCCCAATGCGGGAGAGCTCCCTTAGTTTGCGTTCGATAGCAGCCCGACGCGGCACATTGCGGACTGCGCTGCTCAAGTCGACTTGGGCGGCCGCGCTAACATGCTCGCTGCAGGCCACCGCACTGGCACAGCAGCCACAATGGGCCCCCAGCCGATTGCCCGAAAACTCGACCGCGGAACCGCTGGCAAACGCCCGCTCGGCCGCTGGCGCAGCCACTGTTCCTACTCATGGTCAGCCAGCCGAGCAATTGGGATCCGGTGTCGTGCTGCGTTGGAAATCCAGTAGAAGCCGAACCGACACATCCGCTGCCGACGCACAGATGTCGCGGCTGAGGCAGCAGGCCAGCGTGGAAATGACTGTCAGTACCGCGATGGTGCAGGCGGCTGGCGGAAGCAACTCGAATCCACTGCGCTCGCAGGTTCTGCAGGCCGCCTATCAGCAGGACGGTTCGGGTGCACTGGATCGTTTTGGCGGCAACAGCGGCACTATGCCACCTGCTTTGCCACAAGTAGAAAGTGTCATGCCGAGCCTGCCTGGGTTCGCAGCCCCGCCAGCGGAAAGCCTTCCACGTCCTGGACTGGATCCACTGGATTCGCCGGAAATGGCACCCACGCCGGACGCACTGTCGCCCGGCGGAATTTTGCCTGACTCGGGTAGTATTCTGGATAACGATGCGCGCGCCAATCCATTTCCCAACCAAGATAGCGACCAAAGCCCGCGCGATAACGAGCCCGAATTGGTTCCACCTCCCAAGGGTGAAGACCGCCTGAACCCAAATGGAGCTCGAGACAGTGATGAATTGAAACGCCGCAACCCGAACGCCAACTCTGGGTCCTGCGACGAATTGCGATCTCGGCTGCGCGACATCCCGCTTACGGCACTCAACTTGGATGTTTCGCCCAGTTATGGCGCGGGACTGCGTTCGAAGAAAAAAGATCCCGAACAGCAACGCTTGGATTTTGCCGCCTCGGCTGCAGTACGAAATTGGAGCGATTACCGAGGACAGGCCCTGGTCACAGGGCGCTTCATCGACCTGCGAGACGATCGTGTCGTAATTGACGTCGGCGGCGCAGAACGCATCATCCCGTTGCGTGACCTGAGCGACGTGGATGTGGCTTATGTGGGAGAGGCTTGGAATATCCCCGAAAAATGTGGTACAGGTTACGAACCGTTCGATGGTCGCAATTACATCGCCAGCACGGTGCAGTGGACGGCCAGTGGACTATGTCATAAACCGCTGTACTTCGAGCAAGTCCAATTGGAGCGCTACGGGCACGAGATCGGTCCTGTGCTGCAACCGTTGGTGAGTTCCGCACACTTCTTCGGCAGCATTCCTATTCTACCGTACAAAATGGGCATCCATCCACCCAACGAGTGCCAGTACACATTGGGCTATTACCGTCCGGGCAACTGCGCCCCTTACATGGTTCCGCCGTTCCCGATCAGCTTGCGCGGTGCGGCTGTTCAAGCCGGTGCCGTCATCGGCGGTGCCGCCCTGTTGCCGTGATGCTACAATAAGCCCATCATCGTTAATGCCTTTAAGTGAGCGGCGGATGTGGGCTCTAGAGACCTGTGGCTTGAGTAAAACTTATGGCCAGGTTCAATCGCTAGTCGATTGCAACTTGCAAATTCCTCAGGGTTGCGTTTTCGGACTGTTGGGGCCGAACGGGGCGGGCAAGACAACATTGCTGCGAACGCTGCTAGGATTCTTGCGACCTACGGCCGGTCATGCCTACATCTTGGGACACAATATTGCTCAGCAGCCGCTGCTGGCGCGGCAGCAAGTCTCCTACCTACCTGGCGATGCGCGGCTCTATCGCGCACAGCGCGGTGCCGATCTGCTGGAGTTGTTCGGGGGACTACACCCGCATGGCAGCCCGATCCATTCCCGGACAATCGCCGACCGGCTCCAACTCGATCTGACTCGGCGGGTTATGTTCATGTCGACCGGTATGCGCCAAAAGCTAGCCATCGCGATCGTGCTCGGATGCCAGGCGCCAGTGGTGGTGCTGGACGAACCGACGGCCAACTTGGATCCAAACATTCGCGCTGAAGTCATGAGCTTGGTGAGCGAAACGCGTCGGGAAGGCCGGACCGTCGTTCTTTCCTCGCATATCTTCAGCGACATAGATGACACCTGCGATCGAGTGGTCGTGATGCGATCTGGGCGAATCGTGGTCGCGCAGGAGATGATCCTTTTACAGCAGTCACATGTAATCAGCGGGCATATCCAAAACATAGATACGTCCCAATGGGCCAAGCAACCGTTCGTGGAACTGTACAGCTCGAGCCCCCGCGATAACGGCGGGCAGAACATAGAACTGCACCTGAGCGGATCACCGAATCTATGGATGAGCTGGCTGTCAGGATTGCAATTGCAGGACTTACGGATCGAACGCGCCGGAATTCGGACCCTTTATGAGAAATACCATCGCGACGATTCATGACCCGCTTGTTGCTCAAAAAAACGATTCACGAGTCCGCGCTGCTATTTTTTGCCTGTGGATTGATGCTGTTTGTCTTCTGCTGGGCGCGCGTCTGGCTGCTGACACAGTTCGACCTAAAACAATTCGAAGTATTGCTCGATCAACTTCGCCCATTCGAAAAATTCATGCCGATCCCAATCGAGCAACTGCTGACCTACCGAGGTAGTTTGGCGATGACGTTCGAAGAGCCGGTCCTCATACTCTGCATCTTGGTGTGGTCGATAGCCCGCGGTTCGGATGTTGTGAGCGGCGAGATCAATCGCGGGACACTGGAAATGCTATTGGCGCAGCCGATTGGCCGCCTGCGTTTGCTGGTCTGCCACGCCAGCGTATGCACCACGGGGCTGGCGCTCTTGTGCCTGTTGTCGTGGTTGGGGCTGGCCGCTGGCATCCACACCAACTCGGTCAAAGAAAGTGTGGCTCCGACGATCGATTTGAAATTGCCCTTCGTACCGTTTCGAATTCCACTGCGCACTGGACCTGTCACCCAAATACACGTCCCGCTGGCTCAGCGCGTTGATGCAACCGCATATGTTGCGCCCGCCTGCAATTTGTTCGGACTTGGTTTTTTCGTATTCTCGCTCAGCATGTTGTGCAGCAGCTTTGATCGCTACCGCTGGCGGACGCTAGGTATTGTGATTGGCATTTACGTGATCCAATTGCTCATGTTGCTGCTCAGCAAGGCCACGGCCTGGACCAGTGGACTTGGATATTTCACGTTCCTGGCGGCCTATAAACCGGTGGCCATCGTCCACGTCACGCGCAATTCCAGTGCGAATGCGTGGCGTTTACTGGTGCCTCCAGAGAGCCTTTCGGCTTCCTGGCAGCATTCGCTGGGACCGCTGGGTCTGACTGTGCTGTTGATCGCTATGGGTTTGGCGTGCCTTGCAATCGCCGCTTGGATCTTCCGCACTCGCGATATCCCAGCTCCACTGTGAAACCGTAAGCGGTCGCGGTTGTGATTTTTTGTAGGGTGGGTCAAATCGCGAAAGCGATGAAGACCCACCGATACTGCAATCCCATAAAAATGGTGGGTCATCGTGGCCTATCGGCACACTTGACCCACCCTACATCTACTCTAAAACCTCGGAGCGGCGCGACTACCAGGTCCGAGTTGTAATGACGCCTGCCTCGGGGCTACTGGCCGTCGCGTACAGCCGTTTGGGGATGCGCCCCGAAAGATATGCTTCGCGGCCCGCGATGGCGGCGTGCTTCATTGCGATCGACATACGAATGGGATCGCGGGCATGCGCAATGGCCGAGTTTAATAAGACGCCATCGGCACCCAATTCGAATGCAAACGCCACATCGCTGGCCGTGCCAACACCTGCATCGACAATTACCGGATAAGCGGGATCGTCCTCTTTGAGGTACTCTAGAATTATTTGCAAATTATTGGGATTCAAAATGCCTTGCCCGCTGCCAATCGGACTGCCGGCAGGCATGACGCTGGCTGCACCCGCCTCTTTAAGTCGGCGTGCCACAATCGGATCATCGCTGGTGTAACACAGAACTTGAAAGCCGTCGGCTACGAGCGCCTTGCAGGCTTCAATTGTGGCCACAGGATCGGGCAGTAGCGTCTTGCTGTCGCCCAGTACTTCGAGCTTCACCCAGTCGGAGCCTGGGTTTTCTAGGGCGCGCAATATTTCGCGCCCGAGCCGAGCCACGCGAACCGCATCGTTGGCGTTGTAACAGCCGGCCGTGTTGGGCAGCAGTAAATATTCTTTGGGATCGATGTAGTCGAGGATGTTCTGACCCGAGCGATCGTACATCCGTTCGCGACGCACGGCCACAGTTACCGAAGTGGCACCTGAAGCGGCTAGCGAGTCGCGCATCAGTTCGAGCGTATCGTACTTGCCGGTACCCACAATCAAGCGGCTGGCCAAGCGATGACCGCCCACGATGAGCGGCAAGTCATCGACGAGCGGCGCATTGGTGGCGGGATCCATCATCGAAGCGGCTTGGAAATTACTCATGCTGCGTGCTTCATCCGCCACCCACCAAAGTTACCGCTTCGATGGTATCTCCAGCATTCACGCGACGCTCGGAATGCTGCTCGCGAGGCACGATTTCTAAGTTGACCTCCACCGCCACTAAACGGCTGCGGATTTCAGCCAGCGACAGCAGCTCGACAATCGAGATACCGTAAGGAACCTGCATGGGTTGGCCATTAAAATGGATCGTGATTGGATTCATTACTCGTCGAACGCTGCGTCGAATGCTCGATCGCTAGGGCTAAAGTCCATTCGCTTTGTGAACGCACACGCTTCGGCAGCGCCAAATTCGCGATTCATGCCGCTGTCTTCCCATTCGATACTGAGCGGTCCCTGATACTTTATCACATTTAGCGCCCGGATGATCTCCTCGAAGTTCACACCGCCGCGGCCTGGGCTGCGGAAATCCCAACCGCGACGAGGGTCGCCAAAATTAATATGGCTAGAGAGGATGCCCGAGCGACCGTTGAGTGTTTGAATCGCATCCTTGACATGGACGTGGAAAATACGATCTGGAAAAGCGCGAATGAACTCGACAGGGTCGATACCCTGCCAAATCAAATGGCTGGGGTCAAAATTAAAGCCAAACTCTTCCCGATTGCCGAGCGCTTCCAGCGCGCGCTGGGCTGTGTAGATGTCAAAGGCGATCTCGGTTGGGTGAACTTCGAGCGCAAACTTGATGCCACATTCGCCAAACACGTCGAGGATGGGATTGAACCGCTCCGCAAACAACTTAAATCCGTCTTCGATCATCTTCTCGGAAACGGGTGGGAACGAATACAACAAGTGCCAAATGCTGGAACCCGTGAATCCATTCACTATGCCCACGCCAAAGCGTTGGGCCGCTCGAGCCGTTTGCTTGAGCTCTTCGACAGCCCGCTGATTGACGGAGGCAGGCTTGCCATCGCCCCATACGTAGTCGGGCAAAATTAATTTGTGCCGCTCGTCGATGTTATCGCAAACGGCTTGGCCCACTAGGTGCGCACTGATAGCGTGGCACTCCAGGCCCTGTGCATCGAGCAATTCGCGGCGCTTGGAGCAGTAGCTGCTCTCGGACATCGCCTTGTCGACTTCGAAGTGATCTCCCCAACACGCCAACTCGATACCGTCGTAGCCGAATTGGCTGGTCAATTTGGCCATATGGTCGATCGGTAAATCTGCCCATTGACCGGTAAACAGGGTGACGGGACGGGGCATGGATAAATCTCCTAAAGTGCTGATCAAGGAAACGTGTGGCAGCGAACACCATAGGGATCGTCTGCGGGTGGCCAACAGGCCCTAAAGCGTACATTTGCCAAGCCATCTCGGGTAGTACACCGCACGCCGCTGGGCAGCCGCAGTTTCAATCCTTCCGGCAGATTGAAATGTTGGCTGGAATGTAGTTGCGAACATCCCATTGGACCTGGGGCATCGCTGCAGGCAGATCGAAGTTAAATTCCGATTCGCACACAAAGCGACTACCCGCCGGACTGGCATCGAACATTTCCATCAATCCGCTACACAGCCGCTCGGTGTCAGTCGTCCAGAGTTTGTAGGGAGGGCAGCAGTATACGACCCAAGGCAGGTCCGGCCACCCTTGACTCGCCATTTCCAAATTTCGCAGCCAGCGCAGCGTATCCACATTGTAGACCTCGATCCGATCGGTCAAATCGAGCTGCCGCATGCTTTGGAGAATAGTCGAAACAGAGCTGCGCGACATTTCGAGGATGATCGCCCGCTGCGCGCCGCGACTGATCGACTCGAAAGCCAAAATGCCCGTGCCGCCGAACAGGTCAATGGCAAATGTATCATAGAGGTAGCCGCCCAACAGACTAAAGACACTCTCCCGTGTCCGCTCTTTCATGGGCCGAGTCGCTGGATCGCCGTTGTAATCTATTTTTCGTCCGCCAAGTTGCCCAGCTACAATTCGCAGCCGAGTTGGCGACATCTTCGGCTTGGCCATTGGCCGGCGCACGCGCTGCTCTTCCGGCTCTTGCTCGTGCGGATGTTCGCTGCGCTTCATAATCGGTTCAATCTAGGTTTGCAGACTCGTCCGACCTAGGGACTTCTAAAGCCTGTGGCGATAAAATGCCGGAACGCATGACCTGGCTCGCCCGAGAGCACCAGTGCGGTCTGTACAATATACGCTAACGCAAAAACCCACAATCGCCTGCGGTGAACAAAACTCGACCCAGCGGCGTATTGCCCAAGCGAGCCGTTATCCGCGCGTCGCGGGAAGCACAGTAAACTCAGGATTTCCATGAAAAAAACGATTCGAAATCACCGCCACGCCGCCTCTTTCTGGCTTTCCGCGTGGTTCGTCCTGCCACTTAGCCTGAGCGGCCTGGGATTCGCGGCTGGCCAGATGCCCGAAGAGGAAGCACCACCCAAACAAGTCGCGCCCATCGAAGTCGAGACACCCGAGCTGAAAGCGGCGGCGGCGGCGCTGAGAGCAAATCTCATACAGCTCCGCGCTCTGCTGGTGCGCTATAACGTCAGTCTTTCTGAGGTCGAAGACGCAGAGCTCCTCAAACAGTGGTTCGAACTCGATAAAGTCTCCGCGAAGTTGCACCAGGACATGGTAGCTGCCGCCGTGGCGGAGTATCTACAGAATCCTACGGGCAAGCCCGAGTTTGCCGACATGCTTTGGAGCATGCTCGATCGGGGAGTCGAAGTGGATCGCCACGAAGGCCTACTCGAAGCTGGACAAGCGCTAGTCGCCAACAACTACCAAGACGAAAAACTACTTCCTACTGTTGCCCTGAATGCTTTTGCCGTCAACGAGTTCGATGCGGCCGAACCGATCATGAACCAGCTCATTCGCGATGGACTAGCTGTACCTCAGTTGGTCGCCATGCAGCAAGCCATCGACGAACTTCGCAGCGCGTGGCAAAATGAACTCAAAGCTCGCGAGCAAGACGCTCAAGGCGAACCCCTGCCGCGTGTGCTGATTCACACGACTAAGGGAGAAATCGAGGTCGAGCTGTTTGAAAACCAAGCCCCCGAGACCGTTGCCAATTTCATCAGCTTGGTCGAATCGGGTTTCTACGAAGGTTTGACGTTCCACCGCGTATTGCAGCACTTCATGGCCCAGACGGGTTGTCCCATTGGAGATGGAACAGGTGACCCCGGCTACTCTATTTATGGCGAGCAAACAAAACCAGGCGCTCGGAATTTTTTTCGCGGTACCCTGGGTATCGCGCTCGCCCAACACGCTGATACGGGCGGATCGCAATTCTTTTTCACATTCCTACCAACCTACCACTTGAACGGCAAGTATACGGCCTTCGGGCGAGTCATTTCTGGAATGCACGTGCTGTCAAATATTGTCAAAATCGATCCCGAAAAAGAAAAAGACAAGTCGGAGGAACCGCAAATGCCCGACGAGATCATTTCTATCGAGGTGCTCTTCAAACGCGACCACGAATACAAGCCCAATAAAGTAGCCCGTTGATGCATCGAAGTTTGATATTGTTGTCGGTGGCTGCGGCTGTTCTGGCCGGTTGTGTACCACGATCCGAAAACTCGGTCGTCATCTATTCCGCCGCCGATCGCGAATACGCCCAGCCCATCTTGGCTGGCTTCGGCAGGCGTTCCGAAGCTACCGAAGTCGTCACCGTGTTTGACGTCGAGTCCACGAAGACGGTCGGCTTGGTGACACGCATCGAAAGCGAAGCTGCGCGGCCGCGAGGCGACGTGTTTTGGAATAATGAAATCATGCACATGCTGCGGTTGGAAAAGGCAGGTTTATTGCAAACCATTCGCTGGGACATTCCCATGGACTGGCCCACCGCCATGCGCAGCCCGCAAGGCAATTGGGTCGGCATCGCCGGACGAGCCCGCGTGTTGCTCGTCAATCGCGATTTGCTCCCTGCCTCCGGACCGCGCCCCAGTTCGGTGGCAGACCTGGCTAAGCAAGAGTGGCACAAAAGATGCGGACTGGCGCTGCCGCTGTTTGGCACCACCGCCACTCATTTTGCTGTGCTAAGGCAAAACTTGGGCGCGGAGAAAAGCCAAGCACTTTTCCGCGAGATCAAAGCCAACGCAGTGGTACTTTCGGGCAACAAACAGGTCGCTCAGGCTGTTTCATCCGGGCAGTTGGCTTTCGGGCTAACGGACACCGATGACGCGCTGATCGAAATCGACTCGGGCTTACCCGTAGACATTGTGTACCCCGACCAGGAGCCCAACCAATTTGGAACACTGCGTATCCCCAATACGGTGGCCGTCCTGGCTGGCTGCCCGCATCCTGTGGCCGCCGCCAATCTCGCCAACTACCTAGTGTCCGAGGATACCGAAGGTCGATTGGCGATGGGAGCCAGCGGACAATTTCCGGTGCGACCCAATCATCCTGAAAAATCGCGTGCCCAAGGAACACTGCCGGTTCGCTGGATGGAAGCCGATTTTGATGCCGCGTCTGCGCAGTGGTCGGAGCTGTCCGGCGAACTTCTCCAGATCTTTCGATCCGAGTAGCGGGCCGCTATTTGGTTAGAATTAGTTTGCCTTGGCGCGTACGGCGCAAGCGATAAAGCTGACCGCCGCATTCGATCCAAACCTCGTCGCCGCAGCGTGCCAATTCGTCGAATGGCACAATCTTCGGCAGCTTCAGAGCGTCGAGTCCTGATGCTTGCGAGCTACCTAGGTTTGGATCGGAATCACTTCGATCAGCATCTTTTCTGGCAGAATTCAAGTCGAGCTTTCTAAACATTTTTTATGAATAGGTGAACCTCAGGCGCTAGCCGTGGGCTGCTCAACGTTTGGGGTTGGCGTGCCCATTCGGGGGTTAAGTGTTGGTCTGGGTTACGCTGTTGGTTTAGGTCCCAAAATTTGTAAGCCAACCGCGCGCTTCAAGCCCTTTGAATTCCCAATGAAAGAACCTGCGGCTAGCGCCGTCGGCTCACTGAGGAAACCTATTTTCCCATGACCTACTTGCGAATAACAGCCCTGTCGCTACAATCTTGATGATACTGAATCTCAGTATTAACGCAATGCCGTCGACGCAGCAAGCCATCGGTGTTGAGTACGCTTCCACAGCGGACTCAAGTTCCTTCGCCAGCCACGCTCGGTGCCGCCGTCAGTGTTCAAGGGAACATTGGGCCGTCCCTGTCCGTGCTTTTTCAGAAGGAACCAAGCACATGTCCGTCAATTCTCTGTCGGCTCGCCGCAAAATCGGCAGCGATCGACCTCAGTTCTCGCCATCGCGAAATGCGTTTACGCTGGTCGAACTGTTAGTCGTCATCGCCATCATCGGCATCATGGCCGGCCTGCTACTGCCGGCCGTACAATCAGCCCGCGAAACGGCGCGGCGCATGCAATGCGCCAACAATCTCAAACAAATTGGGCTGGGGCTGCACAACTACGAGTCCACGTTCAAAAAGTTTCCGGTGGGTTCGATCGAAAGCAACTTTATCAGCGCTTTCGCTTCCATTCTGCCGCACCTAGAGCAAGGGAATACCTACGCCAAGTACGACTTTTCAAAGTACTACACGCGTCCCGAGAACGCAGAAGTCTCGAAGCAGTGGATGCCGACCTATCTCTGCCCATCCATGGTTCTGCCTCGCGAGGTGCCCGAAACGCGTGGCCGTGAAGTCGGCGGCCCTAGCAGCTACCTGCTCAACGAAGGCACCGCCAGTTATATGGTCAAAAATGACGGCATGTTCGGCGCCTATTGGCCCACGTTTGGAAATAACAATCCCCATATCGGCTTCGGAAATATCACCGACGGAACCAGCCACACATTGGCCGTGAGCGAAACGACCTACAACTATAAGGACTACAAGTGGAGCGACTCACTGCCTGCACCTTTGGGGGGTTCTGTGCGACATGGACTCGCTCGCTGGGTGGTTGGCTACCCTCGAGTGGCGATGGGGACCACGCGTTTTCGCATCAATGATTTCACGACGGCCACGCTCGAAGGCTACAGCAGCCAGCACACCGGCGGTGTCAATGCGCTACTCATGGATGGCAGCGTTCACTTTATCAGCGACAGCGTCAACCCGACCAGCTTCAATGCCATGTCGACGCGCGCGGGCGGCGAGGTGAGTGTGTCCAATGTTATTCAGTAAACCAATCATTACCGACATGCTATGTCGCGCCGTCTGGCTGAGTTGGCTGGTCCTCGGCTGGAGTTGCACTGGTTGCGCTCCAGCCGCTCCGGCGCGGCAATCCGTCAGCGGCACAGTGACGCTCGATGGCAAACCGGCAACGGCGTTAAGTTTGGTGTTCATACCCAACGGTAGCGACCAAATCGGCGCAGCGGCACAAGTTGTCGATGGTCGGTTTTCGCTCGACGACACCGCAGGTCCCTCCGTGGGCCAGTACGATGTGACCGCCGACACCATCGAGCCAGACCTCGAAGAATTTGAGCAGTTGCGCCAAGCAGGCAAGAATCCCTTTTCATCGATCCAGTTGCACACTCGCTATCGCAAACCCGGCGTGTTACATGCGCATGTCGTGTCCGAACAGAAGAATGATTTTCGCTTTGAATTGAAGAGTCGTTGATGTCAACTGAAATGTGCATCAAAATGACCACGTGTTTGAAATGCTCTACAGGAAAGAATTCTATGCTCAAGTTGATTTTCGAGACGACGCGAATCCTGGCGATTGCGCTCGCGTTTTACGCGGCCCTTCACAAGGGTGCTGGGGTCCATGCTCAAGACAAAGCTCCCGAACAGAAAACAAGCGAGACACAAGCAAACCACTCTATCTGGTCCGGTTTTCAAAACGCTGGCGCGGGGCCACTTGAAAAGGAATGGCTGCCGTCGAGCTGGTCGCCGGATGTGAGCACGTTCGCTTGGCAGGCGCCCATCGAGGGCTACGGTCAGTCTACGCCGGTCGTGTGGGCAGAGCGAGTTTTGGTTACCTCCACCAGCGGCCCGAACAAAGAGCAATATCACTTGTCAGCCTACAACTTGACCAGCGGAGAGCGACTTTGGAAGAAAGACTTCTCCAATCCCACCCCAGAAGAGAGCTCGACTTACGTCAGTCGCGCGGCGCCTTCACCGGTCGTCGATGCGCAGGGCGTATTGGCATTGTTCGAAGGGGGCGTGCTGGTCGCCACCGATTTCAACGGTGTCGTGCGGTGGCAGCGCAATTTGGTTGCAGACCTCGGACCCATCAAAGCCCGCCACGGTTTGGCCGCTTCGCTCGAACAGAATGAATCGCTCGCGTTCGTGTGGATTGAGCGCAGCGACGAGCCTTATCTATTGGCCGTTAACAAGCGCACGGGTGAAACCGAATGGAAAGTTCCCGGCTTAGGAGCTACATCCTGGTGTTCACCCCGTTTGGTCCCCACCCAACATGGCTCGCATCTCGTGTGCAGCGCGAGTGGCAAACTGGTTGGCTTTGATCCACTTACCGGCAATCGACTGTGGGAGCTGGCAGGTATCGAGAACAATAGCTCCTGCACTCCCGTTCCCTGCGGAATAGACCGGTTTCTGATCGGTGCGTCCGATGGGCGTGGTGAAGAGAGCTCGGGAGCTGGCGCCGAGTCCAACGGAGTAGTGAAGATCGCGCGCGACGAAGCCACAGGCAGCTTCTCGGCCGATTATGTGTGGCGGGCGAAAAAGGCAACTTGCTCGTTTGGCAGCCCAGCGGTGAGTGCCGAGCGCGCGTTCCTAGTCAATCGCACGGGCGTGCTGTTCCAACTGGATCTGGCGACTGGAGATGAGATTGCTGCATCGCGGATCAAAGCGGGCAGCGTGTGGGCTACGCCGATTGTTACGCAGGAGCACGTGTACCTGTTCGGACAGAAAGGAACGACATCGATCCTCGGGCTGGCTAGCGGTAGGGAAGAGCAGACTAACGCATTGTGGGCTCAGCCGACTGAGTCACCCGCTGTGGGTGATCCCGCCGCGATGGGCAGCGGCGGGCCAGTGCTGTACGCCGCCGCAGCCGCTCGGCCCTACCTGATCCTGCGCCAAGGCGACATGCTAACGGCGATCAAATCGGAAAAGTGAAGCAATAGTGTGGCTGGGTGGTCCCCATCGAGATGCGCGTCGGAGACCACCGTGCCGCATTAAATTTCGTTGGAGACCATCGTGCCGAAATTTTTTTTAAAACATAAGGACATCAAACTATGCAGTCGATTTCAAAAACTCTCCTAGTTCTCGCCAGCGGTACAAGTGCTCTCTTGAGCAACTCGGCAGCGGCACATTTTCCATGGTTAGTACGAACCGCAGTTGACCGTCAGGTTGCGGCGGACTCCAGCGGAATCATGGTCAGCCACACAGTCGTGGGCCAGTCGGGTACACTCGGCGGTCAAGCCCAGAACCTGGGGTCGCATTACCTGACCGTCGCCCTTACCGATCCCGAGGACTTTGCCGTGCAGCCACTCAAAACACAAGACTCTTCGAGCGACGCCACGCGTTTTGCCGAACTGCCGTTTGCGATTACCAGCTTCGGTGCCGCCCGGCTTGGCGATGCCATTTATGTTTATGGTGGTCATACCGGTAGCGCCCATGCGTACTCGACCGAGGGTCAATCGAATCAATTGCTCCAACTCGATTTGAACGCGCCCTCGATGCCGTGGAAGAAACTTGCCGAAGGCGAGCGTCTTCAGGGGCTGGCGCTCGTCGCACATGGTCAGCGGCTGATCAGCGTCGGCGGCTTCACCGCTTTAAATGCAGCCGGAGCCGAACAGGATTTGCATTCACAGACAGCCGTGCGTGCGTTCGACACAGCCACAGGCAAGTGGAGCGACTTGCCTGGCCTGCCGGCGGGTCGTTCGAGTCATGATGCGGCGATCCTCGGCGATACGATCTACGTGGTAGGTGGCTGGAACATGGATGGCGAGCACGAAACGCAATGGCACTCGTCGGCTTGGTCGCTCGATCTATCCAGCGAAAAACCCGAGTGGACGGAGCTGCCAGCGCCGGGTTTCGATCGACGTGCATTGGCGGTCGTGGCGCACG
>JBGSJL010000022.1:0-2582 GCA_041741955.1 Pirellulaceae bacterium | reverse complement strand
ACGCTGGATTTCCTGGGGGGCGGCAGCCCGGGCTCGGCGACGCTCGGCCCGGACAACCCCGATCGGCTACTGCGGGTACGTCTTCAACCCCGAGACGCTCGACTACACCGTGCGCTTCCGGCACTACTCGCCGAGGCTGGGCAGGTGGCTGGAGCGCGATCCTGTTAGCTATTTGGATAGCTTGAACCTCCACCAATATACGAACAGCCGTCCTAGTGTCTACGTCGATCCGATGGGACTCGCGTCGCAATCTCCTCTACTGACCTCGTCGAATACTAACTGCAATCCGTCCTGCCAGCGCATGGGTCGCGCCAAATCGGCCCTTGCCACAAGGTGCCCCCAAACATATGCACATCTCTTCCCATGCCCCCCCATCGGTCCTGGCACCGCTTGTTTCATAAGCGGTGGCGATTCTACAGCAGAACTGCTCTTGGTGTCAGCTGTTGAAATCAAGAGTATTGTTGCCCAGTGGAGGTATGAGCATCAGCTGATAACTGACGGTGGACCATACCGACTTGGATCTTGCGGTAGAACAGCCAACGGTGTTCCGTCCACCATGCGCATCAGTCGTAATTTTGCACCAACGGGCATAAAGGCTCTCGGCAAAGGGCTCGGTGTGTTCGGAACCGGGTTCGCCATCGCCGGCGCAGTGATTGACTGCGATACGGCGTATCATTATGCCAAGGAGGGACGAAATTTACAAGCGAGAATTAGCGCCGCCTCCGCCGGCGCCGGCATTGGTGGCTTGATAGTCACACCGTTCCTTGTTCAAGGTGCCGCTGCAAGCGCAGCGGCAACAGGAGGGACTGCGGCCGTTCTTACTGCACTACTTGTACCTGCGGCTGGCGTTGCAATCGTCGTCGTATCGGCAGATAAAGCGAACGAGACTCTCGATGCGGTCCAGATCGCAGAGAAGGCTGGCTATGACCCCGAAAGCAGCGGAACGTGCATGTTCCTTCTGAAGCAGTACACTCAAGCAAAGAAGGAATGTTACAGATGAGTAACGACATACGTTCAAGAATGGCAACAGACTGCGATGTTGCAAAGACAATCAAGCAAGCATTTTCATACGAACAACTAGATAATCCGAACGCGAAGCTGTTGTGCTTGTTCGTGTTGACAGACGCATTGTATCCATTCATAGCGAAGCGATCTGCACATTTAGATTTAGTTACGATACGCCAAAGCAGATCATCGCGATTCGCACCGTTTGCGATTGCGTCCGTGATAGCCGGTGTTCATGGCGCGATTTTTTCTATTCCCAAAGATTTGGTGTGGCTATCACAAATCTTACTATTTGTGTGCGCAATCTGCGCAGCCATTTCAATCGTATTGTTAACTAAACGAACTAGTTTAGTCATTTCACGAACCGGCGCTGGTTGTAGTTGCATTGTAACTCGACTTTGCGGAGTGCCCATAAGACGACTTCGGCTATCGCTTCCACGCATACTTGTTCATGAGGTGACGACGTGGTGGC
Organism: Pirellulaceae bacterium; assembly: GCA_041741955.1. Classification (GTDB taxonomy): domain Bacteria; phylum Planctomycetota; class Planctomycetia; order Pirellulales; family Pirellulaceae; genus Aureliella. The sequence continues at coordinate 1,105 of JBGSJL010000022.1, read as the reverse complement.
TTGTGCCGCAATCGCCAGGTACTGCGGTGCCAGGCAGGCCCATGCCGTGGAATGGCCGAGCGATCATCGCGTGGTGGAGTAGTGAGTGCTTCGTAGTGAGTGTTTGTGGCGACGAAAGTGATATGGTTGAACTGGCTATGAGATTGGGGGTGGCGGCAGATCGATCGGATGTTGAGACCGGATGTCAAATGAGTTGTCGCACATTTGTGACAGCATTGTCAGCTCGAGCGAATCAACCGGTATTTAAGTAGAGCCTATCCCAAAACCGCGCATCCGGCGGCGGGGGAGGTGCGAATAGCCTTGCATGACGATGCGATTGACGGACGGGGCAGTTGGACTGGTTGTGTTCGCGTGTGGCCGATGCGCCGGTGAGCCCCAAGGGCGTGCGACCAGCGATGAGCAAACGCGATGCGCTCCGCAGCATCTTCTGGATCCTCGACAACGGCGCCAAGTGGAAGGACCTGCCGCGGCGGTTCGGCGATAACGTCCCGGGTAGCGTGTATTCCCAGGATTTGGTTGTCCGCTTGTCGCTTTCAGGCTGGAGCCGATCCGCTAGGCCTGACTGCGGCGAGGATGAGCGCTTTGAGAGGTTGAGGAATCCTCGGCCAGGCATGGATCACCGCGGCGAGGTCAGAATCCGCGTCCTGCACCTGAGTGCTGGGGCTTGTGCTGGGGGTGGTCGAATCTACCCCGCTTTCCGCGGGGTTTTCGTGCCCTGTCTCCAGCCTTCCAATCTGAATGTTGCCGGTTCGAGTTCGATCGCCTGCTTTGTGACCTAGTTCGGTCACCTACACCGACTCGAACGCTTTGATACGAACCGTGGTCACGGCCAAAGGCCGAGTGCCTGGGTGGCGTCGGCCGCACTACTGACCCGAGCCACCGATCAGCGGCATTAGGCGGTCGGATCTATTCTGTTCAGACTTGCTCTGGCACAATCGAAACTCAGGATCCTCTCCCCGCCACCGCCTCCACAACCGCCCACGGGGCCACGTGGTCGAGGTAGCGTGCGGTGGTCGAGATGTCCCGGTGGCCGAGCTGCCGCGAGATGATCCCGATGTCGAAGCCCTCGGACCGCAGCTCGGAGGCGTGGGTGTGCCTTAGCCCG
>JBGSJL010000021.1:0-1851 GCA_041741955.1 Pirellulaceae bacterium | reverse complement strand
TTTGGCATACTCCATTTGGGCTGCCAACCGATCCATACTCAGCGCCTGATAGCCCTGGTTGACCAGAATTGGCCGAGCCAAAGCCAGAATTTGCCGCTCGCGCCCGATGATTTCTCGCTGTTTACGACTGAGAATTTCCATGCCTGCAATTATTGACGGACTGTCAATAAAAATCAAGGGTGGCCGTTACGCCTGGGCCAATCGTTTGACGACAAGCCGTAGGCGACCGTTACCAGCAAAACCTACGCCTTCGGCTAGACGTCAAACGAAAAAACCTGCGCCTTACTGTCTGGCTTGCAGGTCTTTAAATAGCGCTTCGTAAGCGGCGGTAGGAACTGTGTTTTCGCGAGCGCGTTGGATCTCAGCTAGGGCTTGAGCGATAAAATTGCCGCGCGATAGAGCCTCGGCATAGCTGTAGCCAATGCGATGGTCTTGTGGATCGTCTAGCGCGGCGGCATGCCACGCAGTAATTTCGGTCTCGAGGTCGTCGTTGGCTTTGGCAGCCCAAGCAATCAATTGCCAGTCGGCGGCGTGCTCGGCAGCGATTTTGGCGGCTTGAAGATCCGCCGAATCCAACATGGCTCGGGCATTGGGCTTACCCGCCGCAGGATCGAGTCGATAGGCCAACTCGAGCCGCATCAACGGATCTTGGGGCATAGCATCGACCAACTGCTCGATCGTCATGAAGCGATCGAGCAAACCGACGACTTGATTGCGGGCTTGCCAGCTGACCGGTAACAGTTCTTGCCATAGGCGCAGCCCGACTGTGGACTCGCCGATCATCATGGCGTGCGTGGCGGCGGCTTGCATGACGGGTTGATTGTTGCGGCAGGTCAGCAGAATGCGGGCATAGTTCAGCCGGCGCTGGGCGGTGGACAGTTCGCCTGTGTCGGCACGCAACAGCCCCCAGTTGGCTCGCCAGTCCAGTGGGCAGCCACCCAGCGCGGCCAGCATTTCGGCTTGCGAGCCCTCCAAAGTGGTAAGCACTTCGGGCTGTAACTCGATGAATTTCTTCAGTTGTTGCAGTTCGGCGTCTTGGGTTTCGTGAAAGACCGTCGTAAAGAATTCAGGATGCGACAGAGCGCTCCGCATTGGCAGGGTCACATCGCTGGGCCATGTCGGCGAGTTCAGCAAAAGATCCGTAGCATACTCTTGCCTAACTCGGCCGATTTGAAGCTGGGATTCGGGAAAACCGCTCCAACGCTCTTGCTCGGCCCGCGCCAGCAACGTGGCGTAGTCCACACCATCGGTGCCGACGGCGGCCACAATTTCGCGATTCCGAAACTGCTCGGCGTACGCAAAAGCCCGCAGTGGTTGGTAGCCAGCAGCCACCGCCGCAGAAATTAGGAGTAAGCAGACAATCAGTGAAGCGGGCGTCCAAGTCCGACCAAGGTTCCGATCGCCAGCGCCGGCTGGTTGCTCAATTAGCTCGTCCAAATCGCGCGAGTCCGGCGAACGACGAACACCGTTGCTGCGGCCGGAGCGCTTGCCTGCTCCGCGCACAGGGTGTGCTTGGCCCTGCCGTTGCAGTGATCCGGCCGAAGAGGATCCGGCCGAAAAGGAACCGGTTGAACCCGAATTTCGAAAACTCAAGTACGCGCCCAACAATGCCGCCAGCGGTAAAAACACGGCCGGTAGCATCAAACTGAAATCGACCAAGTTTTGTAACATCACCGCCAGCGTGGCCAGCAGACAAGCGAGCCGGACGGATTTGAAGGCAGTTGAATTCGATTGACGGGTTAACAATTGCCATAGCAACCACAGCAAACCTGCCAAAGCGACCAACATGATCCACACGCCCGCATTGGAGGCTAATTCGACGTAGATATTCTCGGCATGATAGAACCAAGT
>JBGSJL010000020.1:0-3996 GCA_041741955.1 Pirellulaceae bacterium | reverse complement strand
GTCGCCATGCAGCAGCGCGGCGAGGCCGCAGTGTCAGCGATGCCTGACACATTACGAGATCTTCCGCGCAGCGAGATTCCGCTCACAGTAAGCGGTGTGTTAGGCGTTACCGAACTGCGTGCCTTCGGAACACAGCCAACGAAGGTCGCCGACAACAGCGCTCCGGCCAAGTTGGACTTCACGATGCCTTCGACGCTCGGTGCGCTGATGGACGGTTTGGCGTCTCCAGGCCACGGCGTGATTCTCGCAATGGGCAAAGGGGGGGTGGGCAAGACGACCGTTGCTGCGGCTGTCGCGGTGGGGCTCGCCGAACTCGGCTTCAGCGTTCATCTCTCCACGACCGATCCCGCCGCACATCTGGCCGCAACGATGGCCAGCGACGCGCTGCCGAATCTTTCCGTGAGTCGAATCGATCCGGCGGTTGAAACGAAGAAATACTCGGCGGAAGTGATGCAGTCGGCCGGCGCTGGGCTTGATATTGCAGGTCAATCATTGCTGGCTGAAGACCTGCGTTCTCCCTGCACTGAAGAGATCGCAGTCTTCCGTGCCTTCGCCGAAGCTGTTGCCGAAGGAACCGACCGATTCGTGGTTCTGGACACCGCTCCCACCGGGCATACCATTCTGCTGCTCGATGCCGCACTCGCCTATCACCGCGAAGTGATGCGTCAGTCGAGCCAGATGCCTGAATCCGTCGCACAACTTCTGCCCCGCTTGCGTGATCCCGACTTTTCACGCGTGTTGATCGTCACGCTCCCGGAAGCGACACCAGTTCATGAAGCGGCCCAGTTGCAGCGAGATTTGCGTCGCGCCGAGATCGAACCATATGCCTGGGTCATCAATCAGAGTCTAACACCGCTGAAGGTGACTGATCCCGTGCTGCATGGTCGGCAGAGTCACGAAGCAAAGTTCATTCGCGAGGTCATCACCGAACACGCCCAACGCACGGCGATCATTCCCTGGCAAATCGATCCTCCAGTCGGGCTTCAGGCGCTTCAGCAGCTCATTGCCGATGCTGCGGGTGTTTCTGAATTCATGGCTGAAACGCGGTAAACAAACCAATCGGCTCAATCTCAATCTGGAACCAAACATGAAACTACTGATTGTTGGCGGGGTGGCCGGTGGAGCCTCGGCGGCCGCTCGTGCGCGTCGTCTGTCTGAAGATGCTCACATTGTTCTTTTTGAGCGTGGGCCGGATGTCTCGTTCGCGAATTGTGGCCTGCCTTATTACATCGGCGGCGAGATTGTCGAACGCAAGAAGCTGCTTGTCACTACCCCAGAGATGTTGCGTTCTCGCTTCAATCTTGATGTACGAACTCAGTCACCGGTGGAGGCCATCGACCGGGCCGCAAAAACGGTTCATGTTCGAGACATTGCTTCGGGGCGAGAGTACGACGAACCGTACGACAAGTTGATCCTCGCCACCGGCGCGGCTCCCTTTCGCCCTTCGATTCCTGGCGTTGATTTGCCTGGCGTGTTCACATTTCGGAACTTGCAGGATACCGATCAGATCAAGGAGCAGTTGGACCGTGGCGTGAAGCAAGTTGTACTATTGGGCGGCGGCTTCATCAGCCTAGAGCTAGCAGAAAATTTCGTCCGACGTGGTATTTCGACGACGCTAGTCGAAAAGGACGATCAGATTCTGACCCTGTTCGACAAGGAGATGACGACGCCCATCGTTCAGGAGTTGGCTGGCAAAGGCGTCACGCTGCTGCTCGGTCAAACTGCCGAAGCGGTCGAACAGTCTACGGATGGCTTGATCGTGTGCTTGAAGTCCGGTCAACGACTTCCTGCTCAACTGGTCATCTTCGGAGTCGGAGTTCGACCGGAAAATAAACTGGCTGTCGACGCGGGCTTGGAAGTCGGTTTGCGTGGCGGTATTCGAGTGAACGAGTTTCTGCAAACCGCTGACCCGAACATCTATGCCGTCGGCGACGCGATCCAAGTCACGGACGTTGTATTGTGTGACCCGACTCAAGTTCCGCTTGCCGGTCCCGCAAATCGACAAGGCCGAATCGCTGCGGACAACGTGTTTGGTCGTGCAGTGACTTACCGAGGCACGCAGGGAACCGCCATCATTGGCGTGTTTGGAAAGACCGCAGCGACAACGGGTGCTTCCGAAAAATCACTGCGTCACGCCGAGCGGCCCTTTCGCAAGGTCTACATTCATCCAACGCATCATGCTGGATACTACCCTGGCGCGGAATCCATGACACTCAAGCTGCTGTTCAACCCAACGACGGGAAAACTATTGGGTGCGCAAGGCGTGGGTGGGGCCGGTGTCGATAAACGGATCGATGTGTTGGCCGTGGCTATCCAAGCAGGGTTGACGGTCTTTGATTTGGAAGAGATGGAACTGGCTTACGCACCACAGTACGGATCGGCCAAAGACCCGATCAACATGCTGGGATTCGTGGCGGGCGGATTGCTGCGTGGTGATCATCCGCAGTTCGATGTCGAAGCGATCTTGGCGGCTTCGGCTAACGAGCAACCGTTTCTCTTAGACGTTCGCACGCCGCAGGAATTTGTTGCGGGCCACATCCCCGGAGCCGTGAATATTCCCGTGGATGATTTGCGGCGCCGCTTCAGCGAACTGCCCCGTGACCGACAGATTGCCGCCTATTGCCAGGTGGGACAGCGTGGATATTTGGCTACTCGAATTCTGACACAACATGGCCTCTCGGGATCAAACATTGCTGGTGGCTACAAGACCTACATGCTATTTTGTCCGTCCACATAAATCGCAGCCGGAACGTTGCTTCGAAACATCAGCCGCTGTGCATTAGCACCCGGTTAGGGTCGTGCGGAAAAAAAGTGTGTGACACCAATTGTGCGAGGCACCCGAAGGGCCGATTCCTGGCCATTCGGGTCAGACACTTTTTTTCCGCTCATAGCTTAGTGCAGTATTTGAACCGGGCGCTAACGCGCCAGCGGCTGATTGAATCGCTAAACTTGCGGTGCGGTAACCCTAGAAACCAACACGTGAATACAATGACAAACATTTTTTCCAAACTCTGGCAGCGCAAGTCCACGCTCATCGCAGCGTTTGCGATTCTGGCAATTGCCCTGCATCTAGTGCTGCGATTCGTGCTCCATGCGCCGCCCGGTACTTATCAGTTACCGCTGTTAATCACCCTTGGCCTCGGTGGCTTGCCGCTGATTTACGATTTATTGATCAAGCTTTGGAAGCTCGAATTTGGTTCTGATTTGCTGGGTGGAATTTCAATCGTCACGTCTGTATTGCTGGGCGAGTATTTAGCTGGCTCGATCATCGTGTTGATGCTTTCAGGCGGCGAAGCGCTAGAAAGCTACGCGCTGCGCAGTGCGTCTTCGGTACTCGCAGCGCTTGCCAAACGTTTGCCGTCTGTTGCTCACCGCAAGCAGGACGCGAAAATCGTTGACGTGGCTTTGAAAGAAGTTGCCATCGGCGACACGCTGGTAATTTACCCACACGATATTTGTCCCGTTGATGGTGTGGTGACAGAAGGTCACGGTGTGATGGATGAATCGTATTTGACCGGTGAACCGTTTGAGATCACAAAGACATCCGGGTCAAGCGTCATCTCGGGCGCGATCAATGGTGAGTCGGCGCTGACCATTCGTACCACCAAGCTCGCCGCCGATTCTCGCTATGCCAAAATCATGGAGGTGATGCGGGAATCAGAAAGCAAGCGACCGCAATTGCGACGACTCGGCGATCAGCTAGGAGCCATCTATACGCCGGTCGCCCTGACCGTTGCAATTGCCGCTTGGGCCATCAGCGGAGAAGCCATTCGCTTTCTGGCAGTATTGGTGATTGCGACGCCTTGCCCGTTACTGCTCGGCATCCCGATCGCCATCATTGGCTCGATTTCGCTCTGCGCCCGTCGCGCGATCATCGTGAAAAGCCCTGTAGTGCTGGAGCAGATCGCTGGCTGCCGCACGGCGATATTCGACAAGACAGGAACACTGACCTACGGCGAGCCAAAATTGACAGAACAGATTGTTGCCGCGGAGTTT
>JBGSJL010000019.1:0-10634 GCA_041741955.1 Pirellulaceae bacterium | reverse complement strand
TGAAGAGTCCGACCATCAGGGCAATGTGTTTTGGTCTCAAGCCCTAGAAGCCAACAAGATTTATACGATGTTGGACGGCAAGCAACGCAAAGCGGCTGAGGTGACCAAGACGCCGAGCGAGCAGAAGGTGGCTTTCCAAGGCAAACATGGCTCGTTTGCGGGTATTCCGATTACGGATTTGTCCGCCGATCAACGCGAACAAATGCAGCTTGTACTGAAGAAGCTCGTCGAACCGTTCCGGCAATCCGACCAGCAGGAAGCGTTAAAGTGCCTGGAGACTCAAGGTGGCCTGGATGCTTGCCAGCTAGCTTTCTTCACCGATCAAGATATCGGCAAGGACAAAGTCTGGGACAACTGGCGATTGGAAGGTCCATCGTTCGTTTGGCATTTCCGCGGAGCTCCCCATGTCCACGTCTGGGTTAATATTGCCGACAGCGAAAAAGTCGCGTTGAACGCTTAGTCGCTTTTAGGCATGATATCCGGCAGATTCAGTGCTTCGCCCGCTATTTCTACGATAGCTCGGGCGCCAGAAGGTATCTGCGCGTAGATCGTGAGTAGTTTCAAAGGCTGGCTTTCGGGTGGATAATACTGATTGCCCTTCGTGTGAAAGAATTTAAGCGGTACAAAAATCTCTTCGCCTGCTTGAATCGGATACGGATGAAAGAAGTGAAACTGCTTGTTGATGGACAAATTGACGTTTGTCCAGGCTTCGTCGGTTGAATTCTTCAAGATTAGGCTGGGGACAATTCTTGCATCGGGCGACTCGGAGTTGGGCCAGGCCATCGGACCCACCCGAGCGTCCGCTTGGAGCAGCGGATCCGTAAAACTAGGGAACGAAAAGTAGAGCACGACCACCAAGCAGAAGGGCAGTAGGGTGATCAAGATCAATGCCGCCGTCAACTGATTTCTACTCAAGGTGTTGGGTAACTTGAGCGACTGTGATTCAGCCGATGATGTTTCAATCGACGATTCAGTTGATTCTGGCTCCTGGGAAGTTTTCTTGGCCGTGAACTCCATAGTCAGCAATCTTATCAAAGTAGGCAGCGGAAAATCTAAATCGTTCAACACGTTAGCCCGCGGGCTACAGCTATTCTAAGCGTATCGGCGAGGCAGTACTTCGACAAAGTGTCAAGCCAATGTCCGCGTTAGCGCTGCGTGACGTCGGGGCCAGGTAGCCTGCGGCGAACTGCCAGAAACCCGCTTGCGCACTTGATCGCCAGTAGGCTGTTGCAAATCAGCAGCACAACACTTGTCAGCTCGCTTGCCCATTGCCAATCGATGGCGATCGCCAGGTAGACGAAGAACCTGGGGCGGACCAGCCAAGAATAGGGTACTTCCAGCGCATTGCGAACCATAGCCATGGCCACTACCAAAGCATACAGAAAGACGTAGACGCTACCAGCGGCAATGTGCAAACGAGTGGGGCTGCCAATCATCCAGGTCACGGTGACTGCCGTCACGACCAATTGATCGGCAAATGTGTCGGTGAAACTTCCACGCGGTGATGCGATCTGCTGATGCCTAGCTAGTGGGCCATCTAGTCCATCGAGCAGGACATGCACAGCCACGGCACCGATCGCCAGCGCCTTAAATTGCAGAAGCCACAGGGGTGCAAAAGCCAGGCCGATGCAGCCTGCGATCAATGTGACAGCATCTGGAGTCACGCCACAGTTGGAAAGTCGCACCAGCCAACTATCGAGCATCCTGGCCCGCAGCGATTGTCCGTACTCCATCCACGCTCGTTCTCCCGCCGAGTAGCAGTCGTTCTTGGGATCGGCTGGAGTTTTCATGAAATCGTTCAGATCCGTGGCTGGTAAGCTTATTTTGTCTCGCTGCCCAGATCAAAGTTGTGGACATGGGCGTGCATATGTTTGAGTGCGGCACCTGGATTATAAAAACGAATCCCGCCGGTGGTCGTCCCGAATAGTGGAACATGCGTATGGCCAAAGTAAACGCGCTCAATAGACTGTGGGTTGATATCGGGCAATTCGAGAATGAAGTTCCAGAGTCGCTGGCATGTTACTACGGGACGATGCCGAAGCATGGGAACGACTTTATGCAATCTCAGACCCACAATTACTTCATAAGCGCGATGCGAAAAGCCGGTCTGAGGTTTTGCATGCTGGAATTTGCAGCGATATGGGGCCAAGTCGCCGCCCGCATCGAGTATGTCACCGTGCAGGAATAGGCAGTCGCCAAGTTGCAGATGATGTTCATGCCACGCGAAACGCGGCTCGCAATCAGCTAGCTCTGCCAAAGCATTTAAAAAATCGGGGTGGCAATCATGATTGCCGGGCAGAAAGCGAATGTGAGCATCGCCCGAGCTGGCGAGCAGATCGTCGAGCCAATTCCGGGCTGCTTGAATCGTGCCCGCCAGTCCACCACGTACACTCCAGCGAAAATCGAAGATATCGCCGCCTAAAACAATACACTGATCGGCGTTTCGCTCGACGGAAATCTGGCGCTGGATCTTCTCCGCCGAACTGCGTGGGCTGAATAGGTGCAGGTCGGAAATGAAAATACCACTGCGGAAGGCAGTCAACAGTTCTGGTTGTCTAGAATTCATGCAAAATGCCGCGTGCGGAGTCTACGGATCGAATCGCGGTTGTAGTCCTTCCGCTCATGTCAATATGGATATAATGGACATAGAGTGCCCACCCGCATTCTACAAACTGCAAACACTTCAAACTTGGGGACAACGTGGCTAAAGCCGAGAAAAACCTACTTACCTCAAGCAGTGCGGCCGAGGGTCACGACGAACAAGATAGGGCGATTGGACTTGGAATCGCGAACACACTGGACGATATCGAGTCGCTAAACAGGCTCAGCGATAGCTTGCGGTCGATTCGTAGCGAGCTTGCGAGAATCATTGTTGGTCAGGAAGAAGTGATTGAGCAGTTGTTGATTGCCATGTTGGCAGGCGGACATTGTCTGCTGGTGGGTGTGCCAGGCCTGGCCAAGACGTTGATGATATCGAGCCTGGCCAAGTCGATTGCACTAAAATTTCAGCGCATCCAGTTTACGCCGGACTTGATGCCAGCCGATATCACAGGCACGGAAGTCATCCAGGAGGATCGCGCCAGTGGCTCGCGCGAATTTCGATTTATACCTGGCCCCATCTTCGCCAATGTGATTCTAGCAGACGAGATCAATCGCACGCCTCCTAAAACGCAAGCTGCGTTGTTGGAAGCGATGCAAGAAAAGCAAGTCACTGTTGGCGGTCGCAGGCATGCGCTGCCGATACCGTTTTTCGTTTTGGCCACGCAAAATCCAATCGATCAAGAGGGCACGTATCCTCTGCCAGAAGCCCAACTGGATCGATTCATGTTCAACGTGCTGGTGGGTTATCCGAGTCAGTCGGACGAACTGGAGGTCGTACTGCGCACCACGTCGGACGAGCAGGCTGAGCTACAAACGCAAATCTCTGGCGCAAATCTACTGGCGCTCAATCACCTGGTGAGGCGGATAGCCATCACGCCGGCGACGGCCTTGGTTGCAACCCAGATGGCCAGACTAACGCGTCCCTCGGACGCGGCGGCCAGCGAGCGTGTGCGGCGCTGCGTGCGTTGGGGGGCAGGGCCCAGGGCCAGCCAATACATAGTGCTGGGTGCCAAAGCCCGAGCGGCCATGCATGGTAGCCCCATTGTGCGACGCGAAGACATCGCCGCCGTAGCACCACCCGTGCTCAGGCATCGCATGAAGCTTAGTTTTCAGGCCGAAGCGGAGGGGACGTCGGTCGAACAGATCATTCAGGAAATCATTCACAACGTCGATAGCACTCTCCAAGACAGCAGTTCGCGTGAGCACATCGCAAAAGTACTTCGATCCTGAAACCTTAGCCCGCATTCGTCCGCTCGGTTTGCGAGCACGTACGCTGGTCGAGGGCCTGGTGTCGGGGTCGCACCGTAGTCCGCTGCGTGGTCATTCCATCGAATTCGCGCAGCACCGCGAGTATGTGCCTGGCGATGACTTGCGACAGGTTGATTGGAAAGTCTATGCGCGCAGCGATAAGTACTACCTCAAGCAGTACGAAGACGAAACGAGCCTGATCGCCTATCTTCTGGTCGATCACAGCGAGAGCATGCTCTACTGTGGGCAGCCGAGTGGTCTGAACAAACTCCAATACGCGCAATTACTGGCCTACAGCTTGGCCTATCTCGTCGTCGAGCAGCAGGATTACGCGGCCCTCATGACCTTTTCGGACGCCATCGATGGCTGGTTGCCTCCCAGCGGTAGTCCTACCCAGTTGGAAGATATGATTGGCGTCATGGAACAGGCTTCCAACAATCAGAGAACGGATTTAGCTCAGGTCATTGAACAGGTAACGCAGCGTTTAAGTCGTCGCGGTTTGGTCATTTTGATCAGCGACATGCTCGATGACATCGACCGTATGCTGAGAGCCATGCGGCTGCTGAAATTCGCTGGACACGATGTCCTGGTGATGCATGTGCTCGATCGCGATGAAGTCGAATTTCCATTTGACACGATGACGCGATTCGAAGGGTTAGAAAAACTACCTCAGGTTGTCACCGACCCATTGCTCATTGCGGGAGCCTATCGCAAGGCGATCTCAGAATTCTGCCAGGCACTCGAAGTGGGCTGCCGCAAAATGGATGTCGACTATTTTCGGGTGCTCACCACAGAATCTTTGGCTGTGGCGCTACCGAAGTTATTGGCCAGTCGGTCAGCGCGAGGCTTTTAGGTATGACGCACAACCTAATTGGCTTGGCAGGATTTGCTAGCGGCTGGATGTTGCTGTGGGCCGCCGCAGGAGCAATTCCGCTCGTCCTACATTTCCTGTACCGACGTCGTCAAACTGTGGTTGCGTGGGCGGCGATGCGTGTGTTGCTTCAAGTGCTTGAAAAAGAAGCCAAGCGCGTCCACCTAGAGCAACTGCTCCTGCTGGTATTGCGAATGTTGATTCTAGTGGTACTCGCCTTAGCCCTGGCACGGCCGTTTTGGCGAAGTGACGATGACTTAGCTTCGACGGAGAGTCGACAACCGGCATCGACCTGGATCATCGCTATCGACGTTTCCTACTCGATGAGCTTTCGAGCAGACGCGGAGACTAGGCTTCACGCTGCGCAGCGAAGAGCGACTGAAATCATCGAAACAGCCCCTGAGGGCGATGCATTCGCGCTCATTTCCCTAGGTCGCCCCACGCGTCCCGCCATTGCTGAGCCTACGCTGGACCGATTATGGGCGATAGCCGAATTGAACCGTTTGACTATCAACGAGGCGGGCTGCGATCTAGACAGCGGCCTGACCATGATAGCAGCCATCTCTCAACGGGCAGAGCAAGATGAATCGCTGCCACCAGTCATTCGCATCGTTATTCTGAGCGACTTGGGCGATGATATTTGGCAGTCTGCCGTGGACGGGATCGGCGCAAAAAAGTTACGTGAGTTGGGCTCTAAGTTCCAGCTCGACATTGAGTCGTTCGGAGGGGATTCGACTTCCAATGTGGCCATCACAAACATTCGACCGGATGGCAGTTCCGCAATCGTGGGTCAGCCGCTGGCCGTGGATGTCACGGTCAAGAATTTTGGAGCGACCGAAGTCAGCGAATTGCCTGTTCAATTTGTCGTCAACAACAATACGGTCGCTTCGGAAGCAATCGGTCTGTCTGCCCAGGAATCTAAAACGCTGCGATTTTCATACGTGCCCAAAGCTGCGGCGCCCTGTGTACTGGGTGCTACGATCCCCACGGACCGATTGCCAGCCGACGATCGTCGCTGGCATATCGTCGACGTACGGCAAGGCTACGACGTACTATTTGTTGAGCAACAGCCGGGCGATTCTCGCGTAACGAGTTTGAGCCTACAACCCAATAAGACAGCCATGCACTTTGTGCAGCCAACGTCGGTTTCCGTATTCGAGTTAGCGTCGATCGATTTTGCAAAGTGGCAGGTCATTATTCTCAATGATTTAGTGGGCCCTGACAGTTCGAATTTCGCGCGTCTGGAAAGATTTGTGCGGGCCGGTGGTGCCCTCGTCGTATTGCTGGGACGGAGGGCGAACTCAACTGTATGGAACGAAAGCGAAAGCGAGCAGCCGTTGCTCGGGTTCGAGTTGATTGAGCCGTCGGCTATCGAAAGTTGGGGTATCGATCCGCTCGATTACCGCAGTCCGATTGTGGCACCTTTCGCTGGCTTTCCAGACGCGGGCCTACTGACGACGCCCATCTTTCGCTACTGGAGAATTCGTTCCGCAGCCGAAGGAATTTCACAGAGGACCGTTGATTTGGCCACGACGCAGGGTGAGCCACTGCTGACGCGCCATCGACTGGGCAACGGTTCGGTTACTTGCATGCTATCAGCACCTCAAACGAGCGTTACCGATGATGGAGCTTGGAATGCGATTGCCACTTGGCCAAGTTTTGTGCCGTTGATGCAGCGTCTGCTCCAAACCGCCATGGACACGGGTAGCGCTGGGCGAACGGTATTGGCTGGTGAGCCGCTGCTGGGTAGGTTGCGTGGCGCGGTGCCCTTTGCAGGTCAGGGCTCCCACACACTGACAGTCGTCAAACCGGACAAAACAACCACACAGATTGTTGGTGAAAGCGCCCGTGACGACGGTGCGTCGCCCTGGGATTTTGGGCAGACACAGCAAAGTGGGATCTATACGGTGAGCGACCAAGGTGGAAGCGAGCAGCTCTATGCCGTGAACGTCAATCTATCGGAAAGCTCGTTGACCAGCATTCGACTTGAAGACTTGCCCAAGCCGTCGGCTCCGCGAGCGTTGACCAGAGCGTGGACGCTGCCACGCAATGCGACCGCCAACTCGGGTTTTGCGACTGCATTGCTGATGGCACTTGGTTGCTTACTGGTCACCGAATCGGCTTTGGCTTGGGCCCTAGGAAAGCGAGCGGGATGAATCAGACGCTGACATCGCCTGCCAGTGTAGAGTCGATACTCACTGTGGCTTGGTCCATTCCTATCTGGATAGTAGCGACGATTGCCCTATTGTCGGCCACGTTGGCTGCGGGCCTGTATATGTCCGAGCGGGGACGCGCCCGACGGCCAATGCGGTGGTTGCTGGCGGCCATTCGCTTCCTATTGCTAATGACCGTACTATGGATGCTGGCGGGCTGGAGCTGGCAACAGTTTAAGAGCGATCGACCCGAGTTGATCGTGGTGCTGGATCGCTCATCGAGCATGAATACTCGCGATGTGGGCGATGGAAAGAAAGGCAACCAACGTTCGAGATTCGAACGCGCGGTTGAACTTTTCGAAGCCTTAGATCGGCGCGAGCGCCAGAGACTACTTAGCAATTACGAAGTGCAGTGGTATGCGCTAGCAGATGCACTGGAGCCCGCGCGCACGACGGGTGATCAACTCGGCCAATGGCCCACCGGCCTTAACGAAGGCTGGACCGCTGACGGCGTGCAAAGTCGGTTGGGGGATGGTTTGCTGCGTCTGTTGGAGCGTCAGTCGGGCAAAGGAACTGCCGCGATTGTATTTGTGAGCGATGGTATTAACACATCGGGAGCTGCCCTGAGCGAAGCGGCCAAGGCGGCGCGACGTGCGGCCATCCCGCTCCATACGGTCACCGTGGGTCGACAGCGCGAGCTGCCCGATCTAAGGCTCGCGGATCTCCTGATCGATCGCGAAGTCTATCTCGGAGATCAAGTTACGGCCGAAATTGCAGTCCTGGCCAGCGACGTACCCTCTGCCGAGACGCGGATTACGCTTCGCGACCAAGCCACTCAGGAAATACTCGACGAGATCAATCTGACCGTTTCCTCCGAGCAACGGCAGCGGCCTGCCCGTTTGACGTTTGTGCCCAAGCGAGCTGGCCAGCTGGCGATTCGCGTGGAAGCCAGTGCCATTGCAGGCGAGCAAGAATTCGCCAACAACTCGGTCGAAGCGGTCGTTAATGTGCAAGATAAAACGATTCGAGTCTTGCTGGTAAGTGCCGAACCCAGTTACGAATTTCGTTTCCTCAAGAGCTACTTGGAACGGGTGACTCAAACCGGCAACCCAAGTGGTTCGAGCTTCGAACTGCGCACCGTACTCCAGGATGCCGATCCACTGTTTGTGAATCAAGATAAATCTGCGTTGCGGCTGGTACCTAGTAGTCCCGCGCAAATCGCCGACTATGATGTGTTCGTGCTGGCGGATCTTAATCCCAAATTGATCAGTCAAAGTTCTCAGCAGGCAATCTATAACGCCGTTACAGTTAATGGTTCAGGGTGTATGTTTGTCAGCAGCTTCGGTTCGCTGGCTCAGCGGCTCGATCATTGGCCGCTTGGTCAGTTGCTACCGATCCAGCGATCCGACATCCGAAGTCCGCCAGCAGCCAAATTACCGACCACCTCTTTGCGATGGCAACCGACACCCCTGGGAAGTAGTTCGCTACCCATGCAGCTTGCTTCTTCCATGCAGGAATCGCTAGAGCTGTGGAAGAAACTGCCGGAGTTTGCTGCGCTGGGTCGAGCGGAGCAGGTAAAACCAGGCGCGCAAATCTTGTCTCAGGCGCTGGATCGCGCTAGCGGTGAGACATCACCGCTATTGATTACCCAATTTGCAGGCGCCGGGCGAGTTGCGTTACAAGCCACGGATGAAACCTATCGTTGGGCGAGTTACCAAGGTTCCGATCTCTACTATCAACGCTACTGGGGGCAAATGCTGCGTTGGCTCAGTCGCGGCAAACTCAGTGGTAGCGGCGGCAAGTTGGAGCTGACCGTAGAGCCTAAGCAATCCGCCTTTGGTCAGTCCGTCCGTTTCCAAGTCAACTTGGGGGCCTCGTCCGCCCAAGTCCGTTCAACAGAGACGGTCGAGCTGGCGATCGAAAGTCCGCATGGGCGTCGGGAAACTCTGCGTCTAGCGCTCAGCAACCAAGCCAGTAGCGTTTACCAAGCCGAACGTAACGATTTGCTACCGGGCAGCTATCGCGCTGTCGTCGTGCAACCGCTGGCTGATAGCCCACCCACCACCGAATTTACGGTCACGGCCCCACCTGGCGAGCAGGCCAGTCTGCGGGCGAATGTGGAAGGCATGCAGATGCTGGCTCAGCAATCGCGTGGAAAGCATTACCTCGAAGCCGATGCCAGTGAGCTTTTCGAGGAGCTGCCGCCCGGCAAGCCAACTCGGCTCGGTGCATTGCCTTCTATTCCCATCTGGAATTCAGGATGGGCGGCGCTGTTCTTCGTGGCGCTCATTACGTTGGAGTGGTTGCTACGCCGAAGAAATCAAATGCTCTAAGGATCAAGCGGAAAATAAGTGGGATAGGCTTCCAGCCTGTCATGCGGGAATCGACAGGCTGGAAGCCAATCCCACGTTCTGAATCAGACAGTAATTTTCCGCACGATCCTACGGCAGCAGCTCGGGCAGCTTGGCGGTGCCATCGCGATAGAGAACGTTATAAGCGCAGAATGGGATAATGTGTCCACTTGGTAGAACGTGATGTGTGCAGCACTTCATCACCCGCCGCACGTCGAAATTGTATACATCCAGAAAAGAGGTAATCGTGATGCGCAAAATATCTCTCGCACTCACAGACTGCGCTGCAACGCGTAATAGGAATTGGTCAAGTTCAAATTTAGAATCTGCTTCCTGGTTCAGGATGGGCAGGCCCTGCCGTTTTACCGAATCGTTGCTGGTTGCATTGTTCGGCGCACAACATCCCGCGTCGCCGCAGGCTAAGCGGGCGATGACTTGCTGCGCGAGCGTCTGCGTCTTTTCCCTAGTAAAACTGATGCCGTTGGCAAGTAGGTCCAGGTTTTGCTTGGCGTCGACAAATTGAGTCAGCGGGATCAGGTCGCTGCCGTGCCGTGCGGCCAGACTAATCCAATGGCAATTGGGATGCGCACAGGGCAGGGGAAAGAAATCGTTGGGGCCATAAGAATTCCGGGAGTCATTGACAATATTGTCGACTACGTCAGGAAAGGTGATGCGTTTCTCCAAGTCCTGCGGTAGGAAGTGTCGACCACTGTAGGTCGCCGGTTGAAAGCTCAGGCCGGTAACTTCTCGGCGACACTTCGCAAATTCAACGAGTTCAGCCGGAGCGTCATCGTTGACACCACCTTGTAAAGTGGACACCAATGTGACATTCAGCTCGGCAGCGGCCAATCGATCGAGCGCTCTAAGCTTTGTTTCCAATAGCCCCGATTGTCCGCGTAGTTGTGCGATCTGCGAATCGACGAGCGAATCGAATTGTAAGTAGATCTCTAGTCGCTGACGATGCTCGGCCAGTTGGCTTACGAGCTCTGGATCATTGGCGATACGCAGTCCATTGGTGTTGATCATCACGTAATCGATCGGACGAGCCAATGCATACTCGACGGCTTCGAGCAGTTGCGGGTGCAGTGTCGGTTCACCGCCGGATAGTTGAACTACTTCGACGTGGCCCTCTGCCAATACCAGTCGATCGATGGCTGCTTGGATATCGTCGAGAGACTTATGCTTGCGGCCCGGACCGCTCACCGCGTAACACATTGGGCAGGTCAAATTGCAACCATCCGTGATTTCGATAACTCCGATACACGTATGCTGCTCATGTTCGCTGCATAGGCCACAATCATAGGGACAGCCATGTTTAGGCTCGGTAAAGGTCTTGGCCGGTAGTTTGGCCGGTAGGCTCGTTTCGGTCATGTCATAGCGACTCACATCGCTACAGATGAAATCGTCGCG
>JBGSJL010000018.1:0-18209 GCA_041741955.1 Pirellulaceae bacterium | reverse complement strand
AGTCAGGTTCGTGGCCCCCTCGACTCCATGGAATATCACAACGGCGGGATGGGGTCCATCGCCTTCCGGCAAGAAGCAATCCACGTGTATCTCGTGATCACCAGGAAGCTGCACAACGAATGTTTCGTCGGGCAGCGGTGTCGGATAGGCATATGCAACCGAGAAGCACGCAGACATCACCAGTATTGCCACCAGACTGGCGAATGTGGCCACTTGGGCGGAATGGACGGCTAGCCAAGAAGCTGAGAAACCGGCAGCGACGATTTGCAGTACTATTTGCATCGCCCACACGCCAACAACTGGCATTGTCAATCTCAAGGTTAGCATGGCTATGACGAGCGTTATCAGGGAGCCGATTGAACATCCGACAAGTACAAGCACAACGTTGCTCGCTATTTTTCCATGAGGACGTTGATTGTGTTGTACGCCGAACACAGACAAAGTAGCCACCAGCACGGCCAGCACTGTTGTTTCGCGAATTCCCAATCCCGCCCAACTGCGAAATGCTCCGCCGTCTAGGCTCGCAACCTGTACTTGCGGAACAGTGAACGACACGAGCAACTGAAACGCGATACCAACGCAAAGTGTCAATAAGAAAACAACAAAGTACCGTGCCAACGCTCCCAGAGTGTTCAATACATATCTCCTTGCAAAATGCAAATCCGCAATTATCGTCCGTAAGGGAGTCATTTGAGCCCGATTTCTAGTAAATCTATACTGTCTGTTCCGAACTGTTGATTCGTAAGATTGCACTTACAAGTCCAAATTTAAATGGGTCTACCAACTGATATTTGGTAGCGGAACGGCTTGCTTCGGTGCGTACGACTGTTCCCGCAGCTTTTCTTAACGACTAGGTCGAGGATCAGATTATCACGACGGTAGCCGCAATCACAGCATAGGCTAAGACGCTCCCCAATAGAATCCAGAGTCCGCGTTTCCAGGTACTGCTCTTTGAACGCATCAAGCCGCTAGATACGAGCGCAAGTGCGGTCGAAGCCGTCAATACCACGATGGTCATCGCGTTAATGCCAACCCACTGCCAAGTCGCAGTCGGCCGCGTCGGAAGCCTAGCAAGAGTGATGTAGTTGCTAACGAATCCAACAAGCAACATCAACGAGAGAAATCCTGCAAAATCGCTAAACCAGTCTGCAAGCAACCGCGCGCAAATGGCTTGGATTCGTCGTAGGGCGGAGGCGTTTACGGATTCTCCATTCGGCATCCTTTCTTGCGGTACGTATCGGCAACTATCCAGCGACAACAGGTCGAAGGACAGATTTTGCATTGAATCATCCGCTCTTGCTTAGAGATGCAAACTGCTTGGCTCTAGCGGAATGCGAATTGGCTAAGATATCGTCAGAGAAGACCGCTGTCGAGCTTTGAGCCAGTGGCAGCGTTTGCGGAGGTTGCTTGAGATGCTGGAGTATCGCGATTTTTTGCGAGGGGCGCGTACAGCATTGTTGCCGCTCCAAGAGTGCTTTAAGCTTGGCTTGTGGGAATGACTCAGGCCCGAGCGGGAAGGACCCGCGTTTCCACATGGCGGGAACGAACGGAGACTATGCGGCCGACTACAACGCGATGAGCCGCAGTTTCTTCGAACGTGACTTCGCGCCTCTAGCGGATCTGAATTTCGCAGGTAGCCGAGCGTTGTTTCCGTGGGACCGCTGGAGAGATTCTCTTCGTGTGCAATACACATGTAATTTCGAGTTGCTGCGCATCGGTGAGTTTCGAAGTTGGAGCGAAATGGTTCTGCTATTTTCAAGGACACCGCCGACCTAGGGCGACACAGGTTGGCTCGCTCTTTGGGCGCTCACGCTCGAGCAAGGCTCACGCCAGCTTGCAGCTGTCATTCGCCATGCAAACTCGCTACCGCTTCCGCCGATCGATCCAACCTGCGGCTGAACTCTTGGTTTTGTCTCAAGCAGTCTTGCACTGTTTGTGAAAGACCGCTTGAAACAAAAACATGTCGCAGGCGGTCACTGAGAAAACATCGGCACTCAGTGCCAAACAATAGGTGACACATGAACAAAAAAACAAACTTCTATCCCGATTACACGCCAACCATTTTGATTCAAGGAGCACGTTTCAACCTGGGACAACTTTTTACCACACCAGGCGCTCTGGAAGCGCTCAGCCGGCCGGAGATACTCACCATGCTTCGGCGTCACGTAAAAGGGGACTGGGGCGATTGCTGCCCGCAGGATTGGCAAAGCAATGACGAGGCACTTGTACACGGGACCCGACTATTTTCCGTCTATCACAATTTGAAAGGGGAAAAAATCTGGCTGATCACGGAGGCAGATCGTAGCGTGACCACTTTCTTGCTTCCGTCAGAGTACTAGGGATGAGTGGAGCAAACCAAGCCGGGCGAATGCCCGGCCCGGGACCACCAACAGCAGGCTGAAAGATCTTGCAAGCCGTGCGCTCGCAAGATCCACTGCGCGGATTAGCAAACGGTGAAAAGACGCTTATCGTCGGGTACGCGACTGAAAGAGACAAACGCAGAATTGTAAATGCGATTTCCAATCTGGATCTGCACCAGCCATTTCGCTTCAATCGTACACTCGGAACAGCTGAGCCACTCGTTACTCGCAGTTGGAACCCTCTGAAAGTCTTGCGAGCTTTAACAAAGATTGGGATCAATCTAATTTACGATTGCTGCGAGCAAACCATTGTGGATCGCTACCACTTTTCAGGGGCCATTGGATTTGTCCTTGGCACCAAAGGTCCAAGTGCTGCATTGTTGAAAGTGAGCGGTTTTGTAAGTCCCAACGACTTGGCTGACCTACACAGGGATGATAGCGGTCACTCGGCAAGACTGTCCTATCGATCCGGTATTTGGACCGTCGAAGTCTCATTCTTTGGTGGCCGAGTCTGTGCCGTAGTACGAATTCCAGGTCCTTGCAAAGAACCTGGATGGCCTGCACAGTCGGAACTCCACTCGCTTCGCAGGACCGCGATTTCTCAGCCGAGTGGACGTTTACCACTAGTACGTTATTAATTCCTAGGGAGTATCACTTTAGCTGGAACGATCCTTTCGTAATTATTCCAAGCGTCGATTTAGTGAACGTTTACAAACAGTCGCATTGACTCTATTGTTCGAACCTATAGCTGGTATGACTTGAGCAGGTTGCAGAATTTAGGCAGGAGTGCAAACGGTGACAGATCCGTTGATCGAAATCATTGACCGCCAGGCCCCCGCACCCGACTTGCCTCGTTCACGATTAACTCAACCTGGCTTTCGTCATCCAAAAAGTCGACCACGCCGGTCGCAATGATGGTCGTGTTGTAGGTGTTGTCGGCGAGCGGCAGCTGCCTCGCGTTGGCCTCGATCAATTCCAGTCCCCGCCTTGTTTTCGCGTACTTGATCATTAGAGGACTCAGCTCGACTCCATCAACGCTGTGACCCGATTTCTGCAACTGCTCAACGAGCAAGCCCTGACCGGCCCCAATGATTAGCACAGGATCCGAAATATGCGCCCCAAGCCGCTGGATGTTCTCCAAATCCAGATGATTGTCCTCTATGTGGGATAGATAAGGAGCCCAGTTCTCCCAAAACCGTGCGAGGTCTGCCATCAATAGTCTCCTTGGAATACGAGTAAAGACACTAGGTTCAGGTTCGATGTCAGCGCCAATCAGTCAATGCCGTGAGCAGGGGAACGCACCGCCAACGTTAAAACGAACGCAGTATAATCTGACCAGCCTGTCACGATGCCATGTGGTCAGGTCCAATGACTTGTTCAAGGGAATCTTATGTTCGCTAAGTTACGTCGGTTATTTCTTCACCAGGCTACAAATTTTGGTTCTGCCCCAGTGCAAAACTCGCTAGGTACAGCGCGAGATGGTGATCCACAAGTGCCGAGCAAGAAACGTCGAAGTTGGCGCAGACTGGCTATTCGTGCGGGGTTGGCGTTGCTGCTGTTGATCTCGGTTGGAGCCGTTGGGTTGCACTTAAGTTTGCGAGCTAGCCTGCCACAACTTGACGGTTCGCTCGCTGTTCGCGGCATTACGGACACGGTCGAATTGACTCGCGACTTCAATGGCAATCCAACGGTTGAGGCGCAATCGTACGTGGACTTAGCGTTTGGCGTTGGATTCGCTCATGCCCAAGATCGCCTATTTCAGATGGATGCGCTACGACGCGTTTCATCGGGTAGACTTTCGGAACTCTTCGGTGAGCCCGCCTTCCCAGTCGATCGGCACCACCGCAAGCATCGTTTTCAACAGGTTGCCAAACAGGTAGTCGAGAGGGCTTCTGACGAAACAAAACAGCTTTTGAATTCTTACACTGCGGGAGTCAACGCGGCAATTGCCAATATGCAGGCTGCTCCATTTGAGTATCTTGTTTTGAACGCAGTCCCAGAGCCTTGGCAGAATGAGGATTGCGTATACGTACTACTGACCATGTTTTGCGATGTGCAAGATGAAGACGGAGCGCGTGAACGGAATTTTGGCAAGCTGCACGAGAGTGTTCCCGAGGAAGTATTTCAATTCTTTGTTCGAACTGGCTCTAGCTGGGATGCCGCAATCGATGAATCAAGTATTCCACCTCCGCCGATCCCGCCGGCATCAGTTTGGACTTTGCGTGATCAAAACGCTGCTGATTCGAACGGCGGAAATGTTGAGACGACCGGCAAGATTAGTCCAGACTGGGTCCCCGAGGGAAAGGGTGCGAGCAACAATTGGGCTGTTAGCGGTGAGCTGACTGAAACTGGACATGCCATGTTGGCTTCCGACATGCATCTGCGGCTAGGTGTGCCATGCATTTGGTATCGCATAGCGATGAATTGGGTCGATGATTCGGGAGCTACCCGGCGGCTGGTTGGTTTTACCCTGCCTGGTATTCCCCATGCGGTGGAAGGTTCCAACGGATCGATCGCTTGGGGATTGACCAATAGTCAATGCGACTCTGGTGATATCGTTGAACTCAAGATGGACGAACGCTCAGCGGACAGCTATGTCACGCCGGACGGCCCTAGGCAACTCGAACGCTTTACGGAACAAATTTCAATCGGAGGCTCAAGAACTCGAAGCATCGATTACGAGTGGTCTATTTGGGGTCCCGTGGTGGAGAACCGCGACGGACGTCGGTTTGTTCACCGGTGGACGGGCCATGATCCTGAGGCAGTAAACTTCGATGCGTTTGACTTGGCGCATGCGAATACGGCCGAAGAAGCTTTGCTAGTCGCCAATCGCATGGGTGTTCCGCCGCTCAACTTCGTGGTGGCGGATTCTCAAGGCTCCATCGGTTGGACACTTGCCGGTCTTCTGCCCAGGCGTGCAGCTCCAGCTTCTCAGATTCCGGTGGATTGGTCGGAGGGGAATCTCGCTTGGGACGGCTACATGCGGCCCGAGGAGTATCCGCGCATTCTGAACCCAAACGGTGGTCGGATCTGGACAGCAAATAGTCGTGTTGTCGGTGGCGAGATGCTTGTGCCGCTTGGTGATGGAGGCTATCTGCCCGGCGCGAGAGCAAGTCAGATTCGAGACCGCCTAAGCGAAAAAGAGCGTTTCACCGAAGCAGACATGCTTGCGATTCAGCTCGATGACGAAGCAAGATTCCTGCAACGCTGGCAGCAGTTGTTGCTCCGAGTCCTCGATGCCAAGCCGGACACCACATCTTCCGCACTTCGCGAGTTCGTTGACAACTGGGGTGGGCATGCGTCGGTCGACTCCGTCGGTTATCGAATTGTTCGCGAGTTCCGAGTCCAAGTGATTGACTATCTGTTTGGATTAACCGCTTCGCATGTGGGCTTAGGGAGCAGCAAATCGCGTGTCGAGCAGGGAGCGTTTCAAGCCAAGACCGGAGTGACCGGTGGAATGCCGCTGGCGTTCGAGGACGTCACTTGGGAGTTGCTCAAGGCGCAGCCTGAGAATTTTCTACCGCCAGCTTTTCAGACCTGGGATGATTTTCTGGGCGCCATGGTAGTTGCAACTGAAAATTACCTGAGCAGTGAAGCACCCACGAGTACAAAATCGCTGAGCAATGCTAGTTGGGGCGCGGTGAACACGTCGGCTATTGACCATCCGATGAGCGCCAACTTGCCATTTCTTTCCAGTTTTCTGAACATGCCAAAAACACCTTTACCAGGAGATGACTTCATGCCACGAGTTCAATCGATCAACTACGGATCGTCGCAGCGGATGGTAGTTACACCCGGATACGAAGAGCAGGGGATTTATCATCAGCCGGGAGGTCCATCTGGAAATCCTTATTCGCCGTTTTATCGAGCTGGTTTTGAAGATTGGACCAGTGGCGAAGCCTCGCCCCTGCTACCAGGGAAGGCAGTTCATCGCCTGACGCTCAATCCCAAGGAAGCCAATCGTTTATCGGATTGAGATCGCAAAGCGATGGGGCAGGCCATCGAAACTTGACCAGCCACGGTCAATCTCGAAGGATAGCTGAACGGGCGGCGTTATTGTATTGAGCGAGAATCGAAATAGGTAATTGTGACAGAAGAACTTTTGTCGATGTTCAATTGTTGCACTCAGCGGGAAGGAGGTTCCTTTATCAAAGTAAGAGCTTCTCAACGCGCCCATCCGCGTATGTGACGGTTATCGCGTTACCGTCTACCGTGGGCTTGCAAGACGCAGATGTGCTCGATCTTGAACCAACCAAGAGTAATGCCAAACTACCGTGTCTCTTGAAAGAACAGTCGAATTCCGATCATCACTTCTCAACCACCAACCGTGGCGCAATTCAACTACACCTCGAAAGTGAAATAAACATCATCTCATTTTGCGAGTTAAATTCGAAGTTAATTCACTCCGGGTCCGGTGTCCACTTCTTGAGGTAGACGCGGTCGGCTGGTTGTTCAGTTGATGCTTGCTAAATATCGATGTACGCAAGTCACAGCCATTGATCCGTCGCCGACGGCGAAGCCACAACGTTTCGTTGAGCCGGAGCGGACGTCGCCAGCGGCTATTATTCCGGGGATAGTCGTTTCCAGGTCGCAGGGGGATCTGTCGAGTTTCCAGTGTTCACCCAAGTGGGTTGAAGGAATGGCAGCACCCGTACAAATGAAACCTTTGTCATCCAATAGCACGCCGCTTGGCAGCCAGGCAGTGTGCGGCTGAGCGCCGATGAAACAGAATAGCGCGCTGCAATCCAGGCGACTTGACGCACCAGTCACATGATCATGATAGGTAATCACTTCGACGCATTTTTCGCCATGGATTTCGGTGACTTCGCAATTCTTAATCACTTGGATCTTAGGATGCTTCAGCACTCGTTCGCATAGATACGATGACATACTTTTGCCAAGGTCGTCGCCGCGTATCAGAACTTTGACTTCTTGCGAACTGTTTGCCAGAAACATCGCTGCTTGACCCGCGGAGTTGCCGCCTCCGACGATCACGGCCGTTGATCCTTCGCAAACGCGAGCTTCAGCGGACGTGGCCGCGTAGTACAACCCAGCTCCTTCGAACTTGCGACAATCTTCAACGCCAAGCTGTCGATACGTCACGCCAGACGCCACGAGCACGCATCGCGCGCGGGCGACCTGCCCCGTGCACAGTTGCAAATGATGTTCACCCGAGATTTGCGTTTCAATCGACTTGACCGTAATCGGAGCGATAAACTGCGCCCCGAATTTTAGAGCTTGCAAGTAGCCTCGATTCGCCAGCTCACCGCCACTGATTCCGGACGGAAAGCCGATAAAGTTTTCGATCTTGGAACTACTGCCAGCCTGTCCACCGGGGCCGACGCTGTCAATTACCAGCGTGTTGATGCCTTCCGAAGTCGCGTAAACCGCGGCCGCTAAACCGGCGGGACCGGAACCCACGACTACCAGATCGAACAACTTGCCATCGACGTTCCGCGAGATTCCGATGCACTCAGCGAGTTTCGGCAACGATGGATTGGAGACCGTATGTCCGTTGCAGTTCACGACAGGCAAATCTGCCGCCGTCGCGCTGAGTTTCTGAAGTTGCTGATGCCCTTCTTCTGTTGTCGATTCATAAAACGTGTGCGGTACATGATTCTTGTAGAAGAATTCTCGCAGCCGCGAAGTCTCAGCCGTGTTTGTTTTGCCAACAAGTTTTACACCCACAAAGTCGGAGGCTTCGAGCAATTTACGTCGTAATTGAAAAGCATCCAACAGCATGTCGCTTACCGCCGGACATTCGTTGAGCAGCTTTCGCAGCCGTCCTGCGCATAGCTGATACGCCACGACCGGTTCATCGGCGATCGCCGAGATTACCGCCGAGCGCCCAGTCAGCATATCAACATCGCCAGTGAATTCACCGGGCCCGTGATTCACGATCAAGGCCTCGGCGTCGTTGCACATTTCGACGATCCGCACGCTGCCTGACTTGATTACGAAAAACGGAAATCCCTTCTGCCCTTGCTTGATCAGGAATTGATTGGGTTCGAACTGCACCAGTTCCCCAACCTCCGCCACGACAGATAGCTGAGCGTCATCAAAGGTTGGAAAAGCATCCCTTACCAAAGGCTTCATTTCATGAACTCCATTTGTGAACACTGTGATCGAACAATATTAAGGAAGGTATGGCCAATACACCAATCGGCCGCCTCGATGAGCAACGAACCGAACGGCTCCGTCCTGAGACACCACAACCACGATGGCATCTTGAACGCTGCTGACTAAACGATAGGCCGAGCGATGCCGCGTTCCGGATGCATCGGCAGGTTCTGTGATTGAGTTCTGTGCCTCAAGGTCAATCGCCCGCTCGATGCAACTTACATGAGAATCCCCTAAAATCTCTCCACCAAAGCCGATCAACTGGAAGTCTCGACTAAGAACCAGTGCACCATCGACGCTCATCAAGTCGGCGAAGAAATGGCTGAACTCGACCAGTGAATCGTGGAGTTTACCAAGCGATGCATCATGCATCTGCAGAAAGCCCTTCCATCGCACCTTGGCAATGCCGTTTTCCACACCAACTTCCAAAGCGAGCTGCATCAGTCTTAACATCAACTGCTGAAAACGATATGTAGCCTCCAAATTTTTGAAACGCATTCGAATTCTCAGCCACTTGTCCAACCGGCGATCGTTCGCGTTGGTCAGATAGATTAACATTCCACCGTGCCCGCGACCGCGAACCAGACTTAGCACGCGACGTACGACACTTTGAGCGACGTCGCGCACAAAAGAGTCACACAGTTTGACTCTTTGATCTAGCAATGAGCCGATATCAAGCTTGTTCAAAAGCGTAGCGCGGAACGGTTCAAAGTGCAGAGGCAACCAATTGGAACGAAACGGATCGAAGCCTCCCGTCAGCACTTGTCCACTGATCGCTTCCAGGACACGTTTGAGGCCCGATGCGAAAACCGAATGCCCGGCGCCCAAGATATGGATCACCAATTTGCTAGGCAAACTTGCGTCGTCATGAACTGTGTTTTCGGTGTGATTGACCCAACTTGTTCCGGTAACGATCATTCCCCAAATCGTTGATTTACCAGCTTTCTCTGGGGCGAAATGGACACCGATTATCGCGCGGTAATACCCAAACGCAGCCGCGATTTTGCGGACCTGATGTGGCGTGAATTCACTCAACTCGTCGAATTGGACGACGTAATTTTCTTCGCGTAAAAGACTAGCTTGATAGGCCGTATCAATCAGCATTTCCAGATCGGTTTTGTTCGGAAGTGCTGCCGGATCAAGTCCCGCTTCGCACCAGCGCTCAAGCAGAACGTTACTGAGATCTGGGGGATAATACGAACGATTAGTCATAGCTCAGAGAGTTCCTATGGATTCCCGCAATCACTTTGACGCTCGCCAATTCGCTTCATGTGTTTCTTGCCCCAGTCGCACAGCGGCGTCAATGCAGCTTTGAGCGAACGTCCGAATGGCGTCAACGAATATTCAACCTTCGGTGGGACCTCTTGGAAATCCTTGCGTGACACAATGCCCGCAATTTCCAGTTCACGCAATTGCTGAATCAACATCTTTTCGCTGATTCCAGCCACCAATCGCCTTAATTCACCAAATCTTCTTGTTTCGTTCAAGTGCCACAGGATGAGCACCTTCCATTTACCACCGACAACGTCCAAAGCCGCTTCTAAGCCACATCGGTATTGCTTCTCGGCCACTTCAATTCTCCGGAGTATAGGAATTGCCCCAAGTACTTACCTCTACGTTAGTACTTGTCGAAAGTAGGCGTACATCTAGAATCCAAGCTACCGAGGCGTCGCTGCGTGAAAATCAAAGAAAGGTATCTTTATGGGAAATCCAATTTGTTTGGTCGTTGGCTATGGACCGGGTGTTGGGCACGGTTTGGCAACTGCTTTTGCTATCCGTGTTGGGCTTGTTTCTATCATGGGTGAAGTCGCTGCGGGATCGGCGTTCGATCCAGAAAAGATTGGAGCCGCGTTTCTCAAAATGACGCAGCATCCCGTCGAAGGCTACGAAACGGAAATGTTGTTTACTGGTGCGTGAGCTTAAAACCACTTCAAAGGAAGTACGATGACAGTCGCAAATGGCTACGCCGCTCACAGTGCGGGTGGAAAATGGGAAGCATTCCAGTTCGAACTCCCGCCGCTTGGGTCGGGCGATGTCGAAATCGCTGTGGAAGCATGCGGTCTCTGCCATAGCGACATGTCGATGCTCGACAACGCCTGGGGTTTTACACAATACCCATTCGTCGGCGGTCATGAAGTCATCGGTCGAGTAGCAGCGATCGGAGATGCTGTGCCGGGACTGACCGTGGGTGATCTCGTTGGTTTAGGTTGGTACTGTCGCTCATGCATGAATTGCGACCAATGTATCGGCGGCGATCACAACCTCTGTCCGACAGTGGAAGGCACCATCACGCATCAAGCCGGGGGATTCGCCGATCGCGTTCGTTGTCATTGGGGATGGGCCACGAAGATTCCTGTAGGACTCGATCCCGCCAAGTGCGGACCTCTGCTTTGCGGAGGTGTAACCGTATTCAATCCGCTCGTGCAAAACGAAATCTCGCCAACCGCCAAAGTTGCGGTGGTGGGCATCGGAGGACTCGGCCACATGGCGATCATGTTTTCCAAAGCATGGGGCTGCGAAGTTACTGCGATCTCTCGCAGTCGTTCCAAAGAAGCCGAGGCGGGTGAGTTAGGTGCCCATCACTACATCGCTACCAGCGAACAAGGTTTATTGGAATCGGTGGTCGGGAAATTTGATTTGATCATCAACACGACCGATGCCGAGTTGCCATGGGATGAGTATATCGCGACGCTCGCGCCCAAAGGCAAGCTGCACACCGTTGGAGCGGCAGCAAAGGTCGAGGCGACCTTCTTCCCAATGTTGATGGGACAAAAATCGCTTTCCGCGTCGCCCCTAGGAAGTATCGCGACGACTCGCACAATGCTCGAATTCGCTGCTCGCCACCACATCAATCCTGTGACAGAAGTTTACGCGATGAGCAACATCAACGAAGCCTTCGAAAAACTCCGAAACGGGTCTCCTCGATATCGTCTGGTGCTCAGCCGGTAGGCTGCGATCCTCAACAAATAGATCGGATTCTCATGAATTGGTTTCCTGAGCTAATCTCAAATAGCGAGCTTTGCCGAGTGTGGTAATACGGACTGGCTTTTTTCGATTTGATAGCGCCGCTGCGTCGGTCGCCTTCACCGCCTGAAACTAGGTCCTTCTATTCGCCGCAGAAGGACTGGAACAAGCAGTCAGAGAGCTGACAACCGCGTCTTGTCGCGACTCAATTTGCCATAGCGCAACACGATTGCAGAGAACAACTTGTCGAGCAGTCGTCAACAAACCATAAACTTAGTGTAAGTGTCACATTAATCACGAATAAATTTTTAAGTCGCCGGTGCCCTTCTATTCGTCTCGAGCCAAGTTCTTAAAAACCGATACCAAGAGCTTCGACAGAAGGCGGCAGTGCCATTAAGAAACGTTGTCTCAGTTCGTCAACGCTTAGTTCACGAACTTTCCCTCGCAGCGATTCTAGTGTCTCCAAGCTCGCTTCGATTTCATCCTCCGGTCGTCCATGACTTGTCACAAACTCTGCCCACAATTCACGAAGGATAGCATCCTCTCCTGCGGATGCAGTACTTTCTTGCTTCAGCCACAACGCTGCAAGCTCCAAAACGTGTTTGCTGGTAGCTGCCGCAAGAATTCCGATGTGTCCGGTATTATATCCCATCGCGAGTGATTGACCCTTGGAATCCAAGGCTAAGCAAGTTGGAGTCGCAGGACACAAGAAAGTCGCAACTTCCTGCCAATCGTCTGTCGAGAAAAAACGAATGCCATTGTCTTCACCCGAAATGATCAAACGCTGGCCATCGGGCGTATACGTCAAAGCTGTCGTACCCAATTCGCATGCTTGAAATCGAGAGACGACTGTTCCAGATTTCAATTCAATTACAGACACATAGCCGTTACTCGATCCAATAGCTAAAAGGCTTTCGTCTGGAGCATAAGCGATGCCATTTCCCGGCCAATGCCAATCGCCCTGAAGGTCCAAGTTGGGCCCCTGAACCATCCCACCGTCCTCGGAAATCGACCACGTGAGCAATTCCACTACCGAGCTTTCTGCTGAAAAGTCTTTGCGATTGAGCATACAGAGATTGCGACCAGTAGGGCTGATCGAAACATTCACGGAGTATGAATTTGGTAAATCAAATGTCGTCACTAGGCGGGATGACTCGTAATCAACGATCGTACATCGTTCCCCGGCGATATAGCTGTCGCCGTGCCCCTCGCTATACCGTTGAGCACAGAGCACCCAAGGAAAATTCAACGGCGAAGGGTTCGTCGGCGAACTGTTAGCGAAAATAGAATCGAAGTTGAACTTCGTCATGGACCCACCTCCGCTACTGGATGGTCGCGGTGCACGATTCCACGGGAAAAGCTGCATGTCGCGATAATCCGGATTGCTTGAAAATGGATCAAAGTCAAACGAGTTGCGATCTTCCGGGCCCGAGGCCAAGTTTGTTTGAACGGTTAGTTTTCCGGCACGGTAGCTCGCAATGGTTGAAAAATCGTCAGAGATTCCGAGACTACTCTCCTGCGGAAGCGCAAACGTTTCCACCCCAGACTCTTGACTGTAAGGTGCGTGGACGAGGTCCAGTATGGCATTGCCTCGCGTTACCACGATTGACCCCTGGGGAGTACGTGAATGCGCCGCCAAGATCCCTTGATTATGATTCCAGGTCAAGCGAGTGATGGGGTTAGGAACCATTCGATCGATTCTTTCTGCCGCCCACGCTTCGTTGGCTAAAGTCGAATACGATCCCTTGGCATCGACCATCAACGCGGTTCTTCCGTCGCTGGTGATATCGACAATACTCCCCAATGCCGGAAGCGAAAGCTCTTGCTGCAAGGTCCGGGCTTCCCAATCATCGCGCAGAGGCTGTTGATAAATTAAAAAGAAGCGTGGTCTACCATTAGCGGCACCTGTACCAATTGCCAGTGTTGTCCCGCGAATCAGTTCTGCAACCTCTCCCGCGTGAAGTCGCTGACGAATGATGTCGGGGCCCAAGGATTCGACTTCCGGTTGTAATACGATCCACTCCTGGATCGGCCCAAACCATGGCGACACGGTCGCGTCCTTGTTGAATTTCGAGAGATCGGTTCTCCAGAGTTCGACCAAACCCATGGAATGGTCGATCGCAAAAGTTACGGCGCTGTCGTTGGTCCAGGCAACAACAGTGTCATATTGACCGAATGCGACATCCCAAAACTTGTCTTCAGCCTTTTGGCCAGAGATACTGAACTTTTGCCCAGTTCCAAGCTCATAGATTACAGGTGAAAAATCCGTGTTGGTCGCTCCAAAATAACGACCGTCAAGTGACAGTCGCCCGTGCGCTGTAAAGTTCTCGTTTTCAATCCGGATGCGACTGAATTTATTTTCGATACGATTCCAAACTTGATATTCACCGCGATCCCTTTGACCCACGATAATTCCGCCATCGCGAGAAAGTAAGATTGCGGAATTGAAGTAGTGCTTTGGTCCGATGACCCCAGTCTCATAAGTATCAGTTCGTTCGTAGGTGTCTCCTTTCCGTTCATATATTTGCAACTCCGAACGGTTCAGAATCGCGAGTGTCGAGCCATCATCAGAGCAAACCAATCCACCAAAATAAGAATCTGGATCGTCAATGGGAAACTCCTTGGAATCTAGTTGAAAAAGAATTTCCCCTGTCTTGGCATCAATGACCATTCTCGCCAACTCAGCGCGATTCGCCATATTCAGCTGAGCCATCACAGCCTTTCTACCGCCATCGACCAGTTTCAGCGGGCGAATCGTTCGTCCAATCGATGGAATCGGATACCTATTTCCAAAACACTTTTGCCAACTCATCCACCATTCGATTCCTCTGACGTCGATCGGCGATCCGATCCGCGGATTTGCTTTCGCAAGCATCTCTGCGAGTCGGTTAGGTTGCCGATCCGCCATCGCCTGCGACACCTGAGCCATGTTGGCAGCATAGTTTTCGCGACTACTTTGGACAAGCTGTTCTCGTACTCGATTGCGTTGCCTGATTGCGTCGTCTTTAGCCGTTTCTTCACGTTGATTGGCTATTTGTAGATCGCTGTTCTTGCTGGCCACTACGGCTAAAAAAGACGATAACATGATGATGGTTGCCAGCGCCATTAACGCTGCCATTTGCGCCATCGCGCGGTGTTTGCGAAGTATTCGTTGCGTCTTTTCAACGATCGATTCTTGACGAGACGATACCGGTTCGTCGGCCAGGTAACGTTCGATGTCAGTCTTCAAAGCTAAGGCATTTGGGTAGCGCTCCGATGGGTCACAACGCATGGCCTTCAAGCAAATGGCCGCCAGTGATTTTGGCGTCTCAGGTTTTATTGATTGTGGCGGATGAAACTTACATGATTGGGCAGAGTTCAGTGCGTCGCTGCCGGAGTAGAGGCTTTGGTCAGTTAAGATTTGATATAGAATCGCGCCGAGTGAAAAGATATCGGATGCAGTATCCACCTTATCCCAGTCGCCTCTTGCTTGCTCTGGACTCATGAACGCGACGGTACCGAGGGTTGCGCCGGTTTGAGTGGCGTTGGTGTCCAACATGCTTGCTGATCGTGGTTCTTCGGGATTCGCAGCATCGGCCGCGTCGTCCTGTAGCTTGGCGAGTCCCCAATCAAGCACCAGGGTTTCGCCATAGGCTCCGAGCATGATGTTCGCGGATTTGAGATCGCGGTGAATGACATGCCGGCTATGTGCAAACGCGATCGTTTCACAAACGGTCACAAACGAACGGAGAAGACGCGTGCCCTCGATCGATCTCCAATCAATCCTTTCAGTGCCCTTGTGAAGTTCGCGAATTGTATCGCGCAGCGTTTCACCCTCAACAAATCGCATCGCGTACGAAGGGGCCTCAGCCTTAGTCGCATCGCCAACTCCGTAACTGCCCATTCCATAGATCGGAATGATGCCGGGATGTTCCAGTCGCGCTGTAATCTCGGCTTCACGGACAAACCGCTGGCATGCAACGGGGTCGGTGGCCGGATCGGGTTGCAAGCACTTGAGCGCCACTGTTCGACCAAGTTCGCGGTCGCGTGCAATGTAGACCCAACCGAGTCCACCTTTGTCATGAAACTTCACAACCGGGAATCGGCCCGATTGCAATCTTTCAATCATTGCATCGGGATTGAGAGCTGGTGAATCCTGGCCATTTAAAATCGCCGTGAGAACTCCACGTTGCTGCAGGACCTTGCGAAAGTCATCGAGTAGCTCGGGATGTTCTTTACAAAAGACCTCGGGTGAGACGCGAGATAAATCGCTCGTTGCGTCCCAACTATCGAGCAGATCTAGTAGTACCTCAATGCGTTCCATGATGGTTAGTTCCGTGGAGTCTGCGGTAATTCGTGAATAATACGTTGAATGTCTATTAAGCCTTGGAGGTGTTCCGCTCGCTTATTCGTGGCGGCTGTATCGACTTTGTCATCGGGATATAAATCGCTTAAATAGGCACCGATTGCACGCACCGCCGGTCGAAGATCAGGTCGCATTGCGGGGGAACGAATAAGACAGAGAACATAGATGACCGCACAATATCCCAGCGTTTTGCCCACAAATTCACATGCGTTTTTCATGATTCTGGTCCAGGTTTGTGAAGTTTTGTACTACTCGGTCGAGCGAGTTTGATTCAGTGACAACCATCATTGTCTCGCCCCAATGAAGAGAGCGGCCGGGATTGCGATCACTGGACAAACTTTTCCGACGTTGCAATACGCATCCGACACTCACGGCTCCACGGACAAGCTTATGCAGGAAGTGGACTTGTCCTTGGGATCGTAGATTTCGACGCCGACTGCTTCCGAACCCAATGCGTATGCGCGTTCCAAAACCATCAACCACTCGGTCATCGTGGGCGTGGCCGTCCCGTCGGCGGTCACGATCGTGGTTCCTTCCAACGATTTGTAAATCGGATCTTTTGACGTAACGTTTTGCACAAGCATGCCCATCCGTGGTTCCTGAACTCCAGTTAACATTCCGCTGACGACGATCGGCAGTGATGTTCGATGAACAACACCATCGGCCATCAGCTTGGCGGCGATTCGAGTGCAAACGGCAGATGGTATGATGACGGTTCGATTTGCATCGTTAAAGCCAACTTTTCGCGTGAGGCCGACACATTCACCGAGCTGGTTATAAACTGGCGTACCGACTGGACCTTCGCTGCCTTGGACGCTCGGCAGCTTCGCCATTGTCGGACCTTCGATGGTTCGGTCGTGATAGGCGGAATATTGCGATAGATCCGACGTGAGCTCGCGGAGAGATGGCACATTGGCCTCGTTTCCCTTTTCGACGGAGTACTCAAAGAGGTCAGCGAGATTTTTTTTTGTGTTGGGATCAAGCAAGCGGTACTCGGGTATGAATTGAATCGTTTTCAGTTCCTCATACTGCACATTCTCGAAATGTTTTTCGTGGATGAACTCGATTACTGCGAGACCACTCGGTTCATCGATTCCTTGAACTCTTGCCAGCCCAAGGGATTCGCTGATGCCCACGTCATTCGGCATGGTGAACACCTCGATCCGTTCGGAAGTCAACTTCACCGAACCTTCGGTGCCATGCACAAATTCATCGAAGCGCGGCATCCGTACCGTTTCACTGTTGACCAGAATCGTTCCCATCGAGCTAAGGACCGTTCCAACATGCGTATGCTTAGTGGAGGACGAGCCAACGTTTTCTCCCGACTTGTTCTCCATGAGATCCATTTCACGCTTCACACGGACCAAGACCATCGATTGATGAGCAATCTTTGCGATCTCTTGGTTGCTCAAAATCTTCGCCGGATTCGATTTGGGAAACGATACGGGGCGTGCGAAGTGTTTGGCTTCGTATCGCGATAGTGTTTCGGCTTCGTGTTGCCGACTGGTTGGGTCAAGCGATTCCGCGTAGCGCTTATGCATTTTCACTGCGAGCTCAAAATCCCCTGCACCTGCCGCAGCCATTGCGATTGCTCCTGCAATTCGCGGGTCTTGGGTAATCCCAGCTTCGAGCGGCAAGAGTGCCGTAAGCGCCTCCGCAGCGTCTGCTCCAGTCGATACGGGCGAAGAAAACAAGGCACCGGCAAGTGATTTTCGGAAAGGTAGGTTATTCGGATTAAGTCGCAGACCGACGCGAAGTTGATCCAAGGCGGCGTCACGCCATCCCGCCTGTAATAGGGTTTCTGCTTGCATGAGCGTTAAACTTGAATCTGACTTTGATTTGGCGAGATCGTTTAGAAGGTGCAACGCATCGAGAAATTCCGCGTTGTTCACAAGCGTACTGGCCAACAGCCCCTTGAAATTTCGCTCCTCCTCGTCCGATTCTGAATTCATGAGCGCCCTTTGGAGTAGCAACGATGCCCTCAAAAAGTTCTTGTTGTCGTAGGCATCGTTCGCTTCATCCAACAGAAAGATGAGTGGGATATCGTCGATCGATTCTCGCGAGTTCGTTGATTCGCCCGTAGTCGCGGCTCCCATCGGAGCAGGCGTGGCGACTTGCGCGAGACAAGGCTGCAGAGGAAACGCAACAATCGCAGGGAGTCCTAATGCAAAGATGACACCTAGCCACAGGTACTTGAGTGACATGAGTTTTCCCTTTTTGGGAGTTCGATTGATCTGCGTCTGGCTCGGAGTGAGCTGGATTCATTATGATTCACTAAGCGACATCGCGTCCGATCTCTGGACATTGCGCAATGATCTATTTCCACCACGAACGGATCCATGCTAGGAGCGACTTCGACGGCTGCTTTTTCCAAATCCCGTCCAGCATGCGGGGATTCGGTGCGATTACAAGCTGTTTTA
>JBGSJL010000017.1:0-6842 GCA_041741955.1 Pirellulaceae bacterium | reverse complement strand
GCTCGCGTAGCGTTTGCCACTTCAGGAGTGATATTCCTATTGTCTTGCCTCAATAGCCTGTTTGCCTACGCGGCCTATCGCAGCTAAAACGCAGGGTTTACAGCATGTTTTACTGCGGACGGCGGGCTCACCCGCTAGCGGTTTTATAGTATGCGGCTGCGTCAACGTAGTGCTGAAAGCCATGCAGGATGCGCTCCAAGTCGGCTTCGGTTACCTCGCGAATGATGCGTCCTGGCATACCTAATACCAGCGATCGCGGCGGAATCACCTTGCCCTCGGTGACGATTGCGCCAGCACCAATGATCGAGTGCTTTCCAATCACCGCATCGTTGAGTACGACCGCCCGAATTCCGATCAAACACTCGTCCTCAACGGTGGCCCCATGCACGATGGCACCGTGGCCCACGGTCACTCGCTCGCCAATCCGGCATGGCTTGCCTGGGTCCGCGTGCAAGCAGGCAAGATCCTGTATGTTTGTCTGAGCACCTATGGTGATCGGTTCAACGTCTCCACGGATCACCGCACCAAACCACACGCTGGCTTGCGAGCCGATCACGACTTGGCCTAGTACGGTGGCGCTGGCAGCGATCCAAGCCGAAGGATCCACTAAATGGGGTTGATGCACGCAGGACTTCAAACTCCGCTCCTCGAATCAGTATTTCAAAGCTACAATCGAGCTCTCTACTAATGTATCTTAGGCCCAAGCGACCACCATTGCATGTCCGAACAACTCGACTCGGAAATTACCCATCCAGCGGCGACGGTCCCAGCCATAGCGACAGAACAGTTGTTGCATCGGTTGGGCTGGCGTTACGCCGTCAAACGCTTCGATCCTGCGCGGCGCATTTTGCCCGAGACGTGGCAAGCGATCGAGCGGACGCTCGTTTTGACTCCCAGCAGTTATGGACTTCAGCCTTGGAAGTTCGTGGTCATTACCGATGAGAGCATCAAAGTCAAATTGCCAGCTATCTCGTGGAACCAAAAGCAACCCCAAGACTGCTCGCACATGGTTGTTTTCGCCGCCAGACGCACCATGGATGCAAGTTATATCGACAACTTCGTTTCGAGTGTTTGCACGACGCGCGACTTGCCAACGTCGCAAATGGATGCTTATCGCAGTGTGCTTGTAAAAACTGTTGAAGCGATGGATACCCATTTGGATTGGAATGCTCGGCAAGTCTATATTGCCCTGGGGCAGCTCATGCTCGCAGCAGCCATGCTCGACATTGATACCTGTCCCATGGAGGGCATCGTGCCACTTGAATACGACAGGCTACTGGGGCTCGACGACACGGATTACACGGCCGTTGTTGGCTGCGCTTTGGGCTATCGCCATATCGAAGACACGCAAGCCACCGCCAAGAAAGTTCGCTTCGCCGCCGACGATCTGATCGTGCATTTCTAAATCATCGTGCATTTCTAAAATAACCAACGACAGCTACGCTTCCAACTGAGCCCGCTTGCTTGCGATCGTCTGTAGCAGCTTTTTCTGAGGGTCCGCGAACTTGGCGATGCCCTCTTCCATTAACACTTGCTGGAGGTGCGCGAGGTCCAAGTGGGCGTCGATGTCGGCTAGGATACTTGGCTCGGGCAAACGATCGACCTGTCGCGTAAATGTCACGTCGGCATCAACCACTGCGGCATTCGTAGCCGGTGGATTGGTCTGTATGTCGCTACCTGCCAAGGCGGCCACATACTTAGTGGGCGGATCGGCGGGATCTTTCGTTCCGGTACTAGCGAAAATGATTTCTTGCTCGAGCGGAGTTTTATTGGCTTGCCAGAATTCCTGATTGGCCTGCCAAATTCGCTTGGCGTTTACAATGCCCACTTGTCCCTGGGCGGCCAGCGAAAGTTGTGGCAAATGCTTGGAAGTATATTGATCCACGCGTGAAACAAAGATGCTATAGACGCTTTTGAAGGCGTCGAGCGACTTGCGTTTCTTAGCCCCCGCCCAGACATGATCGCGAGCTTGCACGTATTGGTTCATGGTGAAAACAAGCGTGACGTTGAGTGTAACCCCATCGCTGCACAGCACTTCCACGCTGTCCAATCCCGCTGGTGTGGCGGGTACTTTGATCATGCGGTTGTCGTGCCCCGCCGACCACTTTCGGCCCAAGGCGATATAGCGCTCGACGCGATCTTGGTGCGGCAAGTTGGCTTCGACGTCTTCGATGAGCGGATCGAGTTCAAAACTGACCCAGCCCGCATTGCCTTTGGATTCTTTCCAAATGGGATGGAAAGCCTCCTGGGCTTTACGCACCAGTTGATCGGTGAGTTCCCAAGCGATGGTCGAATCGTCGCTGCCCGATTTGAGCAGATCAGAAAGCTGCTTGTCAAAGCGTCCGCTTTCAATTAAGCCCGACACGATGATCGGATTGCTGGTCGCTCCCACGGCTCCCCATGCCAGATTCTGCTGTACTAAGTCGGGATCGATCGAATCCAAATAAAGTTTCGTACCCGACCCGACGAGACTCTCGATCGACTGCACAGACATTGCTGAAGCTTTCCGTAGTATGGACAAATCGCACGACCGCTCGGCCCATCGCGATCAAGGTCCAGCGTATAACTGCCGAGATCTACCGCCAAGCATTCCTGACTCTACCGTTTGTAAAGTATTTGAGTGCAAGTTTCTACCATAGGCAAATGCTACGGGTTCGTCGAAAGGCAAGCGCAGCCCCAAGAAAACCAAATATTGCCGCGATGGATGGTTCGGGTACAGCCGACGCATTAAACTGAATGTTGTCGAATCGATTATTGCCCGCTGCGGAGCTAGCTCCCGTAAGCGTCAGCCTCAGGTAGGCGGTTGCTGAGTTATCAAGAACGGACGTCGAATTAAGTGTGACCGTAGCGTACGCGGACGGCAGATTCCCTGCTATGGATTGTAAAGCCACAAAACCGGTTCCATCCAAGCTATATTCCCAGACGTGCGCATCGAACCCCGTAGCAGTACGTTGCGTTGCGTACGACACAACTAAGTTTTGGAATCCTGCCATAGAAAAAGCGAAAGTTGCCGATTTGCCATTCGCTGTTTGATTGAGTAGGGCAAGCGAAGAGGGTGAGGTTGTCACCGTTGAAAAGCCTGGACCAGCGTTTACATTAGTCCCTGCAAAGCCTGAAATCTCGTTGCCGCTAGCAGTGGTCACCCAGTCGCTCGCGCCACGAGTTCCGTCAAGATAGATTGTACCCAAACCAAAATTCGACGTAAAAACTTTGGGTGTGTTAGGGCTTGCAACGATGACGGTTCCAGGTAGCGTTTGAAAGTCCCACCCAGCAACAATATCACTGAATAACAGATTCGCCTGCAAACTGGAAATCAGGAGAACGCTGGCAAAAATCACCGCTTTCATTTTAGTATTCCTTGATCTAGGTCATTGAGGGGAAGCACGTTTGCGTTAGCATGTTGGTTACGCTCCCATATATCAACCCTCCTACCCAAAATTACTCGTCAACATCC
The DNA here is from genome assembly GCA_041741955.1 of Pirellulaceae bacterium. Classification (GTDB taxonomy): domain Bacteria; phylum Planctomycetota; class Planctomycetia; order Pirellulales; family Pirellulaceae; genus Aureliella. The sequence goes on along the minus strand of JBGSJL010000017.1, from coordinate 3,388 downwards.
TCTTAGTCATTAAGCTTCCGACCAACTTCACGTGTCATTCCTATGCGTGACGAAATTTATTCAAGACAGCACAATCGTCTCAACAATTTCGTTTTCGACGATGAGGTCGCTGCCGTATTTCCCGACATGATTTCGCGCTCGGTTCCGGGCTATGCGGCGGTGATCAAGATGGTCGGGCAACTCGCGGCGAGATTTGCGATCTCGAACACTAACATCTACGATCTAGGGTGCTCGCTGGGCGCGGCGACTACGCTGATGCGGAAATCGGCCCCCGTCGGATGTACGATCCACGCGGTAGACAATTCGCTGGCGATGGTCTCGCGATTGAGAAAATTATTAAATACCGACTGGGCCGCTGAGCCAGGTTGCTCGGTTGAAATCCACGAAGCGGACTTGGCTCGATTTCAATTGAGCAACGCATCGTTTGTCGTTTTGAATTGGACGCTACAGTTTGTGCCGCAGCCACAGCGTCAAGATCTACTGCGGACCATCCACACCGCTCTGGTGCCAGGCGGCGCGCTGCTGCTATCGGAGAAAATCTGTTTCTCGGATTCGCAGCAGCAGAGTTTGTTGAATGACTTGCATCACGATTTCAAACGGGCCAACGGGTACAGCGACTTGGAAATTTCCCAGAAACGCCAAGCGCTGGAGAATACGATGATTCCAGAAACTCTTAATTCGCACATGCAAAGGCTCGAAGCGGTTGGCTTTACGACCGTAGTCGTGTGGTTTCAATGTTTTAATTTTGTTTCCATATTGGCCGTCAAATAGGGCAGCGGGACAAAAGACACACTTTGGCGACTCCAAAAAGAGAACTGTTTGACCGAGCGAGCTTGCTCGATATTCTCGAGCAGCGTGGGCTGACTGCATGGGCTGATCATTTGAGCGAGCTGTGCGGGCAGCGACTGACTGCTGACGCGCATGGCCTAATGTCGGATTGGATGGCCGCTTGGGAGGCTTTGCCGGATTCGGAACTGGGGGAACTCGATTGCAGCGGTCCGACGGTACGAGTCTGTGGGCAGACGTTGCAATCGATCGAAGAATTGCGGGCTACGCTCATGCGGTTTCATCCGTGGCGGAAGGGCCCGTTCGAACTCTTCGGGCTGGCGATCGATGCGGAGTGGCGTTCGAACTGGAAGTGGGATCGGATTGCCGGCGCTATCGATTTCACCAATAAAACGGTGCTCGATGTCGGCTGCGGCAATGGCTACTACGGCTGGCGTATGCTCGCGGCCGGTGCCGACCTAGTCATCGGCTGCGATCCGTTTCCGTTGTACTGGATGCAATTCGAAGTTTTCAGGCGATACGCGAAGCAACCCGAACGCCATTGGGTGATCCCGCTGGCCGATGATGATTTGCCATCCATTTTAAGCGCCTTCGATCTGACGCTTTCGATGGGCGTCCTTTATCATCGCCAGCAACCGCAAGAGCACCTGGCGCGATTGCGAACAACGCTGGTTCCCGGCGGCCAATTGTTGATTGAAACACTGGTTATCGAATCCGAGGCGCGTATGTCACTCACTCCTTCGGGCCGCTACGCCAAGATGAGAAACATCGGCGTGATTCCCAGTCTCGCGCTGCTGACGGACTGGCTCAAAGATTGCGATTACTGCGACATAAAAATTATCGACGTCAGCCGCACTACCAACTCGGAGCAGCGCCGCACGGCTTGGATGACTTTTGAATCGCTCAATGAATTCTTGGACCCCAATGATCATTTGTTAACGATCGAGGGCCATCCCGCCCCGATTCGGGCTGTTCTGTCGGCTCGGCGGTCGCAGTAGATGCCAATATTTTATGGCAAGTTTTCCAAGTCGAGCTGATCTTGGGCGCGGCCTGCGGCTCGCTTCATTCGTTTTAGCCACTCGAGACTCGCAAATCTGCGTTGCCCTACCACATGTGCGGTTTCAAACAGGTCATCTAGCGACACATCGGGAAAGCCTGGGATGAAATCGAAAAAATCCGCATAGCCTGCGACAGTACCTAACATTAAAAATCGATGGCTGCGAATATATTCAAGCGTAACTGGGAATACCTTTTCGATGCCAGTCACTGCGTCGATTTCATCGGAGATCCAGAAAGCTTCCCAGTCACGAAGCGTTTCATAAAGCTGCTGTTCCGTGTGAGCATCTCGCTTGAAAACAAAATCGATGTCTTCAGTGGCTCGGACAAATCCGTGAAAGTTTACGGCATGTCCCCCAATGATGACTACTGGGACGCCCTGGGAATGCAAATAGTCAGCAAAATCGAGCGGTCCACGCCGGGTCATGTTCGATCCTGCAGCATGTCAGCTAAAAGCTTTGCGACGCTGGATTGACGCCGCGCCAGACGATTTCGACGATGGAATGCCTCCAGAGCTAGTGGATTGGATGCAAGTGTGTACCAGGCTGCGGCCTGCAATCGCTCGAATCGTGCGAGACGTTCTACTGGTGACAGCGTCCAATCTCGCTGCCGACGCTGTCGGTTGACCGACTTTATCGTTTCTGCCAATGAGTCATCTAGCTTAGATGGTTCCATTTTGCGGCTCCTCAGAAGCAACATTGTGTGGGTTGAAGGGCGATTATGGCATCTGCCCTTCGTCGCTGAAGTCGCCAGACTTCAGTCGGCCAGGCTCAAAGTCTAGGGGCACCGGCTAGGCTGGCAAAAACGAAATACCTTCGCCTTGTACTATAACGTTATCCGCGAAGAATCGTTGATATTCACTCCTTCCTGCTAGTGCAGAAACAACAAGTTTCATGTTGTCGTGAACTTCAGGCACTAGCCATGCGGCCTAGCCGCATTGTTGGTGCCCCAGGCAAGCGTCTGAGGTTCACAAAAAACCCACGGCCGAAGAACGAAAAAAGCCTCCACAGATTTCTCTGGGGAGGCTTTTTAAAACCCGGCAATACCTACTTTCGCACTGGTAGGCACTATCATCGGCTCCGAAAGCTTGACTTCTGTGTTCGGGATGGGAACAGGTATAACCTTTCGGATATGGTCACCGGAAAGACCATCGCGGCCTATTCGCCCGCGAGGGCCTATTCAATTTGATTGGTAGTTGGTTATCTTTGCTGTTTTGAGGCAGCGCACTAGTTGTTTGCTTGCTGAAACCGAGTTAGCGAGAGTGCAAAATATCGGTGGTCAAGCTTTCGTCCATTAGTACCAGTTAGCTGAACACGTTACCGTGCTTACACATCTGGCCTATCAACCTAGTAGTCTTCTAGGGGACTTTCGTGACTATGTCACTTACGAAACCTAATCTTGGAGAGAGCTTCACGCTTAGATGCTTTCAGCGTTTATCTTTTCCGAAGTTAGCTATCCAGCCGTGCCACTAGCGTGACAACTGGTACACCAGAGCTTCGTCCATCAAAATCCTCTCGTACTAATGATGAACCTCCTCAAGTTTCGA
>JBGSJL010000016.1:0-1542 GCA_041741955.1 Pirellulaceae bacterium | reverse complement strand
TTGTAAATGCCGGTCCTATCGAGCCTTTCTGACCCTCCTAACAGCACTATCGCCGGGAAGGGTCCTTTCCCGTTTGGAAGTGTGAGGGTACCCGAGAGTGAGTCGCCCGCCGCCCCAGGAAAGGAAATATCTTTAATCTGGTACTGAGTTTCTGCTGCCGCAGCGTTCGCAACAAAACAACCGAGCAACAGCATATACCTACAAAACTGTTTCATGGGGATTTCCTCTTCAGGATTGCCTGCACGTGAGTTGCCCGCCTGGAGTCTGGTGGAAGCCAATATAACTGACTTGATAACGCATTCGCTGATGTCCCTTGATTCTTGGCCTGAAAATGGGAAAACCAAAACCTGCGTCGGCTTCATCGACCGGGGCAAGTAAGAGCACTTCTCAACTGCCTGAGGTTGGACAAGTCACCGCTCGGGGATCCAAAGCAAATTCACTTCGGTCCGAGCCACCGGTGTGAGCTGCGAAGTCGAAGAACTTGCATCGGTGTTTCAAATCGAAGCGAGTTCGTTGGTTGACTTCGACGCGGAGGTTGGTCCAACCGATGCAATTGAGAGTGATCGAGTGGAGGTGCGTTCGGGCGACTCATGCGCCATTAGCATCAGCCGAGTAGACGAACGTCTCGCTTGCTATGGTGTGTCCGACAATTCGCCGCCTGGCGTTCGGCAACGCAGTTGTCGATAGCCTCCGGTAGCAGTTCGCCGAATTCGGCGGAGCTGAAAGTTTTGATTAGGCCGTTACGTTGGTCGACGTAGTAGACGAGGCCCTGGTCGATCTCTGCGGACTCGCCACCCAGCGATTCACAGTCGCTTAGGATTCAGAACCTCCGGAAAACGGGTGAACAGATCGCAACGACCAATCAGTTGCCAGCACCTCCGGAGTCCGCACAATAGAATACAGCCATTCAAGAACGCACCTCATTCCCAACTGTTCTCCTATGTCCCTAACAATCATCACAAATGAGCGATGCTTCAATTCTGACACAAACTCATCCGATGATCGCCACCTCGGGACGCGTGACAGGTTTGATGTTTCCATTCAATATGATTATCCAGGGAAAGCCAATGGCTGCCTGAAGGCGGCGAGAATGCTACAGCACCGAACTCTCCCAGAATCGCTCTCGACTATTTTAGGGCCGCTCGTAGATGGCAAGGGAAAATTGCTTGCTCCGATAGGCTGGTTTAGTTCGAACCGCATGCCAGACCTCAAAGAACTCGAACTCGGGCACGATGCACAATACCTTAGAAACCTTGCGGCGTGTGTTGCTCGATCAAAAGCTTGTTCAAATGCCGGTAAGGATCCATTCATATCTGATTTTGGCAAGGAGGCCGATGTTACTCCTGGTACTCTTGACGCAGCCCGCCTCGCCGTCGGCGCAGCTTTCGAGACGATTGATACCCTTCTCCACTCGCCCAATGGTGACACTGCTTTTGGGCTGGTATGGCCGCCCGGCCATCACGCTGAACGCGACCTCGCAATGGGCTTCTGTTACCTCTCTAACATCGCGCTCGCAGCGCTTTACGCGAGGGATCACAAAGT
>JBGSJL010000015.1:0-49567 GCA_041741955.1 Pirellulaceae bacterium | reverse complement strand
CCTGGAGAGATCTGATTTTGGACTTTCCTAAGCACAGTCCTGATTTCTGTGACTGATGCTGCCAAATCCATCGCTCAGTGCTGCATCGAGATCGGCTTCCGTTGTGGTCCAGTAGTGTTCTTGGGCGACTTCCGAGGAGTGACCGCAGAATTTGGCCGCGACGTGAGCAGGAAACTTCTTAGCCATGTCCGTGGCGGCTGAAGCTCGGAGGTTCTGCCATAATTTGGGCCATTGTTCGACGCCAGCTCGACGAATTATGCTCTCAAAGTGTGTACGAAGGTTCGTGTCAGCCTGGACGTCCGGAAAGACTTCGCCATCAGCTTGATACACCCCCATCCTGAGCTGATCGACCCGAAGTTGACGGAGTGCAAACTCAATGGCAGGGAACAGTGGTATGACACGCTTGGCATGACCTTCATGGTGCAGATCCTTACTCGATATAGTCGGGCCATCTGGGATTCCTCGGGGTAGGACACGGTCGTTTTACGATGCATATAGCGACGGTAGGGTTCCGCGTGCTATAATTTGGGTATGAGTACAACCAATTTTCTAGATCGAATGCTTGATCCCGTAACTGCGTCAATGTCTCGCGAACTCGCTGAGACCCTGGTTGCCCTGAAGGCGGACCACGAACTACAGTCTCGGATTGAGATTTTGCGTAGCAAGGCGAATCAGGGAACTCTATCATCCGAAGAAGATGCTGAATACAAGGATTTTATTGAGGCCCTGGATGTAATCTCAATTCTTCAATCGAAGGCAAGGCAAGTCCTCGTTCGTCAGGCTAGCTAAGGAATGGAATCCTCCCGTCGCGAACAAATTCGACAGCGTTCTCACTTTTGCTGTGAGTATTGCTTGCTGCCCGAAGCAGCTACGCCAATTATGCCGTTTCATGTCGAGCACATTATCGCCAAGCAACACATGATCGATGATTCGCTCGATAACCTTGCATTGGCGTGTGACCGATGCAACGCTTTCAAAGGTCCAAACCTATCCAGTATCGATCCCTTCACAAACAAGATCGTCAATTTGTTCAACCCGCGATTAGACGTCTGGGGCGAACATTTCCGGTTCGAGGGGTCGGTTATCCGGGCATCGCTCCGAGATATGGAAGCAGGAGAGATAGGGCAACTTTTTGACGCGAGCGCGGCGGACTTTCGGGCTCGCAATGGTCTGCCGAACGCTAAATGACCATTGGCTACAGAATTCTACCGAGAGCTCAAGAAGATGCTCAGTACATCTTCGATTACATCAAGGAGCGATCTCCGCAGGGGGCGGTGGATTGGTGGAATGCGTTCGAGAACGCGGTTCAGAATTCTTTACAAGATTACGTCGAGTATCCGCTGGCACCGGAGAATCGCGGAGGAATTAGGAGTTCGGGTTTATTCTGAAACTTTAGGGCCTTTGTAGTTGTTGACGATTCGGTGGAGGCCGTCGGTGAGTTTTGCTTCGTGGAAGTTGAGCAACGGGCCGACGTTCAGATTCATGAGTCTAAGATGAGAAAGTGTTTGGGCTTTATCGATCGGGTGAATGGTTGTTTTGGCTTTTAGTTCAACAATGACCAATCCATTGACTAGTAAATCAGCTCGGAAGGCACAAGGATCGTGTATGTCATCATAGTCGAGCGGAACTGGTTTTTCCTCGATCACCTCAAAATCTCGCTTGCGAAGTTCATATGCAAGGCAACGACGATAAACGGTTTCCAGCAAACCCGGGCCTAACCGTCGATGCACTTCAATCGCCGCACCAATGATCGCCTCTGTCACTTCGTTCTCAGCCAACTCATTTTCTCCTTCATTTCTTTCCTCCGCGAAACTCCGCACCTCCGCGTCTCCGCGTTAGACTCCATACTCCTTTTTGAAACGCGGAGGCGCGGAGGCGCGGAGGTGCGGAGAATCGCGGAGTGGGTGTGATCATACCAAGGCTGCCTCCGTAAGTTTTTCGGCGTCGGTGATTCTGCTTGGAAGTACGAGCAAGTCCACGGCGGGTATATCGCTCTGTCGCGTTGCCTTAGATCGCGAGTTGCAACTTGTGAAGCGAGCGTCCTGACACTACTCTTCTTCAGGGAACAGCGATGGGTCAGCGTTTTTGGCGGGCAAGGACAACTGGAGATGCTGATAGGCCTTGGGTGTGGCGCAGCGGCCGCGGGACGTGCGGATGATGAGCTCGCTGCGCAATAGGAATGGCTCGACTTCATCGACGAGGGTGTCCGATGAAATGTTCATGGTGTGGGCGATAGCCTCGATACCGGCGGGTCCTCCGGCAAAGACGCGAATGATCGTTTCCAAATAACGTCGATCCTGACGATCCAAGCCGCGCTGGTCGATTCCTGTCATCTCCAAGGCTTGCTGGACGATTGCCAAATTTACGTTCCCGTCGGCCTTGCTCATGGCATAGTCGCGAATCCACAGCAGGCGATTGTTGGCGATCCGCGGTGTGCCGCGACTGCGGCGAGAAATCTCTGCGGCGGCCTTGGCGTCAATCGTCACGCCGAGCTTCTTGGCATTGCGGTGAATGATTTCGGTCAGTTCGACCAGCGAATAGAATCCAAGGTGCTCGCGAATTTGAAAACGATCTCGGAGCGGGCCACTCAACATGCCCGCGCGTGTCGTCGCACCGATCAGGGTGAAGGGCTTGAGCTGTAGATTCAACGTCCGTGCGCTGACGCCTTCGCCTAGCACAATGTCGATGCGAAAATCCTCCATCGCGGTGTAGAGATACTCCTCGACAGCTTTGGGCATCCGATGGATTTCATCGACGAACAGAACGGAGCGATCTTCCAAATTGGTGAGGTAGGGAATGATATCCTTGGGAGCTTTCAGGGCTGGCCCGCTGGCCATTTGCATGGCCACACCCATCTCGCGTGGAATGCAAGTCGCAAAAGTTGTCTTGCCCAGTCCGGGTGGTCCATCAAACAGGATATGCCCAAGCGGCTCGGCCCGCTTGCTGGCGGCATCGATGGCAATTCGCAGAACAGCGATCACGTCCTTTTGCCCGACCATGTCGGCAATGCGTTTGGGCCGCAGGGCATTGTCATGCTCGCCGTCACCATGCCCACCGTCGTCAGGCTGACCATTCGGAAAATCGTCCGGAGGAACGGGCGGCTCATCGGCCTTCATTATCGACTCGCGAGCCAAATGGATTCTCCCTACTGCAACCAAACGGGAAGTTTCCCGACAGGCGGCAGTTCAATGGTTTGGACTTTGGCAATGGCATCGATGGCCAGCAGTTCGTCCAGCGCGGCTTGGGCCGGCTGGCTGTCGAGATTCAGTACGCCAATGGCGCTACCGCCGGGTTTGTCGCCAGCTCGGCCGACTGACATCTGAGCGATATTGACTTCGTGTTTTCCAAATGCGTTGCCAACTTTGCCGATGATGCCTGGCACATCTTGATGCGTAAAGATCAACAAGTTACCGTCGATGTAGGCTTCAAGTCGATAGTCGTCTAGCATCACCAATCGCGGCATATTGTGTCCAAAGACGGTCCCGGCGGCTTTGACCGTTCTGTCGCCGCCCGAGACTTCGACGGTAATGGACGAACTGAACGCGCCCATTTCGTGGCTGCGACTTTCATTGAGTTCGATGCCACGTTCGCGCAACAACATTTCAGCGTTGATGATGTTGACATCTTCTTCCAGTGCGCGTTCCAGCAGGCCTGCGCAGAAGGCGTTGGTTAGCAGTTTGGTATCGCGTCCGGCGACTTCGCCACGGTATGTCAAATGGCAAGCCGAGATAGAACCGCCATGCCACTGGCTGAGCAACAGTCCCAGACGATGCGCCACATCCAAATAGCTTCGTAGGGCTTCGAGCGTTTTGGGGTCGAGCGCCGACACGTTCACGGCGTGTCGAATCTCACCCGTCTTGAAGAAATTGATCAGCAGATGGATACCTTCTACGGCGACCTGAGTCTGAGCCTCTTCCGTGCTCGCGCCCAAGTGTGGTGTGCAGACGACCCCAGGCATACCGAACAGCGGACTATTCGTACACGGCTCTTCTTCAAACACATCTAGGGCCACGCCGGCAATCTGACCGGCCTTGAGTCCCTGGACCAGTGCGGCTTCGTCGTAGATGCCGCCTCGCGCGCAGTTGATCAGTCGGATACCAGGCTTCAAATTGGCCAAATCCTTCATACCCACCAAGTGCTTAGTCTCGTTGGTCAACGGAGTATGGACGGTTAAGTAGTCGACTTTGGGTAACATTTCTGCCACAGTCTCGACGCGTTCTATGCCTAGCTTGATCGCTTGCTCGTCTGTCAAGAATGGATCGAAGGCCACAACCCGCATGCGGAATGCGAGTCCTCGCAGAGCAACTTCGCGCCCGATGCGACCAAGCCCAACGACACCCAGCGTCTTGTCGGCGAGTTGCGCACCCATGTAGCTTTTGCGATCCCACTTGCCATCGCAGAGCGATTGGTAGGCTGGAGCCACACTGCGCGACAGCGCCAGCATCAACGCGAAAGCATGTTCGGCTGTCGATAGCGTATTGCCCGCAGGCGTGTTCATAACGACGATACCGAGTCGCGTGGCGGCTTCTTTGTCGATATTGTCGGTTCCCACGCCGGCTCGCACGATGGCTTTGAGTCGGCGATTTCCCTCCAACGACTCCGCAGTAATTTTGACGCCGCTGCGAATGATTACGCCATCGAAGTCCGCCAAGCCCTTGCGCAGTTCCTCGCCCTTGAGACCAACGCGTTCTTCGTACTCAAAAGCGCTATCGGAATTGAGTAGGTCGATACCTTCGGCTGCAATGGGGTCCAGCACACCGATACGAAACTTGGCCATGGGACGTTGAACCTTGTTAGGGGAATACTGTTTCGGACTTTTGCGAAACGACGGTGAGAACGTCGCGTCGCTGGGGCTGTGTGAGAACACCAGCGAGAAGTTGTACATTGGTTCGATGGTGCTCGTCGCGCTGGTTGGTTACCAGAAAGCGATTGGGACTCCGCCTAAGCGTGTTTTCGCGCGAAGTCGGTCATGTAGCTAGCCAGCGCTTGGACTCCCTCGAAGGGCATCGCATTGTAGATACTTGCGCGAATACCACCTACGCTGCGATGTCCCTTGAGATTATCCAAACTGTTCTTAGCAGCACCACTGAGGAACTCCTTTTCAGACTCCTGGCTTGCGAAACGGAAGGTAACGTTCATGAGCGAACGATCCGATTTGCAAGCATGACCGATGTAGAACTCTGGAAATTCGTCGAGCACATCATATAGCAATTTGGCTTTGACTTGATTGAGTGCATGCATCTTGTCCAAGCCGCCGATGGTATCTTCCAGCCATTCCACGACCAGCCCCAGCACGTAGATCGCAAAGGTCGGAGGCGTGTTCCACATCGAATCCGCCTCGGCGTGATTCTTGTAGCTCATATACCCTGGTAGACCGTCGCCGGATCGCTCGAGCAGTTCTTTCTTGATGATGACCATCGTGACTCCTGCCGGGCCGGCGTTCTTCTGAGCACAGGCGTACATCAATCCGTAGCGGCTGATATCGTAGGGGCGGCACATAAAATCGCTAGACGAATCGCAGACCAGTGGTGCCGAACCAGCGTCCAAGTCGGTGGGAAATTGCACGCCCTGTATGGTCTCATTGCTGGTGATGTGAATGTAGGAAGCATCGGGCTTCAACTTCAGCTCGGCGGCTGTGGGCAAGCGATCGTAGTTTGAGGCTTTGGCGTCGAACATGACTTCCACGGGGCCCTCTTTCTTGGCTTCATCCAGCGCACTGTTGCCCCAGGTTCCGGTGACGACATACTGCGCGGCCTGGGTTCGCCCACGCAACAAATTCATCGGAATCATCGAAAACTGTAGCCGCGCACCGCCTTGTAGAAACAGGATTTCGTGCTCGTCGCCGATTTGGATCAAGCGTCGTAGGCGGGCTTCGGCCTGTTCCTGAATGGCAATAAAGTCTGTCGAGCGGTGGGAAATCTCCAGAATGGAGGCCCCAGCGCCGGGCAAACACAGCATTTCCTCGCGGACTCGCTCCAGGACCGGAACAGGAAGAACTGCTGGGCCGGGAGAAAAATTAAATACGCGTTCTTGGGCGACTTGAGTTGCCATCTGCCATAATTCCCTGGAAATAACGAGTGCCATCAAGCTACGGCGACCATCCACGGCTGCCCAGCAAGCCCCATTTTACGAGCGATTTCAAAACCACGGAAGAACGGGCATCGATAGTTTGGTCTATTGTCGCGGAACTGAGCCGAGGCCCAAGGCGTCTAGCCTTCTGCACGGCCCGAAATGGGAACCTCAGACGCTGGTCGTGGGCCTGGCTGCAATTTCGTGCCCACGGCTAGCACCCTGAGGTCTGGGGAGCCCACGGCTAACGCCTGAGGTTCACTACCAGTTGTCGGACCGTGAGACGCACCCTACGAATTCAGTTTTGGAGAAACCGTGATGAACCACCCCCGGCTCAGCTTACTCGTTTCATGTTTCATTCTCGCAATGGGAGCCAGCGTAGTGCGTGGTCAACCAGAAATTGGCTTTCTCGAAAAGTTCGCTTTGGCCGCAGATCGCCGCACGGTTTTGAACGAGTTAATACCCGGGACCGAGGAGCATTTTTACTTCCGCTGCCTGCACTATCAAAACCAAAATTTGCTGGGTGATTCGCAAGCTATTCTGGATGCTTGGCGAGCCAAATTGGGTCAGAACGAACGTGTCCGCGATATGGTTTCGCGACAGTTTATCTTGAGTTACGCGCAAAGTCCTCAACGCACGCTGGACTATTTACGGAATGAGCTGGGACTGAACCTCGATCACGCTCCGCCGTCGCGAGATCGCGCTGCCACGCTGCCGACGAGCTTGGACAATGGGCAATTGCAGCTCGACCGCTTGCTCGACGCGGCGATTGCGGCGGATCGTAGCTTGGGGCAAATTGAAGCGAGTGGACTAACCCTGCTACTCAATCGACAGCTTGCCCCCGATCAACTGCGCGCGCTGCTGGGCCGTTTGGAGCGGGCGGACCTGGCGGGACTGACTCAGAAAATTGCCGCCGAACTCGCCTTGCAAGATACGCAGGGGTTTGGCTGGGCACCCGTTCACGGGTTGCTAACGTTGGAACAACTCGACGAGTTGCTCAAGTTGCGTCCACAACTGCTGGAAACTGATGCGTTTGTGAAAGCCTACTCCCAGCGGTTGGCTCCCGCCGAAGGCACTTCGCTAGCCGACAAGCAAGAACTCCGGAGTTATCTAGAGCGCCTGCGAGCTTGGACGCAGCGCTTGCCAGTTTCGCAGAATAGCTTTAAAGGGCTCGTGCTTGGCAATATTTTGCGACTGGATATGAGCGAACGGAAATTCGATCGAGCTGTCTTTCTGGCCTATCTGGACCTGCCACGCGCGGCCAGCTACTACGAACCTAAAGCGCTTGCGCGGCGGCCGGCCGAATTGGTGAACCTCGATTTCAGCATGAATCCACAGGTTCCATTGCCTGCCATGGGAGACGATAGCGACCTAGTCCGCCGCTACCTCGAGCATTTTCTTCAATCGGCAGACAGCGTCGATGACTTTGCTCCATTCCTGAATCGCGAGTACCTTGATCGTGTTTGGGCTCAGACCAAAATACTGTACGGCATCGGCGAAGAAAGCACTTGGTATAGCAAGCTCTCACCCGGCGACCAAAAGGAATTGCGCGAAAGAGTCGAGCTCCGCTTTCCGCCGCATAACCGCGTCGACTTCCTGCCGTCAGAATCCGTCAGCCTCGATGTGGAACTCAAACATGTCGAACAACTATTGATAAAAATTTACGAAATCAATCTTGTCAGCTACTACCGCAATCACCAGGAGCCGCTGAGTACATCCATCGATTTGGATGGGTTAGTTCCCAACTCGCAGCGTCAACTCGACTTTTCCCAACCTGCTCAGCGCAGGCACGTGGAAACCATCGATCTGGGGCAATTGGCAGGTCGCGGAGCATGGGTCGTCGATTTCCTCGGTGCAGGGCAACGTTCTCGCGCATTAATTCAAAAAGGCCGCTTATTGGCGATTGAGCGATTGGGCGATGCGGGGCATGTCTTCGAAATTGTAGATGAAAAGGGACAACCCGTACCGAGCGCGCACCTAGAACTCAATGCGGTAAAGTACGCGGCAGATGACCAAGGTAGGATCGTGCTGCCCTATGCTGAACAAGTTGTTACTCGCGATCTCATCATCGTCGATGGCGACTTCGCTTCCCAGGAAACCATGGCTCATCAGTCAGAGCGTTATGAACTGACAGCCGGCTTTGCCATCGATCGTCAGGCGTTGGTCGCAGGCACTCAAGCCAAGTTGGCGATTCGCAAACAACTTTCGTGCAACGACCGGCCCATTAGTATCCGCTTGCTGGATAATCCTCGGCTGATGATCCAGTCGAAGGACTTCGACGGCATCACGTCGATTCAGTCGATCGCGCTTTCTGAGCTAGAGGATGGCGACGAACTGGAGCATACGTTCCTGGTTCCACAACGGCTGGCCAGTTTACGTTTCACTCTCAGCGGTCGCGTTTACAATCAGAGTCGCGACGAGCATGTGGAGGTGAGCGCGGACCATACGGTCGAGTGCAACGCGATCCAGCAGTCGAACCAGATCGCTGACTTTTATCTACAGAAGAGCGAGACCGGTTACCAAGTGTTGGTGCTTGGACGCAATGGCGAGCCCATCGGTCGACTGCCGGTCACCGTGTCGGTAAAAATTCATCAGCTCCGCAATACTCAAAATTTCACACTGGCCACCAATCAGGCTGGCGAAGTCGATCTGGGGCCGCTTACCCATGCCACTCACATCACGCTGGACGCAAGCGGCGTGCAAACAGTTCATTTTGTCACGGCCGATTTTCACCGCAATTGGCCCGCCGCAATCCAGGTAGGGCAGGGCGAGGCCATTGAATTGCCGTTGGGAAAATCAACTGCAGCCGCAGAACAATTTTCAATGATGGACATGCGACGTGGCGTACCGCAGGCTTCGCTTGGCGCACAGCTGCGCATCCAACAAGGCGCTCTTCACATAGCTGGCTTGACTACGGGCGACTACCAATTAGTAGATCATGAAGCGGGACAACGCGTCAGGATTTCTGTCGGTGAAACTCGCATGGCCGGTGGCTACGTCGCCAGCAAACATCGATTGCTGCAAGCATCTCGACCTGCTTCGATGGTAATTCGCGAAGCCAAGATCGAAGATGGGCAACTGCGTGTTCGCGTGTCCGGCGCGGATGAACTTACGCGAGTCCATATCGTGGCCAATGCATTTCATCCAGGCGTTGCGGCCGCCGAGCAATTGCTGTTGCCACTGCCTCCGCTGGCCTCTAGGTCGATTCCGTTGATGCAGAGTCACTACGTGAATTCACTAAAACTGGATGAAGAGTACAGCTACATTTTGGGTCGGCTGGCAGCACAGAAATTCCCTGGAAATATGCTCACTCAACCTTCGGTACTGGTGCATCCCTGGGAGGTTTCGGTCACTGAGAACGAGCGCAAGGATGCGATGGCAGGAGATGCCATGCCCAGTTCGAGCCCTGCAGCCATGGCACCGTCGATGATGGACAGGAGTTTGCGCGAGCAACAAGCGGCGCTTGGACACAACTGGAAGTGCTTTGACTTCCTGCTTCAAGGTAACATCGTTGTCGCCAATCTCGGCTTGGTGGACGGGCAGGTCAGCCTGCCTTTGGAAAACCTAGAGGGATTTCGTAATTTTAGCGTGATCGTAGTACACCCAACGGGTATCGATTCGCGCCAGCTAGTTCAGCTTGACAGTGCGCTCAAGCTGCGTGATCAGCGACTGCGTGCCGCTTTTGCCGCCGACGTGCACCTAACGCAAGTACAAAAAGTGGAGCTGCTCAACGCAGGCGAAAAGCGCCAACTCGGCGATCCGAAAACTCGGCGACTCCAGACTTACTCCACCGTGGCTGATGTGTTTCAGTTATACAGCACCTTGCTCGGCAACCCCGAGTGGGAGAAGTTTCGCCGCGTTGGCCGCTGGCATGAAATGTCGACTGAAGAGCACGCCGAGTTCTATAACGAAATGGCTTGCCACGAACTGAATTTCTTTTTGTATCACAAAGACCGCAAGTTTTTCGATCGTGTCGTGAAACCGCTTGTTGCTCAGAAACTCGACAAACAACTAATCGACCACTGGCTACTAGGGAACTCGCTCGACGAGTATGTAGACCTGTGGCGCGTGCAACGACTGAATACCCTGGAACGGCTGCTGCTGGCGAACCGCTTGCCCACTCAAAAAGCTGGGACCGAGCGTTGGCTGAGCGAATACGTGCAAGCCAATCCGCTCGACCCTCAAGTTCGACAACAGCGATTTGAAATTGCCTTGGGTGGCTCTGCCTTAGAAAGCGAGAGTCTAGCCAGATTCGGTTCCGTTCAATTGGGCCTAGACGTCATGCAGGAATCGGCTGGGGCGCTGGGCGGCGGTGGTTACGGTGGCGGATCTGGGATCGATGCCAAGACCCAGAGCGCACGTGGACTGCGCCGAAAGGCTACCGCCAATAATCAACCGATGGACAAAGAGAAAGACGCAGCAAATGGTTTGTACTTCTGGCAAGCGGATCGGCTGGGACGGGACTTAAACGGAAGAGGTTTGTTTCAAAGTCTCGATAAGACGCGCGAATGGGCCGAAACACAATACTATCATGTGCGATTGGGCCAGCAGGTGCCTGGGCTCGTGCCCGCCAATCCGTTCTGGCAAGAATTCCTAAGCGCCGACGGACAGCCCTTTCTGCCACACACGCTAGATTTGCCAGGTAGCTCGCTGGCAGAAGCCCTCTGCGCGCTGGCTGTCATCGATCTGCCTTTCAAGACGCCCAAGCACACGCTGACGATCGAAGAGGATCAACTGGTCGTGCAAAGCGAAAGTCCAGCAGTCGTGTTTCTCGAAAGTATCGAAGCGCAACCGCTGAGCCAAGCCCAAGAATCAATTCTGGTCGGACAGGATCTGTACGATGACAATCCGGGCACAGACCAGGATTCGAACCTTCCGCTCGGCGACTCGCCTTTGCTTCAAGGTACACCCTATCGAGCCAGTGTCGTGGTTACCAATCCAACCGGCAGCAGGCAGCGAGTCAACGTGTTGACTCAGTTGCCTGCGGGATCGTTGCCACTGAGTGGCAGCCGCGTTACCCGCAGCACTTCCCTGGTGCTCGAGCCTTACAGCACTCAACAGGTGTCCTATGTATTTTATTTTCCGACCCCCGGCAACTACGACCATTACGGTGCGCAAGTTGGCTCCGTCGCAGAGCACCTTGCCAGTACCGCTTCCAAGCTACGGCGCGTCACTGCCGAGCCAGAGAGCGTTGACCAGAGCACCTGGAGTTATGTAGCGGACTGGGGAACTAATACTCAAGTACTGGCATTCCTAAGTACGGCGAACTTGCAGCGCATCGATGCATCGCGAATTGCATTTCGTCTGAAGGACCAGGCGTTCTACACGCAGGTTACGCAATTGCTCAGCCAAAGTGGACGCTTCGACGCCAGTTTATGGGCCTACGCCGTGTTGCATGACAATCCCGACGATATCAACACGCTGCTCCAGAATCGCCCCGACTTTTTGGCGAGGCTCGGTGCAGCCTTTAATAGCCGGTTGGTTCAGTTTGATCCGCAGCAACAGATGAGCTACGAGCACTTGGATTACAAACCATTGGTGATCGCGCGCATGCATCGCTTAGGCCCGACGGCTGTCATCTTGAATGCCAGTCTTCACACGCAGTACGCTGCGTTGCTGGATGTGCTAGCGCATCAAAGCGGACTAGATAACAATCAGCGGCTACAAGTTTGTTACTACCTGTTGCTCCAGAATCGGCTCGAAGAAGCATTGGCTTGGTTTGTGAAAGTCGAACGAGCTGAGCTCGCCACACACTTGCAATATGACTACTTTGACGCCTACTTGGACTTCTATCGTGAACGATACGATCGGGCTGCCGAGATCGCGCAGCGATATTCTGAGTATCCAGTTCCGCGCTGGGCCGAGTTGTTCGCGCAGATCCGTTTGCAAGTGAACCAGCGCGCGGCACTAATAGCTGGCGAGGCGACTGAGCCAACGCCTGAAGTGGCTACGAGTGAAGGAGCCGGTCAGCGAATATTGACCGATCGTCGCGAGCAGCAGCAAGCTGTGCAAGCTGGCCAAGCTCCCGCGTTGAGCATCGAAGGCAATCAGGCACAGTTGGCAGTTCGCTTTCGCAATCTGGAGACCGTGCAAGTCAATTTCTACTTGATGGATATCGAGCTGCTGTTTAGTCGCAATCCCTTCACGGCTCACAGCGGTGAGATCGTTCCACCGATTCGACCCAATCTGAGCCAGATTGTGAAACTATCGGGACGCGAAGGAATGCAGTCGCTCGATTTGCCCGAGTCATTGAAAAATCGCAATCTGATGGTCGAAGTCACCGCGGCTGGGATTTCGCGCAGCCGTCTGATAACCGCCAACGCCTTGGCAGTTAGCCTGACGGAAGCCTACGGTCGACTGCAAGTGCTCGACCGCCACGGCAGATTGCCTCAGTCGAAGGCATACATCAAAGTGTTTGCCAAACACCGCGATGGCTCCATTCGCTTTTACAAAGATGGTTACACCGATTTGCGCGGCCAATTCGACTACGCTACGCTTAGCACCGGTGACCTGGATACGGTAGAGCGACTGGCCATCTTAGTTTTGGACGAAAATCTGGGCGCCTACGTCGAAGAGGTCAAGCCGCCGACGCGCTAATAGGCCATCCGTCGGATGCCTTGCCAGTTTTGTTTCCTCGCGAATGACTGGTATTCGCAGTGGGAATCGTTTTTGTCGGCAGCGTGGTATGTTTGCCCAGGCGATCAATTGTTTAACCGCAAAGCGCGATTGCACGTTGGATCGAGTCGAAAAAACGTTACCCGCGGCTAGCGCCGTCGGCTCACAGATCTCGCGCCTGGTGTACAGTCGCGGTATGGAATTCGAAGTATGAAATGCAGCCAAGCCAATGGTATGGCATAGACATTTCGGACCAGTTGCATCACCGGCTCCGAGGGCAGGGCAGGGGCCGTGTGCAGATCATCGCTACCATGTGGCCAATGCGAAAACCGCTCCGCCATTTTTTCAATCCAAAGGGTGTTCTGAGGGTACCCCGCTAGGCCGTTGATTAACTCTTCGGGCAGCCCGCGGGCACCGATATGGGCACCTACCAGTCCGCCGACCAGGGCACCCAGGGAATCGCTTTCGCCGCCGAGCGAGATTGCCGATTCCACCGCACGACGAAAATCCTGAGGGTAACGCAACCAACAATAGGTCGCCATAATTGTCGTCGGTACGATGGAACCATCGATACCTGTTTCCCACCCAAAGTGTCGCGCTACGGCGCTGGGGCTGCGGTGTTGCCCTAGGAACGGTCGCAGCTCGACCAGCTTATCTTTTATGTCTGGACAGCTACTACTTGAAATGGCCTTGTCGAGCGCTTCGCTCGTCGAAAAATTGCTTGGCTTGTTTGTGGCACCGAAGTCGGCCAGTGCTGCTAGAACTTGACAGCCGTTAATGGCCAGCGGATGCGTATGAGTCTGCTTGGTGGATTCTTCAACCCATTTGCTCAGCCTATGGCCGGTGCCGTTGGTGGCTAGTGCTTCAATGAGTGCGCGCGTGGCTGCACCGTTGGTGACGGAGTTGACGCCCGAGGGCAATTTCAGTCGCATCAGCCAACACTTGGCCGCAGCGAGCAGGGTGCCGCGATCGATGCCGATGGGCAGGCTCAGAAGATACCAGCTCAATCGCTTGCGAAATATCTGGCGAAACGACTTGCCATCGCTGCGGCTCTTGAGCAGTGCTTGACCGCTGAGCAGCATCAACTGAGTAGGTTCGCGATAGATTCCGCGTCCCGAAAGTAGCGAATAGCGCAGTGGCGGTCGGCCAAACATCTTCAGCGCCGAGCGCCGGCAGAGTCCATTGCGCGCAGCTCCCAACGCATCGCCGATGGCGACACCGAGCAGCAGCCCGTGAATGTGTTCTCGTCTTAGAAACGTGGAGTGCATGCGGGCGTGTGCAGGCCAACAACCAGTGTTTTTGGTGCGATCAAAACGATCTGGCCCACAGTCAGTTTAGCGAACACGGCAATCAAAGCTAATCGCCCCTCCATCGCTTGGTTCGATTGGGTTTTCAATCTCCCATTTCAGAACCATCGAGCCGACGTCGTTCGGTTCGGACGAGAATCGAACGCCGACGCTGCACTGCTGGCTTCCCTCAATATAGTCCAACCTTGGCGAAAGGCTGTCTAGTATGACCACGTTTCCAACCGGTTTGACTCCCGCGTTGTCAAAGCGGATGGTGAAGCTAACGATATCTCCTGAGTTAGCGATTGTATGGGAAGCGGCTTTGCAAATGCGTAATGAGCATTTATCAGGCAAATCATAGACATAAACGTCCTGAGCCGCCTTAGTGTCCTTCACCAGAATGGCCGCTTGTCCAGACACTTCGATGGCGATCGACTCTGGATTGACCCAGGTTTGAGCATTCTGAATAAACTGTTGGATTTCTGTCACTTCTGCGAGCGTGATCAGGCCAGTTCGAAACAAATTCATGCCTTCGAAGGGCACTCGGGCTGAGCTGAGGCGCTCCAGGGGCAGCACTTGGTCCATCGGAGTTCCACGGTAATTGTCCTGGAACGCATCGATCAGACCAACTTGCTGTTCCCCATACGGGGCCAGCGGCAACACCACGGTGCTCGCCAAATTGGTTTCATCGAAGCGACCTGGCTTGATCGGAGCCAGCATACGCTCAGTCCCGGCCGCATGCGTCGAAAGCTGCAAGCCACTCACTTGACGAACCGCGCCAAAGCGTGGTGCGTAAATCGGCACGCGGTTGGTCGGTCGCACGCAAACGCTGCCCTCGAGAGTTTCGTAGTAAGCGACCGTGTCCGTCGGATCGATACCCACGGCCGAATAATCTTGCTTCACGACGACCAATGGCTGCTGATCGCCGCCATCGAAAATATACTCTTGAGCATTGCGGTACACACCAAAGTTTTCGGACACACCACATCCACAGTCGGAGGTTGCGCATCCGCCATAACATCCTTCTGCACCGGAGTTAACGCAGGCCGAGCTTGCGCCGAAAGAGCAGTCGTCCAGGCACTGTGTCTGAATCACCGGTGAGGGGCTGGATGCGTTGACCGCAGCGGTTTGCGTGAACGCAGCTGGCACGACCGGCAAATTTGGCAGTCGAGCCGCCGAGTCTGCTTGGTTTGGGTCAATCGCCTGCGTGGGCTTCGCTGGAACAGGAACCGTAGTCGAAGGTACGAGCCCGGGCACAGACATTGGTAACCCACCCAGCGTACCGCAGCCAGCGCAAGCAGCCAGTTGTAGCGCAGAGAATAGTAGGGTGGCGGACCAGCCCCACCATGAATTACGGGATCGCCAGCTGGGCCGCAGCCGCCGTAACTCAGTAGACTTCAGCGTTGTCGCATCGGGCTGCACGCTAGTTTGAAAATTGGATCGCACGGTGAAGTCCTTAGTCAATTCGGTGGCACGCATTCGTAGCTTGGCTACATTCTTGGCGAATCTTCGGAAGGCGTCTCTTGATAGGGTTTATCAGTTGCCTCCGCCGCTTGTATGTCCGGCCATTGGCCAGCTTCGACCAGTGTTTGGCGATCTGGGGCTGTGATCAGTGGAACCCATGGTGGGCAGCCGTACAAAAAGTCCATTAGATCGCCGCTCAGGTCCATCGGGACGCGCGAGCCAATACGCAGAATGGCAACCGGCTTACCCAAATGGTCCGCTACCTGAAGTGCATTGTCCGACGAGGGCACATTGTGAAGGATCTGCGTTGTGGGCGACATGGCGACAGGCTCAGCCAATTCGCTGTCTTCCAAATAGATCACGCGGGTTACCAGCGCACCGTCGAGGGCCAGACGCAAGTCTTCTTCGGTCAAGACCACCGGTATCGGAAAGCGATGTTCCCGACCTGCGGGCGGATAGATACGGTCGATCACTTCTAACGTCGGGTAAAGTTCCTCACCCGATCGAAAGGGGATGTTGGTCACGCGAAAGCGATAGACTCCCGCTACCAACATGCCTGTGGTCACGGGCGCCTGCAGCGGTGGCAAAAATTGTCCATCTCTGGCCAAGGCCACTTGGAGCCCCGCTGGACCCGATATCGAGACGGCTTGAAACGTGCCCACACCTCGCACGCCGCGAGACACTTGAGCTCCAGCCACGATGCCTGGTGCCTGCTGGGCATTTAAGAAGTAATGTACGCTCGGCATTGGGCCAGCGGATTGATAGCCAGTTGATTGGGCGCAAGCCCTTTGCCAGGGTAGGGTAGGGGAGACGGCCAGGGCCAGCACGCAAATTGTGGCGCAGCAGTCGGTCCATCGTGGGCCGAGCAGGTCGCTAAACCTCACTCCGGTCCGGGCACGTTCTTCGGATGTCGGGTAGGCGTCAGTGCCAGCGGGCTGGAATCGTAATTGGTTATCCATTTGCATCCTGCTACCCGAACAAGTCAAGCGAATTGGTTCGGCAAGGCAACGGCCTACGCGCGACCATTTCATCGCTGGAATTCACACGTATGTTAGATGGGAAAAAGCGGTCGAGAGTTTTTGCTCTCGACCGCCTCACTCATTCACGTTACTTGGCGGACGGCTCAGCCTCGCGGGTTACCTAGCTATTGATTCGCTCTGCAATACTTCACGCAATAGCGCGATCCGACTTCACGCAATAGCGCGATCCGTAGCAGTAGCAACTGGTTCAACCGAGCCGTTTTGGTTTCTCCATAACAAGCTCTGCTGGTTGCAAAGCCTTTGGACGATGGAGTTGTTATGAAATCTGAGAGGTAGTGGCTTACTCTGGACAGTAGGCGGCACCCGTGGCACCCGGAACCGCTTGGCTCTGCCGCATGTAGGCTGGCATACCGTTGGGAACACCTGGATGCACATTTCGCTCGTGAATATTGACACGGCTGACCGGTTGAGGGTAGCTCTGTCCAGGTGTCTGACGAACGTTGATTTTCACGTTCTCTACAGGATCTGGAATATTCATATGAGTTCGATTGCGGATCGTGTGACTCTTCAGTCCTGCCGGCGACCCCAATGGAATGTGTGGTGGTCCGGGCAATCCGATCGGCGTACCTGTAAAGGTCATGCCGTATTCGGGAGCCGTAACGCCAGCCACATATCCGGGCAGCGAAGCCGGTACTCCACCGGGAATTGGGCAACCGTCGGGACCGCACATCATGGACATGCCACCCATCATCGCTAGCCCACCGCCACTGGCAGCCGACAGCTCAACGTCCTTGTTACCGACTCGGACAATCGCCAGGATCGAACCGCGACGATCCGCTTCGACGATGGGGTCCAGACCCGGTTCCAGCCGATTGCTGACCAGCACATCAACACCCACCAATGCGTCGCCCTGGAATTCAGGGTCCGGCAAGTAGATGACTTTGGTGACGAAGTTGCCAGACAGGACTTGTTCGAAGTCGTCAGCGGTGAATTGAACGGGAATCGCATTGTGAGCTAGGTAGGCTGCCGTGCGTGGATTCCCATTGGCCACCTCAACCGTCGGGTACAGCTCGACACCTTCGCGACCTTGAATGTTCGTCAGTTTCATACGGTAGATACCGCCCTGAGGAAATTCCAGTCGGCCAGGCACGTAGAGCGGCTCGCTTCCGAAGCCGCCATCGCCGGCGACATCGTAGCGAAGCTGCATACCTTCGGGGCGATTAAACAGCACTTGGACTTTGGCTCCCGTGCCGCCGCCCATTATCATGCCTCCAGCGGCACCTACGCCGCCGCTACAACTGCCATCGGCGCAGCCGACGCAACTGGCAGGCACGACGCCGCCCATGGGGCCACCCATACCGCTTGGGCCCATACTCCCGCCACCTTGCATACCAAGTACTCCAGGCCCCGGTCCACCGACCCCTGGGCCAGGCTCCAGCAGTCGCTGAGCGGGCGGCAGGTTGTGCCTGACCGGAGTGCAGCCAACAAAGCAGCCTGTGGCCACAATGGCTAGCGTTAGGAAAACACGCATTTTCATGCTCAACCCCCTAAAAATGGGCAAAACGTCCGGTTTCGAATCCGGCGTCCGCCGCCAATCGAAACGTTCCTGAGTGAGTGTGCGAACCCGTGAAACAGCCAGCGATCGATTTGCCGACTGTTTCACCTAGACTTCTGCTGCGGATGACGCGTAAAATCCGCGCCGTCAGCCGCATTGACTTCACTCACGAGGAAACGTAATTTCCGCGCTTGTGGAGTGTCCGTGGCTATATGTTCGGCCTACCATCACCGCTTTCTTTGACAAATCCGGCACAACCCGACTATGTGGAGCAGATTACCCAACGAGAATGCCAGCAATGCGCGCCGCGAATTTGCGCGACCTGCACGCATCATTGTGGCAAGGGTGCTTGGGCTGTGCGGAGTGATTCTTAGCGGCTTAGGCAGTGGATTCGCCCAGGACAGCTCTAATGTGGCACCCATTCCAGCCTCAAAGTCGCCTCAAGAAATCGCTTCGCAGATCCTGCATGAAGCAATTCTGCAGAGCGTTTGGGGACCACCGGCCTATTGCATTGTCCGTCAGTCGGTGCAGGTTTTCGGCAAACAACTGAACGGTGTCGGCGAATTTGTCAGGGGAGGGCAGGGGAGTGGCAAACTCAAATTCAACTTGCGCATGCCTGCCGGCGACCAAATCAATACCCTCCTACAGGTCAGCGACGGTCAACGCCTGCTCTCCATTGAAGCCATTGGCGATGTGCGACGGCGAACGGAAATCGATTTGGGCAAGGTGCGTGGGCCTCCACGTCTGAACTTGACCACAGATTCTCTGCGAGATCCGGTCGTGGCGATGTATCTGGCGATCGGCGGTCAAGCGGAGGCACTCCGCAAGATTTACCAGCAATACGATTGGATTGCGGTCCGCGAAGGCCGAATCGGCGACGTCGATGTGTGGCTCCTGAGCGGACGTGTGCCTCGGCAGCCCACCAGCCAGCGATCGGTCGCTGAAGTAGATAATATGCTATTCAGCGAAAACAATTCGGGGTTGCTACCGACGGCCATTCGCGTGGCGATCGGAAAACCTGATGCGGCCCTTCCTTACTGGCTCTATCAAGTAGACCAAGCCCGTTCGGCAGAGGAATTGAGCCCTTATTCTCGCAGTTCGAAGCTGCGTATTGTCACCGAATGGTCCAACCCGACTCCCATTGCGCCGGATCAACTGCTACCCGGACTTTTTGAGCCGCCATCCAGCAACGAACCGCTTTTCGACGAAACAGAACGCTACCTGCCACCACCCGTTTCGGTCGCCAATATCCCGTCGACGGCAGTGACCCGCTAGCGCCTGAGGTTCACGAGGAAACTACAGCGAACGATCGTGGCCATGCCGCTTCCCGCTAAGTGACTCCTGAATTAAACTTGATCCCATCGGCTGAATCCTATTTCCCCGTTGCGACACTCCAGTTGCGACAGGGTAATAGAACCGAAGTTTGAATGGGTCCTGACAACTTATTGTGGAAGCCTTTTGGTGATTAAGACGCTTGCTGTTGTTGGCGCTACCGGTGCGGTAGGGCAAATCGTGTTGGAAGAAATTGTTCGGCAGGGGCTGCGTTTCCAGACGCTGAAGTTGCTGGCGTCACCCCGTTCGGTAGGCAAGTCGATCACGGTAGCCGGTCAAAAGATCGTAGTCGAGCTGCTCGAACCCGAAGCCTTCAACGGTGTCGACGTAGTCATCGCCACGACACCCGACGAAGTTGCCGCAGAGTTTGTACCATGGGCCGTCGAGCGCGGAGCAATCGTCGTCGACGAGAGCGCCTACTATCGCATGGACCCCAAAGTTCCATTGGTCATCCCAGAGGTCAATGCCGAAGATATTTTTCATCATCAGGGCATCATCGCCAGTCCCAACTGCAGCACCACGCAGATGGTCGTGGCACTCAAGCCACTGTACGACGCTGCGGGCCTGAAGCGCGTGATTGTCAGCACCTATCAAGCGGTCAGCGGTGCGGGCATGGCAGCCCAGGACGAATTATTATCCCACACAGCCGCGCGACTCAATGGTAACCCGCTGCCACCAAAAATGTTCCAGCATGATATCGCGCTCAACCTCATTCCACACATCGGCTCGCCGAAGCAGGACGGGTTTACATCGGAAGAGATGAAGATGGTCCGCGAGACGCATAAGATCCTCGGTGACAATTCGATCGCCATCAATGCCACCTGCGTCCGCGTGCCCGTGTTGATTGGTCACAGCGAATCGATCTACTGCGAAACGGCTGAGCCACTGTCGCTTCAGCAGATCCGCGACTTGTTCCGCAATGCTCCAGGTGTGACTCTCATCGATGACTTGGCGAATAAGCAGTATCCGATGCCGCGCGAATGCGCCAATCTTCCAGACGTATTTGTGGGCCGAGTGCGTAAGGACCTGAACCATCCATGTGGCATTAGCTTCTGGTGTGTCAGCGATAACTTGCGGAAAGGCGCGGCGACCAACGCTGTCCAAATTGGCAAGCTACTGTCAGACAAATTTGCTAATGTCCCAAGTTGAGCCCGATCCACGACTTCGCTGTTTTCGATTGACCATCGCCTACGATGGCACCAACTACGCAGGCTGGCAGCGACAAACCCGCCATCCCTCGGTTCAGGCCGCAGTCGAATCGGCGCTGTGCGCGATGACGGGCGAGTCCAACGTGACGACTTTAGCGAGCAGCCGCACCGATGCGGGCGTACACGCGATTGGGCAGTCGGCCGTATTCACATCGGCCCGTTGGTCTGCCCCCGCAGATCGCATTCCTTTAGCCATCAATACCCTGCTGCCCAACGATATCGCCGTGCGCGATGCGATCGAAGTTCCACTGCGCTACAATCCGCTCAGGGCCAGTACGGGAAAACGATATCGCTACCAAGTCTATTGTGCCCGCAAGCCGGACCCCATCGGTGCGCGCACGCAGTGGTGGATACCGCGATTGATGAAGCTCCAACCGATGCAGGCGGCGGCTGAGCTTTTGATCGGCACCCACGACTTCGCCGCCTTCCAGACATCTGGCAGTCCGCGAACGAGCACGATCCGCGACATTCGCGAACTGACCGTAGCGGCCCGCGATCACATGGATGGCACGCTGTACACGATCGAGGTCGAGGCCAGCGGCTTTTTGTACAACATGGTTCGCAATATTGCTGGAACTCTAGTGCAAGTAGGTGTTCAGCGAAAGAAGCCGACCTGGGTTGCAGAGGTACTCGAAACACGCGATCGACGCCAGGCCGGGCAGACCGCGCCCCCCTGTGGACTGTTCCTGCTGGAGGTCAAGTATTAGATGCGCATCGCCCACATTATTACGCGGATGATCATCGGTGGCGCGCAGGAGAATACGCTCTTCAATTGTTTGGACCTCATGCGAGACTATGCCGACGAGGTCCTGTTGATCACGGGCCCCGCACTGGGCCCCGAAGGCAAACTGCTGGACCAGGGCAGGGCAGGGGGGCTGCCGATTCATTTTGTCGATTCCCTCAGGCGCGAGATTCGACCGACGCAAGAATGGACGACCTATCGTCAGTTGTCGCAAGCCATTGCGAACTTCAAGCCCGACGTCGTGCACACGCACAGTGCCAAAGCCGGCTTTCTCGGTCGCGCGGCTGCGTGGAATTTGAAGGTACCCTTGGTTCTGCATACGGTGCATGGTGCTCCGTTTCATCCCTACCAAAGTGCCATCGCGAGGCGTGTATTTATCCAGCTCGAGCGCTGGGCCGCCCAGCGCTGCCATCATATGATTAGTGTGGCCAACGCGATGACAGACCTAATGGTCGCAGCGGGTGTTGCCCCGCGCGAAAAATTCACGACGATCTATTCGGGGATGGCCGTTGAGCCCTTTGTTCAATGCCATCAGTTCTCCCGCGCGGCGCGTGCAGAGCTTGGTTTCGCCGCCAACGATGTTGTGATTGGAAAGATCGCGAGGCTGTTCCACCTCAAAGGCCATGAGTATCTCATCGAAGCTGCAGCCGACATTGTGCGAGCCAATGGGAATGTTAAGTTCCTGCTGGTCGGGGACGGGATCCTGCGCGGACCGTTGGAAGCACGCATCCGGCAGCTCGGATTGTCGCAGTGCTTTCGCTTCGTTGGACTCGTACCTCCCGAACGAGTCCCCTACTATTTGAGCGCGATGGATGTGTTGGTGCATACCAGCCTCCGCGAGGGCTTGGCCCGCACGCTGCCGCAAGCCTTAATTGCGGGCAAGCCGATCGTTAGCTACGACATCGACGGAGCCCGCGAAGTTGCCTTGCCGGGCGAGACGGGCTTTCTGCTACCACCCAAGAGCGTCGCGGGCCTTGCTAAAGCCATCATTGAACTGGCCGCTGATTCCGAACTTCGCCAGCGACTGGGGCAGGGCGGGGCTAGGCGTTTCACCGAACAATTTCGCCATCAAACGATGACGCGCCTAATCCGAGAGCTCATCGTCCAGCGACTTCCTCAGGGTGCCTAGCTGCCGGCGACGTTTCAAGCCGCCTTCAGGCGGGCGGGGCTTTCATTTATCATACGCTTCCTAAAGATCGACTTTTTACCATAGCCCGAGCGGACCTCTGATGACAAAAATACGCGATTTTCTGGGCCCGTATCGGCTTGCAAGGCTAATTCGAATGGGCAGTTCCTGCCAAGTTTGGGAAGGCATTGAAACCGAAACTGGAGCCCGCTTCGCTCTCAAAGTCTTGCGAGAGGACTTTCGTAAGAACAAGCAAGAAGTTGGTTTCCTGAAGAGCGAGTTCGAAATTGCGCGATCGCTGAACCATCCCAACATTATCAAAATGCACGACTTGGTTCTGACCGGCAACACTCCGTTTCTGGTGCTCGAATTGTTCAGTGAACTCAATATGAAACAGGCCTTGCGACGCGGGCCGGATTCGATCGCCTATCTACTGGAGCGAATTATCAGAGAATGCGCCGAAGGTCTCTATCACATGCACGATCATGGCTACGTCCATTGTGATATCAAACCGGATAATTTTTTGGTCAGCCGCGAGGGCGAAGTCAAGGTTATCGACTTCACGATTTCACAGCGCGTCCGAAGAGGCATTTCAAAGTTGTGGGGCGGTAAGTCTCGGAACATTCAAGGCACTCGGAGCTATATGGCGCCCGAGCAAATTCGTGGTAAGCAACTCGATCAACGTTCGGACATCTACAGCTTTGGCTGCGTCCTTTTCGAACTAGTGACTGGCAAACTACCGTTCACCGGAGAGAGCCCCAATGACCTGCTCAATAAACATATCTCGGCACCGATCCCGTCGCCTCTAGTAGCCAACGACAATGTGACACCGGAGTTCGCGGCGGTCATTCGCGGCATGATGGCCAAGAAAGCCGAAGACCGGCCCGAGACGATGTGGGAGCTGCTGAAGGTTCTAAGGGTGACCAAAATTTTTAAGAAGCCACCCCGCATTCCAGAAACAAGTGTGTTTGATGACTTTCCAACCTCGGGCCGCATTACGAATCCTGAACAAGCGGGGCCCGAGAAAAAAGAGTAAGGCACGACATCGAATATATTTTTTTTGCAGTGCCAGTTAGCCTAAACCATCCAGAGCGTTTGTCGAGAGAATTAGCATGAGCAAGACACCCACGGGTCCGGAATTCGAACAACCCATGCTGGACATCGAAGCCAAGATCCAAGAACTCCTAAGCAAGACTCCTAGTTCTGATTCTGTCGAGCAAGAAATCATCGACTTGCGTCGTCAGTGGAATGAAGTCACTGCGAAGATTTATTCCAACCTGACACCCTGGGAAACTGTTCAAGTATCGCGTCACAAGGATCGCCCTTACACCCGCGACTACCTCAATTTGGCTTTCGATGAATTTGTTGAATTGCATGGTGATAAGCACTTTGGCGACGATCGGGCGATGCTAACCGGCTTCGCCAAAATCGATCAATTCAAAGTTATGGTCGTTGGACATCAAAAGGGTCGCACCTATCGCGAGCGGGCCGCTTGCAATTTTGGGTGCGCACATCCTGAGGGCTACCGCAAAGCGATGAACAAAATGCGATTGGCTGAGAAATACAACATGCCCATTGTGTGCTTCATCGATACTCCCGGTGCTTATCCAGGAGTGGGCGCCGAAGAACGCGGACAAGCCCAAGTGATTGCCGAGGGCATGTTTCAGATGAGCCAGATGAAAACGCCAATTATTTGTATCGTCATCGGTGAAGGTGGCTCTGGCGGTGCGCTTGGAATCGGCGTGGGCGATCGCATCGCAGTCCTGCAGTATGCTTATTACTCGGTTATCAGTCCTGAAGGTTGTGCGGGCATTTTGTGGAAAAGTCACCAACACGCTCCGAAAGCGGCCGACGCGCTGAAGTTCACTTCGTCCCATCTGCGAGAACTGGGCGTAGTCGACGATGTGATCGAAGAGCCGCTGGGTGGAGCCCATCGCGATCATCATAAAATGGCGGCGCGCATGAAGAGTTATCTCGTCAAGACTCTAGCCGATTTGTGCCAGCGTCCCACGGAACAGCTCGTAGAAAATCGCTACGAAAAATTCCGACGCATGGGAGTTTTCCTCGATCCCTCTCAGTATGATCCGCTCGAGTCGACCGTGTAGTTAGGCGGTGTTAGGCGATCGATGACCGGAGCAGCTTCAGCGATTTTGAATGCCGAATTGGCCAGGAAGCAACGTCCGATAATGTTTCTTATGTTCGGTTCGAGGTCGGCTTTTGCCTGAGATCTAGCGTTTTTTGCGAAGCCGTTTGGGTGTTAGCGGGCTAACGAATGTACGATGGCCTTCCAAGGCCGTCGTCCCCGCCATTCGACGGCCTTGGAAGGCCATCGTACATCAACCGTGGCTGTCGCCAAAACGGCTCAGCGTGGCAGGATCATGCTCGGCTGCTGTGCCTGTTGCCCCACCGGTGGAATGCTCGGACGCAGCCCAGAACTGAAGTTGCTCTGGCCATAAGTGTTCGGAGGTTCTATCGCCGAACCCAGCGGCGGAAAAACTTGTGGCGGTGGCGGCTGGCCGAAATTGGTTCCTGCGGCCGGCGGCGGCAAAAAGTTTCCGGGATTCAAGTTGCCGCCTTCAAAGCTCGGAAGAATTCCGTTTTGATTCCAATTTCCTGGCAAATTCGGAATGGACGAATTGCCATCTCCTGCGCCGGGTAGCAAATGTGGCAAGGCGCTGCGAATTCCGGTTTGCAGGCTCTCGGTGAAGTTTCCAAAACCGGTCGTTTCATCCCGATTGGGTTCCAGTCCCGCCGTTGTGCTGCTGGGCCAAAGCGACCCGCCTAGTTCGATACCTGTACTGTCGCCAAACGCTCCGCCGTTTTTGAGTTTTTCATCCAGTTTCGCCAGATAGGGACCAACCACATCATGAATCTCTTTGGGGAGAACACCGACGCTGTTGTCCAAGGCCTTGGCAATGTAGTAGCCAGACCGCGAATGACAAATCGCCGCCTGCTGGTTGGGACCCAACAGACTTGTGGCAAACATGGTGATCAGCAGGCAGTAGACTAAGCCTTTGGCCAATCCAAACGCGGCACCCAAGTGACGATCAAATTCTTTGAGCCGCACTCGGTCAATCGAAGTGCTCAGCAAGCGAAAACCAACCCAAATTACAAACGACGTTCCCACATACAGAATTAGCATCGCTAAGAACTGGTTCCAAGGCGGTTTGGCCTGGATCATTTCCGCGACATCATACCGAAATCGGTAGGCGACCAAATAGCTGATAATGATCGATGCCAACGATGCAACTTGCCACGCAAAGCCTTTGATGGCTCCGAAGATCGTGGCCATACCAATCACGATGAGCATGATCAAGTCGTAGGCTTGCACGTCGGTAAATCCTCACAATTTGCAGTTCTAATTAAGACGACCCCGAGACCATCCGGCAGGCCAATGGGCTGGATGGAAGGCACCTCTCCAGGAGATTAGCAAAACTCGTCCGCAGAGCGAAGACCGCTTTCTGCCGCGATTCTTGAAATCAGGAAAACGTACTCATCCCATGGGGCGTGACGTTTTGCTCTTCAGTCGTTCCCAACGATTCGCTACAGTCCGCTGTTATTCGACGCGAAATACTCGGCGATAGGTAGCAATGTGGCTGATTTCAAGACACACATGACCGTAAGCACGGCCACGGGCGTTGTACTCGGCTTGGCAGGTGCTCAAGCGGGCATGCACTGGACGACGTGTGTCCTGGCCGGCGGTCTGTGCAGCGTGAGCGGTATGCTACCCGACTTGGACAGCGATTCTGGACGGCCACTGCGAGAAGCAACCACGCTGGGCGCCGCCGTCGTGCCGATGTTGATGGTCGAACGCTTTGAACGGCTGCATTTGACTCACGAACAAATGGTGCTGGCCGCAGCCCTGGTCTATCTCACGATTCGATTTTTGATTGCAGAAATTTTCCGACGCTATACCGTCCATCGAGGCATGTGGCATAGCGTACCGGCGGCCCTAATTGCCGGTATGTTAGCTTTCCTTATTATGTCGTCCGAAGACATGAGTATCCGGCTCTTCAAGACGTCGGGCGTGGTGCTGGGATTTTTGAGTCACTTGATTCTCGATGAAATTTGGTCGGTAGATTTCCGCAAAGGCAAGTACGCGTTTAAGACCTCCTTTGGCACGGCCCTCAAACTTTGGGGGCAAAATTCATGGGCCAATTATGTGACGTATGGCAAACTGGCTGTGATCAGCTTTCTGGTTTATCAAGACGAGGGCTTTATGGGGCGATTTGGCTTCGAACGCCCCGATGTGCCTCACACGGCGACGGAGTTGTTTCAGCTACTCGTTGAACGCAGCGAGAGTTGGCTGCGCTAAGGCTAACTGGCTACTCAATGGCAGCGGGATGACCGTCTCAAAAGAGCTTGCGACTATCTAAGAGAATCGTCACTGGACCATCATTCACCAGGGACACCCGCATATCGGCTTGGAACCTCCCTTGCCCTACTTTCATGCCGGTCTGACTCACCAACCGGCACACGTCTTGATACAGTTGGTTGGCGCTGGAGGGTTCGGCAGCCGTCGTGAAGCTAGGACGACGTCCGCGACGCACATCACCCAGCAGAGTAAATTGGCTGACAATCAAGACTTGGCCGCCCACATCGAGAACACTTAGGTTCATCAAATCGTTTTGATCAGAAAAAATTCTCAACCCAGTAATTTTCTCAGCCAAGTACTTTACGTCGAGCTGTGTGTCGCCATGTTCGACGCCGAGAAGCACCAGCAGGCCCGCTCCAATCTGAGAGATCAGTTCGCCGTCAACAGTAACGCACGCCTCGGTAACTCGTTGCACGACTGCTCGCACAATGGACACCCTCCCCTACACTGCTAGTTTCTTGTTTAGAATGTTGGTTTCTCAGAACATCATATCACTGTCCCAATTTAAAACGTTATGGCTTTCCAATTTACTTGTCCGTATTGCTTTAAGAAGACGCTGGTCGACGAGTCGGTAGCTGGCCACAGTGGTGCTTGCGCAAACTGCGGTAAGACCGTCACGGTGCCCGAGCCGCCGTTGAAGCACGCGGTAAAGTCGAAGCCCGTGGACAGCCGTTTTGTGGAAGTCAAGCAGGTCGCGCGCCATCGTCACCTCTTGGCGAGGATGCTCCAATCGCTGGGGCTCGTGGCTGGATTGGGGGTGCTTTCGCTGCTGGTGATGTATTTATTGTGGCCTACGTTCCAGGGCCTAACCGCGCGACGCAATCGAATCGCCAGCCTCAATAACTTACAGCTCATCGCCAAAGCACTCGATGAATATGCGGTCCAATATGGAACTTATCCAACACCCACAGTCTTCGATGCATCCGGCAAACCGCTCTACAGTTGGCGCGTGTTGATCTTGCCTCAACTAGGTGAGACCGCGCTGTACACGCAATTTAAATTGGACGAGGCATGGGACTCACCGAACAACGTGAGCCTCGTTTCCAGTTGTCCTAGAGTCTTCATAAGTCCCTCGGCACAGTATGCGACCGGGTCGGCAGAAGCCAATTATGTCTTATTGACTGGCAACAACACGGTGTTTCCAAGTTCTGGTCCCTTGAGTCCGCAGCAAATCCCCGATGGAAAGTCGAACACATTGTTGGTTGTCGAAACGGATAATAACAAGATCGAGTGGTCTCAACCCTGGGACATCGACGTTAGCAAACTCAATACCAAGATTGGTGCCAGCGGCCCAAATACGATCGGAGGCATTCAGACCGACGGTGCGGCTGTCGTCTTTTGCGATGGCTCTTCGGGTTGGCTGCCCGAAGATCTGCCACCCGTACTTCTCAATGGTTTGATAAGCCCTCAAGGCGGCGAGCCGATCAATCCCACGGACTACCAATTGAAGTAGGCGTCGACTTGCAGAACTGTCGACTTGCGGAACTGTCGACTTGCGGAGCTGACTAGTTGCGGAGCTGACTACTTGCGGAATTGGCGAACTTTGCCTTGCACGCGATAGGGCAGCCCTTGGATACGAATGAAGCCCTCGGCATCATCTTGATTGTAGGTGCCGCCCGCTTCCATGGTAGCGATACCCTCGTCGTACAAGCTGTTGCGGCTGCTGCGCTCAATGACCGTCATGTTACCTTTGTAAAGCCTTAGTTTGACCGAGCCGGTTACGACTTTGTGCGATTCTTGGATAAACGCCATCAAGGCTTGCATCTTGGCCGCATACCAAAAGCCATAGTAGACCATTTCGGCGACAACCGGCGAGAGCGTATTGCGAAGATGCACCAAATCGCGGTCCAGTGTTAGTTGCTCGATATGGGAAGCCGCTTCATAGAGCAAGGTCATGCCGGGCGCCTCGTAGACCCCCCTGCTCTTCATGCCTACAAAACGATTTTCCAGCACATCGATTCGTCCAACACCATTGCGTCCGCCGATGTCGTTTAGTTGTGACACTACTTCGAGCGCCGAACATTTTCGGTTGTTAACGCTAACCGGTACGCCCGCTTCGAATCCTATCGTGACCTCCTCGGATTGCTCGGGCGCTTCGGCTGGACTGACGGTCATTGTAAAGTCCACGAGATCAACGCCGCACACATCCAGTTTCTCGAGCTCGCCCGCTTCGTAACTAATGTGCAAAACGTTTTCGTCGGAACTGTACGGTTTGCGGACCGTCGCTTTGACGGGAATGCCTCTCTGCTCACAGTAGGCCAACATTTCAGTGCGACCGGGAAATGTTTCTCTCCACTCGGGAGTGCGCCAGGGAGCGTAGACACGAATGTCCGGACGTAGGGCTTCGGCAGCTAGCTGGAAACGGCATTGATCGTTACCCTTGCCGGTGGCCCCGTGCGCGTAGACTTCCGCGCCCACCTTTTCCGCGACCTCTAAAATGGCTTTCGAGATCAGCGGACGAGCGATACTGGTTCCCAGCAGGTAGGGCCCTTCGTACTTGGCTTGCCACATGAGGCAGGGAAACGCGAAGTCGCGGCACAACTCCTCGCGGGCATCGATCATGTGGATGCTCTTAGCACCAACTTTCGTGGCCTTGTCTTTAATCAACTGCCGATCTTCGCCGGGCTGTCCCAAGTCCACATAGACAGCGTGAACTTCGTAGCCTCGATCGACCAGCCAGCCTAACATGACCGATGTATCGAGTCCCCCAGAATAGGCTAGCACACAAACAGTCATAGCTCGCAGACCCCAAAACGTTCAATGTGGTTGTGACAATTACACGTCGATGTCAGAATTCAATATCAGAATCAGAATCAGAATTGTCACCAGCCAGAAGCAACTTGACAACCAGCCACTTACCGCCCGAGGTCTCTTTTGGCATACGATGCATCGCAAATTCCCGCTTGGGTGGCTGAAGTGCAAGCCGGTCGGCTGTCGTGGAGCGAGCTGGCCGAACGACTGCTGCAACTCGAACCGATTGGGGTCGGCGCGCATCACCCCGACGTGGATCGCGGGCGTCGTTGCGGATTCGGCGAAGTTATTTTTGGCAGCGGTAAATCGCTCGAGGATATCGCTCAGATCGCCGAACGACTACTGGGAGCCGGCCAAATCGAAGTGTTGGTTACGCGAGTCGAATCCTCGTTGGCCGATGCGCTACAGGCACGTTTCGCTCATACGCGCTACGATGACTTGGGGCGCACATTGCGGGTTTCAATGTCGCCAGTGGCTGAAGTGGCTCAGCCCCCCTGCCCTGCCCCGACGACTGGCTCCCGAACGGTGGAAGTTGCTCCTGCGACAAAGTTTGTAGCGTTGCCCGTTGCCGTCGTAACAGCCGGCAGTACCGATTTGCCTGTTGCGCGCGAAGCGTTAGAAACGTTGCGATGGATGGGAGTTGACGCTGATTTAATTTGCGACGTCGGCGTCGCAGGCCCCTACCGCTTGCTGCCGTATCTAGAAAGACTGCGGCGATGCGCGTGTTTGGTAGTCGTGGCTGGCATGGAAGGCGCGCTAGTAAGCGTGGTCGGTGGACTGGTGCCCTGCCCCGTGATTGCCGTACCAACTAGCGTCGGATACGGTGCCAATTTCGCCGGTGTGACGACGCTGCTCAGCATGCTCAGCAGTTGTGCCGCTGGCGTGACTGTCGTCAACATCGACGCTGGCTTCAAAGGCGGCTACGTGGCAGGCCTTATCGCGACCCGACGCGCGTCCGACATTTAGCCCTACTTTATTTGCCGTCTCAGCCATGTTGTCTCAGCCATGTTGTCTACACCTTGAGGTGGTTCACTTCCACGGACAATTCGGACTTAGAAGTTCAGTGTCTCTTCGGTCCTCTTACAACTCAACCTCACTCAAAATGGCATCGCAAACCGATCCCCAGGGGATCAAATACGGTAGCCGGTGGTTGATCGCAGCATTACCATCGGACACATTTTTGGCAGGAACGTAAAGGCAAGAAAATGGCTGGGCTTCATAAATATTCATGCCCCCATTTTCTTGCCAAGTTCGGGAGTCAAGACACAGTAGATGGGGCGTACGCCAGGGGACACTGCACTTGTTTATCGTCGCGGGCGGATGTAGGTCGCAGCATATCGCGTCGAGCACTAGCTAAACACATATGCTAGTTTTGTTCCCACACGTGGGCGAGCCAAAGCGGCGACAAGTCGCACGCACTCCAAATTTGGAAACCCGCGATTTGGCCGGTCGCTACTTCGGATAATCGATCAACGAACTGGAGATACTGAGCACTAGAAAAAAGCCGCACATGCCCCCAGGTTTCTGGTTCAACCTTCATCGTGAACGTCTTCGCTGCGCAACATGCGAACAATGTGGCGCGCAAGATGTTCTTTGATTTCGCGGTGACGCGGAACAGGCTGGGAGACACCCGTAGTAGGATTGCGATACCAATCGTGCTTTGCTCCATGTCGTATAAGCACGCAACCGAAACCTTCAATTGTCTTGATCAGTTCGACACGCTTCATGACAAAATCAAGTCTTCGACTCGTCGTGCTCCTGGGATTGTGCCGCCAGTTAAATCCGCGTGGAGGTCTTTTAAGTGTTCTTTCAGATCATCAAGGCTGACACCTTGCGTCCAATAGTCTGGATACTCCTGCAGGAAACCAAGCCAAGCGTCACCATCTTCCCAAACAACAACTTTTACAGTTTGCATTAAGCTATCTCACCCAAAACTAGTCATACGTGACATGTTACCGTCTAAGTTTAGCCCCTCTAAGTTTACCACGTAAGTTCAGCCACCAACAACTACGCCGTCAAATTCCTGAGCTGTCCTGTTGCCAGAGGGCGACACCACCATTTCGCCAAGCGGGAACGGCGGGATCGATTGTCCGTTGTCCCTCGCCTCATCTTCACGCGCTATGATTTAATGTCGGAAGCTTGGACAGAAATGGTCGTCCCTACCCGAATTCGTCCGGTCTTGATGCAGTGGATTGATCCCTAAAGCGGAGGGAACGTGACACAGTTTCCAAAAGTCGCAAATGTTCCCTGGGATTCGATTTGGGGGAAGCGATAAGTATAACCGTGTGAACCGGTTGGCGGTCAAGCGAATCGAATTCAATCGCGTTCGGCGAAAAAGCCATCACCGTCGTACAAGATGTGATCCAGTCCACGCTTGCGTGTGGCACAGCGAACCCGTTACCGATTCCCGTTGATCCCAATTCTTCGCGCGCCAGTATCGCGTGATTCAGTTCGTAAAGTTGGTTCTTCGTCCAGTTTAGTTTAGAGCCGACGAAAGCTGTGATTTCACATATCGCGTCAAATCGAACTTTCGCAACAAGTTGTGGCATGCCTATGTCCGGCATAAACGACCTCTCGCGGGTGACTTCAACCAGAGCGTCAACCCACAAAAAAGAACCGCAGCCGGGGCAGACAGAATCTCCAGGTGGACGCGTGACATTGACAAGCGATAACGCACCGCAGACTTCGCAGCGGATTGGAGTGCCATCGTCGGTAGTGGTGGAGATCATTTTTCAGAGGACCAACGGCGGAAGTAGCCACGCGGGTGATTCGCTACGCACAGCGAAAAAGTGCTATGACAGCATGTTTCTGATTCTAGCTTTTCATCACTGATCGTCGGCATTTGTACCGCCGGTTCGAACTACCCAAAATGCTATGAGCCATATACCGGGCAGTACGATCCTAACCAGCGGTTGGATCGCAGAGACAGTCAACCAAGGATCGTAGTCAAATTTCGAATCTCTGTTCAATATGATGTGGGCCACTCCAGCTACAGCATCTACGACTAAAAAAATCGAAATGAAATTACGGACCCAGGAAAATTCCAGTATTTGATTTCGAGTTGCCATCCGTACGTACACAAGCGTAGAAAGCTACATGAGCCCGGCTAGCGGCCACCCAATGTGCGGAACGATCAGACTACCGACGGGTGGTATCAACGGAGCTACAGCTAAAACCGCATACAGCATTGCAAAGCGTTCCCAAACGGCCAAAATTCCGCGTTGGTCCTCCGTAAGTGTTGGGTTGGATTTCGACATTGCACATTTGCCAGCGAACTATTGCGATCAGCGCCCAGTGTCATTGGGGAGAGGTGTGCGGTTGCGTTTGTCGGAACGAAAGTCGCAGGGGTAACGTTTGGACATCACCTCGGTCGCCGCAGGTGATTCTGACAGTAAACCAGACCGAATCGGCGACTCCGGTGCATGTCTTGGTTCCCCAGTTCCTTAGCGTTTCTTGAGTAGTTTTTCGTCCGAATCTGCAACGAGTTGACATCCAAAACGATCGGCTAGCGCTAAAGCGGAAGCACGACCAACGGCAAAGTCTTCATTGATATTTTCCCATTTTAGGTCAACCTCAACCTTACCACTAGGTTCCCTTCCGTTAATGAGTTCAATAAATTCAAACCAGATCGGAACATGTATTTCGTTTATCTGCTCCAGCTTAATGTTCCATGTCGCATGATCAAGCTTGCTATTCAAAGGCCAGAAGCCACGTTTCTTGTCAAATACGATACGGGGACGTCCATTGGATGAATGAATTAGTCCGAATACTTCCTTGTTCGCTAAGCTTAGGTTGGGATATTCCAGATAGTTGCTGATGATCTTATCGAGCTTCGTTCCAAACTTGAGCTCCCCTAGAAAACCAAACCCTATGCCCAATACGTCAAATCGCGGTAGGGTTCTCATCGGGTCAATTTTCGTCGGCCATGCTGCAAGAACCGAGTCGCCGCCTTCTTCACCAGATACAAAGTAGGGCCCCGATTTACCCTGCCATCTTGTGGGCTTTTTCTGTCCAACTTCACAGTTTCTGTAGTCATAGATGGCCAAGTCATGGTCATCTGCCGCGGACACCTCCAAAGTCATCTTGAGACCTTGGGGGTAGTCAGGAATCTCACTGACAATAAAAGTGCAGGTGACGACATACCGTTTGAGCTTAGCTCTCTCCGCTTTCAATTCGCCCATTAAATCTCGCAACGAAGAATCCGTCGGTTCATCAGATTGGCAGTTCAGGGCTGTGAAAAGAAAGACAAACAGCAAGGCTGTGATTGCAACCAATCTGTGCTTTAGGCGATTCATGAAGCTGTTGCCTATCATCTTCGAATCTATAAAAGGCTCACGCAGACAGAGCACGTCATTACCGCGCAAGTTTGGCGCCAACGGATAATGGCGATGGCCATCTTGCGGGAGGTTCGCCACCCGTAGCGGCAAAGTGCTATGTCCCCATGGTTTCGTGTCCCCATGGTTTCGACTCTCTATCCTCATGCTTAATCATGTCTTCCCTTGATGTGCCTTGCCGCTCCATCTCACGTTCACGCCAGTTACCGTGTCGGAGACGACGTTGTACGTGGCGCGACCCGACGATATGCGTTGCGACTGGTTCTGGTCAGCGTTTGTAACATCCGTCGGAGAATTGTAAGGCTTTTCAGACACAGTGGACTCCCATTGAAAAAGCCATGCGGCCTTGGCTCACTCGTGTCAACTTGCTCAGGACGACGCTATGCAGATTCTATCTGGCCAGCATTGTCAGAGCAAATTGTTTATCGTTTCGGGCGGATGTCAGTCGCAGCATATTGCGCCGAGCACTAGCTAAACACATATGCCAGTTTTCTTCCCACACATGGGCGAGCCAAAGCGGCGACAAGTCGCACGCACTACAAATTTGGAAACCTGCGATGTGGCATGTCGCTACTACAGATACTCGATCAACTGGCTAGCAATACTCAGCACTAGAAAAAAGCCGCACATGTCGGTCACGGTGGTCAGCAGTGGGCCGGAGGCAACGGCGGGGTCGTGGCCAAAGCGTCGTAACAGCAGGGGCACGATACCACCAATGGATACCGCTACCAGCGTATTGAGCGCTAGCGATCCGCCGACCACAAGTCCAAGGATGGCGTTGCCCTTCCACACCCAAGCGATAACGCCTAGTAGAGTGCCAACGGCCACGCCGTTGATTAGGCCGACAGAGATTTCTTTGAGCCAAACACGCATCACGTCGCTCGTATTGGCGATCCCCAACATCAATTCGCGTATGGACACGGCGACAGACTGATTGCCAGAGCATCCGCTCATGTCGGAGATGATCGGCAGGAATGCGGTCAGCGCGATGGCAGCGGCCAGCGTACTCTCGAAATGGCTGATAATCGCTGCCGCCATCAGGTTCAGCAAGATGTTCAGCGACAGCCAGCTCAGCCTCCCCCTGGCGCGCTCCCACAGGGGCATCGTGCGGATTTCTTCACCGCTGACGATACCCTGACGACGCAGCATCGATCGATCCTGCCGCTCAATCCAAGCTTGATCCACGTCGCCGCGCTGAACCACGCCGACTAAACATCCGTCCTCCCTGAGCACAGGCACACCGAGAAAATGGTGTTGCTGAAAGAAACCGTACAAGGCATCCAGTTTCAGGTGGTCGGAAACGGACAGCGGATTGGGGATCATGATGTTGCGAATCACGCGGGTGCGGTCGCCCAGCAGCAA
Source organism: Pirellulaceae bacterium (assembly GCA_041741955.1). Classification (GTDB taxonomy): domain Bacteria; phylum Planctomycetota; class Planctomycetia; order Pirellulales; family Pirellulaceae; genus Aureliella. The sequence goes on along the minus strand of JBGSJL010000015.1, from coordinate 14,368 downwards.
GTCTCGCAGCCTCAGCACACCCAGAAGCCGATCTTCCTGCGTGCAAACATAGGCGTATTGTATTTGATAGTCGCGGTATTCGTCGGCACCCGCCTGCAGATCGGCGACGACCTGTTCTACCGTCCACTGCTCAGGATAGCGAAGCAGTTCGGTAACCATTAATCCACCAGCTTCGTCGTCCTTGTATTCCTTCAACTGCCGCGCCGACAGCGCCTCGGCGGGTTGCATATGAACCAAGATGGCTTCGGCGTCGCTGTCGCTCAGGTCGCCCAACAAGTCGGCTTGCAAATCGCTCGGTAGCTCATCAATGGCGGCTGCGGCTTGATCGGGTTCGGCTTCTTCCAGCAGTTGCAGGGCTTGTACAGCAGGAAGTTGTTCGAGCAAATCCGCGCCGCTTTCGGCATCTATCAAGTCCAGGAGGCGGCCGCGCTGCTCGTCGTCGAGCCGGGCTACTGCGCGCGACAGCTCTGCGGTCGTGTGCATTTCAAGCAAGGCCTGGATGGCTAGGGCGTCGCTGGCGGCAACCAGCTGCGGCAACAATTTTTCCAGTCGCGATGTAGTATTGTCTTGTGTTGTCACAGCAAATGATCCAAGCTCTACGTGTTATCCAACGAATCGTTACCCGACCAACCGGCTTTCCATCGGGAAGTGGCTGGTTGGTTGCGAAAAAAAATGACGTGGCAACTAGCCTAGCCAAGCGCCGCAACATTGTTCAGGGGGCACCGCGAGATCTGCTGCGCGAGTCACCCCTTCCAACTCCACCTTTCGTTTCAAAATCACTTGTATGTCCATTGAATTTGCGTGTAAGAACTGCGACAGACTATTGCGAGTCCCCGGTGGAAGCGGTGGTAAGTCGTGCGAATGCCCGTCGTGCGGAACGCTATTGGATATTCCCAAACCAACCGCGGTGGCTGCGACCGTAATGGATAATGCCACCGGCCTGCAACGCTTGCAGATTCCATGTCCCCAGTGCCATTTCGAATTGGTCTGTAGTCCAAATTTGCTCGGTACGCGAGGTCAGTGTCGTAATTGCAAAACGATTTTTACGATTGTTGAGAGCCCCACGGAAGCCAGTCGCTCGGAGGGGACCGCTCCATCAGGCTGGGTTTTCAATTGTCCCAAATGCGATCAGTTGTTCGAAGGTAATCCTGAGATGGACGGCCTGAAGGGCAAGTGCCATGCCTGCGGGGAAGTTTTTGCCATCGATATAAAACCGGCGACACCACCCTCCCCTGCCCCGATCAAGACCAATAGCCCACCTGACAAACCGAAGGGCCAAGTTGCCGATCCCAAGCCATCGTCGCCCAAGATAAAACAGTTGCCGCCGGATCCGGCATTCAGAGCGAGCGGAGCCAATTCTCAGACTAAGAAAGCTCAAACATCGAGTCATCGGATGGCTAAAAATCCGACGACAAAGTCGTTCCAGTTCGCCTGTTCTGGGTGCCAAGGAGTCATGGAGGTTCCTAGCTCGGCTGCAGGACAGACTACCGCGTGCCCATTCTGCAGAAAGTTACTGGCAATACCGTCAAGTAGCCGTACCCGTGAATCAACATTTCCAGCCACAAACGACATCTGGGCGGACCTTGGCGATATGACGGCCGCTGCAGCCAACAATCCCTACTCGGCACCAACCCATCAACACTCAACAAGTCCATGGGACACGCCGCAGTCTCGCGGCAACGTGCGTGGGTTGACTTTCGGAAACGCATTCACGCTGACTTTCAATAGCCTTCTGCCAAGTTGCCTGATGGCTCCGGCTGTATTCCTCGGCATCGCCATCATCGGAGCGCTGGGCGTGTTCGTGGCCCAACTCATTGGAGTCTCGCTATTCAAGGCGCTCGAAGTTGAACCGGCGACTACGGCTGCTTATGTTGTGATTTTCACGCCTTTGATACTGGTGGGAATCGGATTGCTGCTGTTGGCAAACGCGGCCCTGTGTATGACCTGCAACACGGCTTTGCAGGCGGTACGTGGGAAAACCACAGATGCGAAAATTCTGTTCGGAACCGGAGGCGCGTATGGCGGAATGCTCGTACTCATGATTGGTTGGACGGTTCTGAATGTTGTCCGGCAGTTTGGCATTCCCTACGCCGTACGTGAGATGACCCAGGCCGGTGAACCTGGTGCGGCCACTGTACCCATTTTAGCAGCGACCCTAGTCGTGGCATTATTGCAGTATGTGCTTTACCTGATGCTCGCCTCAGTGCCGTTTGCGCTGATCGATGGCGAGAATTTTTCGGGAGCTATCGGCACATCGACATCGATTTTCTGCGGAAATGCGGGCACAATAGCTGCCATTTCGATCTGCGGTGGGCTGCTGTACACTCTCGTTTCCGTACTGTCCTGTGGAATAGGCTTCTTCGTTTTGATCGGTTCCATGTTTTACTTGAACGCATCGATCTATCGCTTGGCTATGAAGTAGTCGTCACTCTGCGAACATCGCCCGACTCAGTACGTTTTCTTACAGAAGAGCGTGGCATCGCGCGATAAGTATCAAAATTCGCTCCCGTTTGCAGGGGGTTGGCTACTTGTTCTTGAGCGTTCAAGCCGTTCTGCTGAGAGGGCTCCTCTAACTGCCTAATCATTCCGTTTTCTCTACGAGAGGTATCTGTAATGGTGCTAAGTCTGACGACTTTTGTACGCAACGCGTTTCTCTGTTTTTCCCTGTGCATTTCGATTCAATTGCTGTGCCAGACGGTCTGCCGTGCCGCGCTGACAATCAATTTTGATTTCAACTTGGCTAGCAATCCTTATGAACCATTTGGCGATACGACACTGTCAGCCGCAAATCAGGCGGTGTTCACCGACGCTGGAAATTTCTGGCAATCTTTGATCACAGGCTACGCCGACAATGTCTCGCGAACTTTGACGATTTACGCATCGGCCTTCAGTCAGCCAGCGGCCGGAGGGTCCATCTTGCTGGGGCAAGCGGGGCCTCGACTCCTGAGTACGTTCAGCGCGATAGGTGATACCTTTGTTTTCGCTAGAGATGGATTCGCGCGATTTAACGTGAATCCAGCCGCCACCTTCGGAGGTTTATTGAACGCGGCGACCATCAGGCACGAGGTGGGACATATTCTCGGAATCGGTACGCTTTGGGATCTCAACGGCGTATATACCGATGGCAGCGGTCGATACACGGGTGCCAACGCACTAGAGGCCTTTAGGAATGAATTCTCGCCAGCGGCTACTTTCGTTCCTGTCGAATTAGGCGGCGGAGCTGGAACGGCGGATAGTCATTGGAACGAGGGGAACACGCCGCCATTAACGGTCCTCCAGGGACCTAATGTCGGTTTGAATCTCGACAACGAACTCATGACGGGCTTTCTATCGGGCGACAATTTTCTGAGCGACACAACGCTCGGTTCACTTCGAGATATCGGTTTCACGACAGTTCCCTACCGTGCCGTTCCAGAGCCTTCGGGTTTGGCACTATTCGGATTCGTGGTACTGGCGGGGCTGTGTGTGCGGAGCCGCACGGTTCGCATCGATTTCCAAGATAAGCTGGCAGCTTGAAGTTCAATAAGCAAGCCATCGATTTCCAAACTTATTTTTTTTGTTCGCGGAATCGCGTCAAGTTTTCACGGTAGTGTCTTTCGCGCGGATCCAGTCGGACGCAGTCCTTCATGGTGATTAGGGCGGAATCGACGAGTCCAGATCGGTATTCGATTTCAGCCAGTGTGTCTAAAAAGATGGCCGAATTGGGCGCTAGCTCGACTGCTTTGCGGGAAAGCCGCATGGCTTCCTCCAGTTTGCGATCGCACTGGGAATACATCCAAGCCAGATTGTTGAGCGCTGTGGCATCGTTGGGCCAACTCGCAATCTGAACCAACATATCGCTTTCGTAGATCTCAAAGAGTTGATTCGCTTGCTCGGTTTCGCCAGCTTCCTCCAGCAACGGAAAGCACTGAACCACCATTTCGATGTCCTGAGGTTGTAACTGTCTACCGATCTGAATGCAGTGATTCAATCCCTCCCAATCCTTGTCGGCTATACAAACAACAGCTCGGCTGAGTTTTTCTTTTTGGGCTGAAAATCGCAGAGAGCTATGCAAGCCGTTGCTAAACATATATTGGAGTGAACTCGAGTACGGCTGCATCGACTCGACCCAGGCGGCTCGTTGCACATCGGCGCTGCGGCGCGTGTCGCCAAGTTCTTTGAGTATCTCGGCGTAGTCACCTGCAGCCCAATAGACATCCATGCTGCCCAGATCGGCGGTTAAAAAAGCAGCTTGAGCGTAGTCGGCGGCCTTTTCAAATTCGGCATCATCGCTCAGCTCGCGTGCGGCTTGGAGGTAGCTATAGCCCTGATAGAAACGGGTTGTCGCAAGCGGTCTGAGCCAACGCGCTTGGTCCAAGGCTTTGGCCTCCGCGTAGCGACCGCTGAGCAGCAATGCGTGTACTTCCTCCACGTAGCCTCGCTGTGGGTTGCTACCCGTCTGACGAATCGCGCGAAATAGCGGTAGTGCCTCCTTGAGTTGGCCGCGTTGCACCAGTATTTTTCCGGCTTCGATCCAGTGCAAGTTCACTGTATCGCTGCCGCCGAACCCGGACAGGAGGTTGGTCATCAACAACTCGATCGCCAGGTCATTATCTCCAAAACCCGACGCGATTTTTCCCAGAGCGATGAGATGCCCAGGCGCCAGGTTCTCTTGAGATAAGCTCTCCAAGGCTCGTTCCAGCCAGGCCGACACTACGATACGGTAGCTGCTGCCAAAATGCGCGCGATCGAAAACATGCAAGTGTTCTAAGTTGATCCACTTCGTGGAACTATCCTGGCCCGGAGCCGTTTTCCACAGAGCGTGCGCGGTTTCCTCCAGCTCGGGAAAAAGGCCTGTCAGTACCGCAGCCATGCACTCATCCGAAAGCAGCGGTGATTCCGTTTTGGCGGCCGCGAGCGCCAGCCGTCTCGATTCGGATCGACCCAAGTAGGCCAGTATGGAGCGCCCCCACAACTCGGGCTGCTTGCTAGGATTGAGTCGGGCCAGCGCGACCAGTTCGTCTAGTAGCTGCTGGGTCTGCTGTTCGAACCCCAGGCTGGAAAGCGTGCTGCAGAGCCGCGCGCACTCATCGAAGACCGATTTGTCGGGCGTGCGCTGGCTGAGTCCAGTCACGATCATTGCCTTTCTTCCATCGAGCCAAGATTCGAAGTTAGATAGATCCGCTTCCAAACCCAACGCGGCCAATGCCCGAGCGTGATTGTTGCCAGCTAGATAAAACGAGTAGGCTGCCACCGGATTATTTTGAGTCAGATACAGCTCAATCGCTTCCACTCGGCCGCTGAACATGAGGGCAGCTAGGAACTGGTACTTGACAGCCTGCCCACCCAACCCACTTCGGTCGATTTCTTCTAAGATTTTTAGGGCAGCGAGCGTCTGTGGATCGGTAGTTTGCGGACGATCTAACGTGGGATCCAAGGCTGGCTCGGCAGCCTGTGAGGGCTCCGTGCTCTCCGTGCTCTCGGGCGTATCGCTTGGTTTCAAAAGGTCATCCCATAGCTCTTGGGAGCGCTGCACGTCGCCGGCCGCTTCATGCAAAACGGCGCGTACGGCCGCCTGAGCCAGTGTGGGCTGTCGCCCGCAGAGAGTCACCATGATCGGTTCATCGAGCAATCGCGACCAACGCCCGGATCGCGTAATGATTGGCACTTGCACGACCGCTGGGGTTTTTAGCTTAAGGGCCGCATCCACATCGCCTTGGTAGAATAGCAGGTGTGCGGAGGTGAATCCGTCGGATTGCTGGAGATCTAATCCCGTCTTGTGTGAAATCCAGACATTGAGCGGCGGCACGCTAGCGCGGCTAACAATGGGCCAAGCTAACGCCGGATTGTCCTGGGCGGTGGCGGCCTCCACCAACCGGCTCAGCAAATAGCGTCCATAAGGGTCTTGGAACTTGTCTACTAAGCTGCTGTTGGCTTGCAAAATACGTTCAGCAATATTCCAGTACCCCTTCTGACACAGTTCGACGAGGGATTGAACGGTAGGGTTGCTGAGTGTTTGCAATAGCTGCGTAGATTGTTCTAAGTTGTTAGGCTGGATGTCGAGTTCAATTAAAATTTCGAGGATCGAAATGGCTTCCACCACGCTTCGTTCACCAGACAACTTGGCCGATGATAGCGCGGGTAGTGCCGGCTTGCCCACCTTCCAAAGCTCAATAAACGCCCGGCGTCGCATTGAGTACTCGGGCGACGCCAGTTGCGCTAGGGCCTGCGATAGGTGCTCCAGGACAACAGCGGGTTGACCGATGCCGTTTTGCTCCAGCGGGTTTTCGGCGTGTAGTACCAAAGTGGCCAGCGGTGAGAACGACAAGACTCCCAATAGGACACTCAACCCTGCTGAGCCGAAACAGACTCGAAATCTGCGATACATAAAGGCCCTACTGGTTAAAAAGCTCGGCATGGGAAACATGACACTTGTCGCTGAACGTCACCATTGCCCGGTGAGAAATTATACTCGTCTTCGACGCCTTCCGCGAATCGAGTAGGAGTTTAAGTGGAGGCCTAATACTCTTTGCGCGAAACATACCAACAGGAAAAACCAAGGATGACGGCTACGAAAATTAGATTGCTAATAATCGGAGTCCACACATCGAGCTCCAACTGGGCTGCTTCAAGATCGTTGGTGACAATGTTCAGAGTGGACGTTTGGCTGCCCGTCAGGGCATAACCCATCGCCGTATCCAAAGCGGCGGGTTTTGGATTCAACAGATAAACCGGCTTGACCCCCCAGCGGAATATTCGCTCCAGTAGCGTCGCTTGGGGTACGAATTCTTGCAGTGGCCGCGCCGTTTGGAGATCGACTAAAACCACGCTGCTTGGCTTCGTACCCAGCCAAACCTCTTTGTCGGACTTCCAGGTCATGCAAGTACATTGTCCCTGATAGCTTGGAAGCAGCGGTGCGAGGACTTGCGATTCACAATCCAGCCGGAAGAGATTTCCTGTGTGCGTGATGATCGCCATGTCCGATGTACCCGGAATCCAAGACAGTTGCCTTACCTGTTGATCGCCGGGTAGAGCCACCGTAGCGAGTCGTTTGAGTTGCTCGTCCAATATTTCAAGCGGCAAATTGTCTCTGGCGACCACGCAAAAGCGATGGTTCATTTCTACGATCGCTGCTTCGGTGCCATCGCCTTCGAGTTTACTGCTGCCTGCCGATTGTAGTTTTTCGCCATCGTAGACAAAGTGGTCGAGGCTGCCGCTGCTGTATACGATCAGGCCATCGCCACTTTGTGTGGTTGCCGCATTCGAATTCGCGCTGAGGAAATAATCTTTAGGTGCAATATTATCGAACGCGCTAGCGCTAGCCCATGGCAGTTTGATTCCAAAAAATCCCTTCTGAGACGATTCGGCAATCTCCAGTTTCTCAAGGTTGAGTTGGAACAAACCGCCGCGGCAAATCGCCAGTATGGAGTCACCTAATTCAACGACATCAAAAAGCTGTGCCGGCAATTCGGGACCAGGATCGCTTAGCCAAACGGGAGTCTCGCGGGTCTCCGCCAGAGACTTGGGCGCATCGGACTTGACCGTACTGGGCATGTCTGTTCCAGACGTAGTAGACTCGTCAATTGCAGTAGACTCCTCAATCGCAGCGGACGCATCGCTTGGCTTTTGTTGGCCCTTATCCAAGCGAATCATGGACAACTTTCTGGAGCGGGCTTGGAGGTCGCCAAACGGGAGTCGAAAAAAGGACTTGGTGAGTATCAAATTTCGGTCTTCAAGATACATCGGCCCGAAGGTTCGCGCTTGGCCGCGGACGTCGCTCTCCAAAGCGGGCTGCCAGATCGAGTACTCTGCATTCCAGACGGCCAACACACCGCGCTGGTCGACCGTCATCACTCGGCCATCAATTTCACGAATCCGGCTTATTTGAGGGAGAACCTCCGCCTGCGGCAGCAACGCATCGTGCATGAATCCAATCGAAAAGCAAAAGAGCCAGAAGATCATGCAGGCCACAACACACACGATCGCATTACCCCACACCAGTCCGGTGAGTGCTGAGACACTGTAGAAGATAATGAAGACGAACATCAAAATCGGGATACAGGCCAACAGACCGCTATTCCATATATCGAAGCGGAAGCCTGCGATGAAGTAGAGTCCGATCAATACGAAGGTGATATTGACCAACACGAAAATGCAGCCGCCAAAAAACTTAGACAGGTACAGCCACACTCGCGAAATTGGTTTGCTTAGTAGCAAGTGCAGCGAGCCAGAACGAAAAGTGTCTGGAATGATCGGACTGGTAACCACGATCGCCACGAAGACGGCCAGGATGCCGAGCCCCAACTTAATAATAAAACCGAGCAATAGGGGTTCGAGGAACTGTTTGATTTGTCGTCGGTTGACTGGTAGGGGTTCACCCAGCTTAAAACCCGCATAGCCAATCCAAAGCTGCTCGCCCTGAGGACGATTTAGGACTAGGGGAAATGCAAGCTGCAGCAGCTCTCGGTTCAGCTCCTCGCGTTCCGCCTCGTCGATCGAGCCTTGCTCGGCCCGTTCAATCAATGGCTCTAGTCGCGGGCGACGTTTGGCCGATGGAAACGCTTCGTCCGAAAATAGATCGCTCGACTTCACCACGAAATTGAGCGCCTGAGCCAGCTCGCTTTGACTGATGCGGCGTTGGCCTTGCGATTCATCTTCAGCCGAAGATTTTTTCAGGCGTTCTATAAACTCAGGCTCCAGACGGCTGGCAACTGCTTGAACGCTGGGATTGCCCTGCCCTTTGAGGCCACTAGCCAAATTCTCGATCAACTGCGAGCGGTTATCGATGTCCACACTCGACAATTGGTAGCTCCGCTGGGAAATGTAGCCAAACGGAGCCAAACCGAGCAGCACCAGCGACCAGCCAATCAACAAGGCCCACAGCACCCGATTGCCTACGGCCTCCCAGAAAGAGTCAATCAGGATCGCAATATAGGGCTTCATGGAATTCAAAACTCGAGTTGGAATAATTTGAGCAGCATCGATCGAACGCTTTCGAGAAACCTAATCCGAATTAACCGCAGACAAAAAGACTTCTTCGAGCGTTGGTCGCGTCCGCTCGAGCTTCAAGACGCTCAGATCTAGCTGGCGAATATGGTCCACCAAGCGATCAACATCGGTTTGCGATTCGACTGCAGTAGCATATTGCCATTTGAGATCTGGCAGGCTCAGCAGTTCGCAGGCTTGATGACCCCGCAGCGCTTCCAGGCTCGACGCATCGCCCGTCAACTCCATGCGAACTTTGGACGAAAGGGCACCGTGAAATTTGGTCGTGAGTTCTTGTGGGGTGCCGACACCGCGTAGTTTGCCGCCTGCCAAGATGGCGACTCGATCGCAAACCAATTCAACCTCTTGCAAGATGTGACTATTGAGAAAGACCGTCTTGCCTTGGTCTCTGAGCTGGGTGATCAAGCGACGAATCTCAGAGCGTCCGACCGGATCTAATCCGTCCGTAGGCTCATCCAGAATGAGCAATTCTGGGCTATGCAACATGGCCTGAGCCAGCCCTAGCCGTTGTCGCATACCCTTGCTGTACTTACGCACATATTCGCGTTCTCTTCCCTCCAAGCCGACTAGCTTGAGCAGTTCGGCAGATTTTGTCTTGATAACAGCCTCGGGAACGCGACTCAATCGACCGTAAAGCTGTAACGCGCGGATGGCGGTGTGGTGCGATGGGAAGCTCAGATTTTCCGGCAAATAGCCAATTCGCTGTCGGGCCATTTTGGAACCAGCGGGAGCACCCAGCAGAAAGGCTTCACCAGTGGTCGAGCGGACGATGCCCAGCAATATTTTGATCAGAGTCGTCTTGCCAGCACCGTTGGGGCCGAGCAGCCCGAAGACTTCGCCGCGGCGGACGGTCAGTTCGACTCCCTGCAAAGCGCTGAAGCTCTTGCGAGTTAGCCAGCCTTCGCGATAGGTTTTATGCACCTGCCGCACATCGATGGCGGGGGAGTCGATCATGGTGACAATCAATTACTGTTGATGATGAATTCGATACGCGAGCCCAATGGAAAATCCTCGACTCTGCGGGCTTTGGGCCTCTAGCAAGCAATAGTGGATGCCCCAAGAGGTCAGCCACTCACAGTCACTCACGCCTAACGCACGATTCTACCGAATATTCATCAACAAGATATTCGGGTTGCGGCAGCGCCGAATCGCGTAGGTCATGAATCCATCAGACAGGCGGCCAACGAGAGCAGCCAAGTAGCCGAGAGGATGATCACGGAAGCCAGGGTCAATCGAACCCAAATTTTAGTCGAGGGAGTTACCCAGACTTGAGATTCTAGCGGCTTGACAATCGAATGCAGGAAACGCTGGCGATGATGGGGATCGTCCATGAGCATGGCCCGCATTGGAACTAGCAAGGCATATTGCACTGAAAAATCGAGGGCACCATACAACCGATGGTGCTTGCCCACGGGGTCCATGGCAGTAGCCTCAAAGAACCATACCTGTCTGCCGTAATCGAACTCGCCCTCTTCGTCCAAGTGAACGCAGCGAATCGATTCGATACGGGCATCCTCGGAGCGAAACTCTTTGCGGTCTAAAGACTGACGAGCCTGCTCGTTGACAAGCTCCCAGACCTCTTTGGAAAACTGGTAAAAACTTGCGTCTGGCGTCATCCATGCAACCCTGCAGAACAGAACCACGAATTGTAGAAATTTCAAACTGACATAGCAGTTATCGACCGACGGCTGGCGAGACCCTACTGAAATGCTTCGACAACGCCAACCGCATGCCGTGAAGCATTCGCATCCCCCATTGATTCAGTAAACCCCGATTGTAATCGACTTGCAAGGTGTCTACCACCCGGGATGGCTTGTTTAATCCCCGATAGGAGCCAACAACATGGTTCAAACCCCCATTGCGGCCAGTCAGTGCTTCAAGGCCGTGGGACAAAACTCATTGCCGATCAAAAAGGCTCTTGCGGATTTCAGTTTCAAAGGACGCCTGCTCGGAGATGGCTTTGCGAAACTGCTCTTGGCTCAAAGAATACAGTACGGTGTCGGCAAGTGTATCGACGCTAGCATTCCGCGGCTGCCCGAGTAGCAAAGCCATTTCGCCAAAAAAGTCGCCTTCTTTAAGTACGGCGACGGGCTTTGGATCGGCTCCGCGCCGAATGGCGACTTCCCCTCTGCGTATCAGATAGAACCTGTCACCCACATCACCTTCGCGAATGACGATTTGATTTGCGGCGAATGTTTCGAACTCTAAATGATCGGCCATCTCGGCCAGTCCGCGCGGCGTCAGGTGTTTGAAAACATCGCACTTCATGAGCATTTGGCTAACAATCGCAGCTTCCTGGACCAGCACATCGCTTCGAATATGACCGTCCACTAAGTTCACAATCCGGTCGGCCACATCCAAGATACGATTGTCATGCGTCACAATGATAATGGTGACATTGTCTTCCTTGGCCATTTTTTTAAACAGATCGACCACGGTGCGACCGCTGTGTTCATCCAAGGCAGCCGTTGGCTCATCGGCCAGTACCAGACGTGGCTTGTGAACAAGCCCTCGAGCAATGGCCACACGCTGCTTCTGCCCGCCCGACAATTGCTTGGGCTTATGCCCTGTCCTCTGACCAAGGCCAACCGCTTCCAGCATCGCCTTGGATGTTTGAGTCTGCGCGGCCCTTGTACCGCCCGGATCGGCCAATTCGAGGGCCATCCGCACATTTTGTGTGGCAGACAACGAATCGAATAAATTGTGAGCTTGGAAGATGAAACCAATTTCGCGGCGGAGATTGAGCAGATCGGAGTTGGTCGCCTTGTGCAACGGCCGATCGAGCACATACAGTTCGCCTTCTTGGGCTCGCCGCAGCGTACCGATCAGCGTTAGCAGGGTCGTTTTTCCAGAGCCGCTGGGCCCCGTCATGATAATGATTTCGCCGGGATAGATTTCAAGGGTGTTATCGTACAGAACTTGTTTTCGCAGCTCCCCAGCACCGTAATAGTGCTGCAGACGCATTGCCGAGATGGCGGGAAGCTGGCCCTCGGCGATCCGCTTCCTGGAATCGGGATCGAACCTAACCGCAGACGAATTGATTGAGGCTTCCGACATCGGACATTTTTTCTTTCGCAGTGACCGGATTCTCCGGGCTTCGGTGTACGTCCAAGTCTTCGTGGACGCCCCGCAAATTCGATACTCGCATCCCACCAAACGGCCCAGTCGCCGGTGCATCCTGCACAATCCCCAAAATCCACTTCAATCAGGGCTCCCATGGCCGCAAGGTCACATTCAACCTAGCTTAGAACCTAGCCTTCAACAACACTAAAGCCAGAAGAAGTAGGCCTCGGAAATCCGATCTTTCAACTATAATTGGTTTTCCGCAATTTTTGGGCCTATCTTTGTTCAATAGCGGACGTTCGACTGGAGCGGACGTTCGACTGGGCAGAACGGCTTCCAAACGTGTCTCAACAAAAATTCAGAGTCTCGCATGCGCACGTCGCTAACAATTGAAAGACCTCGGACGCTGGCGGGCTGTGTCCTTGTTGTCATGCTTGCTTGCGGTTGCGACAGTACGCCGGCCCGCAATATTCTCACCGCTGCCAGGGGCTCTAAGAGCCGAGTTATCTCCCAAGGGCAGATCATGCCTGCTGGGGGGTTTGTCCAATTATCGGCAAATCCAGGCGATGTCGTTGAGCGAGTGCTGGTAGCCGTCGGAGAAAGTGTTTCCCAGGGGCAAGTGCTGCTAGAAATGCGATCCGAGCAAGTCTCCCAAGCCCAACTGGAAACGCTTCGAAAACGCCGCGAAGAAGCGCTTCGTGAGCGGGATACGGCCATCGCCGGCGCATCGCGGCAGGTCGCTGCAGGTGGTTTGAAGCTGGAACATTTACAGGCTCAGAAAGATTCGCTGGGCCGTAAAAAAGAGTTGCTCAGCTTCGCCCAAGGACAGGTTACTGCTTCGCAGAACGTGCTCAAAAAATTGGAATCCATATCCGAGAATTCGGTGACCAGCGAGTTTGTAGGACAGCTCGAAATCGATCGCCAGCGTATCAGCATGGGCGAAGCCGAACTGAATTATCGCCAACAATCCGAAGCTCACCGGCAGTCCGAAGAAGATCTACTTTGGGCCGAGCGAGCCGCCCAGTCTGAAATGAACGCCGCCCAGTCGGTGTTGGAAGCAGCTCAAGCTTCGCAAGCCATCGAGATCCTCGACCTCGAAATTAAGGCACTGGTCGCTCAAGCCGCTGCATCCCGCATCATTGCGCCAATTAATGGGGTGATTTTGGCGGTCAATGCAACGCAGGGCGAAGCCAGCATATCCCTGCCGCTGATTGAAATGGCTGACTTGGACAATCTCGTATGCGAGATCGAAATCAATGAAATGGACGCGGCTCTTGTTAAGTCGGATCAGCCCGCTACGATTCGCAGCCGCGCATTCTCGCAAGAACTCAGCGGTCATGTCACGCAGAAATATCAACTCGTAGGCCGACCACAACTGCGCCCCATGAATCCCCTGGCCCGAGCCGACTATCGCACCGTGACGGCGGTGGTCGAACTGGACGGCCCCAGCGCAGCGTTGGCTAGAGACTGGCTACAATTGCAGGTCGAAGTTGAAATTACTGTGCCGCCGGCTAACACCGCACCGGCTGCCCCGACCGCAAACACTCCATGAAAACGCCGCTCGCCCTACACAACTTGTGGCATCAAGGCGTCAAGACGCTGGTCTCAGTCGCGGGTGTCGCCTTCGCACTGTTGCTGGTTTTCATGCAGCTCGGTTTCATGGGAGCTGTTTCGCATACGGCCACCAACCTGCTGGAAAAACTCAAGTTCGATGCGCTAATTCGCGCACGCGACTACCTGCATCTCTACGAACCGGGACAGATCGATCGCAAATGGTTGAAGGTCGCGGAAAACACGCGCGGCGTATCGGCAGTGCGACCGCTGTGGATTACGATCCAAAATTGGCGAACGCTACCTTCCGAATTGCAATCCGCCGATGGCGATACGACCAGCCAGTACTTGCCGATTGCGGTGATGGCCTACGATCCCCAAGAATGCATTTTCGATCTGCCGCAGCTCGAAGAGCAAAACCACTTGCTGTTTAGCGACGAGGCGATCTTGCTCGACGACAGCACACAGCTCGACTATGGTCCCTGGAAGCAAACTCAGTTTGGGCCGATCCGCACGGGACATTTCTCCGCCAGCGATGTGGGCCGAGAGACCGAGATCGGTGGACGGGCGTTCTCAATCGCGGGTCTTTTCAAACTAGGCACCGGTTTGGCCGCCAATGGTGCGCTCGTGACCAGCCACCGCGGCTTTGCAAGAATCACACCTTGGGATATTCGCACCAGCACCTCACTGGGACTGATCGAATTCGAGAGCGATGACCCTTTCGAACAGGCGCAAGCGATGGCAGAGCTACAGGACCGCCTGCGTTTGA
>JBGSJL010000014.1:0-50835 GCA_041741955.1 Pirellulaceae bacterium | reverse complement strand
AGTGCTTCAAGCTGTATAAGCTTCTCGCCAGGGTCGCCAGAAACTGCTAAATCAAGGGCTGGTAAGTCCTCGCCTTCAGTCTGGCTAACATCAAAGACATGCACGACACGAAAGCCGTAGACGACTTTCTTTCCGTCTTCGGTTTCGGCGTCAGCCTTCTTTTTTCCGACAAACTCTCGCTGGCCCCAAAGTCCGCTGGCAAGTAGAGCGCCTTTCGCCACCACCACGACGCGCTGCCTGGGCTGGCTGCCAATGTTCTCAAAGTACCAGCGGTGGACGGGATCTTGATTTCGCTGCGATTGTTGGGGACTGGGGTCGTTGCCCGCTCGATCGGCGCTAGCATCATCTAGCGTCAAGGTCGCGATCGAATCTTGAGCCTGCATCCAGGCCATCGAGACGTTTGGATGCGACAACATGATTCTCGGGAAAACGGTCACGTCGCGACCGCGTACTATCAGCATGGCGTTCTGTGTGTGGGCGCTGTAGAAAACTGGATTCGTAGAAGTGGAGCTTTGGTGGGGCGAGTTACGTAGGACTTGCATCGCGAGCGCCAGCGACTCTTGCGGGAGTATCGCACTGATTAGATTGGCTCCGCGTGCTGGGAGAGCCACTTGGATGGGAGCCGTCGGCCACGCGCGAAAAACTAGCGTACTGCCTCCGCTGGCTTCGGAAGAAGGACCTGTGTCCTTGCAATGAAAAAGTCGTAGGAGATTCTCCTGGGCATATGCTCCGCTGGTGAAGTGTACCAGCACAGAAGCGATGAGTAGCAGTCGCTGCATATTGAGTCAGTGCGTTAGGACCAGTCTTCGATAAAGCGGTTGGGTGGTAGCCGAGTGTCCAAGCTCAATGCTTTAACGACGGAGTTCATGTTGCAGGCGAGTCCTTCGGTCGAATCGAACAGCGCTGCGAATAAGATTCCAATCGCCACAAAAGCCTGCTGCCGCTGGCCGTTGATCCGTGTTGCTTGCGCGACGATCAAAGAACCACTGTCGCCAGGAGCGGCGAAGGGCACGTTGGCATTGGGTACGGGCTGGATGGTAAAATTGTTGTAGTACGTGTGACTACCAATGTTGCTGGTCTGCAGCGGACTGCTAATACCACCCCTTACCAGTACCCCCGAGCCGTTTCCAAATTTCAGAACCGTCAGACCCTTGTCGCTGATATCGATGCGGCGCGTTGAATAGAGAATTGGTGCGCCTGGGGATGACGATGGCTGGCTATCAACAGAGTGTGAAATGCCGCGCAGCCAATCGCCTGCGGGAGGCAGCCTAATGCTCAGATCGCTGATTGGGTTAACTTCGGCCGCATCGACGGACTCTTTAACTCCCTGAATCGTTACGTGGTTGGGTGCTGGAAAGACGTTGGGCACAATGCCGAGCGTGCGCGCCTCAGGTTGTTGGCCTGGTGGTCCGATTTGCATGACTGTGCGGTCGGTCCCAACGACATGCTGGGCGGTCAGCCCCAGCGACTTCGTGCCTGCTATGGTTACGACGCCCAGCGTACCAAAGTTGGAGATTTGGTTCGGCTGTGAGATGGGTATGCCACCGGCGATTTCGGCGTCAAAGGGCAGCGCCTGCTGCGGCAGTGCATTGCCGCGCAAGAAAAATCCATCGCGACCATCCAGCAGACCAAAACGACCTTCGAGGACCTTCAGGTTGACGTCCAGTCCCTGGCAGCAGTCGGCGATATCCCAATAGCCACGCGCGGTCAATTCCTCCGCCGTCATCTTTCTCGCCACATTGACGGCCACGACGACTTGGAGTGGTGAAACGGCATGTCCGAACTTCGTTCTGAAACGGGTTGAAATTCCCGTGATATGTGGGTGGAACTCTTTGAGTGAACTCAATCGTTTCCAAAGCCGATCTGATTTTTTTCTGGCGACCTCGAACTCTACGTTCAGCTCCGATGCGCGAGCCTGATATTCCTCGGCTACCTCCGCAGGAGTTAGCAACCTCTCGATACGATACGGTTGGCCGGGCACATAGTCGCCACCCGTGAGCGCCGAAAATGCAACGACGGCAGAATTCTGCCGAGCTGAATCGTCCGGTTCCTTACCACCCTCGAGGTGCGACTGGAGTTCCTCAAGCGCTTGCCACATACCCTTGGCCGCCAGCGCGGCTTGTTTCCTCCAAGTGCCGGGATCATGCATGCGAAAGCGCGGACCGGCTTGCTCGAGAATACCGCGCAGTCGTTTTACGGACGCTCGCGACAATTTCGAAAACGAATCAATTCCGGCTGCAGCCAGTAAATGACTAATCTTGGGCCCAACCCCTTCAATACGCGTCAGATCATCCGCAGCAACTTGGCGGTTCCGCGCAGTCGGCTTCTGGGCGGTTGATTTCTTTTTGGCCACGAGTGAGTACTCTACGCTGGGTAAAATGGAAGGCTATAGCCAGCCTAGTTCACAGGGGCAAGTTTTCAAGCGATCTGCCACGCAATACTGTCACCCGCGCGGTCTCACCGGCGCGAACCTCAGCTGCTAGCCTTGTCATTACCCATGTTTCTAAGTGTCTGTCGTACTCGTACTCAGTGAAACGGTACTCGTACTCGTACTTGTACTCGAATCGCCCCAAGTACGAGTACGAGTACGAACCGAGGATTTGCTCAGGTTTGAAGTTTAGATTTGTGCCTAATGGCACGGGCGCTGGCCGTGGGCCTTCTTTCTAATACGGGTAGGTCGGACCATCTACAATCTCAAGCGGCAATTGCCCGATGCTTGGCTGAGGGCACAAATGCGCATTGACGAATGCTTGGAGTCGCTCTTCCCAACCTGGCTCGCTGATATCGAAGCGTTGGGTTGCGACAACTGATTTCTGGAAATTGACGTCGCTATTGCTCTCGGCAGTTGGAGTCGCTGCCGAAGTGGGTATCGCTTGGTTGGCTTTGCCGCTCTTGAACAGATTGGAGACTGGATCCGTGATGGTTTGCAGCGCTTCGCTGATGTCCGCCAGCGTGCGTTCTTCGACTTCGGCTTTGATCTTAGAAAAATACTGTTCTTCATCCATGGAGGCTTCCTTCAAGTCCAATACGCCGCCTGCCGGACGTTTGAGATCAACCAGAAAGACTTTGTCGGTGTACAGCAGCTCGGTCTCGACCGTGAACTGTGCGGGCGTGAATGAAATCAACGTATAGCCGACGGCAGCGTTGCGCGCGGCAACTTTGGCCGCCGCTTCGGCCAACTGAAGATTCGCACGAATCGCCGGTTCGTCCAGCAGAGCGAAATTTGCTTCGCTCAACTTTGTGTTGGCTTTGTTCTGTGCATCCAAATTCTTCTTGAACAAATCGTCCAACGACTTTTTCTTGACGGCAGCCTGCGCGTCGTCACTGGCGATCAGTTTCTTTAGTCGGTCGACTTCGTCGTTGGCGCGGCTCAATTCATCGATCTCTGCTTGAGCGTTGGGAACCGCTTGAGACAAGCGGGTTAACTGGTCCTGAATTCTCTGCACGGCCACAGCCGCATCCGTAGCAGCTTTTCTACGTTCGATATCCATGCCGCTGGAGTTGGCGAGAATCACCTGCTGCTCGTAGACGGTCGCCATCACGTGCGAGGGTACCTTCAACTTGACGGGCAATCCCCGCAGTCGTTTATTGGTTACCTCAGGTGCGACGGAATCGTTGGCAGCTCTCTGCAGTGCCGTGGTTCTGAACGAAGTGCATCCCCCGGTGAGCAACGCGAGTATCAAAACGGTCAGTTCTTTTCGCATGTCGATTCTTCCTTGAATCAAGCTAGACATTCGCGCAGGCCCCTGCACTGGGCCTGCGTCAATTGCAGCGAGCGGGCACGCAGACGGTGGGGCAGGGTGTGTTGGAGCAGTTGGACTGGTTGACTTGACAGTCCAGAAAGGCGGCGACCTCTTCTTCAAAGCCACAACGGTTGATATCGAATCTGCCGTAAGCCACAGTCCGGTCGGTAGCCAGCAAGCTGCCCACATTGGGGCTGGGATTGTTCGCGCTGGTCTGGAAAGCGGTGATCAAGCCGATTGCATTGGAGACCAGGTTTGCCGACTCTTTGATCGTTTGGTCGTCGATTTTATAGTCGACTTTCTTCAAATAGCCTTTGCCTGCATCTTGGCTGGCCCCGCTGGATGTAAACTCAAATCCATAATTTTGCAGCCCAGCTCCGGGGCGAAGCGGATCGACCAAGAAAATTTTCTCGGTGTAGCAGATATTGTGCGTAACGCTGCGGGTGGATCGACAGGTGGAGAGCGGGACCAGCGTGGGCTTTTCGCCTGGTATGTCCTGCTTTTCCCAATAGGTTGTCTCGATGACCTTGAGCTCGAGATGAGTTGGAATCCGTAGAGACACCGGCACGCCATGCATGGGTCTTTCGGGATTCACGACCAGCGTATTATGCTCGCAGCGATCGATTGCGGTCGTGCGAAACGAGCTGCAGCCGCAGGTCGCGACTAGGCCCAGAACGATCACCCATTTCATTGTAAACATCCCTGTTCGAACTTAGAGAATCGAAATCCTTTTCGATCTTTTTCATAACTCTTCATCGGTGCAAGTGGTTGTACCGTTGTGCCACGCGGCGCCTTTTTTGTCGTTCTGGTTGTGACTAACTGATACGTATAGCGATCGGATAGATTTATCGGCGATAACCGGCCGTTCGACCCACCGTCCGCCTGGAACTGGACTCCGCCTGCGCACTTACGGGCTTGGCTCCCGGAGACCCAAAGATGGCGGTGGGTACAATGCGTAAGTCGCTGGCCGCTGGTCCGACGCTTGGCACCTGTATCGGTTGCGGGACTTCCTGAATCGCTTCGGGCTCCGCCCATTGCGGCTGGTAAATACCGGTTGGAGTAGGATTGACAAAGATAATGTCATGGCTGCCAATCAAGCCAGAATCGTACATGCCATTGTGAATCCGAGGGCGCTGCTGATGCTGCGGGCAATGGCTGTCCTTACAGTCGGGCGTGAATGGACCATCAACGGCCGTTGAAATGCGGCTCAATTGCTGCTGAGTCACATCCAGGGCGTGCATCTCACGCTGCAGACCGCCGCAGTAGCCGACAATCTCGGGCATGATAAAAACCAACAGCTCGCTCTCGCGAACGTCGGTATCGTGAACACGAAACAGGGCCCCAAGGTACTTGACATTCATCAGGCCTGGAATGCCTTTGACCGTTTCGACCGTCGTTTTACTACGTAGGCCTCCGATCACGAGCGCTTGACCGTGATTGACGCGCACGACCGTTGACGCGCGGCGCGTATCGATCAGCGGATTGCCGTTCTGGAAACCAGCCAGGACGCTGAATGTAGGTTCGACTTGCATTTCGATCGTGCCATCGTTGGCAATGCGTGGAGTAACGTCTAGTGTAATACCCGCGTCTTTGAATGTAGTAGAGCCTATCGCCCCGCCCTGCTGCGTTTGTGTAAGCTGCTGCACAGGAATTTGAGTGACAATACCCAAGGAGGCTTTGTTGCGATCGACAACCGTAACATGCGGGTCGGCTAAGAGACGGCTGCCCTTAGTTTGCTCGAGGGCTTGGATGAGCGCTTGCAGTTCGAAACCCGAGCTGAGGGTGCGGAACAAAAACTGTCCGCCTGCAGGTCCAGCCGCTGTGGTTGTCGCTGCGGCACCGGCCGCCGCCCCAGCCGCAGCCGTGGTGTCAACAACGCCAGCCAGGGTGTTGGCGGAGTTCGTAAGTGCCGCTGGCGATAGCAGGCCTGTGCCGCTGACTTCCATGTTATTGGGTACACCATTGGCATCGATGGAAGTCGACATCGCACGCTGCCCCCAGTCCACACCCAGCTTTTCCATTTCTCCCAGATCGACGTCGTAGATATATCCAGTGATCCTGACCTGCTGACGCGGTTTGTCGAGCTGGTACATCAGTTGTTGGGCGCGCTGCTGCATGGCCGCGTCACCAAAGACAACCAGCGCGTTTTCCTGAACAACCTCCGAAAGGTTTTCAGCGCCCACCAGCATGGTTAAAGGTTCCTTCAAGTCCGAGGCGAGGATGTACTGCGGACGCAGTTCGAGCGCTCTGGAAACCGAAGCCAGCATGGCAGGCACCGCAGAGTCGTTCATACCTGCTTGACCCGCATCATTGGCCGAAGGCAGGTTGTTGGACACGTAGACTGGAGGGGTGGTGGATGGCGAGATTTGAGCCAGCAGCGCTTTGACCGCCGCAATGCGGCTGGGCGTATCCTGGATCGTAAGCTTTCCAGACGAAGTGATTGGAACCAATTGACCGTCAGCGCTCATTTGCAATTTCAATGCACTGATGAGTTCCGTCATTTCGCTGACATCCTTCACGCGTGTATCGAGCACCTCAACCGTGAAATTGGATTGGACATCGCCCACATCCGTTAGCGGCAGCACCACCAGACTATTGCCGATCTGCCGAAACTGCAGCGAGTTGGAAACCAAGATTGAATCAAGGATCGACTTGAGTGTTTCATTTTTAAATGCACCGTTGACTGCGCCGTTAATTTCCGAGCCAGCAATAATGTTGACATTCCATTGCTCGCTCAGAATGAGAATAACTTCCGTCAGCGGCGTTTCGCGAAAGGTGACCGTGCCGCGGCGATTCAATGATTCCGAAGCATCGTGGACAACTGCGTTCTCAACCGACGAAGGCTGAGGCACACCTTGGGCAGAAGCGGGAGAAACATAGAGGCAGATACTGACGAGCGCCAAGCAACCTGTAGAAGCAGCTCGCAGTCGCAACACCCCTGCGGGCGGGCAGCGATAGCCTCGGTAGATACAGATTCTATTTTGCACGGAAATCCCTCCCTGGATTTGCCTGCCTCGTCATAATTCTCAATAGCAATGTTAATGAATCTGTTTAGCGCGAGATCCTTCTCGCCACTTCACCGATTCGCTCGTCGACTTCTCTTGGTGCACCAGTTTGTAAAATGCTAAGTTAGCTTCCACGATCAACTGACCTCCACCGTCTGGGTCGCGAGAAAAGTTGATCTGGGCGACGCGCATCAACCAAGTTCGCTGGCGCACTCGATCCAAGAAGTCAAACGTTTGCGCCAAAGTTCCTGTTAAGCTCAAACTCAATTGTTCCGTAGTCAGCGAGAAGGGACTTTCGCTGGCAATAAATCGTTGCTCGGCTTCTTCCTCCTCACTCGGTGCCAGCTTCTCTGCCTCCCAGATCTCCGACGAGCCGGCTTGGATCACAGCTTTCCGCAGTTGGCAGCCGCTGCTGCGTGCCAATTCCATGAGCTCGCTTTGGATGGCAGGCATTCGGTCAATACCAATCATCGACTGTCCAATCGTCTCCAATTCTGTCTTGACTCGCTCCAACTGCTTTTGCATTTGAGCGATCCGGTCGGGCCCCGAATCGTCATCTAGCATCTTCGCCCGATGCACGTGCTGAGACCGAAGCTGTTTGCAGAGATCGGCCACGTTGGGGACTTGTATGACAGTAATGGCAAGAAAACCACATGCTCCGAGCAGCGAGTATCTGCGGTTTGTTCTGGCTTTGCTGCTCGTGACGATTGTTTTCATCAATGCACGTTCCCAAATAGGAGTTCTGGGTAGTTTGTTCCGTGGTCTGCGATGCGGCGACTATTGGACTTAGACGGTTGACTGGAAATTTCGCAATGAATTTCGAAGAGTGTTGCCGTTTTTCCGTAATTGGATGCACTGCCCACCGACTCCAAAGCAACTTCGCTAATTTCCGGAAGATCGCGAAGAGCCTTTAGTACTTCATACGTTTGGTCGCCTTGCAGCATCGTCCCTTTGAGTACAAGTTGACCTTGGGCATCGATACCACACCAATCCAAGCGACAATCTTCGGGCAGGCAAGTGGCCACGCGGGTGATAACGTCCCGTACCGTGGCTGACGTAATTTTTGTCTGCAAACGCTTAAACTCAGCCAGAATTTTTCGCTGACGATCGAGTTCCAAGAGCTGTTGACGCTCCAAGTCAAAATTGGAGACGAGCGAAGTGCTTGCACGCTCGTTGGCATCGACCCATGCCCGCAACGCCCAATCGGTGCAAAGCATACCGACCAACAGCGCCGCCGCCACCAGCACGTGCCAGCCATCCTTGAAAACAACATTGCGAAGTGAACGCGGCTTGGTGAGCAAGTATTTGCTGAAAACGTCTGTTGTCGGAATCACGTTGGGCTCGAGATGTACCAGCAGGCCACCCAGAGCGCTAGCGACACCCGCCGAACATAGCGATTGACCACCCAATC
Source organism: Pirellulaceae bacterium (assembly GCA_041741955.1). Taxonomy (GTDB): domain Bacteria; phylum Planctomycetota; class Planctomycetia; order Pirellulales; family Pirellulaceae; genus Aureliella. The sequence goes on along the minus strand of JBGSJL010000014.1, from coordinate 42,676 downwards.
GATCGGCCAACTCAGTGCCATACAAATCGCGTAGTACATGCACTTTCTCAAAATCGAACTGCTCAAGTCGCTCGCGAATTTCCGCGTCGCCACCCGGCTTGGTGAGCACCAGCACGCGACGCAGATCCGACTTGCCTTCGACCTGGCGATAGCGATCGCAGAACCGACGCAAACGTTTGAGGTGCTTGCCGATCGTATTGGCGGCTTGCTCCGGGGTGCAGCATTCTCCTGCGTGGTAGTTGAGTTGCAAGCGTCCCTTGTAACTGATGGCAATTTCAGCACCGCTGGAACCGATCCACACCATCAACAGCGGCGTCCGATCCAGGCCTGCCAGTCCGACCAACCGGCAGACGCTGGTCAGCGCGCCATCGATCCAGAGAACTTCGAGTCCAGCGTGGATGGCGGCGCTTTCGACGCCTTCGATGAGACCACGTTTGATGATTGAAACTTGACCATGCTGCCGCGAATCATCGATCGGGACGGTTATATGCCCAATCATTTGCTCGCCCAATCCCAATTGAAGATAGTGCTGACTGTTGTCAGAGATTTCTTCGAGTTGCTCGGCGACCTCATGTCGATCGCCCGTTACGACACGCGTTACGCACATCCGATTGTGCAAGCTAACATGCACCAATTCGCGATTGAGCGATTCCTGCTTGACCAACTGCTGTAAGAGTGACTGAAGTTCAACGCGCATCGCGGCTGGGTTGGAAATGACGTTTTCCCATCCAATTTCACCACAACTGACCAGTTTCCACTTGTCTCCAGACCGCGAGACTTTAGCGTACGAAATGGCGCTCAGGCCTATGTGCAGTCCTACGCGGCATTGAGTTGATGTGGACATACGCTTGATCGCGACCATTAAAGCTCAGGGAAATGGTCCAGAAAATCTGGAGTTTCCGAACTGTAGGTTACGCACTAGCCCAATCACTCTGGCAAAAGAACCCGAACCAAGACTTGAGAGGCACGCAGCCGCACGAATCGTCACAACATCTACAACGCACGTAACCGTTCACGGCCAAAGGCCGTGAACGGTTGTGATTTTTTGTAGGGTGGGTCAAATCGCGATAGCGATGAAGACCCACCGATACTACTGGCAAAAGAACCCGAACCAAGACTTGAGAGGCAAGCAGCCGCACCAATCGTCACAACACCTACAAAAACACTAATCCGCTATTGCGGATCGCACCGAGTGTATCGATTGCTTGCAGTCGGGGAGCGAGTTCAAAAAGGCACGGCCATAGTACTTTGTCTTAATCCGCGGATCCAGGACGACGACAATACCCGTGTCATAGGCGGTTCGAATTAACCGGCCAAACCCCTGCCGCAGTTTGATGACCGCCTCGGGAATCTGATAGTCGTTGAATGGATTGCCACCCGCCGTGCGGATCGCTTCAAGCCTAGCTTCCAACAATGGATGATCCGGAACGCTGAAGGGGAGCTTGGTGATGATCACATTGCCCAGCGCATCGCCGGGCACATCGACACCCTGCCAAAAGCTGTCGGTACCAAACAATGCGCCACGCGGGTTCAGTTTGAATTGATCCAGGAGTTGTCCGCGCGGAGTCCCCTCGGCTTGGCTATACAACGTGAATTTATTTTCGGCAAACCACCTTTGCATCTTTTGAGCCGTACTTCGCAGCAAGCTGTAGCTGGTGAATAGTACAAAAGCCCGCCCCTGGGTCTGTGTCAAATAGCGTTCGATCATTTTCGGCAGCAATCGCTCGAACTCCTGACGATGGATGGACGGGTCTGGCATATCGCGCACGATGATCAACTCGGCTTGCTTCTTAAAGTCGAAGGGACTACCCAGCTTGACCGTCAAGCTGCCGCTGGCACCCACGCGCGACTGAAAGAATTCAAAGCCCCCTTGCCGTCCTGTCGATACCGTCGCACTGGCCATAATGACGCTGGGAACCTCTTGAAACAGCATCTGCCGCATTCGCGAGGAGATATCAATCGGGGCGGCATGCATTTCCATCCGAACTTCACCGCGTCTCGACAACGTACGCTGGAGCCAATAGACGCAGCCCTCGTCCGTCTGCTCGAGCCAGCTCTTGATATCACCCGCCAGTGTTTCCAATCGCTTTCCGGCGGAGATATAGTCCTGCCGCCGCGACGCATCGGGGGCTGAGTCGGAAAGTTTTGCTAACTGGCCTGCCAGCGCATTGAGATGGTCGCTAAGCAAATTGGGAACTATGCGCGCCTCGCGAACTCGTCGCGTAGAACTCGGCTCCTTCCCCATCCAGGCATCCAAGTCAAAGACCATTTGGTCGAGCATAGTGTGCGTTTGCGTCACGCGATCCAACATGCGTTCGAGCTTCATCGCTACAAACAGCCCCTTGCCTGTAGCTGGGTTGTAGAGCTTGTTGAGAGTGTACTGCACTTGACCATTGGTAACCTTGATGCCCAAGTGCGAGCTGGCCACCGATTCGATCGTATGGCATTCGTCCAAGATGGCCGCATCATAATTGGGGATAATCCCAAACCCCAACTCGCGTCGAATCGCCAGATCGGTGAAAAACATCGCGTGATTAACAACTAGGATTTGAGCACCCTGAACACGTCGCCGCGCACGAAAATAAAAGCACTGTTCATAGGTCTTGCACTTGCGTCCCAGGCAATTGCTCGTGTCGCTGGCCACCTCATCCCACACCGAGCCCAGCGGGCGAAACGGGAGACTACTGAGCGATCCGTCGTTGGTCATCTTCAGCCAACTATGCAGTTGCTCCAGCTGGGTAAATTCCGATTCGTTGAGCATACTCGCAGCGCGCGAACGGGCAATTTCATAGCGCCGCAGACTCAAGTAATTGCTGCGACCCTTCACGAGTACCGATGAAAACTCGCGGGGTATGACGCTATTGAGTAGCGGTAGATCTTTGTCGATGAGCTGTTCCTGGAGACTGATGGTATGCGTGCTGACCACCACGCGGCGGCTGGCCTCAACCGCGTCTTGCTTGGGCGGACCGGACGCAGGCGGACCGTCCAATTGATCTGCGGTCGCAAATAGAATGGCGGGAACAAGGTAGGCAAAACTCTTGCCAACTCCCGTGCCAGCTTCAGCCACCAAATGTCGCTTCGAGTCCAGTGCGTGGGCCACGGCTGCGGCCATCTCGAGCTGCTGTGGCCGCTCTTCATACTGCTTCAGCCGGCGTGCTATCAGACCGCCATTGCCGAGGATAGAGTTCACGTCGAGTGACAATGCAGACGTCTTTCGAAGATCGCCGATCAGATTCGCTGGACCAATTGCCCGCTGATGCGGCGCACCAAGTGCCGCATCTCTAGCACACTTAGCGTACTCAGCACGCGCGGTACGGGAAGTCCACTTGTAACCACGACCGCATTGATGTCGGTTGGCTCGACGCCAATCGCTTGCAACACGCACGTCTCCTGCTCATTCAACTGCAATTCGGCCGCATGACGGACCGTTTGCTCGGGTCCCAGCGCAATGCCCTCGACCAAGGGGCCCAGTTCGTCGAGCACATCCTCGGGGCTGCGAATCAAATGAGCACCGTCGCGAATCAGTCGATGGCAGCCTCCAAAGTTGGGCGACGTCACCAGCCCTGGCAGCGCGAACACCTCTCGGCCTTGCTCCCCAGCCAATCGCGCGGTGATCAAAGCACCTGAACGATCGGAGGCTTCGATAACGATCGTCCCCAGCGACAGACCGCTGAGCAGACGATTGCGCTGCGGAAACATGCCCTTCTTGGGCTTCGTACCAGGTGGCATTTCGCTAATCACCGCGCCCTGCGATTGAATTCGATCGGCTAGCTCTCGGTGCTGTGGTGGATATATTTCCGCCACGCCATTGCCCAACACGGCGATGGTTCGGCCACCTGCCTCCAAAGCACCAACGTGCGCAGCGGCATCGATACCGCGAGCTAGGCCACTGACGATCGTCAATCCACCCAAAGCCAGCGACCGCGCGAATCGCTCGGATTGACTTCGGCCATACTGCGATGCGTTGCGCGCGCCCACAATAGCAATGCTCATTCCGTCGATCGGCAGAAGTTGACCCAGCACGTAAAGCACACTCGGTGGATCGGGAATCTCTTTGAGCAGTCGCGGAAATTCATCGTGTTCGGGCAGGACGATACGTATGGATAACTGCCGACAGGTCTCGATCGTCTGGAGCGCCAAGTCGCGAAACTCGGTCGACCGCAATCGACGCGATAGAGTGACTCCCACACCCTCCACTTCGCTCAATTCTTGCGGACTAGCCGTAAGAATGTCCGTGGCCGTAGCAAAGCGATCGAGCAAGCGTCCCAGCCCGCCCGGCCCAATACCCGTCGTCATGGCCACCTGCAGATAGTCGATTTGCGATGCGTCGAGCATGTGCCGTCAGAATATCAGGAGAGAGAATGTAAGCGGTTCTGCACCAGTGCGTTGGGTTGACTAGCCCGTTAGGTTTTTTTAAGTCCCGAAGCAAATAAGGAACTCTTGTCGCGCTGCGTCAGTGCCCTGGGCAATACGCAGGATGATGCGGCTGCCGGATACAGCAGGGCTGGCAAACGCTTCGGTCCCAACTCGGTCTTCCGAAACCAACTCCATCGCTTTTGAATTGGGCTTAAAGACATATACGCTGCCGGCCTCGTTGGCCCAGTAAATATGTCCGCCCGCAATCACGGGCGATGCACTCACCGGGCCTTCCAAGCGCTTGCTCCACATCTCGGCACCATCGCTGGCTTGCCAGCAGTACAGAATCCCTTTGTCGGTCAACGCATAGATAAAGCCATCAACTAAAATCATCGATTGTTCATAACACTTCTGGTTATTCTTCCAGACGACTTGGCTGCCGTCGCCGCGAATGGCGATAGTCTCTGCTTTGGGATAACCGCCACTGGCAAATACCATATCCTGATTCCAGATCATTGTGCCACAGGTTGCCATCGTCGTACCCTCCACCTCCCATAGCGATTTGCCATTGCTTGGATCGTACGAGCAAACTTTGCCCTGGCCGCTAATCAGCAATTGATCTCGGCCGGACACATGGGCAACCACCGGCGAAGAAAACGAAATGCTCGCCAGTCGTGGTGTTCGCCAAAGTTCATCGCCTGTCTGGCGGTTAAAAGCCGCGATGTAGCTCTTCCCATCGTGTTCGGCAGACACAATCACCGAGTTGCCATATAGCACTGGGGACGGTGCGTAACCGTACTCAAACATGGTGGGATTGAAAGCACCCGTTACCTTCTTCCACTGGGTGGCACCTTCCAGGTCCAATACGGTAAGTTCGATCTGCTGGTGGTTAAAGAAAGTGGCGAACAGGCGCTGGCCATCGCTGGCCAACGTGGGCGACGCCTCGGTATTCTTTGGATGGTTGTTCTTGGCCAATTTCCCCCTATTTACGTCTTGCCTCCAAAGCGGCTGACCGGTCTGGAGGTCGTACGCCATAACCGACTGCACTTGATTTTTTTCGTCGGCAGTGCTGAGGAACACTCGCTGCCCAACGATGATCGGCGAGCCGTGTCCACGGCCTGGAACCGGTGTTCTCCATAGCTCTTTCTCGCCGCCAGCGAAGCTTGTTGGCAATGCGCCGCTGTTGGCATGGCCGTCGCGTGTAGGCCCGCGCCACCAAGGCCAATCGGTGGGAGAAAGGTGCTCAGAAACGCTCAAGTCCTGAGCGATGGAGCGCGAGTAGGGCGCGAGCTGAGCGCAGCATACGAACGTGGTTAATACGAACAGCCAGCGGCGATTGAGTGGGCGACGCATCCAGAGACCTTTCGATGAATTGCAATGCAAAAGTCAAAAGGTCAAATCATACCCGAATTCGCGGCAATGAGTGCAATTAGCCAGCATCCGCGAAAATTCAGCGGACGCGAAATGCTCTAACCCATGCTCCACTCGACGCCCATTAGCACGCAGGCAATCAACATCAGCAGGGTGGAAGCGATGAGCATGACGGTGTAGACGTTGTAAACGTGCTTTGGCTGATTGCTAGGAGCCATAGTTTTCATACCCAAATATTTGGAACAATTGTCGCAGGATGGGAAACGGGCGTTTGACTAAAATAGCTTGGAATCGACCCGATCGCCTTGGCGAATGTAGCCCTTTTGATAGCCCGTCAGAATCTCGGCCACTGATTTATCGTCAGCCACGCGTTTAACTTGAAGGCGGCCCAAGTACTGACCATCGCGGTGTACTTCGAGCGTAAATCCTTCGCGCATGCCATCGTCGCGACCCAATGAAACTTCTACCAGTCCATTGGTAGCCACGGCAGTCACGCGACCGTTTACGGCCGGTGCGGTCAACAGCGTCTCGGGTCGGATATCGATCTTTTCAAGTTTCTCGGTCGCCATCGATAACTTATTCGCTGTTTCCTTTTCCCGCTCGCGCTCGGACTGATAGATGCCTTGAAGCCGATTCAACTGGTCTTTGGACGTGACCAGCCGTTGGAAAAGTTGATTGCGATCTTCGCGAGCTTCAACCGTCTGTTTGCGAAGCAATTCGTTGTCCAGCGTTCGCGCTTTGAGTTCCAACTGCGTCTCTTTTTCGGTGGCAGCCAGTGTGGTCTGCGCGGCCTGAACTTCAGCTAACTCAATGTTCTTGTCTTGTAGATCCTTCTTCTTTTGTTCCAACTGGGTCTGTAGCGAAGCCAGCGCCGCTCGACGGGTTGCCTGTTCGATCGACAATTCATCTTTGGCAACTTCAAGCAGTCCGCTCAGCTCGGTATTTTTTCGCGTAGCCGTTTCGGCTTCTTTTTGGAACTTGGCGGCCAGGGACTTCTGGTTGATGTGCGATGCATTGACGGCCACCGCCAACGAAAAGAAGATGACGGCCAGCAGAAAGATCAATCCCGTGAATACTTTTCCAAGCAGTGTCATGCGACATACCCCAGTCGATTGCACAGCTCCATCCCGCGTCAGGACGAAGACCGCATTTGAGAAGATTTCCTAGAAATTTTTGGAATAGAGGACGCCCACTTCGCCTGCCAACCTAATTCCCCAACGGGTGGAATACCGGTCGAACCGTGCAACCGAGCCTGTCCGCAATCCTCAATATAATTAGCTGCGAATTCTACTGTCAACGAATTCCAGAAAAATAGGCGCTTTGTACCATTTGGGTGGTGCGGCTAGTGCCGCTCGGCGACCAGGCAGCATTCGCGACGGTTGGAGGCTAGTTGCCGCACCTCGACCCGTTCGAAGCCCCAGTCGCGGACGCGCTGCTGGTACTCGCCCATTTTTTCAGCCAGATCATAAGTCGATAGCTTGAGCGTAAGCAGCAAGCCCTGGATGCGGCTGGTTTTGTAGTTAACGATGTCTTCGACACATTCCAGCGTGTAATTGGGTGCCACGTTGGCATCGGCGGCCAGCCATCGGAACTTCGAATACATTTTGCGACGAATTGTCGACGACTTGCCACGCCAATGCTCAAACCTTGGATTGCCCAGGAGCAGGGGATCCATTTCGGCCGGATCGATACCGGTCACGCGCAGTCCCAAGTCCAACAACCGCTGGCAAGCACCGCCGGGCGCGCTGCCGATTTCCACAATCCAGTCGCCCGACGCGATCGGTAGACCGCTCCAAGCGATGGCTTCGGCCATTTTCAAATAGGCTCGGCTGATCATTTGACTCGGCGGAGCAACGGGATAGGCACCGCCGGGCCAACGCTGGTGGCTTTGAGACACCACGTGATATCCGACCAACCAATGATTGGGCTCGATAAGCACGATATCCAGCACGCGCTGGCCGAACTCGGCATCGCCACCCAGTCGAATTGGCTTGTCTGCCGCAGTGAATCGATCTGCGAAAATTTTTCCGATTTCATCGCACAACTCGTTTGGACCGGGCTCGAAACCTTTCAGGCCTGGCAGATCGCTATCCCGCTGGCAGACATGCAGGTTGTCCCAATCGAAGCCCGACAGCGCTAAGGCTTCATCGACCATCGCCTCGGCTCGATCCCCGCGAATCTGCCCGATCGCCAGTCCCGAGAGTCGAATCATCCAGTCTTCGGGAACGCTAAATCGATGCTCTTCGGACTTAGGTGGCTCTGGCTTAGGTGGCTCTGGCCAAGCGAACGACTCACTGGAAATTACTCCTTTTGGGGGAACTTTCTCAGCTTCATTAAACTTTAATGTGAGCAGTCCGGGGCGGGAAAAAGCCAAGCGGAAGCGGCTGTTTTCGCCGAGCCAACGGGCTTTGAGGGTTGGTTCGGTACCATGTTGACAGAGCAAGAACACGAACTGTTCTCCTCCGATTCTTGGCGTTGAGAGCAAAGCTTCCTGGACGAGATGCAGGGTCATGATCTATAACTAGTGGATTCTTTGGAAAATGTTTGCGGGCAACACTTAGTCTACCTGCTTTCGGGGCGAGCACAGGAACATGTATGGCAAAAAAAGAAGAAGCGTTCGAAGTCGAGGGTACTGTTACCCAAGCATTGGCCAACACGCGGTTTAAAGTTCAGCTTTCGACCGGTTCGGAAGTGCTAGCGCACGTGGCTGGGCGAATGCGGAAGAACTTTATCCGCATTGTCCCTGGCGACAAAGTGCGCGTGGAGCTTTCGCCCTATGACCTCACCAAAGGTCGGATCACTTTTCGAGAACGCTAAGCTGCCGCTATCCAGCCTTGCGACAAACCGTTAGCTTTATGGAGATGATGCGCCACAGAACTGGAATTTCTGGGCCATTCACTGCGAGCCACTGGGCTCTGTCGAATTTCATAATCTAGGAGTTTACGCAATGCGTTTTCGTCGCTTCGTAGTATCAGCTGCCGGTTTTGCGGTTATTGCCTGTGCATGTGCGATCCCGCAGTCTAGGGCCCAGGAAGTTAAGCGACCTGTCGGGGTTGTCTCAATTGCACCCCTGGAGAAGTTGCTACAGGACACAACCTACCTGCTCAAAGCCTGCAACGTCCAAGAGTTGGCAGGCATCGTTAACTTGATGGCAAACCAGTACACGCAGGGCATCGACCGCACCAAGCCGTTGGGCGCGTTCGTATACGTGGTGGACGATACGCCAGCACCGCTGATTTTCCTGCCCGTGACGGACAACAACTTATTCTTTGGTGCTTTGGCGAGCGTGGGAATCGAACCCGAAGATTTGGGCGACGGCCTGTTTGAGATCGACGTCAGTGGCCAGACTCTGTTTGCCAAGCATACCGGTAGCTGGCTATTTATTGCGCAAGCCGAGGATGGCCTCGCCAATTTGCCTGCTGATCCGTCGGCAGCTCTAGGCGAATCTCCCAAGAAGTTCGACGTGGCGCTGCGCGTGAATGTCCAGGCGTTGCCTGCCGAAACTAGAGATTGGGTATCCGAACAAGTTCGCGTGGGCATGGACCGTGGCTTGGCCGAGCAATCCGGCCAAACGGCGGAAGCTCAGACCGCATCTAAGGAGCTTGCCGAAGCCAACATCGCGCAGATCCAACAACTGGTCTCAGATACCGAGCAGGTTTTCCTGGGCTGGAATATCGAGCCGAACAATCAGCATCTCTACCTCGACTCCGGTGCACAGTTTGTCGATGGAAGCAAGCTGGCCAATCAGCTCAGCTCGATGAAAGGACTCAAGTCCGACTACACGCAGCTGGCATTTCCTGGCTCGGCAGCGCGATTTCGCTTCACTTCCGTAGTGCCCGAGGACGAAAAAGCGAATCAAATTAAAAACATAGACAATTCGCTTTCGCAGCTCGAAAATGCCGCTCCTCCCGAGTTCAAAGAATTGGTCGCCGCCGTGCTGCCCGGTCTCAAGAAGGTTTTCGAGCAAACAATTCAAGAAGGTATTTTCGACGGAGCCGGTAGCGTTAGCTTGGCCGATGACTCTTTGCGAGTTCTCATCGGCGGACGTGTGGCAGATGGAAATGCGTTGGCGGCAGAACTCAAGCGGGCTGCGGCTGGACTCTCCGCTACAACCGGGGCGCCCAAATTCCAGTTTGATATCGGCACACATAAGGGCATGACCTTGCACAGCGTGCTTGTCTCCACCGAAGGCGCCGGTCGCGATGCCAAGAAAATTTTTGGCGATACCATGACCGTCATGGTGGCGACTGGACCGAAGGGTTTCGTGATCGGCATTGATCCGGCTGGCGATGCGTCGCTGAAAGCAGCCATCGATCGAACTCAAGCCGCTACCGGCCAAGCCGTCAGTCCGATGGACGCGACGATTGAGGTTGCCCAGGTTTTGAAATTTGCCCAATCCGTCAGCCCCAATTCGCTGCTTGACAACGCCGTGCAAATGATCGCTCAATACGTGGGCAAAGATAAGATCCAATTGAGCGGCTCAATGATCGAACGGGGTGCGACCTATCGCTTCTTAGTTGAAGAAGGTGTGCTCCGCGCTGGCGGTGCCGCAGCCAAAAGCGGCAGCGCTGGAAACGGCGGCTTTTAGTTCCGAATCATTCGCTAAGCGATGATGGTGCGCAAGCCTGGGACGCAAGTCCCAGGTCGGTCTGTGAACCTCAGACGCCAGCCGTGGGCTGCTAAAAGTTTGGGGTTAGCGCGCTCTTTTGGGGAATCCAATTGGTTCAAATTTGGTAGCGCATGCATTGTCTGTTATCCCGAGAGGGATAAAACCTGCGCAAGCCGTTATCCTCCACAATACCAAACTTTTATCTGTCCAGACATGCTCCTGTGTCGAGAAGTCTCCGTTGGCTGTAGCCATTGAAATCAATCGTTCGTGCGTTACACCGAATTGCACTGCAAATCGAATTTCTCTTTTCTCGAAGGTGCCTCACACGCCGACGAGCTCATGCACCAAGCCGAATTGTTGGGCTATGCGGGCCTCGCGATCACCGATCGTAATTCCTTGGCCGGAATCGTCAGGGCACACTCGGCCGCCAAAGATACCAACATCCAACTGATCATCGGTGCAGAGTTGCATCCCATCGATGGTCCTCCGGTAGTAGTGTGGCCCAGCGATCGGGCCGCCTATTCACGCCTGTGTCGTATTATTTCGCGTGGCAGATTGCGACGCGAAAAAGGCGCGTGCCACATCACTTGGGCAGATATCGTCGAGCTCCAAGAGGGAATGCTGGCAGGCTTGCTCCTCCAGCAACCGGTGCGCGACGAGCTGCCCGCCGTAGACATGCAGTATTTTTCCGACGAAGAAGCACTGCCCTGGGAGCAACAAGATCTCGCCGCTGCAAACGCCGCTGCACGAATTATGCCCGACCGAGCTGAGCTTGAAGCCGCGCTTGGTACCGCCAATGAATCTCCTAGTTCAAAGCCCGCCTTGCCATCATGTGCTTTCGATCCGCGCGAAGACCGAGAATGGCTACGATGGTTATCATTTTTTCGCGACGTATTTGCCGATAGCGGTTACTTGCTGTCCGAACTGCATCGCGGTGTCGACGACTCAGCAAAACTCGACCGTTTAATCTCGCTAGGAAATCAATCGCAAATTCCCCTCGTGGCAGCGGGTGATGTGTACTATCACATTGCCGAAAGGAGCCTGCTGCACGACTGCCTATTGGCAACTCGCTTTGCCACGACGATCGACCAAATCTCGACGCAGCGCCTCAGTAATTCGCAGTACCATCTGCGCTCGCTGGAACGGTTGCAGCAGACCTATGCCCACGCGCCTGAGCTGTTGGAGAGAACCGGTGAAATTGCCAGCCGACTGAAGTTCAGTTTGAGCGAATTGAGTTTCCAGTATCCGATCGAGCTGGCACCCGATGGCATGCCACCGATCGACTACTTGAAACGACTGACCTGGGACGGGGCCAAGCGACGCTACCCCGACGGCGTACCGCCAAAGGTCATCGACTTGCTGCGTCACGAGATTGGCCTGATCGAAGATCTGCGTTACGAAGCCTACTTTCTAACCGTATGGGATCTGGTGCGCTTCGCCCGCGAGCGTGGCATCCTGTGCCAGGGTCGTGGTTCGGCGGCTAATAGCGTGGTCTGCTATTGCTTGGGGGTCACTTCGGTAGATCCCAATCGCATGGATTTATTGTTCGAACGTTTTATCAGTCGCGAACGCAACGAAGCGCCGGATATCGATGTCGATTTCGAACATCAGCGTCGCGAAGAGGTCTTGCAGTATATCTATGAAAAGTATGGTCGACATCGCGCGGGCATGACAGCCACGGTCATCACCTATCGCACTCGCTCGGCGATCCGCGACTGCGGACGCGCGCTGGGTATCTCTCAAGACCAGATCGACACGCTCAGCAAGCTCGTTGACTCGCGTCAAACCGAGGGCTCGTTGGCGGATCGCGCGACCGATTGCGGACTTTCGCGAGACTCTGACACGGGCAAGCGATTTTTGTACTTGGTAGAAAACCTAATTGGCTTCCCACGACACCTTTCGCAACACGTGGGCGGGATGGTGATTACTCAAGGCTGGCTGTGCGAGTTATGTCCACTAGAAAATGCAGCGATGTCGGGTCGCACGGTCATCGAGTGGGATAAAGACGACTTGGACGAACTGGGCATTCTCAAAGTCGACTGTCTCTCCTTGGGCATGCTCAGCGCTATCCATCGAGCGTTTGACCTGATTGAGAAGCACTTCGCCCGTCCTCTCAGCTTGGCCACTGTGCCCGCCGAAGATGGTGAGGTCTACGACATGATCTGCCGCGCTGACACGATCGGCGTCTTCCAGATCGAGAGCCGAGCGCAAATGAGCATGCTACCGCGTTTGAAACCTAGATGTTTCTACGATTTGGTGATCGAGGTTGCTATCGTGCGACCGGGCCCCATTCAAGGCCAAATGGTACACCCGTATCTACAAGCCAGGCGCACCGGCATTCAGCCAGAATATCCCACTGCGGAAATCCGCCAGGTTCTCGCCAAGACGATGGGCGTGCCCATTTTTCAGGAGCAGGCGATGCGTTTGGCGGTGGTGGCAGCGGGCTTTACGCCAGGCGAAGCGGATCAATTGCGGCGGGCGATGGCTGCCTGGCGACGCCCAGGAGTTATCGATCAGTTCCGTAAGAAGCTACTCGACGGCATGCTCCAGCGCGGTTTGTCACCCGAGTTTGCAGAGCGTGTTTTTATGCAGATTCGCGGCTTTGGCGAGTACGGATTTCCCGAGTCGCACGCCGCCAGTTTCGCGCTGTTGGTCTACGTTTCGTGTTGGCTGAAGCACCATTATCCGGCAGCTTTTTGCGCGGCGATTTTGAATAGCCAACCGATGGGTTTCTACGGACCCGCACAATTGGTCAGTGATGCCCGCGATCACGGCGTGCAGGTCGCCGGTATCGATGTCAACGCCAGCCAGTGGGATTGCACACTCGAGAATTTACAACTGCGATTGGGACTGCTCATGATCCGTGGGCTGCCACACAGTGTCGGGCAACGGATTGTCGAGCTTCGCCAGGCGCATGGCACCTATCGAGATTTGGCAGACTTCACTCGACGCACTCGGTTGGGTCAAGCGATGGTAACGCGGCTCGCCGAAGCCGGTGCGTTGAGTTCACTCGCGGGAGATCGAAGGGCCGCTTACTGGCAGTCACTGGCGCAGGATAAAACCGCCAAGGAGCTCAACTTGCTGGAAGCGACTGGGGCGGATGTCGATGACGCGCTACCAGAATTTCTGCAAGCGATGCCCGAAATCGAAGAGGTCTACGCTGACTACGAGACAACCGGACTATCGCTTCGCGCGCATCCCGTCTCGTTCGTCCGCGAACAACTGGATCGATTGCGCGTGGTCACAGCCGAACAACTTCGAAGCACCCACGACGGAAGATACGTTCGCGTAGCGGGCTTAGTCCTGTTGCGTCAACGTCCCAGCACCGCTAAGGGGATCACCTTTGTAACGCTCGAAGACGAAACGGGCACGATGAATCTCGTGTTAAAGCCCACGATTTGGCAGAGGCATTTCAAAATTGCGCGGCAATCCAACGCTTGGCTAGTCCATGGAGTACTCGAGAACCGCGAAAGCATCATCCACGTCGTCGTCGGTCGTGTCGAAGATCTATCCGAACAGGTCGCCGGCTTGATCCTCCGAAGTCGTGATTTCCATTAATCTCCGACAATAAAAATCTCCGCATTGAACGCGGAGGTCCATGCGGAGCTAGCGCGATAAACCGCAAGTTCCATCCTGTCGAATGCTGCCAATGAGCCTATGCCTCGCAAAGCGGATCGACTGACAATCGGATGGAACTCAAGGTTTCAGGCAGTGGCGAGCAGGGACAGCCCGCCCAGTCCATAAAATGTGTATTCAATATCGTCTTCGAGGTCGAATTCGAAGCCGCGAAATCCACCGGCGAGCTGCTGCATGCTGGTCACATACTTTAGCGCGTCGTCGACTGCGATGCGATCCAAGGCGTCTAAATCGGCCAGCGTAACGCAAGCCGTAAACGTGCTGAGCAAATCGGGTATCGGAATGCGCGTGTTGGCTTGAAACCCACCTTCGTCGGTCTGCAGGTCCACCAAGAAGTTAGCCGCGTGCTCGCTGGTCTGCGGATCCAATTGTTTGAGTACGCGGAGGGCTCCGATCGCGGCGGCGGTTGGGTTGGTGCCCGATCGCTTGCCCACACGTATTTCTAAGAAGCCGCCATCGGGTTGTCTCTGCCGCATAAGAAAACGCTGGGCCGCTTCGGCGTCTGGACAGGGTTGCTGGATCAGTTCCAGGCATAGCAACACCAGGAAAGTCTGATAGGTACTACCGGCTTGGCCTTCAAGGCTCTTGCTAAAGCCGCCGTCGTCTCGGCGCAGTTGGCTCAGTAGTTTCGCAAGCCGCATGGTCCACTGCTGATGCGCGCCCTGAAAAGCATCCAAGCCACACGCGGCTTCGATGAGTTTGGCCGAGTAGACGAGCGAGAGTAAATCGACAATCGTCTCTTGGGATTGCATGCGGCTCTGTAGGAAGCTCGCGCTGCGCCGAGCGATTTCGCCATCGAGGAGGCCCAAGATCGCCAATGAGCGGAGGGCGAAACTCGTGTAGTAAATATCGCTTTCGCCCTCGCGTCCAGGCCAACCGCCATCGGCACGCTGGCGAGACAACACATAGTTTGCGTGCCTGTGCTGCACATCGAGAGGTAACTGAGCGGCACCGATCGTCAGCCGCACCATCAAACGCCCCAGGTAGCCAAGCTGCTCCAGTTCGGTGTCCATTTAGGCAACATACGCTTCGAGTTGCGATCTGAGACCTTCGGGAACTGCCAACGACTTGAGTGGCTCACCGACACGAACTTGGCAGCAGACGGCAATGATTTTGCCTGCTGCGATGCAGGTGCCCGCCAGCGAAAAATCGAAGCCGTAGGTTATACTTTTTTCGCCCAGCTTATGTACGCTAACATCGATTTGCAGAACATCCTCGAAGCGAGCCGCCCCGCGAAAATCGCACTCGACGTGAACGCGCGGCCAGCTCAAATGCCAACCGTCTCCAACGTCCTGGACAACGGAGGTACCCAAATGACGCAGCAGCGCATGTTCGGCTTGCTCCATGTAGCACAGGAAAGCCGAGAAATGGGCTATGCCAGCCGCATCGGTTTCGCAAAATTCGACGCGACGATGAAACGTAAAGACTTGGGACATGGGCCTGCCCTAGCGGCTATTCGCCTACGTAGGGAAGCAAAGCCATGAATCGCGCGCGCTTGATGGCGGAAGTTACCGCGTGTTGGCTGACCGCAGAGCAGCCGGTTTTGCGACGGCCTACGATTCGACCGTGGCGATTTACCAGTTTCCTCAGTGTTTCGATGTCCTTGTAGTCCACAAACATTGGCCTCGGACGCTTGCCATCAACGAACAGGGGATCCTTCCTCTTGGCTCGCGAGCGAATCCTCGATCGTTTCCTTGCACGACTCTTAGCCGTTGGCGCTCGACGCAAAGTTGACATAGAACATCAAACCTCTTCTCTTCATTTCAAACAAAACCACGCACTGTGGACGATCCAGAAATTTATCACCTAAGCCCCAGATCGGCAAGGGCTACTGATTTTCAGCCTCTCGCGGCGCACTAGTCCTTTGTCAAACTCAAAAAGCAGGGATTAGCCGTTTGGGCGATAGCAGCCTGTTGATTTAATGTACGCTGGCCTTCCAAGGCCATGGTCCACGCGATTCGACGGCCTTGGAAGGCCAGCGTACAACCGCCATTTCGCCCAACTCAATTAAATCAATAGGCCGATAGCCACGGTCCCTACTCAAGTCCTCTCCGGCGCGGGGGCCGGCAGCAGTTCCCGTGTGGGCTCGAGCGGGAGCCTGGAAGGCATGTTTGGCGGCGGCGCAACGGTTGGGCTGGGTGGCCCAACAGGCATGGGCATCCCAGGTACGTCGTGGGGCTGAGTTTCGGGCGAAAATGCCGACTGAGGAATTCGGCCGTACTGAACGGACGGAGCCATCGGAAAATCCGAAGAAAAATCCGGCGGTGGTCCAAAGCTAGACGCGGTCAGCGGTTTGGGACTGAACATAGGTCTTGTGGGTAGCGGATGAAAGCGTGGATAGGGGGCGGGCTCGGGTAGATTGCGCTCCGCCTTCCAAGCTTCTTTTTTAGCGTGCAGGGACGCAAAACAGCCTGGCAAAGGCGGTATGATTCCAGGCTCGCAACCCGTTCCCTCCTCAAACTGGCCCGTTTCGCAGCCTGGCACAACTGCCGCACCCGTCGAGTAAGCAGCCTGCATTCCGCTGGACGAATCGGACCGATAGCTGGGAATCCCTAGGACTTGGCAGCCGCTGCCGCTGGCGAGAATGCTAGAAACAAGCAAAATAGTGGCTGTGGTGGGACCGTACTTCATAATGGTCAATTATTCGACTTTCACACTTCCGTAGCTTGAGGCAAATGTGGCGATTGCGCTAGATAAATCGACTTTGCGGGCTACAGACCCAGCCTCCGAGCTGCCCCGTGCACTCAAACTTCCCAGTTTGCGGATTGGCTCGCTGGACATCGGCTTCCCCGTCGTGCAAGCGGCCCTCAGCGGCTACAGCGACTGGCCGATGCGGATGCTGGCGCGCGAGCACGGCGCGAGTTACACGCTATGCGAGGTGATGCTGGATCAATTCTTGGTCTCATTCAAAGATCGCAGTAAGAATAGGCACTTCCTGTTCAATAGCGACGATGAAAAACCCGTGGCTGGGCAGTTGATGGGTGCCGAGCCGGAGCAATTCGCATTGGGGGCCAAGCGTCTGGAGGAAGCGGGCTTTTCCGTCATCGATATCAATTTTGGCTGTCCGGTGAAAAAGGTGCTGGGACGCTGCCGCGGCGGGTTCCACCTGAGCCAACCCTCGGTGGCCCTAGAAATCATCCGGCGCACGCGGGACATTGTTTCCCCAGAAATTCCTGTCACTGTGAAAATGCGGCGTGGCATCGACGATTCGCAGCAGAGTCGCGACCAGTTCTTCGAAATACTCGACGGCGGTTTCGCGCGCGGCCTAGCGGCAGCCACCATTCACGGGCGGACGGTTCTGCAGCGTTACAATGGCCCCAGCCGCTGGGAATTCCTCGCCGATGTGAAACGGGCTTTCCCGAGCCAAACCATTCTGGGCAGCGGCGATTTGTTCACCGCCGACGCGTGCATGCGCATGCTGACCGAAACCGGCATCGATGGAGTGACGGTAGCTCGCGGCGCAATCGGAAACCCCTGGATTTTCCAGCAATGCCAAGCGCTGGCGGCGGGCTTGCCACTACCCCTGCCACCCAGCGTCGGGCAACAACGGGCTGTACTCCAGCGCCATTGGGAACTAGCAGAAATCGTGTACGGTCCGGAAAAAACGGGGGTGCTACTCCGCAAGTTCGGAATCAAATACTCGGGCAGCCATCCGCGTGGAACTGAAGTTCGTTCGGCTTTCGCCAGAGTCAAGAGCCGTGCAGACTGGTGGGTCGCACTGGACCAGTGGTACGTCGATGATATGCCCGGCGTTTATCCGTCGCCCGAGTCGCACCGGGTTCAGGGTTCCGGTTGTAACGATGTTTGCGGATAACCTTTGTGGCACGTTGCTCGCCAGCTTAATCTGCGAATCGGCTCGAAAGTCAAAAAAGTTGACAATAGGGGGTCGGTTCGGATAGCCTAGTAGCTGGGTCCGCTCCGCGTGTCCGGTATGTTAATCACTCTTCCACCGTCTTGTCTGCGTGCCTCGTTTTTGAAACAGGAGATCTGGGATGAATTCCAAAGGCAATTACCTGCTAGCCGCGGCTATCTGTCTAGTGTGGGTGCTGCCAATCGTAGCGGCCCGCACGCTTGCGCAGGATGCAGCGAAGGCCGCGCCTGCCCAGCCCGAGATTACGCGCGAGCAGCAACGGTTGGCCGACAATTTTGTGCGCGGCAAAGCACCGGCCAGCGAGGAGTCCAAGAAAGCGCTCCAATTGCAAATCAAAGTGCAAATGGACCGCTTAAAAGCCGCCGAACCCAAAAATACTGCGGAAGCGATTAATCTCGCCAAAATGTCCGCAGATCGCATCAACATCGAAGGCACTTATGTCTCCGGAGCGCGAGATCCGCAAGCCCGAGCGATTGCCGTAGCGGGCATCGCCTACTACGCGGCGGAAATCTTGAAGCAGCCACTATCGGCCGCCACCAAAATTAATTGCATGGCCATGTTGGCTGAACTGGACGAAGCGGCTCAATCCACGACGGCGGCGGGCAACCTGCCTCCTCGGCCAGCCAAGGCGGCGTTTGCAACACTGTATCTGTATGCATCCAGCGATAAGGCTCCGATCCATCTGCGAGCCATCGCACTGCATGGAATCCAACGCCACCTGGGCGTATGGTGGCCTGCTGGAACCTGGGATGCAACCGCGCAGAAGCGAATTGTGGATGCCTTGGTTGCCATCGTCGACTCGGAGCCTGCCAGTGCACTCGATTTGCAAGGGCACGCTTGGCTGGTTCGCCGAGCCTACGATTGCTTGGGAACCATCGGTTCAACGGCAGGCGCTGACTCGGCGCTGAACCGCTTAGCCGATTCGAAAGCAATTCCCAGCGTTCGCTTATCCGCCGTCCAGTACATGTCGCGTCTAGATACCAGTGCTTTCCCGCCGGAAAAGAAGGCGCTTTATTTAATTGGACTATCGCACTTTATACGCAGCCAACTGTTCGATTGGTACGAGCGCGAAGAAGATTTACAGAAGGCCAAGTCCGGAGCTGCCAGCGGCGCCTACGGTGGCGGCGGCGGATACGGCGGTGGATACGGAGGCGAAGGCGCGGGTATGGGTGGCGGTGAGGGCTACGGTGGTGGAGGCGGCTACGGCGGTGAAGGTTCTGGCGGAGGTGGCTATGGTACGGGCCCTGGAATGGCAGGCAGTGGTGGTGGTGGCTATGGTGGCGAAGGTTCAGGCGGGGGTGGTTATGGCGGGTACGGCGGAGGTTATGGCGGAGGCGTGGCTGGCGCGAAACCCAAGCCAATCGATACGCAGACCTGGCAAGTTCGTGTGGCCCGACGCCACATCAATCAGGTTTCACAAATAGTTCATGTCGCCTTGGATGGCGTGCCCTTAGCTGAGCAGCCCGCAGTCGCCCAAGTGAAGCCTCTTAAAGATGCAGGCTTAGCCGAGGAACTACAGCCCCACCTGACCGAATTGATGGAGGCACTAGACCTGTTTCAGACCGCTGTGAACGATCCGACCTTGGTTACCGATATGACATCGCTGCTGACCCAGGCCGAGACCAACATCGAGGAAATTATGTTCCTCGTCAAGAAAATCCCTGGCTTCTTGGATCGCTACCCCGAGTTGATCCCCGATGAAGAGCTGGAAACTGCAACGCCAACCGCGCCAGCCGGTCAAGGCCCAGCCGGTCAAGGCCCAGCAGGTGAAGGCCCAGCAGGTGGCGATCCGGCTGCCCCGCCCGGCGAAGGCCCTAGCGGCGAAACGACCGCTTCTAAAAACTGATTAACTGATGCGTTGCAACTAGTGGTCGTCGCGGATAATAAGTGGGATAGGCTTCCAGCCTGTCATGCGGGAATCGACAGGCTGGAAACCTATCCCACGTTCATTATCAGACGGATCGATACTAGGTAGACCACTGGGGCTCGGCTCCAAAAGCTACTCCTACCTGCAAGACCTGGGTAATAACGAGTTAACGTAGGGTGGGTCGAGCGAGCGAGCCGGTAGGCCGCGATGACCCACCATTTTCGACTTGTTTGAGCTACTGGTGGGTTAGCATCGCTATTGCGATTTGACCCACCCTACAGCCGCTGATGAACTGATGCCTGGCAACTACCTATAAATTCTAGGTCGGCGTGCCCTTCTCTCACGTCCGCAGACTTTAACAAATCTTCCAAATTTGTCGCGGATTGTGTCACAACGTCTCCGATTGCGGCAATATGCTATGGGGTGACAGCTTAAAAGCTCGCCCCTCAGGGGGAGCGGCGACGAGCATCGAAGCACTTGGTCGACGAGCTGCTATCAGTTGGGCCCTCCCCGTTCACGACCCTTCTCAGGATGATCCCCATCCCGACGCGGGTGCTTGTCCACGTTTGTTAGCCAGTGGAGTCCATGATGTTTTTCGGCAAGTCCTCGCCTACGCGTCTCAAGCGATCCCACCACCTCGCAGCCCGGCGTTCTGCGTTTCGCAACGAATTGTATCGCTATGTTCTACGGCCCCAATTCGAATCGCTCGAAGATCGACGCTTGCTAGCCGTCGTCAACTGGGACGGAGGCGCAGGGACATTCAATTGGACAGATGCCAACAACTGGGATAACAACCTAGTTCCGACGTCCGTCGACGACGTGGTCATTAGCGATCTGGTGGGTACGCCAACGATACTCATTCCCATCTCAAGTTCAGCGACCGCCAAGACGGTGACATCCGCTGAAAAGGTCTCGGTACTGGGAGATGCTGGCTTGCCTAGCGAGCTTAGAATCTTCGGTGCGGCAACTTCTACCTTCTCAATGGGTCTGGATCTGCCGTTTGAGTCTACGTTGCGGGCCGATGTGGGCAACGTCCAGATAACTGGCTCAAGCGATTGGGCATTTGCCCAGCTGTTGGGAACGGGTTCGGTGTTTGCGTCCGGAACAATCACGATCAGCGGCAGTGTGATGGTGGCCACGAACTTGGTGAATTCGGGTTCAATTGAAATTGGTATTAACGCTGGTGCTACATTTGACGGGGTGCTGACGAATCAATCGGCGGGCATCGTAACTCTAAACGGGAATTCAGCGATCGCGGGATCAGGAGGCATTTCCAATCTTGGACTGCTGCACAAAATTGGCATTGGTACGACATCATCGATCTCAAATGCGATAAACAACGTTGGGATTATCCGTGTCAGTGATGGTTCGCTCGTAATCAATGGAGTGGTGAGCCAAGACGGCGGTGCGACGCTAACCGGCGGTACCTGGCTTGCCGATGGCGGAAACATTAACTTTCCAATTGGAACCAATTTCACCACGATCGGCAGTGATGCCAATGTGGTTCTCCTCGGTTTAGGAGCCATCAACCGAATTGGCGCCGATTTGAACGTAATCGCTGGCGACTTTTCCTTAAGCGGTGGATATCTTTTCTCTACGGCTTCGCACCTTGATAACTCGGGTACTGTAAACATCGACATTGGCTCGTCGCTGCTTACCACCGGCACTTACACGCAAACGTCTGGAACTACCACAGTCAATGGCCTGTTACGTTCTACGACGACCATCTCGGTCGTAATTAACGGCGGTACCTTGGCTGGAAGCGGAACGATTGATGCTAATGTATCCTTCGGTGCAGGGGGAGTTCTGACCCCTGGCAGTTCGCCGGGGATTCTAACCATTAATAGAAACCTCACCCTTGGCCCAGGGTCGACGACACGCATCGAAGTGGGCGGCACCAATCCGGCGACGCCCGACTTTGATCAGATCCTAGTAAACGGCAGCGCTACGCTGGGTGGCGCGCTGCAGGTGACCCTGATCAACGGCTTCATCCCCGATGCGAGTGAATCTTTCCGATGGCTCACGTTTGCCTCGAGCAGCGGTGCCTTTGCAACCTACGACCTGCCTAAATGGAACGACTGGTTTCTGCTCGAGCCGAGCGTAGGTGCCACTTTCAATGACTTGGTGGGCACCTCGATTCTCACGACCAATACACTCGACTCCGGCTCTCGCTCGCTGCGAGATTCGATCACGCGGGCAAATGCCAGCCCTGGTCCTGACGTTTTGCTGTTCAATATTCCCGGCGCTGGGCCGCATACCATCTCGCCACTGACTGAGCTGCCATTCATTAGCGATACGGTCATCATTGACGCTACGTCCCAGCCCGGCTATCCAGGCACGCCATTGATTGAGCTGAGCGGGAGTAACATCGCGGCGTTAACCGCTAGCCTTTATGTCAACACGAGCGATACAACCTTAAAAGGTTTTGCGATCATCAATTGGACGTTCGCGGGCATCGTGTTTAACGGAGACAACAACAAACTGCAGTCGAGTTACCTGGGCGTCCGCGCGGATGGAACGACGGCTGGTCCCAACGCAAGCGGTGGCATTTGGATCTACGTGGGCGACAACAACACGATCGGTACCGACGGCGATGGACTCAACGATGCGGCCGAAGGCAATGTAATCAGTGCAAATAATAGCGTTGGTGTCTACCTGCAAGCCGGTTCGGAAAACAATGTGATTGCTGGCAATATCATTGGCCTCAACGCGGCGGGTACAGCCGCTTTGGGCGTTCAACAATATGGCATCTGGATGTTTGACGATGCCGTCGATGGCACGATCATTGGCACCAACGGGGATTTGACCAGCGATGCACTGGAGCGAAATGTGATTTCTGGGAATACGGAAATCGGCATTCGCATTGACGGGGCGGACAATTCGATCATCGCCGGTAACCTCTTTGGCACCGACGCTGCCGGTACGGCCGTGATCGCGAATGGTCAGTCGGGGATATCGCTCGGTGCCGGCACCGACCGTACACGCATCGGTACCGACTCGGATGGCGACTCCGATGCGCTCGAACGCAATGTCATCGTGGGCGGAACAGGAAATCTGAGTGGCAATAATTTCGGAATCGCGCTGTCTGGGACTGGCGTGACGCTTAACACCATCTCGGGCAACTATATCGGGGTCGGCGCAGATGGCTCGACAGTTATGGCCAATCAAACCGGCATTTTGGTCGTTGGCGGTGCGAATACCAACACGATCGGAGGTACTGTCAACAGCGCCAAAAACGTAATTAGCGGCAGCACGCAGTTCGGCATCTCGATCGAAGGCAGCGGAACCAATTCGAACTCAGTTTATGGCAACTACATCGGCACGGATTCCAGCGGCTTGCTCGCACGACCGAATGTATTCGATGGCATTCAAATTGACAACGGCGCCAAGAGCAACACGATTGGTGGACCTACCACGGCACATCGCAATTTGATTTCGGGCAACACGCTCAGCGGCGTGCTCATCGCTGGCGATGGCACCGACGACACAATTGTCGCCAGCAACTGGATAGGCTTGAAATCCGATGGCGCACAGCTAGGCAATGGCAACACCGGCATACTCGTTACTAACGGTGCTAAGAATGCTATTGTCGATGGCAATGTGATTTCCGGAAATACCAATGAGGGCGTCCGCATCGAAAACTTTACACCTGGATTGTTTACCACCGGCACGCGTGTGCAAGGCAATTTCATTGGTACCAACCCAGTAGGGACCGGTGCCATCCCCAATGCCGTTGGCGTCGTCATAGCCGGTGGTGCGTCGAGCAATACAGTTGGCGGTACCACTCCACTGGCGCGCAACGTTATCAGCGGCAATGGCATCGGCGTTACGCTGACCGGTTCAAATACCACGCTGAATAGTGTGCTGGGCAACTACATCGGTTTGGGGAGCGACGGCGATACCGTGGTGGCTAATAATCTCGGTATCCGTGTACTGATAAATGCTTCGGGCAATACTCTAGGCGGGCCGTTGGCCGGTGCGGGCAACGTCATCAGTGGCAACATTACACACGGCATCGTGCTGACCAGCGGCGCGAATACGACCATCGTGCAGGGAAACTTGATTGGCACCGATGCCAGCGGCCTGCTCAATCGTGGCAATGGAAGTATCGGTATCAACGTCGGCTCGACCGCCAACGTTATCGGCGGGGTGAACGCGGCGCGAAATATCATCTCAGGCAATGCCACCGGTGTCTCTCTGGGCTCGGGTAGCAGCCAACTCCGAGGCAACTACATTGGCACGGATATCACCGGCAACAATGCCATTGGTAATACCGTCGCTGGAATTGGTCTGAACAGTTCCGGCAACATCGTGGGCGGATTGGCGCTGGGCGAAGGCAACGTGATCAGCGGCAATGGGACGGGTATATCGAATCTCAATCCAGGCGTATCCACCAATGCGATCCTAGGAAATATCATTGGCTTGAACGCTTCCGGCAACGCGGCTCTAGGCAATCAAAACGACGGCATCGAACTGACGGCTGCCACGTTTACCTTGATCGCGGGCAATACTATTTCCAGCAACAATACATTGTCGGGAGTCAATGGGCGCGGGATTCGACTTTCCTCGGCGGCTTCCAATACCACCATTCGCGGAAACTTGATCGGAACCGACATACTCGGTTCCATGGACCTTGGCAATCTAGGGTCCGGCATCGTCGTTCAGTCCGCTAACAATACGATTGGCGGCATATCGGTAGGTGCCCGCAACGTTATCAGTGGAAATGCAGTGCGTGGAATCGAAATCACAGGCGCGGGAGCTTCGAATAACGTCCTACAGGCGAACTATATAGGAACGAATGCGGCGGGTTCCGCCCAAATCGCAAACGATAGTTTCGGCGTCTACATTGTTAGCGGTGCTACGGGCAATACCGTGGGTGGTTCGACCGCCGCGCGGAATATCATCTCTGGAAATAACAACGGAGTCGTGGTCGCTAGCGGTGCCGTCAACACCAAGATCCAGGGCAACTATATCGGCCTCGATGCCTCGGGACTATTTGCACTTGGAAATGGAACTGGGACTGGTGTTTCGCTACTCGCCGTGAGCGGGGTGATCGTGGGCGTCGATGGCAATGGTATTAACGATGCCGGTGAAGGCAATGTGATCAGCGGAAATTTCAATAACATTTCTATCCAGAATACAGTCGGAGCAAGAATTTCTGGCAATATCATTGGTTTGGATAGGAATGGCAACAACGCCATCCCAACTGGAAACACTGGAATCCGAATTTTTACCGCCACCAATACGCTGATTGGAACCGATGGCAATGGTGTCAGCGATCAACTCGAACGCAATATCATTTCTGGCGGTAGGGGCATCTACTTCAACGATAACGCCATCGGAACTCGCATTGCCGGCAATTACATCGGCACGGATATTACCGGCACACTGGCGCGCGGCAACCTAGCCGGAATTCTGACAGTCAGTCCCGCTGTGCCCATCGGCACGATCATTGGCACTAACTCCGATGGCAATGGCGATGACATAGAAGGCAATGTTATCAGCGGCAACTCGACTGGCATCGCGTTTTCGGGTGCCGATTGGATTATTGCGGGTAATGTTATAGGTCTGGATAGCACTCGGACCGCAGCCCTGCCCAATGCTGTGGGCGTGTCGATCGATGCACTTTCAACCAACACAACAATTGGTGGATTCACCACCACACCAGGAACCGCCGCCGGAAACGTCATTAGCGGCAACACGACCGTTGGTATTCTAGACTCGCTGGGTGCCAGCGGGACTGTCATTCGCGGCAACCTGATCGGCCTGGGTGCCGACGGAGTAACCGACTTGGGAAACGGTACGTCTGGCATACAGGTCAATGGACTCAGTACCGTCATTGGCGGCGACGATGATGACGATGGAGCGCTGGATTTCATCGTCAAGTCGCGGAACGTGATCAGCGGCAACACGAATCTGGGTATCAACATTGGACATTCCGGTTCGGTGCGAAATACGCTCGTGCAAGGCAACTACATCGGCATCGATCGCTCGGGCAATACGGGCGTCGCCAATTCTAACGGCGGCATTAACATCGGCAGCGCCCCCGGCACGCGGATCGGCGGTATCACGGCCGGTGCTGGTAACGTCATCTCGGGCAACGCAGCTTCGGGTATCAGCATCAATGGCATTAGCTACCGCGAGATTGAAGGACTCTACAACGCGGCCATCGAAGGCAATATCGTCGGTCTCAATGCGTTAGGCAACGCGGCCATCCCCAATTCGATCGGTATCTCAGTCACGACCACAGGGCCAACCAACGCCGGCAATCGCATCGGTGGTAGCACACCCACAGCACGCAACATCATTTCGGGCAATTCAAGCCAAGGCATCCTGGTTTCCGGCGCGAACGCGATCGGCAATGCGATCTTGGGCAATTACATCGGCACAGACATCTCCGGCGCAGTCGATATTGGTAATGCCAGTCGCGGTGTTGAGCTTGCTTCGGGCGCTGCGAGTACACGAATCGAGGGCAACACGATTTCTGGAAACAATGGGGGTGGCGTGCTGCTCGCCGGAGCCACCACGCAATTGAACGTGATTGCCGGGAACAAGCTGGGCACAAACGTTGGCGGTAATGCGGCGATCGCGAATGGCACCAGCGGCAATGCCCGCTACGCGATCGAACTGGATGCGGCTAGCGGCAACATCATCGGTGGCTTACTGGTTACCGATCGCAATTTGATCTCAGGCAATATTGGCGATGGCGTCCGTCTTACCAATGGAGCCAGCAACAACTTTATACAAGGCAACTGGTTCGGCGTCGATGCGTTGGGATTGTCGGCGATTCCCAACACACTACATGCCGTGCATATGACGGGAGCGACGACTTGGAACAATTCCATCGGTGGCTTGACTTCGGCCCATGGAAATTTGTTGGCCTACAGCGGCGGATCGGCACTGCGTTTGGAGGATATCACCAGCACGAGCAGTTTTGGAAATACCTTTGAGAACAATGTCTACCGCGAAAACCGCGGCCTGGCAATCGATATCGGTGCCGCCGGTCCGACGCTCAACGATGGACTCGATAGCGGCTTCAATTTGCGAGACTTCCCCGTGCTGCAGGAGGTTTTGATCGACCAATCCGACCTCAATGATCCGCGTTTAATATTGAAAGGTTTTGCAGAACCAGGTCGCAGATTGCAGTTCTTTGTTTCATCGCCCACTTCCAACGGGCGCGGACAGGGCGCGGATTTGATCACCACAAAAATCGAAGACTTCTTCGGAGGTGCAACTGGGCCCGACGATGACTTGGATTTCAGCACAGGCACGTATGGTGCTCCTCATGCGGCGGGCTCGCTCACAGCCAATCGCTTCTGGTTTAACATCCCGCTGCCCGCCGGAGTGCGGTTCGGAACACTGATTACGAGCCTGGCACTGGGTTCGATCTCCGAATTTGGCAATGTGGCGCCGGCTGGTTTAGCGGACGCCGACGTCGCGAACAACCTGGCGCCTGTGGTCAGTTTAAGTGCATCTGTCGCGCTGACCACCGGAGGCCAATTGCAGTTGCAAGGCAGCTTTGTCGACTACGACTCGACCGACTGGACGGCCCTAGTCGATTATGGCGACGGCTCTGGCGTGCAACCACTGTCGATCGACAAGGTATCGCGCACCTTCACGCTACAACATACCTACCATACGTCGCAAGTTGCGCCCTACCAGGTGACAGTGAATGTGCTGGACAATGGTGGAAAGATTGGCATGGGCAGTATGCAGGTCAGCGTACAAAATGAAGCACCTGTAGTGACGTACAACAATTTCTCGATCACCAGTCTTGTCAACGAAGGCGGCTTGGTTACGCTCACAGGTACATTCTCGGACAGCGGATTTTCGGATCAACACGTGGTGACCATTAACTGGGGCGACGGCAACGTGGTCGCTTCCAACGTAGCCAACGTGGATCTGCCTCCGATCCCTGTCGGTGCGCGTTTATTCACAGCCACGCACCGCTATGTGGATGACGGCTTCAACAACACCTCCCGCGACAGCTACCGCGTCGAAGTTGACGTGACAGATGGCTCGGGCAGCGACGCATCGCCGCCAGGATTGTTCTTGATCGAAGTCTTTAACGTGCGACCTTCGAATATCATCGCTACGCTGCCAGCCGCCGTTGCCGAGAATCAGTTGTTGACGCTCAACGGTAGTTTTCAAGACCCAGGACTCGCCGACGCGCACACCGTCACGGTCAACTGGGGAGATGGCACATCGAACACCCTGCCGTTGGCAGCCGTACTTGGCCAGTCGCTGACGCGCAGTTTCAGTTTGACTCACAACTACAATGACAATTACACTTCGCCGGCCACCAGCTACGAGGTAACGATCGAAGTTACTGACGACGACGAGCCGCTCACGCCCACGGTGTTGAAGAAGTCCATCACCGTAAACAATGTGGCTCCGAGTGTTCCGACGATCGTTCTCAGCAATGCTTTGATCAACGAGAATGATTCGATAACACTCGGTGCGAGTTTCAACGACCCTGGCAGCCAAGACAGCCATCAAGTCGTCATCGACTGGGGCGATGGCAGCGAAGAGACCGTGATTGACTTGGCGCCGAGCGTGCTGAGCGTTTCAGGCATCAGCCACCGTTATCGCAACGATCCCAGCGGAGCAAACGCTGCTTTTAACATTGTCGTAAAAGTAGCGGATAAGGACATGCCCGCGGGTGTGTACACTACGGCTACGACGCCGATTGCCGTGCTCAACGTTGCTCCCGTTTTGAATTCGCCAATTCAACTTTACACCCGCAATCCGTTGACGCGGCAATGGGTCGAATTCACCGGTCTAGGCATGCCTCAAATCAACGAGGGAGATTCGATTCGGATTACGGGCGGCTACAGCGATGTGGGCCCCGACGACTTGCATGTTATCAATGTACGGTGGAGCTCGAGTCCCGGTCATATCACAACCGCCATTGTCAATCCTGCCACGCGCACTTTCGAAGCGGTCTTTCTTTACACAGACGACTATGCGCTCACGACGCCGTTTGATGTGGAAACGATCTCCGTAACGGTCGACGATCAAGATGGCGGAGTGTCCGCGCCTGTGACTCGTGCTCTTCAAGTCAACAATGTAGTGCCCACGGCCAGTTATCTGCCTGGCGTGGTCGATTCAGCCACTCCACAGCTCATTCCGCTGCGAGGCAGTTCGTTCGACCCGGGCATCGATGATACTCTCACCTACTCCTGGGAAGCCGCCGTGGCCGGGGCAACGATCCAAACGCAAAGCGGTGCATCCGCGAATTTCGTGTTAGATCGAACTGGCTATTTGACTTCGACCATCGTGGTGCGGTTGACCGTCAGCGACGATGACGGAGGATCATCCGTTTTTCAGTCGGCGCTAAAAATCGGTACTAACGCATCTGAAACCATTTCGGTCACGGCGGCAGATTTCCCCAGCGGCGTCAATACAGTGATGGTGCTGGCGCTGGACGGTGAAGACTTAATCGATGCAACGCAAGTACTTGATGCCACGAAGAGGGTCATCCTCGATGGCGGAAAGGGCAAGGATTATTTGTTTGGTGGTGCTGGTGAAGACACCTACATTCTCCGCGACGGCGACGATTCGGCGAACTTCGGTAGTGGGACCACGGTGCTGATCAACGGTGTTCCTACCGCCTTACCCGCGGCCAATTTAGGCAGTGGTGACCACTACCTACTCAAGCCTAATAGTACGCTGACGGTGCTGGACAACATCGGTGACAATACGCTCGATTTCAGCCTAGCAGACTTTGGAAATAACGAAGGTATACGCTTTGACCTGAGCAAAACGACGGTGGGACTGGTGGCTCAGGACGTTGCTCTTTCTGGAATACCAAACACACACATCGTTCAAGCGCTCGGTAACTTTCCGATGCTGATTGGCAGCACTTACGGCGACCGTCTGACCGGCGCGGATGGCGCCACGGTCGATGGTGGCAGCGGTGCCGACCGCTTGTTTGCTCCGCAGGTATCAACGACATTCACGCGTTTCAAAGGCGGAGCGGACAACGACATTCTGTTTGTGGATGCGGGTTCTTCCGTCTCTGAAATTAGCTTCGAAGGCGATGTTGGGGCCGATGAATTCACCGTCGAAGGTGCAGTAACTTTGATGCTTGAATTCTTTGGCGGGGCGGACGTGGATATCCTGACCATCGGCTTTGATGCGACCGTCACTGAAATCAGCTTCGAAGGCGACACAGGTGCCGATATCTTTACGGTCGAGGGCAGTGTTTCGCAAATCGATTTCTTCGGCGGTGCTGACGTCGATATCCTCACTATTGGTTTGGACGCGACCGTCAACGAAATTAGCTTCGAAGGCGACACGGGCGCGGATGTCTTTACCGTCGAGGGCGACGTGCTCACGATGATCGAGTTCTTCGGCGGGGCGGATGTCGACATTCTGACCATCGGCTTTGATGCGACCGTCAACGAAATCAGCTTCGAAGGAGATATGGGCGCGGACGAATTCTATATCTACTCGGATAACCCAACTTCCACCATTGAGTTCCTAGGTGGTGCCGACAACGATATTCTCTTCATCGGCGAAGGTTCGACCATCAGCGAGATCAGCTACGAAGGTGATCTGGGCGCGGATATCTTTACCGTTGCAGGCGACGTGCTCACGATGATCGAGTTCTTCGGCGGAGCGGATGTGGACGTCTTGACGATTGGCGGCGCCGCCTCAGTCAACCAGATCAGCTTCGAAGGCGACTCGGGTGCAGACGAGCTAGTTGTCTTCGGCGAAGTTTCGACCATCGAATTCTTTGGCGGTGCCGATGCGGATATTCTCTTCGTAGGCGAAGGATCGACGATCAGCGAGATCAGCTTCGAAGGCGATATGGGTCGCGATCGTTGGATCATCCTCGGGCAGCTTGCGGGTGTGCCGGTGTCGAATAGCAATCCTGTCATTCCGAGCGTCGCCGGACCTAATAACCACTACCCTTACTACTTTAAGGGGGGAGAGGACGCGGATGTGCTAACTCTAGGGGCCGATGCGTCGGTTTCGTATATCGATTTCGAAGGCGATGCGGGCGCTGATATCTTCACCATCGATGGCGATGTCCTCTCAGGCATCGAGTTCTTGGGCGGCGCCGATGCGGATATCTTGTTCGTGGGTGCAGACTCAACCATCAATGAGATCAGCTTCGAAGGTGACACGGGTGCAGATCTATTTGTGGTCGAAGGTAGCATCACCACTACGCTCGACTTTTTCGGTGGTGCCGACATCGACATCTTGTTCGTAGGAGAGGGCGCGTCGATTAGCGAGATCAGTTTCGAAGGCGACACGGGAGCTGATGAACTGACCGTAAACGGCGGAGTGACGCAAATCGAATTTCTCGGTGGTGCCGATTCCGACCTGTTGACCGTCGGATCGGAAGCTTCGATTTCCGAAATCAGCTTTGAAGGAGATACCGGCGCGGATGAACTGCTAGTGCTCGGCGGCGGAATTACGATGATCGAGTTCCTGGGCGGTGCGGATGATGATCTTCTATTTATCGGCGCAGGTTCATCGGTCAGCGAGATCAGCTTCGAAGGCGACGATGGCGCGGATGTACTACTGACCGATGGTAGCATCAGCATGATCGAATTCTTTGGTGGGGCCGATGGCGATCGCTTCCGCAATCTGGCCTCAGGCGTCACCTCAATTACCTTCTGGGGTTTTGACAGTAACTCAACCAATACCCTTAACGATGGCGACGACCAGTTCCTCAATCGCGGCAGCCGAATCGGTAGTCTGCGCTTCGTGGGTGACTCAGGTGCCGACATCTTTCATTCCTACGGCAATGAAATCAGCGAAATCAGCTTCGAAGGCGACTCGGGTGCCGATGTGCTGGTCGTGTATGGTTCGGAAATTAGCCGAATCGAATTTTTTGGTGGCGCCGATGCGGATGTGCTGACCGTGGCAGGCACGCAAATCGGCGAAATCTCATTCGAAGGCGATGACGGCGGCAGTGGCGACGCCAGCGATACGTTCATCAATCGAGCCACGGGAAGAGCGACGACCTCGACCGCGCTTTCGACTGTATTCTTTCGTGGTCTGGGCGGTGTCGATGCGTTTCGCAACGACGGCAACGGCTGGGACAACATCGTCTTCTTGGGTGGCGCGGGCGCAGACGCATTTCAAAATAACGCTTCGGCGCAAAGTAACATTCGCTTCGAGGGCGACGCGGGCGCGGACGTTTTCGAAAACAATGGGTTTGAAGTTTCTAGTATCGTCTTTAGCGGAGGCGCGGACGCCGATGTCTTGATCAACGATGGCGATGGCGTTTCGCAGATCGTCTTCTTCGGAGGAGCCGACAACGACGTGTTGCTCAATACGGGCGATAGCGTTTCTGAAATTAGCTTCGAAGGCGATTTGGGCGCCGACATTTTCACCAACTTGGGCGAGTCGGTTTCCGAAATTTCCTTCGAAGGTGACATAGGCGATGACCGCTTCAATAATTATGGTCAGAAACTGACCAGCGCTCGCTTCTGGGGTGGTGCCGGTCAGGACTGGTTCATCAACCGCAGCTCGGGAGTTGGCTCGTCGGACCTGTTTTTCTACTCGGATGGTCCCGCCACACGTTTAGTTGTGGTCCCTCCAGTCCTTATTCCAGCCATGCAACTTCCCGGACAACCACGCGTCTATGAGTTCCTTCAAATTCCAATCTACGATGGGACCTCCGCCGATGACTCTGCGGATTTGTTCGTCAACTTGGCGGGCGAAGTCACCGGAATTTATTTCGCGGGTGGTGCCGACAACGATATCTTCCAGAACGAAGGTTACTCCACTTCCGAAATCAGCTTCGAAGGCGATGCAGGCAATGATACCGCCCTCAATCTGGCTTCGGGCTTGCGGCGTTTCACGATGTTGGGCGGCGCTGGCAACGATACTTTCGAAAACCGTGGTGCTATGGCTCAAGACCTAAAGCTCGACGGCGGCGATGGTAACGACAGCCTGTATCAGCGCGGAGATGGCGTCACGGCATCGCTTAACCCAGCCGCAGTCACGCTCGTCGGTGGCGCTGGCGACGACGTGCTGGCCGTGCTCGGCAGAAACGTACACAGCCTGTATTTTGACGGTGGATCGCAAAACGATAAACTGCTCAATAATAGCGATGGCGTCACGTTGATTGAGTTCTTCGGCGGACTCGGCAACGACGCCCTGCAAAATAACGGTCGCAACATCGGCGAAATTCGAATGCAGGGCAACGACGGCGAGGACTCGTTGTTCAACAATGGTTCCTCAATCGGCTTGATCGATTTTGATGGCGGCGCCGGTGCCGACTCGCTGATCAATGTGGGCCACGCGATTGGCGACGCGGTCGCACCGCTCACTACGGCCACTGGCATCCGGTTCTTGGGTGGCGACGGGTCGGATCTACTGCGCGCGAGTGGCGCCAACATCGTGCGAGTTGTCTTCGATTCTGGCCTGGGCGACGATTCGCTGCTCTACAATGCCAGTGGTACCCGAGTCGATTTTATGGCGGGTCCTGGCAGCGATGTCTTCTCCTATCGCGGCTCGGCCGCGCAAGTTGAGTTTGCTGGGGAAGCGGGCAATGATCGGGTCGTTTACGCGGGCTATGCCCCGAACGTGGCGACCAGTGTGACTCTGGACGGCGGCGACGGCGACGACCGCTACGAATTCTCGGGTGCGCCGCAGGGTTACACACGGATCGTCGATAACTTCTCTGGAGCCACGGATACATCGCAGGATACCATCGATTTCTCAGCGTTTACCAGCGGTGACGTAACGCTCGACTTGGCCAGCCTGGCACCTCAGCCGCAGCCTGGCAACCTGACTATTCAGCTTGCCAGCCCGATGGGCATTGAACGCCTGCTGGGCGGTCCGGGTGGCGACGTGCTGTCTGGCAATGATCGAGACAACTACATCGGCGGCGCGCAGTACTTCTACGGACCCTTGCCCGCTCCCGTCCCGCAGAATCGCGCGACGCAGTGGGGCTATTTAAACTTCGATGAATTCACCGAAGCCTCATTGGGAGAACACGTCTACACGCCTGCCGAGCGGGATGAGATTCAACGCCGCATCGAAGCCACCTACTACGGTTACGACGAACTCAACCAGCCGCGAACATTTAGCGATCCGGATCGTTGGTTCAATGTGCGTTTCACTCAGAACCTTATGGAACTAAGTGATGCTGGCGTTTCCGAGTATGTGACCATCCGCTTCAACGAGACTCCGTCGTACGGACGACCCGGCGGCGAATCGAGCGAGATCGACTTGGGCAATGCTAGTTACACCGGCGCTGCCACCGTGCAAATCAATGGATTATTGGGTGGCATTTTAGCGCCCGAAGTAGCCAGCGATGAGCCCGTCAGCTCCACCGATCCATCCGGCAAAAATGTAGAACAGGCCAATGGGCAGGACTTGCCACCGGCTACCAGCGAAAACTTTGTGGCGCTTTCGGCCAAAATCGCAGCTCACGAATTCGCTCACCTTCTCGGGCTGCGACATTACGACGCCTTTGGACCGATCGGCTTCGGCGTCCATGCGCCGCCCGGCGCTACCGATTTCAAACCCCAGTATCAAGGTAACTCGGCGGCCTTTGAAACCTTTGACCACATCATTGGCTCGCCTGCGTCGGTCGGCACCACGCGCACCAACGATCTAGGCACGCTGTTCTTCGGCGAGCGCGAGGCTGTGAAGATTGCATCCTCGATGAGCAATCCCGCCGACGTTGCCTTTTCAGAATCGTCCTTGTTAGTCATTCTCGGACCTATTCTGGGCACCACCGCACGGCAATTAGAGTTGGCAACTGTAAGTGTTCCCAATACGGTGGCCAAGGGCATCAACCAGTCCAAGACTTTTTATGTACAGACAGCCAGTGTAACGGGCACGATTGGACTCGTGGATGGTATCAGCCAAAGCGACTACTACACATTCAACGGTGCAGCCGGTGACCTGATCACTGTCGAAATTGCTTCGCAATCGATGCGGCGATTTACGAACAACGGCACCAACGGCTACATCGATTCCATCGTCCGATTGTACAATGCGTCGGGTCAGTTAGTACAAACATTTGGTGCGGATGCAGTCAACGACGACGAATTCGAATCGTCGGATTCGCTGCTGATGGATGTTACCCTGCCGGCCAGTGGAGCCTACACCATCGAGGTTGATACTTTCTTCCGAGGTCCCAGCGATGCCAATTATGCCGCTATGATCGCCAGGATCGCTGAGCTTGAAAGTATAGAACTCACGCAGACGCTAACTCAGCCAGAGCAGGATTTGCTGGACAGACTCAGAGATACCCGCGATAACACGGATACCGGCAGCTATCAACTGTTTATCTATAATTTTGCCAAGGCCAATCGCGTCGACGGAATCGATACTCTGCTTGGACGCGGCGGCGTGGATATTTTGGATGCGGGTCCAGGCCAAGACTATGCGTTGCAATTGGGAGCATTGCCCGCCGGAGCAACAATGACGGTGGGTGTGCCCTATACCGCCACGGTCCCGTTTACGAATCCTGGTGCTGAATCTTGGCAGGCTGTCGTCGACTACGGCGATAGCTCGGCCCCAGTCACTTACACCGGAATCACCCCTGCAAACGGTATCAGCCTGTCGCATGTGTATGCCAGCCAACCTGCTTCTATAATTACGATAACGCTTAGCAACGATGATGGCGTTAGCGTTAGGGGATCCTTCACTATCAATGCCAACAATGTGGCCCCTACTTTTGAAGCTGGTCCAGATGCTACTTTACTGGCCAGTATGGCCGGCGCGTTCATGCGTAGCGGTATCACCATCACGGATCCGAACGCAGACGTTTGGACGGGCTCTGTGAATTATGGTGATTCGACCGCCAGCGTCCCCTTAGTCATCAATCAAACAACCAAAACATTTAACCTGAACCACACCTTCACGGTTGCTGGCAGTTTTACCGTGACCGTAACTGTCTCCGACGGCGTTGCAAGTAACACCGATTCCTTCCTGGTTACCGTGCCGCTCAATTCGCCCCCAGTGGCCGTGAACGACAGCGCTTTTGCCGATGAAGCGGGCGGTGTCAACAATACTACGCCCGGTAGCAACCCGGCCGGTAATGTGCTAGCCAATGACAACGATCCAGATGCGGGCGATACCCGAGCGGTGTTGGGCATCGCCGCTGGAACTGTGGCAACTACAACCGGCAACGTGGGTACTAATGTGAGCGGCGATTATGGCACGCTAACGGTCGCAATCAACGGTGCATTCGCTTATAGCCTCAACAACACCCACGCCGATGTGCAGGCTCTGCGCTTTGCTTCAGACACACTCACCGACGTATTTAGTTACACGATCGGCGACGCTGGTGGTTTGACCAGCACCGCACAGATTGCAATCACGATTCGCGGAGCCAACGACTCGGCCACCATCGCTGGGATCTCGACCGGTTCGGTGACAGAAGATGCTCCCATCAATCAGGTATTCAATACCCTCACGGTAAGCGACCCCGATGCGGGACAAGCCAAATTTGCAGTGCCTACCAGTTTGAATGGCACGTATGGAAGCTTTGGATTCAACGCCACTATGGGTGTTTGGACGTACACCTTAGACAACTCGCGTGCGGCCACCAATGCGCTAGTGGCTGGTCAAGTTGTAAGCGACTCGTTGACTGTGCAGTCGTTGGACTTGACCGCATCGAGGACCATTGTGATTACGATTACAGGTGCCAGCGAAGTTCCTGTGGGTAGCTCGATTCATCTGCTCAATAGCACCGCTTGTGGAGCTTTAACGCTCTCGGGCAATGCCAAAATCACGATTCAAGGTCCAGTGCAAGTGAATTCAAATTGCGCCTCGAGTGCAATCAATGCCAGCGGCAATGCACAGATTTCGGCAGGCCAAGTACGCGTTAAAGGTGGTGTGCAAAAGACCGGCAATGCCCAGATTTCTCCGGCGCCTCACATCGGCTCAGAGGTTATCGTAGACCCCTATGCGGCCCTAGCTGCCCCAGTGGGTAGCTCCGCTACCACGCAGATCGCGTGCAGCGGCAATTCCAATAAGACCGTTAATCCGGGCAGCTATACCAAGATCACCGCTTCGGGGAATTGCAATCTAACATTTCAGCCCGGCGTGTACATTATCGACGGCGGCGGGATCAGCGTCAGTGGCAATGCGCGGGTGAGTGGCAATGGAGTGCTCTTCTACAATGCAGGCAGCAATTTCCCCAATCCTGGCGGCAGCTTTGGAAGCATTTCACTCAGTGGGAATGGCTCATTCAATCTCAGTCCAGCGACCACGGGATCGTACGTAGGAGTTACTTTTTTCCAAGCACGCGACAATACGGCGGCCGTCACGCTCAGCGGTAATGCGTCGGGTATGACTGGGACCTTTTACGCACCCAAAGCGCTGATGACACTCAGCGGCAATGGCAAACTGAACATGTCGATTATTGTCGATCGCTTAACCGTGAGCGGCAATGCGTCCAGCGCGCTCACCTTGGGTGCCAGCGATCCTGACTTGGCTATCACAACTCAGCCCCTTCCAGGTCAACTCGACTCACGCACTCTACGAATTGCCATCGATGACCAGCAGGCGCGGGCCAGTTCCGAGCAAATGGATCGGATACGCACTGCCATCCAAACGGTCAATGCGGACTTTGGGATGTTTGGCGTGAACTTGGTTGAAGTCTCGACTGCCAATGGACAAGTCGCTGATATCTCCTTGCAGCTAAGCGACACCAGCCCCTGTGGTGGAATGGAGGATGGCATCCTGGGCTGCTCCTCTGTATGGGGCGAGATCATTTTGGTGCAAGGTTGGACTTGGTACACAGGCGCTGACCCACAAGGTATTGCGGCCGACCAGTTCGACTTTCAGACGATCGTGACCCACGAACTAGGACACACGATCGGTCTAGGACATAGCCGCGATGCTCACTCGACAATGGTCGCCCGACTGAACTCGGGAATTGCACGCCGCGATTTTACTCAGCACGATTTAGCCCTGTTGACTGAATCCAGTCACGTCCATGCTGACGACTCGGAGGAACTTGGGCACTTGGACTATGAAGCTGTCGCGGTGGAACACACCTTGATTCAAACTGCCTTCGATAACTGGGCTCCCAATGTTTACCTCCCACCCGAAAGAATCAACTACCTTGATCGGCGGCACGCAACCACGTTCAATTTGGAGGGTATGCCGTTGAAATCTGGAATTGCAAAGCCAGTATGGACCAGGGTCCAGAAACCAGATGATTCTATCGGTCCGTCAATTCACCATGAGCATGTTTTGGACGAGCCCAAATCGATTCCATCCAAGGCAGGAGCAATAGTCGCTACAATGACACCTGTTGAGGCAGTGGATGCGTTCTTTGAGAAGTTTGACTGAGCATGAGGACAGCAGGCTGCAACTGGCTGCCTGTGTTCTTCCATGTAGCGGTCGAGTAACAGAACTTGTGAGCCAACATGACTCGTCAACGTCCCGAGGATGGTCCGCCAGAAGACAAATCCTACCGAGGCGCGCAATTGCCGAGCAACCAAGGCGGGCCGCGCGAGGATGCAATGCAAGAGACGATCGGCCCTGGGCCTCCCGCATCGCCAGCGGAGACCGCATCGCTAGCTGAAACATTGCCGCCAACGACCGGCAAACCTACCGATGGTAAGCCCGCCCAACATGGCAATTCGCTCACCGATAATCCTTGGATGGGTCGCGACACTGCAGACTCGCAGGCCGACGCTACTGTGGACTTTTCCGTAGAGGAAGGGGCCACGCAGAACTTCACTCCCGGCGGCCGCACCGATAGCGGTGATCCACGGGCGAGGATGCCACGCGATGTTGGCGGTTTCCAGATAATTAAGATTTTGGGCCGCGGTGGCATGGGCGTGGTCTACAAGGCGCATCAAAAGAAGTTGGGCCGCGATGTGGCTCTCAAGATGGTATTGGCCGGAGCACACGCTTCGGCCGAGCAACTGCTGAGGTTTACCTCTGAGGCCCGAGCTGTCGCACATCTACAGCATCCGAACATCGTGCAGATCTTCGAGGTGGGCGAGCACGACGGCTTGCCATTCTTTTGCCTAGAATACGTCGAAGGTGAGAGTCTCGACAAGCAACTGGCCAGCAAGCCTCTACCGGCCGACGAAGCAGCGCGGACCATGG
Source organism: Pirellulaceae bacterium (assembly GCA_041741955.1). Taxonomy (GTDB): domain Bacteria; phylum Planctomycetota; class Planctomycetia; order Pirellulales; family Pirellulaceae; genus Aureliella. Next base: position 3,913 of record JBGSJL010000014.1, on the reverse strand, counting down.
AGACGCTATGCCGAGCTATGCAATACGCGCATGATCATGGTGTTTTGCATCGCGATCTAAAACCCGCGAACGTACTATTCGGCTCCGACGGCACACCTAAAGTGACCGACTTTGGCTTGGCAAAACGCCTGGAGGATGTCGACGATTCGTCCAGTACGCGGACCGGTACGATCATGGGCACACCGAGCTACATGTCGCCCGAGCAGGCCAGCGGGCGCGTGCACGAGCTGGGGCCAGCCACCGATCAATATTCGCTGGGTGCGATGCTCTACGAATTTATGATCGGCCGCCCACCGTTTCTGGCTGCCAAGGCCTTCGAAACAATCATGCAGGTGATTCGTGAAGAACCAATTCCACCACGGCAAATCCAATCGAGGCTGCCTGTCGACCTGGAGACGATTTGTCTCAAGGCGTTGCAGAAAGAGCCCGACAAACGCTATGCCTCCTGCGCGGCCATGGCCGACGATTTGGCACGCTTCTTGCGTGGTGAACCCATTGCGGCTCGGCCGGTTGGAAATACCGAACGCATTTGGCGTTGGTGCCGTCGCAATCCCTTGGTAGCCAGTCTTTCCGCCGCTGCGGTGGCTGGCTTGCTGGCCGTAGCCCTAGTATCGAGCTGGTCCGCCCTAGCCTTGAACGCGAAAAACAAAGAGCTCGCCCAGAGCAATACGGCGACTGAAACTGCCAACGCCAATCTCAAGACATCGAACCTCGAGCTGGAACAAACGAATCAGAGCTTGGCCGAGTCGAATACCGAGAATATTCGTCGTACCGAGCGTTTGCAGGAGTATGTGCAATATGCATTTAAGGAATTAAATAAACTCAGCGTTGTCGAGAACCCGCTGGCTCGCGACTATAAGAACGAAGCGCTCAAGCAGACATTGCCATTGATCGAAGAGATCATTCGCGAATTGCCCGACGGCGGCCAGGGCGAAGCCACCAAGATGAGCTTGCTACATCAACTGGCCATGTCCTACCGCGATCAAGGCAAGGGAGCCGAAGCCGATCAGTGGATGTCATCGCTGGCCGATAAGGCGCGCGAGCGAATTGAGATCCAAGCTGGTTCGGATGCCGCTCGGAATAATTTGTGCATCATCCTGATGGACCTCAGCTCGATTCGCCGCGAGCTGAACCGCGACGTGCCTGCCAGCTTGGCGGCGCTGCGCGACGCTTTGGGAATCGCCGAACAGATCGTTGCAGCGCCCACAGCGGCGCCCGATGGCTTCGGCATGCTAGCAGGCTATCGCGCCAAGATGCTGTTGGCAGATGCCAACAACAATCTGGCGGCGGCCCTATACCGCGCGGGCGATTCGGCCGCCGCCGCCCCATACTTTGATCAGTCCCTCAAATTGCGACGCGAGGTGCTCGCCACGGTGGCCGATGGAACCGCCTTCGAGAATCTGCCGCCGAGCAAAGTTCCATTGACCGAGAACGATAAGGCACGCTTGGGCCCGCTGGTCGAGTCGACGATCTCGACGGGCATTTTAGCCCAAGCTGCCGTACTCTCGCGGATCGGGCAACAAGCAAAAGCTGAAGAGGTTTTTCGGCAAGCTGTGGGACTATCTGAAAAGCAGTTAACAGCCGCTCCTGAAAATCCGTTAGTGATTCGACGCATGGCCGGTTTTGATGGCTTTCTCGGCGAGTTCCTCTGTCAAACAGACCGCATCGAAGAAGGTTTGCGATACCTACAGCGTGCTGCAGAATTGAGCGACAAGTTACGCCAATCCAATACCAACAGCGCGGAACTCAATCGGGCTGCCGCGACAGCCTACTATCGCTACGCCCAATGGCTGGCCGAAAACCATTCCGACGAGAGTGTCGTGTGGGGTAACAAGGCCCTGGAAATCCGCCAGTCGATGGCGACTGCAGAATCCAGCAACGACCGGCGGCAGTTGGAATTGATGCTGGTGCTCGCTAGATTTGGCGAAGTCGAAGCCGCCGAAAAAATTGCCGACAAATACTTAGCCCTGGAGAATCGCGACAGCGAAATGCTGATCGAATTGGCTCAGTCGCTCGCCCAATGCTCCGCCCGTGCCAGCGGAGACGCTCAATCGCAACTGCAGGACAAGGCCCTCACCGCCCTTGAGTCTGCCATCGATTTGGGCTTCCGCGATAAAGCCTTTATCGAGGCCGATGTCGACTTACGTCCACTGCGCGGCTTGCCCAAGCTTTCAACGATCCTCGCAAAACTAGCGTATGCCCTCAATCTAAATTTCGCAGTTTTGCTTTCGTGAAGTGGGATAGGCTTCCAGCCTGTCAATCCGGAATCGACAGGCTAGAAGCCAATCCCACGCCAGAGAATCCGACACTAATTATCCGTTGGAGCCTAAGTGAGAATCTCTTCGCAGTTGTACAGCTCAAAAACGCGTTCTGGAGAGAGCTGCCAAGTCTCAACTTATTTGACCGTTGTAAACCCGATAAATCCCGAGTTGTTCCATCTCCCTGGCGATACCAAAGCGGCGACAAGTCGCACGCACTCCAAATTTGCCAAAGCCGCGGCACACCGCACGGACTGGCAAATTTGGAGTGCTCGGACTTGTATTAGCCTTTCTTTCACCACAGAGTTCATACCAAAAACCTTCAACGTGGTAGTGTTCTTTTTCGCGAACGTGCAAGCGCTCCGCAACCGAAAATTGAAAGTAGACCGAGCGAGCTTGGCTCTGGAACTGACGCTACCCCTATGAACTGCCCAGTATAGGTGTTCGTTCCATCAACTGTTGGCGTTCCGGGAATGTTATAGTTGATACTCACAGTTACTGGAATTGTGATCGTTGCGATGTTTCCAACGACGGAATACGTGCCCTGACTTGCGCTAGAGTTTAGCCCTGATATGACGCTGGTCAGTGGGTTACTGAGCGAAATGTTAGCTCCGTCTCCAAGCCCGGCTGAATAGACGTCGAATTGCCCAGATGTGTACGCCAAAGTTTGAGTTGCCACACTAAACGAGCCCCCAGAAATTGAGATGCTCGGCGCTGAAAGGTTGAAGACAATGTCGCGCAACCTCGCATTTGCACCCAGCGCGGCCACAGCCATTCCATAGTCAGCATCGGAAGCGGTACCGCCACCACTGCCCGTTGAAACATTTCCTGGCAACCATTGGCCGTTGACGCTGGCATCCAAAACCGCACTTTGAAACACTATCGAAGTAGGAGCCAGGGAGTTGTTGACATCAACAGTAATCGTACCCAGGTAAGCAGCTATGAGACTGTTGAGACCCTGGGGAGCATAAGGGAACGAACCGTTTACTGGGGCTCCAACGTTGGAATTGCCCGAAAGCGCAAGGTTGCTGCCAGCTTGGAGGTTGAAGGTTACCAGCTCAGCTTGAGCCGCTTGGTTAAGTGACAGAAGGCAGAACACTGTCAGAACTAGTGCTTTAAGCGGGTACTTCATGGTTTTCCTCAAGTTTTAATGGCCAAAGGGCATTTAGGTAGCTTCATTGCATATTAATTGCTCCCTTGGGGGAATTCCAACCACTTTGACGAGCTCTCAACAAATCACCAGAAGATTTAGTGGGTAACAATCTGGGGCGCCAGGTTTTCAGAGGCATGGCAGGGCGAGAGGTAGGTCTAGCCTGACCCGGAGCTGGACTCATGTTTTACCGGGGTCTAGTTTTTATTGAGCCGAAAAAATTGACCTCCACACTCTTAGGACAAGACTCGGCCCAAGTTTGTGGATTTGGAGAATGATGGAAGGGATCGGCAGGCCACGGAGGCATCAGTACCCAACCGCAAATACGCGCAGACCCAAAAGCTGGTACTGGGCCCCCCCAGAGTTCCTGCCTCCTATTTGCCAACCAACTGGAGCGGTGCACCGACGGTCCAGCTCTTAGGGTCGCTAGGATCGCGGTGTATGCGACGATAGAGCGTGTCGCGTTCGACCGGCTCGCGTCCGGTCTCGGCAATCAACTGACCGA
>JBGSJL010000013.1:0-33235 GCA_041741955.1 Pirellulaceae bacterium | reverse complement strand
TCGGTCAGTTTGCCTTTGCCGCGCACGGACTTAAAGGCAGATTGCAGGCCCTCGGAAAGTGATTCAAACATGGCTATTCTTCAGTCGAGCTCAATAAAGCGTGTGCAAAATCAAAATGATGACGCGAGGCCCACTGCCAATCGGTGCAGGAACCCCAATCCGTGCAGGAAACAAAGCAACCTACGGTGCTCGATAGCCTGAAGGCCGGAATCCCAGTGTGCCTGAATCGTCGAAAACGACAATTCTAGGGTGCCAAGCAGTTACCTGACAATCCACAAACCTTAACAGGATAACTATGTTCGTCCAGTTGAGTTGTCCCGACCCGCAATTTACGATAGACCTCCCACTCCCTGGGGACGATCGCTTCGCGGCCCCGTTGCCCGATCGGCCCCGCCGTTTGCCCCTCCAGTCACTGGCTACTTCAGCGGAATAGTTCCTCAACATGAGTCTTAGCTTCCGATTTTGCTTGTTTACCGTCCTCGCCACATTTCTGTTGGCCGGCAGCCGCTTGACCCATGCCCAGTCCAAGGACTACCTGGCCGATCTGCAAGCCCAGTCGGCACAGTCCAATGTCGCTACCTGGGGGCACTGGGGACCGGACCGCGAAAAATACTCGACCTGGACATCCCACTCAAACCGCTTGATCCCCGTTTATACCTTCGGAGGTAAGCTCGACAGTTTCACGGGCAAAAACAGCCTATACCGCGACTCGAGCAAAATCGCCGAGCTCTACGGAAAACTGCCTCCCAACACGCTTAATGCACAAGCCGAGTACTGCGACCAGACCGATGTTTATCGATTGCAACAACAGGCCGTAGAGTCCGGTAAGAAGCGCATCATCCTGTTTGTGTTCGACGGCATGGACTGGGAAACGACTCGCGCCGCGGCCATCGCCAAGACAGGCAAAGTAGCCTACGATTCGGGCCGCGGCACCGGCCTGGCGTTTCTGAATTACGAAAAAGCTCCGACCGACTTCGGGTTTTTTGTATCGAGTCCACACAACGAGGGCACGACCATCAACGTCGACAAGCAGATCGTCACAACGCCCGGCGGCAAAATTGCTGGCGGCTACGATGTGACTCGCGGTGGCCCCACTCCCTGGCAACCGACGAGTGACCTCGAATATCCCATTTCAAAAAACGAGCAATTGCCGAAACACGCCTACACCGATTCGGCCGCTTCAGCCACGTCAATGTGCGCGGGCGTGAAGACATATAACGACGCCATCAACGTCGAATTCTCCGGTCGCGAAGTCGTGCCCATTGCCCGTAAGTTACAGTCACAGGGTTGGGCTGTTGGGGTCGTAACCAGCGTGCCCATTAGTCACGCCACGCCGGCCTGTGCCTACGCCAACAACGTACATCGCGACGACTATCAAGACCTGACGCGCGACATGCTGGGAATTGCGTCGGTTTTTCACCCCGGTGGATTGCCTGGACTCGATGTTCTGTTGGGAGCAGGCTGGGGCGAAGACAAAGACAAGGATGGAAATCAAGGCGAAAACTTTGTGCCCGGCAATCGCTACTTGACCGCCGACGATCAAGCCCAGATCTCAACAGAGTCAGGCGGCCAGTACGTAATCGCTCAGCGGAGCGCAGGCAAGAACGGCGCAGAGAACCTCAGCGCTGCAGTTAAGCAGGCCGTGAGCGAGCAACGACGGTTATTCGGCTATTTTGGCGTGGCTGGCGGCCATCTACCCTTTCGCACCGCCGACGGCAGCTACAATCCCGTGCAAAGTGTAGGCAATCCAACCACAGCCATGGCAGAAGCTTACTCCGCTGCAGACCTACAGGAGAACGTGAACTTGGCGGATATGGCGATGGCCGCCGTGAAGGTACTCGACTCTCGCTCGGAGCGCTGGTGGCTGATGGTCGAAGCGGGTGATGTCGATTGGGCAAACCACTCCAACAACATCGACAATTCAATCGGTGCTGTACTGAGCGGAGAAACCGCCTTTGAACAAGTCACCCAGTGGGTCGAAACGCACGGCGGCTGGGACGATACCTTGCTGATCCTAACCGCCGACCACGGACATTACCTCGTCCTCGATCAACCCGAGTTGTTGACGCGGTAAGGATCGTGCGGAAGATTACTGTCGGATTCTGAACGTGGGATAGGCTTCCAGCCTGTCGATTCCCGCATGACAGGCTGGAAGCCAATCCCACTTATTTCCCGCTTGATCCCAGGCTGGCATCATAAGTAGTTCGACCGTATGTACTTCAATGTCTGAGTTATAATCAGAGGTATGAGCATCGCGCCAAGATATCTGCCGAACTATACGCTCGATGATTACCAGCACTGGGAAGGTGACTGGGAACTGATCGATGGGATACCGTTTTCGATGAGTCCATCCCCGTTTGGTTTGCACGAGAGAATCGTTTCCAGAGTGTCTAGGATGATCGGAAACCAACTCGATCGAAACTGCCCCGACTGTGAAGTCTACACTAATCTCGATTGGATCATTAGCAACACCACGGTCATCCGTCCCGATTTGATGGTCGTGTGCGGCAATCAACCGGAGCGACATTTGGAGTATCCGCCGGCGCTTGTCCTCGAAGTTTTATCCGAGTCCACCCGCGGTCGCGATCTTTCCGCCAAACGATCCCTTTGCCGCGAGAATCAAGTCCCCAACTATCTCATCATTGATCCGATCCCTCGATCACTGACACTTGTAACGCCGATTGATGAGACCCAGTTTGCAGCCAGCGATTCGATCCAAATCTCGCTCCAAGCCTGCTGCCAAGTTAATGTCGATTGCAGACAACTTTTCGACAAGTGATGGATTTTTCGACAAGGCAACGAACCGACACAAGGCTAAACGGCACCTGCATATAGCATGCAAAAGATGCGTGGTGGTTTCGTGGACCATGCTAGAGTTTAGTGGTTATGGTCGCGATGGCTGGGATCTGCGTGCGATTCAGATTCGCCTTGCGAGTCGGAATGGTCGTGATTGTGACCAGGCAGATTCTCGATGCCTACCGCGATGGCAATACCCAGTAGCAGTGCGGCAGTTAGTTTGCCTCGGTCGTGGTCATGGAAAGCGACTTCAGGCAGGAGGTCTGCCAGGGCGATGCCGATGAAGAATCCGGCGGAGACGACCAGTCCCCAACCCAACAGGTTTGAATCGGCAAGCCAATGTGTCGATCCGAAATAGAATGCCAAGGCTCCGATCGGGCAGGCGAGCGAGAAACAGATGTTTGCCGTTCGCTGGGCTGCCAGCGACCAATGCTGTTTATGCATGACCGAAGTGATCGCGAATGCGTCTAGTGGCTTGTGAAGGGCCACGGCAAGAAATGTTCCCAGTCCCGCCAGCCCCATCCAGGCCCCATGCTCGGCGTCCGCCAGCAGGCTACTGGCGAGAGCCACGCCATCGACCAGCGTGTGCAAAACGAGACCGAAAAATAGCCCAAACCAACTGATGCCTTTTACGTGATCGTGGTCGTGCAGGTGAGGATGATCGCAGTGGTGGCGGGATGTGTCATCGGCGTCTGCTTCGACGGGGATGCCGTGATCGTGCGTGTGGAACAAACGAATCAGCAGGAACATGACGATCAGACCTGCGAGCACTCCGGCACCAGCCTTGGAAGCCGAGCCGAGGATTTCTTGGCCGTGCGGCATGAGGTGCAAGAGCGCGATGCCGAGCATCAACCCGCCGACGCCGCTGATCAGTAACTGAGTCCGCAAGTGTGTCATCCGCAACAGCGACGATAGCCGCCCGCCAGTGATGGAGGCAACGATGATGAGCGCACAGTAAACAAGCAATAATGGCAATGCAGGCACGGAGTAACCTCGAATATGGAAATCCGCATATTGTACGCGAATGCAAACGGCTTGCAAATAGTCAAGAACGCAGTTTGCCACAAAGACGCACTAGCGTCTAGCACGCTAGCAACCGCGACCCTGTGACCCTGATAGGCCAACGCACTTGCCATCCGTTTGCAACGATATAAAATGAACTGCTTTTGTTTATGGTCAGATTACAGCGCGCGTTAGGAAGTCCCGATGAGTTTGAAACGCTACGAAACTGCTCCAATGGAAGCCATCAAACACGAGCTTCGCGAGGCTGGGTTACGTGCTACGCCCGCTCGCATCTCGACGCTCGTACTGCTTCGCGAGTCATCGTCACCATTGACGCATGCATTTGTCGCGGAGCATTTAGCGAAAAGCGGGATCGATAAAGCTACTGCGTTTCGCAATTTGAACGACATGACCGATGCAGGCTTGATTCGTCGTACGGAAGTCGGCGATCATGTTTGGCGATTTGAAGCGGTGAAAGCGGACGACGATCACGAAGGCGGGCATCCGCATTTCTTGTGCGTCGATTGCGGAACAGTGTCCTGCCTGGACGACGTGAAGTTGACTGCGGGCAGCCAGCGCGAAAGCGAAAAAATCGGCACGGTCACCGAAATCCTTTTACGCGGACACTGCAACGATTGCCAGTAAGCGTGTGAGTGTTGTTAGGAGACTGCGTAGTGGGATAGGCTTCCAGCCTGTCAATTCCCGCATGACAGGCTGGAAGCCTATCCCACTTATTTTCCGCACGATGCAAAGGTCCAACTAGGCTTGCCATTGTTTGATGCGAGCGACATCTTTGACGACGGCCTGCCAACGCTGCTCCTGTAGTCTCGGATCGGTGTGGTCGAAGTACTCGACGTGCAGCGACAGCGGGCCAACCAGCCCTTCTTTGTTAATCGCTTCAAAAACGGGTCGGACAATTCCTTCACCCAACGGGACATTTTGTGGTTTGTTGTCGACCCAGGCAACATCTTTTATGTAGATGGCGCCTACGTGCGGGCGAATGACCGAACAAGCACTCTGCCAACTCTGCGAAAGTTCGAGCACCGTGTGACGAAGATCCAATGCGACAGCTAGGTGCGTTGGGTCGATGGCGCGTAAGACCTGCTGGAGATCCCACAGCGCTGAACCCATGTAATTCTTGCCTGCATGATTCTGATAAAGCGCTCGAACTTGAGTCGCTTTGCAAAGTGCCGCTAGCTCGGCGGCTTGTTTTGCGAACGCATCCAATTGGGGCAAGATTGGTTTCGTGAAATCATAGCGATAGTAGTTCATGCGAATATTCGGAATACCATGCTTGGCGAATTGTCGAAGCTGTCTCTCACTATCCGTCGAAGCCTCGTTGATATCGCTCGCGGCAACAATCACGCGCTGATCGTATTTGGCCAGCGCCTCGGTGAGCTTACCGAGCTCTTTCTCGAAGTTAGGCGGCGAGATCTGCCCGCCCTTGCGCAACGTGGCTTCGATACCCTGAACACCGATCGAGCGAAGTCGCTTACCCAATTCGTCGAATTCAAAATGCTCCAGCGGCTTGGCAAATACGATCAACGGATGCTCGGCGGCATTTCTAGAGAGACTCTGGCTGTCGAGTTTGTTGGAATTTTGCAGAGTCGTGGTTTGGGTTTGCCCAGCGGCGCGGTGCGCCAAAAGGCTCGCTGCGCCAAGTGTTGTCGCGCTGAGGAAGCTTCTTCGGTTGCTCGACATTGAAATTACCTTTTGGGATGAGGATAAAAAAATGGTTCGAAAGAAATATCTTTGAGTTGCCTGTGGACTCCAAAGTCGCTCGGCTCTCCGAGCCGATTGCGTCAGACCGTCCGCTTTTGGTTCGGAGAACCGAGCGACAATTATTTTCGCCTGATCCTAACGAGAAAAGTTTGCTTGGCGGGGAGCTTGCCTCCCTCCAAGGATGTTTTGGAGTACTAAATCTCGCAAACTTGCGACACGTCTCATCTGGCCGAATCGCTTTGAGCGATTCGGCCAGACGAGACTTCGCGATGCGGCGTGTTAGTACGCCAAAGCGGTGTCCGTCGGAGGCAAGCTCCGAACGGACAATCTTATTGATCAAGCAGTATCGGTGGGCCCTCATCGCTATCGCGATTTGACCCACCCTACAAAAAATCACAACCGTGTACGGCCTTTGGCGGGGAGCTTGCGTACTAGGGCGGATCATAGCCACCGCGATGGAAGGGATGGCAGCGGAGGATTCGCCGGAGGCCGCGAAGTGTGCCTCGCCATGCTCCATATTTTTGGACAGCCTCAATCATATAGGAACTACACGTCGGTTGAAATCGGCAACTGGGTCCGATCAGCGGCGAAAGCGTACGCTGATAGATGCGCACCAGACCAATAACGAATTGAACAGGTAGCTTCGATAAACGCAATACTGTTTGGCTTTGCAAAAAACATATCCGCTTGAAGTTTATGCAGGCAGGCTGGACGCATTCATGGCGACGGGTAGTGCTTCATTTCAACCGATCGAACAGGGGTTGGTATTGAGGTAGCGGCTGGCCGCTGGCTTCCTTGGCCAGTGCTAACTTAGCAACCAGCACAACACGCTGCGGCGGAAAGCACTTCGATGCGTCGCAGGCTTGGTATTCCAGCTCGAACTGTAACTCAGTCGGACCCACCTCCGCGTCCTGGGTAACTTGAACGGGCAATACAAACCAGACTTCTCCGGTATACGTTGTCAACTGCATGTCCAGCACTGGATCCAGCGCCGTACTTCCCTCGGGACTCTGCAGCTCGCCAGCTTTCAAGCCGACCGTCGGAAGCATACGCACGCGAGTCTCGCGAACAATAGGCGCGGAATGATTGGGCGTCTTGCCATACAGGTGCTGTCCCTCGACGATCTGTATGCGCACAGCAACTTTCATGGCCTGGTCGGGCGCCAAAGCGTCATGCGAAAGATAGAGCCCAGCCCGTACTGAAGCGTCCTCATGAGTGGCCTGTGCGGCTGGCATTTCTGAACTTGCTTGGCTTGTGGCCGACTTATCATTGGCCGCCACAAATTCGGCGTTGGCCAGGACCAGATGTTCCACTTGCCGCGGCGAAGCGAGCATCAGCGCCGAGAAAGCCCTTAGTCCACGCAGCGCGGCGGCTTTGCTTTCGGCGTCACCCGTTCGGTGGTGCAACTCCAAAAGGACTTGAAGCGCCACGCCATTGCCAACGGGCAGGTTACCACCACCCATTAGATTTTTGGAGCGGAGCAGCAGCTCCTCATGTTGCTCGCTGGTAAAGTAGAACCCACCATCCACTTTGTCTTCAAACAGACTGCGCATTTGCTGAGCCAACTTTTCTGCCTCAGCCAACCAGCGGGCTTCCCCAGTGGCTGAGTGCAGTTCCAGCAGTCCTTCGATGAAAAATGCATAGTCATCCAAATAGCCAGGCACACTGGCCTGCCCAGCCCGCCAGGTGTGCAGTAAACCCTCATTGGGATTCAGCTCTGCCAAAATAAACTCGGCGGCGCGGGCAGCAGCATCAACGAGTTGCGGTTCGTGGAGAATTCGTCCTGAGTAGGCCAAGCTGGAAATCATCAAGCCATTCCAACTGGTGAGTACCTTATCATCCAGGTGCGGATATTCGCGATCCACACGTGCCGCCAGCAGTTTTTCGCGCGAAGCGGACAGCGACAATTCGAGGGCCGCATCGGGCGTCTCACTCAAATAGGGTATGTTCGTTCCAGGGCGTTTGCCGCTGGCTTCTTCGGTAAAGTTGCCTGGCGGCTGAAAGTTGTAAACAGTCGCAAACTCTTGCGATTCTTGCTCGGTCAAAACTTTTCGCAATTCGGCCATCGACCAAGTGTTGTAACGCCCCTCTTCGCCATCGCTCTCCGAATCGAGCGCGGAGTAAAAACCGCCGGCGGGGTGTGTCATTTCTCGGGAGACCCAGCCGTAGATGTCCAGCACGGCGCGGCGATAACTTTCGGCTTGCGTGACATCGTAGCCCTCGGCATGTTTGATTTCGTAGCCTTCGGCATAGGCCCGCATCAACTGGGCGTTGTCGTAAAGCATTTTTTCAAAGTGAGGCAAAAACCAGCGCTCGTCGGTCGAATAGCGATGAAACCCGCCACCGACATGATCGTGAATCCCGCCGCGCCACATGCCATCCAGCGTAGCTGTCAACATCGTCTTGGCGATGGTGTCTCCCTGGCGAGCTGCGAAAGCCAGCAAGCGCAGTCCACCGTGCGGCGGAAATTTTGGCTTGCTGCCGAAGCCGCCATGCTGCGCGTCAAATGTTCGCGCCAGTTCGCTCACGGCCTTCTGCAGCGGCTCTCCACTGGGCTGGGCCGTACTTTTCGAGCCTGCGAACTGGGCTGCCTCGCGGATCGCCGCCGAGAGTCCATCGGCCTGCTTCTGCACCGCCTCTGGCTCGTTCTTCCAGACTTGAGCCAGTTGTTCTAGCGCACCGATAAACTGCGGCCGCGGAAAATAGGTTCCGGCCATCCACGGCCGACCGTCGCTGGTCAACCAGACAGAATTGGGCCACCCTCCCCTGCCCGCCATCAGCTGCGTCGCCAACATCAATTGCTCGTCGATATCGGGACGCTGCTCGCGGTCGACCTTGATCGCGATATAGTGTTCATTGAGAACTGCTGCTACCTCCTCGTTCTCAAACGACTCGCGCTCCATCACGTGGCACCAGTAACAAGTCGAATAGCCGATGGAGACGAAAATCGGTTTGTGTTCAGCTTTCGCCTGAGCAAAAGCCGCAGGACTCCAGGGCATCCAATTCACCGGATTGTGGGCGTGCTGCAACAGGTAGGGACTACTCGAATCAATCAGCGCGTTAGTATGCTTGTGGTGGTCTGGCTCCGGCGGTGGCTCGTCGGCACGAGCTCGCAGCGCCATGGCTACCAGCAAGCCACACGCAATTAGGCCACTCTGCCAGATCAGTGAACTTGTCATACGTTTAGTGCCTGCAAGAGATTGAATTCATGCGAATCATTATTACCGACTATGCCTCCCGAGAACGCGATATTCGCTCAATTCGCGACCAAGTTTTCATCCAGGAACAAAGTGTCCCACGCGATGAAGAATTTGATGATCGGGATGCTCAATGTTTGCATGCCGTCGTCTATTCGGCGGGGAAACCCGTCGGCACGGGGCGACTGGACCTGGAAAAGCTTGGAAAAATCGGGCGAGTGGCGGTCCTCAGCAGCCAGCGACGGCTGGGGGCCGGGACGTGCTTGATGCAGGCACTCCAGCAACGAGCCTCGGAAATAGGCGTGTCGCGACTCTGGTGTCACGCTCAACTACAAGCTGTTCCATTCTACCAGCAGTTGGGCTTCACGATTTGCAGCGAAGAATTCCAGGAAGCCAATATCCCGCACGTCGTGATGGAGAAACAACTTGTCCCGTCGGTGGCGATGCATAGAATTCCTTGAAGTAAGTCCGCGTTATCCAAGTGAACTTTCAAAGTGTAAAAAATGTCAGTGTGCAAGTGTATTGGCTGGTGGCAGCAATCTGGCTTTGGTCGTCAGCCGATGCACGACCTGCAAATTCGCTTTGCCGATTCGCAAATTGGTGGACAGGGCATCGATCTGATTGCCCCGTTCACGCTGGCTGGGAGCGTGCGGCCGGATGGTAGTGTGGAAATGGTCAAGCGATATCTGGGCCGACACAGCGTGTTATATGTCGGACAATACGACGGCGAAGGAACTCTTTACGGCGACTGGGATATCGATGGCTATCGCGGCAAGTGGTCGATCAAACTCGTTCGCCCTGCGGATCACACCACCGATGAGATTCGCGACATCGCGTAGATTGCCCGATTCATCTCGCACGAAATCTTTCCAACGACTTTAGCATCGACTCAGTTGGCAATTTGAAAGTCCAAAGTCGACTGGCCAAACTTGCGGCCTTTCAAATCCTCGACGATCAGCTTGAGCTGGTAGCGACCTGTGTCGATCTTGGGCGGCATGTAGATGCGGTAGGCGATGAAGTAGTCGCGGCGCTGGTTGCGGCATAAATGCGAATCGAGTGGCAGTAGCTGGTCGGCGACGCGACGACCATTGGAGTCGACGATCTCGTAACTGCCCTGCAGTTGGGTCTCGTAGCCCTTGCCCTCCATCAGTGTGCTCACAAAGTTATCGAGCTCGCAATAGAGCAGGAGTTCTTGGTCGGATTTAAAATTGTACTGAGGGAATTTGGTGACAACACCAAAGCCGTCCACTTCGGTGCAGAAGGCCACATTGCGGACCTCTAGATTGCTGACCGCCGCTAGATGGTCGAGCGCCTTGCGCTGGCTGAGCATCGCTAACGAGTAGCGTTTGACTTCGATAGGATTGCCCTGAGGATTGGTGACTTCGTACAGCGACTTGAGCGAGTGTTGTACAAACTCCTGACCGTGAGGCTGCAGGCCGTCGATCGGCTCGCTGGATGCGTTGATGTCTCCCATGCTCAATTGCAGCAGTCGGTCGATCATTTGAAGATTGATTTTTTCTTCTGGACTAGCGGCTTGAGCGTCCTGTTCGAGCTGAGCGATTGCCTGGTAGATGTGTCCGCGCCAATCAAGTTCCTCGCCGGAAGATGGCGAGCTCGGCGTATTGGGTAATGCGTCCGTTAGGGCTTTCCCATTCGTATAACTCGCGGGTACCACAGAGCTGTCTTGAGTGCGGTCTAGCGGTAGCGGCTTGGCCGCTGCCACGATGGCTTGGGGCTGTTCGGTGGCCGGGACCTCATTGCGGTCGGAGATATTGCGATGATACGGTTTCTCCATGGCCTTAGGTGGAGCACCGACAGGTGTTTTGCGATTGGCTTGGCTGGCAGCAAGTTGATATTTGGGCTCGCCCGCGTTGGCCGGTGACATCTCAGCCAGTTGCCGGTCGCCGTTGATAGATGACTCGTCTTCGTCAGGCGCATCAGCCTGGGCCCGCTGGGCAAGCATCTCGCGACGGATCAATTCACGCTGAGCCGCAGGTACATCGGCCAGTAACTCTTCGGCTTCTATGTCGCTTTCAATGTCGGTTTTAATGTCGGTTTCTACCTCGCTGTCTTGCCGCGCGTATTGTGGTTCTGCGTTTGCGTCCGCGATTCCGCGTTTGGCCGGATTGGGCTCGGATCTCTGAGCATCTGGAGAGGCAGTGCTGCGGGTGGCTACTGGATATTTGGGAACGCCAGGGCGCAGACGCGAGGCCATCGGATCGCGACCCTCCGCGCGGTTATTGGACTGCCGTTCGACTTCGATCAGTCGATCAAAACTGGGTTCGCTACTATTGCCAATCGCTCGCCAGGGGGTTCGACAGCCACTGGATGTTGCCAAAATCTGGACCAACAAGCTACAGGTGCATAGGCCCATGGTCCATGAGTTCGATTTCGATTGCGACAAGCGTCGAAGTAACATTTCGCGGCCTTCCATTGCATTTACATGTTATTCAAGCAGGCTTGGGTTGCTTGAAAGCTTGGTTTTCCACCGGCAAATCTCAGCGTTCTCGCGGATAGTACGGAAACTTGGTCCGCGAAACAAGCTAAATTGGGTAAAACCGCATTCAAGGAATCAACGATGCAGGATTCAAACGCTGCACCCGTCCCGATAACCCCAGCGTCCGCGTCGCGGGAAGTTGAGCTCGGACGAGAACCGAACTGCAAAACCGTCGATGGACTACCTTCTGACTCAGAAAGGATCCAGCAAGAGCATTCGCCACCGTGCGTCCGAGGCTATCAAAAGAAAGTCATTGCGCTCGTTTTGTTCTTATTGCTATCGCTGGTGGCTACGGTTTGGCTGATGGATGCCATTCGTCCCAACGATTGGCAGGCCATATTCGTCTACGCAGCGATGGGCTGCAATTTTTGCAGCTTCCTTCTCCCCGCTGCAGTGGCTGGCTTGGGCCCGTGGCGTACCACGATCTCCAACGCGGTTGGCCTAGCTCTGCTTTTCTTGGGCTTGGCAGTGTGGTTGGTATTTCATGACGCGAAATCTGAATTGGGCGCTAATACGGGCGAATTGATACTCAATGCGACCCTGTCGCTGTTGGCCGCCGTAGTACCGCTGCAGCTACTGCGTCTGATGTTCGGCTGGCGCGTCAGCCAGCAAGCCTCCGTGGGAGAATCGCAACGATCGTTTACGATTGGCGGCGTGATGGAGCTGACGGTACACATCGCCCTGGTCTTTGCTTTGTTGAATGCGAGCGACCGCGACAAGACGGAGTTCTACTTTATTTTAGGAGGTGTGATGGTTGCGTCGTTGCTATTTATTGCCGCACCGATCTGGTCGCTACTTCGTCACGGTCGCAGCTTCAGAGTCGCCTACATCGTCGCGATTGCAGTGCTATACATGGTAGCGCTGTGGATCAGTCGCAGCTATTTCCTTGAGCCTGATGTGTGGCGGATGGCCGGCTTCACTATCACAGTTGTCACATTTATGTGCTGCTGGCTAGGCCTCCTGCAGATACTTCGAGCTGCCGGGTTTCGCTTGCAAACGGCACTCAGTCCGCCGAAGGGTACCTGAACGGGAGTTAGTCGCATATCCTAAAAATGTACCGAGCCTCCTACAGTGGTTTGGGTGGAATTCAGTCGCGTTGCAAGGTACATCCCTTCTTTATTTCGTCTAAATCGTCCCAACGATCTGGCTGCCACATTTCTTCATTCATTTTGCGATTTACGGAAAGCCACGTAAGTTTTGTGGTTTTCATGCTCTCCTCTTTTCGAGGGCCTTCGTCTCCGTCGGTGATAACGACGGAGGAAGCGTCGATTTGTGTGGGGAGGAAGATTCCATCTAGTTCTTTCCAACGGTATTGCTCTCTGTGCTGCGGATGGAACCTTGGATCAGCATCGCCAACCGCTGATACCCAGCCCCATGCCCAGGCACGCGGCGTTAGAGTACGTAAATCAAAGTCGTAGGCAAACCGAGTCGCGGTTCGAACATTCGCGGTGCCGGATTCGACGAACGGATGAGTTATCGAGAAGCTTGCGTGGTCTGCGTCTTGAACGCCTTTTCCGTAGGCGTTGGCGGAGGTAGTAAGAAAATCCCAGTGTTCATTTCGTTTGGTCGAATCGGGTTCCAGTTGTCCAGGAAACTTTGACACTCCAATGAGGGCTGGATCGAATACTTCAGCAAGGATGGCAATCTCAGAAAAGTCACGCCGAGATCTGACTTGCGGCAACGTCAATTCGCGAATCCAGACTTGATCGCCAATCGCTATAAGAGACCGAAGGGAGTCGTCCACTTTACCTGTTTCAAAATTGCGGATCCTGGCCGACTTAAGACTGAGTAAGCGATTATTTCCTGGGTGAAAAGCAAGCCGACGTGTCACTTTGTAGTCGTAGAAGCCGCCTTCAATTGCATCGATACCCTCTTCCTCGACAAGAACGTCAAAGCTTTCGATAGCGGAATAGTTAGCTTCAAGAGCTGCTAGGAACTCGCCTACGGAGGTGCTGGCCAACTTCCCCTGCGAAAAGGTATTTTGGCAAGCGCCCGCAAGCACGATTAGCAGACAGTTTAGGAATCGCATTCTGCCCTCTGCAAATTGTTCTTACGGCATCTGAGGTGGAAATAAGCTCGGACGGTGCCGCAAATATTCCCTTCACTTCAAACGAGCGACGGAAGACGAAATGTTTCAACCGCCGCTGCAATCACAATGCGGCTGGGCTACAGCCCGATCCAACCGCAGAAAGCTTGAACCATGAGACGCTGGTGATGTTGGCCCAGTCTGCACCGGTTATGTCGCAATGCGCTGCTGGGGTGCATGAACTGCTACAAGAATTCTCTTGAAGGCAAAAAACACATTCTGTGGATTGAAATTCCAAAGTACCCCCTGGGCTGTAGGTGGTTCCGTCCGCAGATGCATTGGGGTTGGCACGTACACGCTTCGTACCCACCGGACACCTATATGTTTCCATGATGATACTCCAGGTGCAGCTGGTGTCTGCACAGGATTTGGTCATGCTTTGCACAGACTGCAACGACGAACATGCGATGGACTCTACAACCGAACAGTCCTCTGCCGTAACGGTCAGGCCTGTGCACGGATTTGTGTCCAACGCTGATGTGAATGCAGCAGCAAACCAGCTCAACGTAGCAATTGCGATGAGTCTCATTTGTCACCTTCCTTCTGGTATCTAACGGGTAAGAAACTAACGTCGGCAGCGGTTGAATATGTCATCGCTCCTATCTTGAATCCCCATCTACAAGAGTCAGGTACAGCCTCCTTAAGAAATGGCAGTTCGTCGTCTGTAAAAACCTGAATCGCAAGTCGATATACGCGGGAGGAGTTGCCAAGTTGCTGCTCTTTGATTAGCACAGTTCCGGGCAAATCAAGCAACCACGCAGTCAACTTCGCACTATTGGCTTCGAGCTCGACCTCGTCCTCCAATTTAAAAATGGCATTTCCACGGTAGCAAGATTCGTTTTCCGACCAGGACAGACTCAATCGTTTTGGCACCACCTGAAAGTCGCCAACCGAATCAATAATGCACGGCAGCCTTGCAGAGAAACCCGACGTTCTTTCCCTAAGTTCAATTTCTCCTGCGATTCCATCTTCGGAGATCGCATTGCGAGTGAGTTGACAGTTCACGAAGTAATTGCCATCCTTTTCGTCGATACGGCAAGTCGAATCTTCCAACCCACCCACACCGCGAGCAATTAGATTCTGAGCTGACAGGGGCGGCGTAATCAAAAAGGGTATCTGAAATGGACGAGGCTCCCGATTCAAATTGGGATTGAAACTGCCCACAAATCGTTCATTGGGAAAAGCCAATAATCCTGACAATTTGTAGGTACAAAAAATCTCGACGGAAGGCGAATTTGTTTCGCCTCGAAGTGAGAAATTGAATCGCTGCACGATCTTTGTGGGATTACGAGGAGTCTGAATAGTAACAGAGATTTCCGCAGTTTTACCCGGCGCCAACGACTTTTCAGAGACAGTGATAGACGCACAGGAGCAACTACTTTTAACCTCAGGTATTTCGAACCTAGACTCCGACGCATTCTTTAACAGAAACCTAACTTCTGCCTGCTTGCCAGCGAGAACTTCACCCAAATCGACGTACGCTTCAAAAAAGGAGCCTGAACCTTGCTTAGCTTCTGCAATCGGAAGCTTTGCGTCCTGGCCCTGAACGACAGGGGTTACAAAGGAAAGGGCGTTGAAAACCAGCAGCGAATTAGTTAACAGAGTGACCGAGAGCCGAAATCTCGGCGCAACAGTATGTTTGAAAACTCCACAGCGCAAATTGTTCATCAGCACCTCCTTTTCAACCGGAGTGCAGAAACAATCGATTAAGTTGTGCAAGAAACTGTAGGCTCCATGTCATGGGAAGAAAACAATTGACTATTTGCCAGAAACGCATTTCCGATCGGAATGCATTTCCGATCGGAATGTGTGACGCACCGTGCTACTTCACGCAACTTCTCGTTAAAAGTGAACTTGGCTGAATAAAACCAATGGCGGCGCGAACTACCCAGACACATTCCAGGCCAAACGTAGGCCCACGACTGCGCTTCGTTTGAAATTGTCCTTGACCTCTCGCTTCTGGTTGGACACTTAGTTAATGGGAGTGAAATGAGCGAGTGAGAAGCGGGATGGGGCACCCCATCCGGTGGGTCGAATGCGACATCGCGATGCTTGGGTGGTAATTCGATGAGTTGGATCATTGCGTATAACGACAGACGACTTACTCTCGGAAGCCTCGAACGCGTGCTCGTCGCATTTCTTGAACTTGTGTGATGAGTCCGCAAATCGTACGCATGGCGGTGTGCAAGCCACGTACCCAGCGTGTGGGTTAGTACGCCAAAGCGGTGTCCGTCGGAGGCAAGCTCCGAACGGACATCAGGGCGTGCGTGATGAGTACGTTGGAAGAGTACGTTGCTGAGTACAAACTTGATATAAAAGGCTGGCTGGCCGCAATAGTCAAAAAAGCTGGCAGGCTGGGGCTTGATTCTGCTATGATAGAAGGTTCCGCATTTAGCTAGCCAAAACTATTCCCGCCAAAATTGCGACTCTCCTAACCCACCTCATTTGTGACTTCAATATGCGCGTTAGTTATCTGGGCAAATTGATTTTCTTGAGCACGTCGCTGTGGCTGGTTGTTACCGCACAAGCCCTCATCGCCGACGATGCCGATGCAAGTGCCTTGAACGAGCGATTTAAGGAAGTTGTCGCGCCGATCATCAGCCGTAACTGCTTGACATGCCATGTTAGCACCCACAAAGAAGCCGAACTGAGTCTGGAATCTTACCGCGAATTGTCCGACGTGGCTGGTGCTCATGGAGTCTGGGAGATTGTCCTCGAGCGTGTGGAAGCGGGCGAGATGCCGCCCGAAGACGCCAAGAGCCAAATTGCGGATTCCGAACGGCAGACGATGATCGATTGGATCCACGCGGCCCGCCGCTTCGAAGCCCTGCGAACGGCCGGCGACCCAGGCCCCGTGTTGGCGCGAAGATTGAGCAACGCAGAGTATGACAACTCGATTCGCGATTTGACCGGCTTCGATTTGCGCCCCACTCAGACCTTCCCCGTCGATCCGGCCAATACAGCGGGCTTCGATAACTCGGGTGAATCGCTGAATATGTCGCCGGCGCTCCTGAACAAGTATTTGGCAGCCGCCCGATCGGTGGCCGAACACTTGGTGTTTACTCCCAGCGGCCTTGCCTTTGCACCTCATCCGGTAGTCACGGATACGGATCGCGACAAGTACTGTGTCAAACGCATCGTTGAATTTTACGAGCGTCAGCCCACCGATCTGGCCAGCTACTTTTTTGCAGCTTGCGAATTCCGCCGACGTTTGCAAGCCGAAACAACGCTCGAAGAGATCGCGAAATTGAATCGCATCAGTCCGAAATATCTCAAAACGATTTGGGAATTGCTCGAAGACGAACGGGA
Organism: Pirellulaceae bacterium; assembly: GCA_041741955.1. GTDB lineage: Bacteria > Planctomycetota > Planctomycetia > Pirellulales > Pirellulaceae > Aureliella. Next base: position 16,626 of record JBGSJL010000013.1, on the reverse strand, counting down.
CACACTCGGGCCGCTCGCCAAGCTGAAACAAATGTGGAAGACCTTGCCGGACGACACGGAGACGATGCAGGCATGTGCGGCCATGCGCGACTACGTTTTGGAAACCAGAAAGCAATTCGAATCTCATTTCGACAACTTGGATATCGATGGCGTTCATGACGGCTCGCAATCCTTCGTGCTCTGGAAGAACAAGCAGTACGCGCGTCATCGACGCACCGCGAACTTCGAGCCACCCTCCACCAACTCAAAGAAGCAGAAAACCAAAGACAAGCCGGTCGAAGTATCCGCCTCTGAACCGCTTTTCGAGTTACCCAGCGACGACCAGCTTGCTCAATTCCAGTCGGACTGCCAACAGTTCTGCGCCGTTTTTCCGGATAGCTTCTATGTGTCCGAGCGCGGCCGAGACTATCTCGACAAGCCGCGAGATGAGCAGGAAAAAGGTCGCCTACTGAGCGCCGGTTTCCATAGCATGATGGGCTACTTCCGCGACGACCAACCGCTAATGGAGTTGATACTCGATGAATCCGAGCAGCAAGAGCTGGATGGACTATGGGAGGAGCTCGATTTTTTTGCGGCGGCACCGCAGCGACAATATCAAGGATTCCTGTGGTTCGAGCGCACCGATTCGCGATTCATGCGCGAGGCCGAGTTCGATTTTTCACGACCGGAAGATAAGGCCGCCTTAACAAGTCCCTACATCCAACAGTTGTCGGAAGTCTACTTGGCCAAAGCGACGCGCAGCGGCGGTGAAGGCGAAGCCCTGCAAGCCATTCGCGATTTCTTCTTAGACATCGATTCACAGATTCGCTGGGTCGAACAGACACGAATTGCAGCCGAACCGCGCCACGTCGACGCGATTGTCGACTTGGCAAGTCGGGCCAACCGCCGGCCGCTGTCGAGCGACCAGGAGATCTCGCTTCGCAAGTTTTATCAGCAGTTGCGCGAGCAGCAGGGGCTTAGCCACGAAGAGGCCATCCAAGATGCGCTGGTGTCGATGCTACTGGAGCCCGAGTTTCTCTACCGCGTCGACTTGCTGAGCGATAGCGAGCCGCCCCGAGCTCTGGATGACTACGAACTGGCTAGTCGGCTCAGCTATTTCCTGTGGTCCAGCTCGCCCGACGCCGAGCTGCTGGCCTGCGCCGAGCGCGGCCAACTGCGCGACAGGCAGGTCTTGCTGCTGCAGGCGCGGCGGATGCTTGGCGACTGGAAAGTACGTGGGCTGGCCACCGAGTTCGCCGGGAATCTACTCGATTTTCGCCGATTTGAAGAGCACAATGCCGTCGATCGCGTCCGCTTTGCCTCCTTCGACTCGTCCCTGCGCTCGGCCATGTTCGAAGAACCCATTCGGTTTTTCATCGATCTGGTACAGTCCGATCGCAGCATCACAGATTTGCTCGTTTCGGAACGAACTTTCGTGAACGCGGTCCTCGCCAAGCACTATGGCATGCACGATTTAGAGCTGGACGAGGACCGGTGGCAGGAAGTCGATTCGGCGTCCAAGTATGATCGAGGAGGGTTGTTGCCGATGGCGGTCTTCTTGACCAAAAATGCACCCGGTTTGCGAACGAGTCCCGTCAAGCGAGGCTATTGGGTCGTACGGCGACTACTGGGCGAGCGAATTCCGCCGCCTCCACCCAACGTCCCCGACTTACCAGACGACGAAGCCCAGCTCGGGGAACTCAGCCTGCGCGAGACGCTGGCCAAACACCGGCAACATGCGAGCTGCGCCGGATGTCACGATCGCATTGACTCGATCGGTCTGGTTTTCGAGAATTATGGACCAATTGGCGAGCTTCGAGAATTGGACCTGGGCGGTCGGGCGATCGACACCCACGCCGAGTTTCCCGATGGCAGCACGGGCGCGGGACTAGCCGATTTAAAAAGCTATCTGATGGCGCAGCGTCAACAAGATTTCACCGGTAACTTCCACTCCAAACTTTTAACGTTTGCCTTGGGGCGCACTTTGCAATTATCGGACCAAATGGTATTGGAAGAGATGGCCAAAGACGGGGCTGCGAATGAAAATCGCTTTTGGCCACTGATTGAAACGATCGTGACCAGCCCACAGTTTTTAAACAAGCGTGGCCGTGGCGACTTGGCCGTAGAACCTTTCCGCGAGGGAGCAACTCATGAATAAGCGTCGAATCGAACAGGGCTCAGGCCGTTTGGCCGAGCAACCCAAGCAGATCTCCCGTCGTTTACTGTTGAGGGGCGCGGGCGCTACGATGGCCCTGCCTTGGTTAGAGTCCCTGCCGGTCTGGGGCATGCAAGCGACTGCCGAAGGTCAAGTGGCCATTGCTCCCAAGCGATTCGCGGTCCAGTTTATGGCTTGCGGAGTCAACCAAGACCACTGGTGGGCCAAAGGCAGCGGGGCCGAGATGGAGCTGAGCAAGAGTCTCCAGCCGATGGAGCAACTCAAATCCAAAATGAATCTGATCTCGGGCTTGTTCAACCAGTCGGCGGTAGGTGTTGGCATCCATCCCGGTCAGACAGGCAACATTCTATCGGGTGCCGCACTCCAAAAGGGAGCTGAACTGCGGGGTGGCATCAGCGTGGACCAAGTCTTAGCCAATACGATCGGACAGCAAACGGCCCAGCCGAGTTTGGTACTTGGCTGCGAGCAGCCGATCACCGGCTACCACGAGACGAATTTCTCCATGGCCTACAGCTCGCACATCTCATGGCAGAATGCCACATCGCCGGTGCCTATGGAGGTCTACCCCGCCCTAGCCTTCGACAGCCTATTCGACAATCGTGGAAATCGACGCAACGAAAGCGTGCTCGATCGCGTCAAGGAACATGCCGAAAGTCTCAGCCGTCAAGTCAGTGCGGGCGATAAAGTTAAGCTCGACGAATACCTGACTAGCGTTCGCGAAGTAGAGACACGCATCGAAGCCGCCAGAGCACAACAAAGCGTTGCAGCGGAGAGGGCGGGCGCCAGGGTTCTGGCCACGATGCCCCGACCCGATAATGGCTTGCCCGAAGATATTCGCGAGCACATGCGGTTGATGTGCGATATCGTAGCATTGGCGTTTCAAACCGACAAGACGCGAGTGGCCACATTGTTGTTGTGCCGCGATATCTCTGGATTGTTCTACCCGTTTCTGGATGTGCGCAACGCGCACCATTCAGCGTCGCACAGCGATCTGAACGATGATTACGAGCGTGTCACACGCTACTATGTGAGCCAGTTCGCTTACTTGGCTTCGCGACTGAAGTCGATGCCCGAGGGCAACTCGACCGTGCTCGACAATTCGTGCTTGCTGTTCATCAACAACATGTGGTCAGGTAGCAAACACGATTCGACAAAAGTACCCTTGCTTATGGCTGGCGGCCTAGGCGGAGCAGTAGAAACGGGTCGCGTACTCGACTTCAGCGATCGCAATGACGAAGATCGAAAGCTATGTAGCCTGTACCTGAGTCTCATGCAGCGCATGGGAATAGAAAAGAACGCTTTTGGGGACGCTGACAGCGCCCTAATGGGGATCTAAATTCATGTTGTGGATAGCCGCGCGAGTACGTCGGCGGCTTTTAGGCGGCGCTTGAAATAGATCGGCGATTGGATTCCCGCAGGGGCCTCAAAATTGGTTTGTTGGGGAACGGCCAGCAACAGGTCGTGATGCTGGAACTGTTCCAATTGGCGTACCTTGGCCTCCAAGTACTCGGGCGTCCAGTAACCTACCACTTCGAGTAGTATTCGCCGAACTCCGTCGGGTGCAATGAGCGTGAAGTCCGGAGTAAACACGGTCTGGCCTTCATGCAAAATCTCCGTTTCGTGCTCCAATTTCCAGCCGCCGGTGTCGGCCTTCTGCCAGTCTTCGAAAAATTCAGCTTCGAGGCTGCTATCGAATTCCTCCGCCAGGTTGGCATTGGATTTGAGACCTTCCCGACTGCTGAGATCGAGCCGATAACGCTTGCCAAATCTGGAAATGATCTTAGCTTTGGCATGCCAACCCTGGCAGGCGAGCAGGCCCGGTAGGAAGCGCGCCATGGCCACGCCGTAGCGTGTCGAGCGTCTGAGCACGCTGGCGGGTCCGTCAAACCGGAAGCAGTAGCCGTTTTGTCCATGGCGGCGAATCGAGTGCATTAGCCGCGCTAGCTTGGCGTACCTCAAAATCATTTTGTGATCGGTTTCAGACCAGACGATCAATTCTTCGGCGCTATAAAGCGCGGCCTGAGTCTGCGCCACGTTGTACCTAGATAGCAGGGCTTGAGGCGATGCGTACCCCGAAAATTTCTTCATTCGCTGGAACTCGATAACATCCGCAAACAGCTCGTCATCGATTTGCTGCCAAGGTTTCTGTAGCTCTTGGGCAATGCGAGCCTTGATTTCTGATTCGAGATTGCCGAAAAGTCCTTCGGCTTGACTGGCAAGCGGGTGGAACTTAGCCGCTATCGAGAAAACCTGTTTGCGCAATTTGGCAGCGGACCCGCTCGTGTCGCTTCCAAATTCAGAGACGTCATCGAGCAATTTTTTGAAGGCGGCAATACGTCGGGCTGGGCAGTCGTCGACAGCAGCCATTACGTTTTCGACGGCTCGATGCAACTCGCGTCGAGTCAATCCGACGCCATGTTCGTAGATCGTCAGTAAACGTTTTGCGTAGCCCGCATACGCTTTGTGCGTTTGGCGGGATAGACGATCGGGAATGGCAGTGCCGCTGGCGTCATCGTAGGTGACCAGAGCTTCGTCACGCGTCAGCATCGGCGCGCCTTTTCCGCGAACGCGCTACATCGCGTGTCTGTCGCGTAACCACTTCATACAGTACGCCGCGACCAAAACGGCTGCGGCGGAGAATACGTCCCAAGCGCTGGATGGCTTGCCGAGGGCTTGAGCTACCACCAATCACGATAGCAACTTTGACATCGGGCAGGTCGACACCTTCGTCCAGCACGCGATTGGCAACCACGGCGGGATAGCGTCCGTCCTCGAGTCCGGTCAAAATATCCAGTCGTTCGCGTTTTCCACAGTGACTGAGCAAGCAGGGAATGAGGAACCGCCGCGAGATATCTCGCGCCATTGCATTCGTACCGGTGAACACCAAACAGGGCTCGCCGGTATGCAAGCGAAATAGATCTTCGAGCACGCGAAGTTTGTCTTCGGCGCGATCTTCGATCGATGCCTTGGCATGGAAGGCGCGCAGCGCGGTGCGCGAACCGGGGTCGGTGCCAGACTCGCGGCACAGTTTTTGCCAAGTAAACGTGGCATCCTCTTTTCTTCTCAGGTACATATACTGCCGAATCGTCTCGGAGAGTTCGTCGTAGCGTTCCCGTTCGGCGTCGGACAGATGGATCTGAATTTTTTGCAGATCAAAGTCGGCTAGCGTTTTGCCGCGGGCGTCGGCTAGTTTCTGGCGGTACACGATGGGTCCGACCAGGCTATCGAGCAAAGTATGACGTCCGTCGCTGCGCTGCGGCGTGGCGGTGAGCCCCAAGCGATTGGGGGCTGCACACATGCGAGCGGCATCCTGTCTTGCCGCACCTGGCAAGTGATGACATTCGTCGAACACAATCAACCCGAATTGGCTGCCCAGCCGGGCCATGTGTAGGAACGCGCTATCGTAGGTACACACGGTCAGCGGACTAACGCGATACACACCGTCGCCGAGGATGCCCGCGTCGATTCCCGTGCGACTGAGAATTCTACGATGCCATTGATACATCAGATCCCGCACCGGTGCGACCACGAGTGTGCTTTGAGCCAACGACTGAATGATCTTAAGCGCGACCTCTGTTTTGCCCGTGCCGGTCGGCATGACCACACAACCGCGACGAGCGGCCAGCCACGCAGTGACGGCCTGTTGCTGGTCGGCGCGTAGCGTGGTGGTTGCTGCCGCTCGCGCGCCGGTAGCTTGTAGGCCGTCGAGGCTCTTCCAATTTGCGACCCAGTCTCGATAGGTCCCCGCCAAGTTGGCCTGCAGCGATTGGATGACAATGGAGTAGTTGTAGGCATCGGTGCGGAACTTATTGACTCGAGCGTCGAACACCCAGAGATTGGTTGGGAACGTTGCCTGGATTGCCGCTGAAGTGATACCAGCCAGCAGCAATGTGCCCTGATCGAATGTTAACTCACACTGCGTCATGGCCAAGCCAACCCGTTGCGTCGGAGGCATAGAATATTCGTCGAAACCGGCTAGAGTCTGGACTGGAGCGTACAGCAACATGCCAGGCTAATGCCCGTCTCATCAAATTATACTTCAACGAGTGTCGCCGAGTCGAGCACGGTGTCGGCCCAGCCATCGTCGGCGGACTGCGCGAGTTTGATAACAATCCGCTTGGAACCCACGGAGCCCTGCGGATTCAAACTGTAATAGCGATCCAGATAGTTCGGTTGCCGGTAGCAAGCCGCCAAAATTCGCTCGAGCAACTCGGGTTGAATCGAACGATGATCACCGCGCGGCTCCAGCACCACTTGGAGCGTGGTATGCGGATTGGAATCAAGCACGCTGCATAGCGTCTGTTCAATGGCATGTGCGTGCTGTGAAAAATCAACTGCGTGGAACCAAACGGCCAATGCCTGAGCGCGGTCTGAGGGGGCGGCTAACGCGGAGCTTGTCAGCGCATCAAGATCGATGTCGATACAGGCCACAGGACGCCGGTCGGTCTCAAATTCGAGCGTCGGTTCGGGGTAGGGATCCCACTCGGTATCAAACACTTCCTGAGCATCCGCCATTAAAGTGAACAGATCGTTGGTATCGAGTGTAGGGGTTTCATAGACGTAGTAGGGAGGTCGCGATTGGAAACTCAGTCCCAAATCGGCGGCTTCATGCCGAAAGGCAGTTCCGGGCAAGATAGCCAGGTTGAAAACTTGGGCTGACGAAAAGAGTTTACTGCTGGATAAGTAATCGAAACCGCGGCGCACCGAGGCGAGCGTATCGCCGGGCAGTCCGATGATCAAATCTACTTTGACTCGGATGCCTGCTTCCATCAGTGCGCCCACACCGCGTTCGAAAGCTTTGAGATTGTTGCGGCGATCCATGAGCGCCTGCGCGGCAGGGTCGATCGACTGTAGGCCAATTTCAACTTCGGTAAAATTCGCGGCTCGCAGCAAGGCGGCAGTTTCGGGCTTGATCCCTTCGGCGCGAAGTTCGCCAAAGTAAGTGAACTGTTGATCGTGATTTTCACGGGCAAGCAACCGGAGAAAATCGTCGAAGTCTCGCCGCTGGTTGAGCGTTGGATCGAGCAGCACGACTTCCGTTGCCCCGGCGTCGCGAGCATGCCTGAGGTTCGCGATGATCTTGTCTTCGTCGACAAAGTAAAGCGAATCGTAGCTCTTGGGATAGTAACAAAATTTGCACTTGAACACACAACCGCGAATCGTTTCCAGCATCAGCATCTTTTCGTCGGCTGCATTCAAGATGCCAGTCAAGTACGGCGAAGATACTTGGCTGAGGTTGGCCAGCGGTTTGCGGAACAGCGGGATTTGCGGGTTGGATGCCCTCCACAGCCCTGGGATCAATGGCTGTGCATCCCTGCCAGAAATCAAAGCAGTTAAAAGTTCGCTGAACGTTTGCTCGCCTTCGCCAATCGCCGCGTAGTCGACCAAGCCCGACTCGAGCACCCAGGCGTTGTCAGCTGTAATCTCGGGCCCACCCAGCACGATCAACAGTTCGGGCCGCCGCGCCTTCAATTCTTTCGCAATCCACAGCGTGCGATCGATATTCCACAGGTAACAGGAAAAACCCACCATCCAGGGTTCGCGAGCTAGAATTTCTTCAACTAGCCCACATTCGGAATACGTGTTCGCAATCGGTGGAGGCAGTATCGAAAAATCGAAATGCTCTTCTAGGCCGATTTGCCGCGCGTGTAAGATCAAATAACCAGCGGCCAGCGGTACGTTGCCGACAATGGGTTCCAACCCGGCGGGTGGTATGGGAAGCTGACACAAAAGTACCGATCGGCGTATGTTCATAACATCGCATTCTATCGGTGGTCTGACGGTTGAGGTAGTGCGTTTGGCCACGTGACCACCGCCCCGCGCTTGCGGATAGAAGCGGATAGATGACGAATACGGCCCGCTGGGCATGTTGCTAGCCCTTGAATAGTTTGCTAGCCCTTGAATAGTCTGTGGTGCCAACAACCAGGGCCAGTTCGAGATTTCTTTTCGCAACGGTCTGTGTGGTATTCTCAGCCGCCATCGGCTAACATAAACGGACTCTCCCACCGCTTTCGTCCCACCGTCGTTTCGCAGGTTCTGCCGATGCTGCGCTACATGCTATCGACGCTTTACGTGATCGTGTTCACCACGGTTCTTTATTCGCAGGCACATAGCCAGCCTGTAGCAGACGCCGGTTCGATCTATTTTGAAACGCATGTCCGACCGCTGTTTGCCAAGCACTGCTACCAGTGCCATTCCGAAAGGGCCGGTGACAGCGAAGGGGGTCTGCTGCTGGATCGACAGGTCGGATGGATTGAAGGCGGCGAGAGCGGGCCTAGCGTGGTGCCTGAAGATCCCGACGCCAGCCTATTGATCAAGGCTGTGCTCTACGCGGATCCCGGACTTCAGATGCCGCCTAGCGAGCAATTGTCCGAGCGAGAGATCAGCACACTGGCGGACTGGGTGCGCATGGGTGCGCCGGGACCCCTGCATGGAGGAGTCATCGAGGTGGACGACCCGTCAGATCCCATTGCCGGCCGTAGCCACTGGGCGTTTCAGCCTTTGGAGCCGGTTGCGATACCGGCGGTCGTGGATTCGCAGTGGCCGCGCACGGCCATCGATCGCTTCGTGCTGGCGAAATTGGAATCCGAGCATCTAGCACCAGTCGGCGATGCAGAGCGACCGACATTGTTGCGGCGTCTGGCGTTCCAGTTGACCGGACTTCCGCCGACCAGTGCGCAGATGGATACGTTTTGTGCAGACGCGCGCCCCGAGGTGGCTGAGCAATGGATCGACATGTGGATAGCTTCGCCACAATTTGCAGAGCGTTGGGGTCGGCATTGGCTTGACCTAGCTCGCTACTCGGATTCCAACGGACTGGACGAGAATTTCTTGTTTCGCGAAGCCTGGCGTTATCGGAACTGGGTGATCAATGCCGTCAGCGAAGACCTAGCGTTTGATCGTTTCTTGACACAGCAAATTGCGGGTGACCTGCTGCCTTACGATTCGATCGACCAACGCGACCAGCAGCGGATCGCCGCTGGCTTCATGGTCGTTGGACCCAAGGTCTTGCTAGGCATCGACGAAAACCAACAGAAGATGGACGTGGCGGATGAACACATTGACACGATAGGCCGCGCGGTTTTGGGGCAGACTCTCGGTTGTGCTCGCTGTCACGATCACAAATTTGATCCCATTCCGACGGCGGACTACTACGCCCTGGCCGGTATTTTCGGATCGACTCGAGTCATGGAAAAACGGCATATGCTCAATCAGCAAAGGCTCATGGAGCAGTTGGTCGGTCTGGGTCCCGATGGCTCTGACGCCGATGATGCCTACGAAGCTTATTGGCGCGTGCAAGCGAAACGCCGCGATCAAAAGAAGCAGGCGGAGAGTGCGCTTACGTTTCTCAAAGATGGCATGGAACTTGAGTTTCAGCAGTTGCTGGAAAAGGATGAAAAGGCGGTCGCAGAAATTGCCAAGGATACGAGCAAGTCAGCGGCGGAGCGCTTGGCCGCACAGGAAGCACTTGTGGCTGAATTAGAGCAGATTTTGTCCAGCGCTCCGGCCATTCCGCCTCGGGCTATGGTTCCCAGCGACATCGATGAGCCCAGCGACGAGGCCATTCGCTTGGCTGGACAGTTTGATCACATGGGAGACGTCATCCCACGCGGCTTTCTTACGGTACTCAGCGATCGACCGATCCAACTTCCGCAAAAAACCAGCGGCCGTGAGGAGCTCGGGCGATGGTTGACGGATCCGAGCAGCCGCTCCGGACAGTTGGCGGCACGTGTATTGGCCAATCGAATTTGGCAACATCTCATGGGCACTGGCTTAGTCCGCACGGTCGATAATTTCGGACGCACCGGCGAAGAACCCTCACACCCTGAATTGCTCGACTACCTGGCTGGTGAGCTGATAAAGTCGGGTTGGTCGGTTAAGTCGCTGGTGCGCCTGATTGTATCCAGCCGTACATTTGCGTTGAGCAGCCAATTCGATCAGAACTGCTACGGCGCAGATCCGGACAATCGCTGGCTGTGGCGAGCCAACCGACGACGGCTCGAACCCGAAGCACTCCGCGATGCACTCTTGGCCACAGCAGGTCAGCTCGATGCCGAGCATTTTGATTCCACCGTCGACTACTTGGGCGACCAGGCCACGGCAGTTGGCGCCAACAAGGTGCGCAGGCGAACGGACTTTCCGTGCCGGAGCGTCTATTTGCCTGTCATTCGCAACGACTTGCCCGAAATTTTCGAAGCGTTCGACTTCGCCAATCCGCATACGACCACTGGAGCCCGTCCGAAAACAATCGTACCCACGCAGGGATTGTTCATGCTCAACAATGAAATGGTAATGGACCAAGCACGGCAGGCTGCGCGGCGCATTATGCGAGAAAGCCCATCAGATGATTGGCAAGCTAGAATCGATCGACTCTTTTCTCTGGTGCTCAACAGTACGCCATTGCCTGCAGAACGCGAAGCAATTGTTGATTACCTAACACAGTCCGTTATCGAACTGCGCGGCGATGCAAGTGAAGGCGATGCAAGTGAAGGTGATGTAAGTGAAGGTGAGGTTGGAGACGACGAAGTAAGTGAAACAGGTGTGGGTGAAGATGCTGAATTGGAAGCTTTAGCCCGCGTGTGCCAAGCGGTTTTTGCGTCCAGCCGATTTCAATTTTTAGATTGAGTAGGACTATGTCTTGTTATCAATTTTGCGAGCCATCGACGCGTCGTTCGATGCTGAAGAACAGTGCATGTGGTTTTGGTCAAATTGCCCTGGCGAGCCTGTTGGCAGACGGTGCTAGCGCGGACGCGAAAGCCGAGCCTCATCCGTTAGCCGCCAAGGCACCCCATTTTGCGCCGCGATTTAAACGGATCATCTTTCTGTTTATGTGGGGCGGTCCCAGTCACGTCGACCTATTTGACCCTAAACCGGCCCTCAACCAGCACGCTGGGGAACAGCTCGCGGGAGAATCGGTTGGGAGCGCTCGGGAAAAGCTCGGAGAGTTAAAAGGTTCTCCGCGACGTTTCTCTCGACATGGCCAGAGCGGTGTCGAGATTAGCGATCTCTTTCCGCAGCTCGCCCGCCACGCCGATCGATTGTGTATTGTTCGTTCGATGCATACTGAAGGCAGTGCCCACGGTGAAGCCTTGCTGCGTTTGCATACGGGCCAAGCCAATTTGGTTCGACCCAGTGTGGGAGCTTGGGCCAGTTATGGGCTTGGAAGCGAAAATGCAAATCTGCCGGCGTTTATTACTATTTCACCACCGCGAGGGCACGGTGGCGTGCAGAATTACGGCAGTGCTTTTCTACCCGCCATACACCAAGGCACTGCAATCGGCTCGGCGGAAACGCCGATCGCACAGGCGCGTGTTTCGCATGTCGGAAATTCGCGGCTGAGTCGCACCGACCAGCAACACCAATTGGCCTTAATTCAATCCTTGAACCATGCGCACTTGAATGCAACGGGCGCTGATGCGGGCATCGAGGGCCTGATTGCCAATTACGAACTCGCGTTCCGTATGCAATCGACAATCCCTCAAGTCATGAACTTGGAGGATGAAACCGATGAAACGCGTCGCCTGTATGGCATCGACTCCAAGACGACAGAGAACTTCGGACGTCAGTGCTTGCTAGCCAGGAAGTTTGCTGAAGCAGGAGTGCGCTACATTCAGGTTTCTACCGACTACACCTGGGATCACCACAAAAAACTAGACAAGGATATTGTCGGTGAGGCTGCTAAAGTCGACTTGCCCATCTCGGGACTCTTGGCAGATCTGGCGCGACGTGGATTGCTCGACGACACGCTGGTGCTATGGGGTGCTGAATTTGGAAGAACGCCGATGGTCGAAAACGGCGACGGTCGAAATCACCATCCACAGGCTTTCACGATGTGGATGGCGGGCGGTGGCGTACAAGGTGGATTAACCTACGGTGCCACCGACGACTTTGGCTATCGACCTGTCGAGAACCCAGTACACATGCACGATTTGCATGCCACTTTGCTATATGGATTGGGACTCGATCACGAACGACTCACCTATCGCTACGCGGGTCGCGATTTTCGTTTGACCGACGTGCATGGCCATGTTGTCAAAGAATTGTGGGCCTAATTGGACGCGTGTGTTAGGGCTGGGTGGCAAAGTCCCCGACACACATATAGCCAGCCCAAAGTAGCGGATGGGAACCATCAGTGAGTAGTGCGCTATCTTTATCCACGGGCAATAATGCAGGTTCATCCGCGATTAGTAGGGCAACGGGCCACTGAGACAGAATCGCACGGCGAAGCGAGTCGGATGGCCTTTCGAATTGAAGTTCATCCATGTGTCGCTGCAGCAGCATGCCCGCGCTAGTACCTGCGGCAGGCCAACGGCTCAAGCAGGCCGACTGCGTACCACTGAACATCAGCGAGCACACGGGCAAAAAAATCTCGTTGCCGTTTCGAAGCTGTCCCGACTTCAATCCATTCTGGAGACCTGGCATCACGACCAGAGCAGGCGATGAACGAGGCGTCTCCAGCCAACCGCCAATGCGCGATTGCCGTGACTTTCCCAGCGGAAGAACAACTGCTTCCCAGCCATTGGAAGTATTGTCGATCTCGCTAGCCACCCAAAGCTGGTCCGTTCTCAGTCGCACCCAATTGGCGGGAGGAACGGCCACCTTCTGATTCAACGCGATTAGGTGCGAATTGGGAACCGACTTGGCAATCGCCTCGGCTTGGAGTTGGTTAGCGACTGGGTCATTGGAAAAGAAGCTCGCTACGACGCCAACGGTATCGTTGATTGCAGGTCTCTTGGCAAAAGACTTTTCCAGGCATCCCAAAGTAGGTACATACGTCACCGCATGATGAACGACCCAAGTTTCTTCCTGAGCGGGACTCACGATAGGCAGCAGTTCGAAAGGCAAATACCACAGCCGCTCGTTGGGTACAACGATCATACGTTGGCAGCTCGCGATAAGCTCCTGGATGTGGGGCGGAAACAACTCGCTTGAAATTTTTTGAGCCGTCTTGCGCCAAGCTGCTGACGAAGCTGTTACTTCTGCCGGCGACCCGAGCGGCATGGTGCGGACGACGCCGATGTCCGAGAGCAGCGTCTGAAGGTTGGCGTTTAACAACTGGACATCGCCCGCTTGCCAAAACCTTACGACGTCCTTCTTAAGAGCCACGCCATAAATGTGCTGTGGCGTGGTCACGAATCCAACTGCCACATCGGTGTCGGCTAAAAGCGATTGGAGTTTATCAAGACGTGGCGATGGCGGAGCGAACTGGTCCAACCGCTTGCGTTGCAGGCTCTGAAATGCAAGCTGACTTTCGAAACTGGCCGCCGCGTCCTCGAGTTCTGCAAAAATCTTCTTCGCGTCGTTACTAGTCTTACGCTCGTCCAAGGGCAATGGAGCATTGCGAAGTTGTACCGTCAGAGCTTGAATTTGCTGCTTGAGTTGGGCGAGAATCGGTGAGCGCTGCAGGGTGGACTCGACAACGCGGCGACTCTCCGGTGAAAGGTCGCCCAGTCCACCATCGACGGCATTTCGCCACGCGAATAACCGCCCCCCCAACGGCAGCGCCTCGTGGAATCGCTGACACTGGACTTGGTCCATCCGCTGTAACAATTGTTCGTTGCCTGCGTTGCGGAGGATGGCCAGTTCAAGCAGTTGTTCAAAGGCGGGTATGCGCGGCGTGGTGAGCTCAGCAATCGTCCTTAGCGGGTGCAACTCCCAGTCGGCTTGGCTGGGTTCGGCAATCGTCTCTAATAGGACCGCTTCGGCGTCGGTGTTTGTCAGCGAATTACCAGCTAGTAGGTCGAGCGTCAGTTGTGTTTGAAAAACGGACTCGATGACGGCTCCCGAGGCCGCACCGCCATGCATGATCTGGAGCGCCTTGCCCAGATTGGTTGACGCCACGGGCCCGCGATTCTGCGCAAATCCAAGCAGCGCAGTCTGAAAGGCAAGTTGAGCTTGCGAGCGCGGCAGAGCCGCCTCGCGTCCACGCAGTACCGTCGAGCCTTGCTTGAGCAACTTGTCGGCTTGTGCCAAGTCATTGCCATAAATTGCCAGTTCGGCAGCGCCCAACAAGGCAGTTAGCTGGACAATACCACTTTTTTTATTGGACCATACGGCCAACCGCTGTAGTGCCTCCAACAAGTCAACCCGTTGGCTGGCAGCCGCGCAAGCCGCTAAATTTGCAGTGGCTTCACTGAGAGTATCGTACTGTTCGAATTCTGCGGCTAGTAGCGCAGCGTCCTGTAGGCTTACGATGGCTGCTTGGTAGCTGCCTTCGCCCGCCTCTAATTTCCCCAGCACCAACAGGGCCAAGGACGACATAAAGTAGTTATTCTTATTTCCAACGAGCATTCCCTCTCTGAGGAGCTGTCTGCCGTCGACCGCTCCCAACGTCGACAAGCTATGGATTCCCTGCAGAACTCGCCAGGCTGACGCTAACCAAGGAGCGGGATTGGATGGCGCGCGCGAGAAAGACTCGCGAAGCGGTTCGCCTAGGGGGGAATGTTTTGATAGTGGACCAAGGATTTCCCCGCGGCGCATAAGGGCGATCCCGATCGTTCGCAGCACCTCGGTTGCGTCGAGCTGCGTGATGAGGCTGACTGGAGCGACAACTCCACCCTGCGGTGTCACTTGTGCCTGAGTTGGGTCTACGGCCAGCTGCACAGCCGCCGGCACGGCTACAGACTTGGTGGGACGCGACTTTGAGAACCAGTTGATCGACTTGGCTAGCCCCTCCAGTTCGGGAAGCTGGTCAATCTGTAAATCGAGTTGATCCATCCAGCCTGGATTGGCGAGCATCAACAATAGCGCGTTGTCGTAGTGTTCCATCGCCAGGGCGATGTTGCCCTGCTGATAGAAGCACTCGCCAAGCAAAACAATTGGCGGAATACTATCGACCCAACGTTGCTCACCAACGCGGCGAGCGCGGTTCAGCGCCGCTTTGAAGCCTTCGATAGCCTCTACATTTCTGCCGACCCGATACAATTCCCGAGCCACATAATATTCGGCTCGGGGCAACTCGCTGACTAGTTGAGCGACCGCGCTGGGCGGCGGTGGAGCAAACAGGCTTAAGAGGCTGGCTATTGCGGTCCAGATTGCGAAAGAAATTATTTTTGAACGCAATGCAATCATTAGAGTCTCAAGAGCGAAGGAAGCCAACATTCGATCCTCATAGTTTATACCCAAATGGCATCAGAATCCCACCGATTTGCGGGTATTTCAAGCATTCGAGCCAGCCGAGTTGGCCACTTGGCCGCCCATCAAGCGCCCAACGCTGGGGAGGCAGATGGAAATCCCCTTAGATTTGGTTCAACCTACCTGTCGAGCTCGACCGATAGAATCGTTAGTTCTTGCCGCCCTGACGTTTCGCGGTAGGGGTGCTTTCAACGGTCGATGGATGTCGAGGAGAATCGATGATGACGAATACCAAGCGTTCTCAGGCTTGGAAGTACGCCTTCTTAGGCCTAATCCTGGCTGGAGGTCTTGCTCCATCGGTTGGTTGCCAAGTTTCTGTGGCGGGACAGACTCTGCCAAGCCCTTACTACTTGCTCGATGATGTGCAGTACTTCCCAGCCGGCCCCGAAAACAAGATCGCCAATGAAACCGCAGCCATGAAGAAAGCTCGCGCTGAGGCCGTCCAAACACGTCGCTAACGTTGTTCAGTTCGCGAAAAAATCCAAAGACAATTGGCCTGCCTTCCGTGTGAACGGATGGTAGGCCGTCGTTCGTTTGATTGATTGTCTGCTTCTTAGCCCCGCGGGCGGGATAGCCCCTAGCCGGTTGCGTTAACAACTGGACTGTATGGCCGTTGAATTATTGAGATCACAGCATTTCACCAAGAAACAACTGTCCATCCGGATAGGCAGATAGAAGGTCTATTCCCAAACACACGACCTGCTGTGTCCCTCTGTGGACACTCTAATCAGCCCCCGCAACCTGCGATCAGCCAATCGCAAACAACCCAGCCACCCTGCGAAACTAGCTGATTCTTAGTTGCGTTTGACACATAGCGGCAGAGCCGCGGATTGTTCTAGCCTGGGGTGGAACGCGGCGAGCCAAGCAGAACCCCAGGGTGCGTGAGGTAGACTCGCGATTTATGACAACGTTGCATAGCGACCGAGCGTTGGTATCGATCGGAGCAAGGGATTGAATCGAGGTCGCAATGGCTCTTGGATTTATGGATGAAAAACGTCGTATGGGTGGGTAATGCGCCGCTACGTCTGGGGTGTTGCGGACTCGCTGAAAATCCGGTGAACGTTGGCCGCCTACTCGTCCGCCAGGCCTTGCGACTGTTCACCCCAGGCTAACGAACTCCGCTGCTCCGCTGCTAGCGACTTGGCTGCCGCTGAACAGGATCACCATCGCGTTGTTGTGACCTGAATGCTGGCAGTCATTGTTGAAAAAACGTCAAAGTCCGTGAACGGACAATCAATGGAAGGACGCGGGGGATACTCAAGGTTTTGTAGCGCCCAACACATAACCAAGTAAGGGAAACCAAGTGGCTACCAACAACGTGATCCCACGCAAGAAAG
>JBGSJL010000012.1:0-19118 GCA_041741955.1 Pirellulaceae bacterium | reverse complement strand
AGTAGCTGTCGATGCGCCCTGCAATTCGATATGATCTTCGGCCAGCAAGCGGATGCCTTCGATCGGCTGCAAACGTAGATTTGTGTCTGCGAAGTTGGGATCGGTGTACGCGGCCAGGACCGCAGGGACCATGTCACTATTGGTTACGGCCAGGAAATAGCGGCCCGCAGGAATGTTGTTTGCTGTGGTGTCTGCGCCCGCCTGTGTCTCCGTCGGGAATTGGTACGGCCCAAGGTAGGGATCTTTGACTCCAGCCGAGCCACGGTCCAGGTCCGAATTACCAGCCGTGGAACTGGATTGGTCGCCAGCCAAATCGCTGCTAAGGCCCGCCAAAATCAAGTTGCCCGTTGAACTAAAGACGTAGAGGGAAACGTCGGGACGTCCGATGCCATCGGCATAGTCCACATCGATCACGGCGGCAAAATATTCGCGGAGTAATACGGGCGTTATCTTGTCGTAGGTCAGATCGAACGAATACCAATCGACATCGGTAAAGTCATCGAGGTTACCCGCCACGCTGATCGCTTGACGATTCGACTGAAGCAGATTTCCGAGGGCTTGCGCATTGGCAAACGTATCGTTCTGAACGGCCCCAGGGCCAACTTCGACGATTTCCGCATTCTCGCCCAGGAGTGGCGAATTGTGGGGCACTCCGACCAAACGAATGCCCGCGGTGGCGAAACGGACGTCGCCATAATTAAAACTCGAACCGGGTATCTCGTCCACCTCGCCCAAGCGCACCTGCAACTGGTAGCGACCTGTGGTCAAACCGGCCTGGAGTTGCGTTGGGTCAAGCAGCTTGGATGCAGCCTCGCCTGCCATCAAGTTACTGCTGCGGACGCGAATGTGATACAAGTTGTTCGATCCAGCCGAACCGGGCAGAATCACTCGCAGGCCCGCGTCCTTGGGATTGGTACTGTACAAATCTTTGGCTTCACCCAAAGCGCTTTGGTAATAAAACGCACTCGAACTTTTGCGGAGCGAATGGACCGATTGCGCTGCCAGCTCACTAGCCCTAAACAGTAGCGACAGATCTCGCTCCTCGAGCAACGAATCATCGGACAATGCCAACGGGCGACCATTCGCATCCACTAACTCGACAACGGTATCTAAAGCGTTTTCCGTGCGATCGATATCCAGCCACACCTCGGTACCAGCCACCGCATTGAAGCTGTAAACGTCGACATCGCCGGGTGCCGAAATCATCCCACCAATTTGAAATCCGAGACGTTGATTCTCATCTCCCGACTTCTCATTGGGTGCCAAAACACCCAAGTACTGTGCTTGGCCAGTGTTATCGTTGGCCGCAGGTGCGCCAGCCCGAAACGACTCGCGCTCATTCGTGATTAGTACGTTGCGATCATTGCTATAGGTCTCCAGCAGCAACCCGCGCCAATCGCCGGGCGATGCAGTGCTGAGCCCATTGTTGTTGGTATCGACTTGGTGCAGGCCAGCGATGGTGAATCCCGCTCCAGCCGAATCGTCGGCCAACGAAGTGAGCACGACGGGAAAGTTAGGTGTGCCAATGACTTGGATCGAACCACCGATGCGGGCCGCATTGTCCAGTGGCTCACCCGTGGCGGTGAAGCCAGCCGTGGCACCTGAAAACTTGACAACCAAGCTTTGTTCGGCCGAGCTTGTCAATCGCAAGCCACCGAAGTGTTGGAAGTCCGGCACGACGATTTCGCCCAGCACTACGTGTACGATGTCGGTGTCGTCCCATACGCCTTCAGTAGTCAGATTGCCGCTGCGGACGACGAGTCCATTAATTGGCAAAGAATTTGCAACCGAACTATTGCTAACCCTATTCTGAATCTGGTTGCCAGCGATCAGTGGACCTTGGTTGCCAGGTCGCGCATCGCTTTTGTCGAGGGCCCCTGTCGCACGTCCCCAGTCGATCACGGAACTAGAGTTCAATGAGCTTACATCAAAGCTCATGGCCGGTCCGAGATTGTTGGAGATCAGATTGTCGACGATGATCGGCTGAGCTCCACGTACAAAGATGGTGCCAGGCTCATGGAAACCGCGACCCGCGCGATCGGCATCAGTTGTGGTGCGCGCACCGGTCGCGTTGAGCTCAAGCTGACTATTGGCCAATCGCACTTGGGCTTGATGTACTTCTAGAACACTGAAGTCCGAGAAACCGCCTTCGATACGCGTGGTACCTCCACCGTAGGCTAAGACCACATTATCCAGGCTGGCTGTCGAGGTGTGACCGATGTAGATCCCGCCCCAATCTCCTTCGGCGGCAGCCAGGCGACCGGTACGATTGGCGGTGTCAAACGTTCCACCCGCGCCGTAACGTGGATCATTCAGAGAGGTAAAGACGACTGGATTGCCCAGAGTGCCTTCGGCAATCAACTGAGCGCCCGTCGAGACGTCGATGCGCGAACCGGTACTCTTGACAACGGTACCACCGTCGATGACCAACCGTGCATCCAACCGCGAGCGCACCGCGCCATCGATCACCGGTAGTTCTGTCCCGAGGTCGGTACCATTGTCCACGATCGTGCTGGTGCCGGCGGCGATTTGAGCGATCAATACAAATGGGCCTTGGCCATTCGCCGAGCTACGATAAACATTGCGAGCACCTACGGGGATGTTGCTCACCACAATCGATCGCGAGGTGGAGGTAAACGGCAAGGAGATCGCAGAAGTTGGATTCGAAGCGACACCTTCGGCACCGCTACTGCCGATGGCGGAGAAGACGTAGGTGTATAAGCCCGAAGCCAGAGTTCCTCCTGGCTGGATGGACAATTGAACTTGACTTGCAGTTGGAGGGGTTTCAATCAGTACCGCACCACCGGGCGTTCCTTCGATCTCCAAGTTCTCAGGAAGAAAATGGACTACGTCGATGTCGTCGAAACGACCCTGCACAGTCAGTTTCTCAAGTTGCGTTCCTCCCGCCGTGCGGACACGAACCTGCAAGCCATTAATCGAATTGCCGACGATGCGGTTACCGTGCAACTCGGGACCCACCCGAGCGTAGTCGACTGAAAAAGGTGTGGCGGTATTGCGCTGTTCGGACGGCGATCGGAAATTCGATTCCTTGAAACTATTCGGCGTTGCGCTCAAAGCCGCCTCGGCGCTAAGCGTAATGAAGCTGCTTACCACTGTCGGTCGCGAATCGACCATCTGGACCGGCGTGATGGATTGCGAAGTACCATCGACGACCACTTGGCCACCGCCATAACTTAGCGAAGCATTGCTAATCCAGTTGAAGAAAATACCCTCATCCTCAGCTCGATTGCGTCCGTTGGCCGCATCGACTCGCGAGCGAATATCGATGCCACCCCAATCACCTGCAGCCGGAGCAACAGTTACGGTAGTGACCGTCTTGCCGATGGCCGTATCGTTGAGGCTGGTTAGAAACACGCTGCCAGAAATGGCCTTGCCGGCGGCATCTTTCAAAACGCTGCCACTGGCCGTCTGTAGCGTCGGAGTGCCCAGCACCAGCAATGCGCCGCCACTGCGATCGACGTTGACCGACGTACTGCCCACACCAATGCGTGCGCGGCGCAATTTGAGGATCGCACCCGCATCGATCATGAGGGTTACATTCTTGGGGACATCCAGCGTCGCTCCATCGGGCAGCGGCTGACCTAAGGCGTTGTAGCCGATCTCGTAGGCTAGGTTATCTGCCTGCGTAGCAAAATTCCTATCGGCGCCGCCGTTGCCGACCACACGCACGGTTGTGCCGGGGGCAGCCGCCAGCAAAGCTGTGGCAATGTTGGTGTACGGAGTGGCAATCGAACCATTGCCGCCGCTAGCGGCCGATTTGTCGACGAACTTGGTGGTAGCGTCGGTGGTGGGCTTGAACCAAAAATTGAAAACTCCGCCGGGCTTGCCGTCTGAGTCACCATCGAATTCGGTGCCATTGCCACGATCCGCATCGCGGAGCTCCGACTGGGCCGGCGGCTGGAAATCCATTCGCAATTGGTAGGCACCCTGCGACTTTCCTCCTAGACCCGTATCTCCGATGACTGGGTTGTAGCGATCATTGCCGCTAGCGCTGACGCCAACGATGTAGTTGCCCTGGGATAACTCCAACTCGATGAACGAGTCGGAACTGTAGTAGTCGTCATTAGCGGCGATTTCCTTCCAGCCGCTGGGTGTTTGCTGGAATAGACGCACTTGCGTATCGAGCAGACTGGCACTGCTCATCCGCTCTGCGAAAGCTTCGATCGAAATGCGGCCAGCGACTGGTAGCGTAAATTGATAAAGATCGATGTCTTTGCTGTCCGGACGGTACAGGAATTGACCGTGTACGATATCGGCGTCGCCCGGCAATACAATTTCGCTGCCGACGCCTGGCGTCAGGAACGCACCATCAAACGACTGAACGGTGAGCTGAGCAACTTCATCCGCCAAACCGAGGCCCAAGAGCCGACCGATACCCTGCATGGCGGCCCGCTGGAAAGGGCCTCCGAAGCCACTGAGATTCGAATCGCTGAAGTCTTGGATATCCAGCACCGTTGCGGGTTGCAAGTTCGAAGCCAGCACCCCAGCTTCGTAATAGATGTTGCCCGGACCGTTGATATCCGTGACGGCCACCCCGCCACCCTGCACGTCTTCGAACGGAAGCACCGCGCGGGTGTCACCTACCGCGACGGTCAAACCAAGATTGGCGGTCTCGACGAATCTTACGCCCAGATACTTTTCGTAAAGTGAAAATACTTCGCGGGCACGCACCTTCTGCTGCTCGGTAATCGCGTTGACATTCGGCGTGCCATTGGAGTTTTGACCAAGAGACCCCTGAAAGTTGTAATAAATCGTGTCGATGCCGTTGACGCTGTCCGCCCCTTGCACCACATTGGCTTGGAACAAGTTGGTACGGTTGCCTGGTTCATCGTTGCCACCGGGAAAATCTAGCGGAGTTTCGGTGGTATTTTCGATCTTGGAATTGATCAGGACGGCCTGGGAGCCACTACCGCCGGGCGTCCAGCTCGCAGTCAAGTTCACAGCATTTGCAAAGGTGTCGGCGGGGTCGACCGTCAAGCCATCAACGGCGACGGGCGGAAGAGGTCGCGCCTCATTGGTCCCAACGCGAAACCGCAGCTCGCCGCCCGCTTCTGCAAACAAGTTCAAATCGCGGTCAAAACGCAGTGACACTCGATCTGCATCAGGATAGTAGCGGACACGCGTTGGCAACACGGCCGCCGCATCGTCGCCGGTGTCCAGCGTTCCCATGGAGTTAATCAACTGGTAGTACTGTGGGTTCAACACGCCACGCTGGCTGGCACCACCCGCGAACGTGATCGTGTCGCTATTCTGCAAGTACAGGATGCCACCACGTTCGACTCTTAGCTGCGCGAGCGTCAGCCCATTGACGGCCACGATCGATTTCACATCGATCAACGCGTCGTGATTGAAATAGACGTCGATCTCATCCTTGCGCGTCCACGACAGCGCACCGGTCACTGGGTCTCGTGTAACCGGCTGCGGAACCACCGACAGAATCTGCGCACCGAGTTCCAGCTCGAAAGCGATGGAGGTGGATATGCCAGCGTTGTAGGGCTCGCCGGCCACGTTTCTGAGCGTACGAATTCCCTGGCCAAGTATCTCGATTCGATAGCTGTCATCAGGCAATGCTTCAGCAAAGCGGACGATCACGTCGCGTCCGTTTTCGCCCAAGCCGACGTAGGCTGGGACCACCTCAATATCGGTCACACCGGTCAGTTGAATCGGTGAGTAGGAAGTCGCTACACTGCCCACTCGAATCGCCCCCGAACCGGAGACCAACTGAGCTTCAACCAGATTGGCCGCCACCGCGTCGCCGTTAATGGCGTCTACGAATTGCCGAGCGGTGGTTGCGTTGAGCGGATTGCTGTTGAGCTGAATATTAATTGTTTTGCCACTAACCGTGACAATCGGCAGACCCGGACCACCGCGATCGACGCGCGTGACAGCAATGGTCGTACCCAGTCCCGTACTGCCGCTATCGCGAGCCACAAAGCGCACTTCGACGTTGCCAGCCAGCCCAAAGTTTGTGGACGCCTTAGCAGCGTTCGCACCACTCAACACATACGGACGGGTCGTGTCCACGGTTCGCCCAACGCCAAGCGTCTGCGAACCACGCAGCGGCAGAGCGAATACTAAATTCGTGGCTGGAGTACCGGCATTTCGCTCGAACACGCGCAGCAGATCCTCAACGCGAGTCTCCAGCGCGGGATTCGAATTCAACTCTACGTCGATGCGGCGGTTCGTCACCCGCAGTACCGGCAGCCGCGAATCGTTCCGCGAGACGGCTGTGAAACGCAGCTCGATGCCATTGCCTGCCTGTCCAGGCGTCTGCGCGTAGAACTCCACTAACGATTGGCCACCGGTTCCCAAGTCGGTCGCAATCGAAGCGCGTTCAAAAATTCCGTCCTCGCCGCTGCGGACAACGCGGATTCCTGCCAGCGTGGCCGGATCGATTCCCGCTCCATCGTTGAATCGGAACACCAGCTCGCGCGGGGAAACATGCAAGACCTCCCCATCGTTGAGTAGGTCACCCGTGTTAGGCTGGACGCCGATCAACTGCGGACCGACCGCCATCAACTGCCGTGGCTCGAGCGTCTCTAACAGAGCGTGACGCACGCTGCTGCGTTTCTGCAACCGGCTGTGTTTAGGCATGTTACGCGATTTGAAAAAACCACCAATGGCCATGTAATAACCTCTCGACGAAGCGCTGTTTGACAGCGGCTAAGGTAGCAACTAGCGACCCCACACCCGGTATTGAAAAGCCAGCTTGCAGTGCCTGTGCGCTACCCCCCAACAGGCGAGCTGCTGAAGGACGAAAAGGCGAATACAGGGGGAATAGGGAGTTTGGGAACAGTTTACTGTAAACTTGGATTGTAATTGGACGGTCTGTGATTTCAACGAACAGCTTCACAGATGGTGCCGAAGGCATGGGTTCACGGGGTGCTCTTACCGTTAAAGCCTGCATTTTCGTGCATTTTCACATGTCGTTCGGCTTCAGATTCAAAAAGCGGATATCAGAGCCCAGTCCGCAGAACTTTCCACCACCCAGCTTGGGCCTAAAAACGGTCCAGTCTGGGCAGACGAAGACTTGGAGAGTGCAGGGTCCGCGAAAGTTCCCTAAGCTATCTGTAACACTCGTTTTAGCTGGCAAACGAGCCGCTTCCACGCCCGCGGAGAGATAAAAGGGGCCCAGAGATATATGGGGGCGTAACCGGAGTCATAGCTCAAGTCACCGAGAAGAGATCGGACAAATCTAACTTGGCCGACGGTAAGCATGTTGGCGAAAGGAACTGCGGGGCGACGGTAATCTCGATTTTTCGATACGATTTTCCGTCGCTTTTGGAGAGTACATGGATGCGCGACGAGGGGACATCGACGACCCAGTACTCTTGAACACCTGCTTCAGCATAGATATCGGCCTTCTCCTGTAAGTCCGAAGAGAGGCTACTGTCGGATACCTCGATCAGCAGCATCACATCCTTAGCCGTTGGACGCGTGCGTCCGTAACGGCGTGGCTGGAGCCAAAGAATATCCGGCTCGGGACGATTATCATCGCACACGAAACCACATTGCACTCGAATGTTGGCTTGTTTTTTGAGCGTCGACGTAACCGACCAGTGGTTCAAATAGTCAATGTAATCGTCATGGATTGGGCCTGCCGGATTCATGAATCGTAAATCTCCGCGAATCAATTCGACCTTTTTACCTTCGATGCAATCAAATGCACCTCGGTCGACCATCGCATCGAACTCGGTACCGGTGAGTCTTGCAAAGAGCGTGCTCATTATTTTCCTCGTTGAAAACCTTTCCAAAAAGGCTCAGGGCCAATCTGCTTCGCCATCGCTCAGCCTAGAACGAATGTTTTCTGCTGTGCTCTGTGAGTATAGCCAAGACGGACTGAAGTCTGGAGACTCCAGCTACGGCAACTGTTTTTTTGACTATGCTGTGTTTCCGGCAACTGTCCGTCCCTGGAGACCACGCTGCAATGAATTCAAGCTATCTGTTGGCCATGTGCGCGATTTACTGTGGACTTTCCCTCGGAATCCATACCCCCTGTTTGGCAATCGACGAATTCGGCGATTTACAAATAATCTCGAAGCTGCCGTCCACCGATCGCGATGTGGCAGCCGCTTTTGACCGCAGTCGAGGCAATGCCTGCGAAATTATTCCTGCTGGCGAATCGCTCGAGATTCAGTCCTTCATGTCGACTTTGACGGAGCGGGACCGGCTCGAGTCCACGTCCAGCCGTCCCCTGGCATCGTCGCGAAGAGACCTGTTTTCAGTTGGCTTAGAACTCGAGGCCAAGGACCGCGATGCATTGCCCGCGCTCAGCCGAGGCAGCATCGTCGATTACTTGGCGGCCAACTACGTGTCGGTCCAAGCGCGAGTTCGCCGGGACTTGCTAGACCGTAAACTGTACTTTCACCATCGCCCGCTGGCCCTGACAGCCCAGTTTAGGGGTAGTAAGTTGACGCAGAGCTTCGAACCGCTGGTATCCGCCAGCATCAGTGAATTCCACAGTCTAGGTCTATTCGTTCCGGCCGACCAGCGGCTTAAAAAGCCCGAGCACTTTAGAACCATCGTGTTACTCTTCCACGCTGAAATGCTCCAGGGTGGGCTTGGGTCTCGCAATCGCGATGCAATCGAATACGTGTTCATCCGCGGTCGCGACAGCGGAACGACGCTTGCCGTTGCATCGCAATTGGAAACTCACATATTCGTCACTACTGAAAACCGCACGCGGCTCGAATATCTGCGTCCTGCGAGCCGGCCCGTTAGCCCCAGCCGCTGTAGCATTCTGGGTCGGATCGCCGTAACCGATTTCGATTCCACGGGGCTCTATCCCAAAGCCAGTGCCACCCGTAGCTATCGCCTGGATACTCGGACCACGTACGAGCAAGCGCATTTGGAAAAATACTGCCTTGATCAACAGCTCAGCGGTGGAATGAGTGAAAACCTGGTGGTCGTCTTGGATGCGATCATCGACGGCCAGCTCGAGGACAAATCGGAATAAGCACTACCGTTTGACAGGCGACCGTCGTCTGTGCGGATTGCACGGACTGCGAGCACATGAAATCCTCCGGTGTGGCAAGCCGTGCCGGATATTCGCGTTTTCTCGCCGTAAACAGTCCTAACGGCAGTACGAGTTTTTGTAGGAGCTTGAAGCGAACTGCGTCGATACGCTCTGAAGTCAAAGAGCAGTCGGACGGATCCGGCTATCGCTTGATCTACTTCGAGCGACTCTTAAAAGTTATGGATGACGAATTGAAAGGTGCCCGCATGGCTACGCCACGCTTGGCTCTTCTCGCATGTGCCTGTATCGCTACATTCAGTGGCTGCGTTAGCGTAGCCACACTGCAGGATTGGCAATACAAACGCGACAACAAAACGCGTGCGAGTGAGGCATGGTTTGACAATCACACCCAGGAGCAGCGATCGTGCTTGGGTTGCGATTACGAAGACGGCTTCAAGGCGGGTTTCTTCGACGCTGCTACCGGTAGAGACTGCCGTGTCCCGGCGGTTCCACCGCCCAAGTACTGGGCTGCCAAGTACCAGTGCTGTGATGGCCAGGTCTGCGTGCAGAACTGGTTCAAGGGCTATCAGGTTGGAATGACAGCGGCAGAGAAATGCGGCTATCCGTCCTTCAACGACGTACCGATTAGCGTCGGTGCTCCAGTACTCAACAAAACCGCTTGCGGCAAGTGTTATGCTGGTGACCCGTGCAGTTGCGGTGCGCAGTCTGGCGAAGTTCAAGTTGGATCGCAGGGCTATCTCTCCAGCAGCGAGATACCTGAGAGCCAACTGCAAACTGCACCTTCGGCTACTCAGGGTATGTCGGTGATGCCTGCCAGCATCGGCTTGATAGGCCCTTCGGACTTAGCCGTCGAGCCAGCCAACTTCACTCGCAAATAACGCTTGCTAACGCTGGGGAGCGGTACGATTACGCCGGTCTCTAGCGCTGAACACATTCGACTTTAAAAATTATATAGACACGGAAGTCTCCTTTCGGCATCACGCCGCGAGAACCAAGGAAGGTTTTGAAATGAATTCGACTCGCGCTACACAGCTCTTGTGGCTCGCCATCGCCTGCACTACCGTAGGCAGTAGCACGGGCTGCATGACTTTCACCAAGCACGCGATTCCTGCAACTCGCTTGCCCCATCAGTTCGAAGCGCCCTCCAAGTGCAATTTGAACCCGATTAACTTTGCGATGCTGGCCGGCACTTTCCCGTCCGAGCAATTGCTCGACACGGGAGACGTCTTGGCCATCACCGTCCAAGGCTTGATTCCGCTGGACCCGAAAGAACTGCCGCCAATTATCTCCAGCCAGGCTACTTTGGCGCAGGTCTATTATCCTCCTATGGGTGTTGTGGATTCGCCAAGCTACGGCTTGCCGATCCACGTACAAGCCGATGGATCATTGCAGTTGCCACTGGTGAAACCCATCCAAGTTCGCGGGTTGACGCTGTCGCAAGCGGCCGAGAAGATTCGACAGACTTACGTCACCGAGGAGCTGGTTAAAGAGGGCAATGACCACGTCAACGCAACCATTTTGCGCACGCGTGTCAATCGAGTTATGGTGTTGCGGGAAGACGCATCGCTGGAAGCCGCCAACGTCATCCGCCGCGGCGAAACCGTGTTGCACAAGCGGGGCAGCGCCGAGGTCATCGACTTGCCAGCCTACGAAAGCGACGTGCTGCACGCCCTGGTTGCCACCGGCGGCCTACCCGGAGTCGACGCCTATAACGAAGTTTGGGTACTGCGCAAGTCGCTGATGCAGGACGGTGACCAAGTTAGCATTCAGAATCGCGTTGCCAACGGCGACTCGCCCTCGGATATCATTCGCGACCTGCCTGCTCACGTTGAAGCCATCCGTTTGCCACTGAAGCTTTGTCCTGACGAGCCCGTACCGTTCGCGCAACAAGACGTTGTGCTGCATGAGGGCGACGTGGTGTACATCGAGCCGCGACGCGACGAATATTTCTACACCGGTGGTCTGCTGCCTGGTGGTCAAATTCCTCTGCCACGCGATGAAGATATCGACATTCTGGAAGCGATCGCGCTCGCTCAAGGCAGCGTGGGTGGCCTGGGTGGTACTCAATCAACGTCCATACTACGTGCTGGGGCTGGTATCGGCAACGTGATTCCGCCGAGCCGCGTATTGATCCTTCGCAAGCTGCCCGATGGACAGCAGTTGGCGATCCGTATCGACTTGACCGAAGCCATGCGAAATCCGAAAGAACGCATTCGCATCATGGCCGGCGACTACGTCATGATGCACTACAAGCCCGGCGAGACCTTTACCAACAGCGCCCTCAACTTCTTCAATCTCAACTACACCGTCATCAACTAAATCGAGTTGTAGCCTAGGTTGAGAAGACAGAACTTTTGTAGCACGGCCCGCAACGGCCGTGCTACTTTTTTTATTTCGTTCGAAGAAACTGTAGTTAAAACTCCGGACAGGAGGTTTTGCCAGATATGCCTTAGATTACCGAACAGACCGCTGCCTCGAATCCAGTCGCGACCCACATTCACTCTTCGATTTGGAGCTCTGGGCGCGCCTCGCGGAGGGCTTCGATGCCGGCATAACCGATGCCGCTATTGTTGACATTCAGCCAAGCCAACTTGGGCAAATCTTTCAGCTTGTCGACAGCCGCATCGTCGATGCGCGTGCCGCTGATCGAAAGCCGTGCCAGTGCGGGCATCTGCGCCAGAGTGTCCAGCGCCTGGTTGGAGACGTTGGTGGCATCCAAGTTCAAGTCCACCAATTTTTTCAGTCCCGACAGCGCGGCCAGGGCTTGATCCGTAGTTTTCGTTTCCAGCAAATCTAAAAACGTCAGCTTGGTGAGTTTGCCAATTTTCGCGATTCCCGCCTCGGTCAGCAGGCGGCATTCAGTCAACTCCAGGTAGTTCAAATTGGGATACTGGCTAATGATCTCGAGCGCATGATCGTCCGTCGAGGTAAGTCGTAACTCCAGGCGCTCCATCTTTGTCAGCCCTTTCAGATGTTCAAAGCCGTCGCCCGTGATATCGCACTCGCGGATCCGCAACCGCTTTAGATTCGATAGCTTGGCCAAGCTGGCCAGGCCTGCATCGGTGATCTTGGCGGCATCCATCTGTAGTGATTCAAGCGAAGCAATCTCACCTAACACCTCCAGCACATCGTCGCGCACGAAAGTCGTATTTAGATTGAGCGATTTGAGCTTTTGGAGTTTTTTCAGTTCTTCGACACCCGTCTTGGTGACTTTGGCCCGTTCCAACTGGAGATCACCCAGCCCGGATAATTTGCCGATGGCAGGCATGCCTACATCCGAAACATTCGTGTTTCGTAAGTCCAGCGCGCGCAACTTTTGCAGCTCGACCAGCGACGCCAGTCCCGCATCGGTAATACCAGTCAAACGCAGCGAGAGTACCTGCAGACCACCGATTTTTCCGACGGACTGGAGGGCCACGTCGCTAATACCCGCGCCGTAAAGATCCAATCGCTGTAGTTTCTGCAGCTTTTCGACCACCTGAAATCCTTCATCGCCAACCCCCGCGCCTCCCAGCTTGAGTGTTAACAGATTCGGTAACCCAGCCAGCAATGGCAGTAGCTCGGCGGCGCTCTCGCGACGATCGACGGCTGCGTCTGTTACTTGACCAGCAGCATTCTTGACTAAAGTAAAACCAGCTTCAGCTAGTTTCTCTACCGACTCAGGGCTGTCCTGAATAACCGCAGGTTGGGCTTTGGCCTCTGCGGATGGCTTGGCAGCGGACGGATTTGCAGCCGTGCTGTTGGGCTGCTTAGTGGGCTGGCAGCCGACCGCATGGGACAGGAACATCGCTGTGGAGAGGCTAGCGAAGATCAACTTGGCTGAGACAACGTGCAGGGGGTGGTATGTTTGGACTTGGCTAGGCATTTGTTTTCCAGTCTGCTGACGTTTAGGATCGAGCGGGAAATAAGTGGGATAGGCTTCCAGCCTGTCATAGCGGAAACGACAAGCTAGAAGCCTATCCCACGTAAAAACGGACACCAGTGGCTGACGCCAACGGCAAAGGTTATGTCGCCCTCCGGGCTGAAAAGGCAGAACAATTGCGGCATCGAAAGTATCCGTCGAAAGCGCGGAGCAACACCAAACTTTTAACAGCCCAGGTCAATCCCAGTTTTTGACTTTTTCAAAGCTTTAGTGAACGTCTGGATTGGGATCGCGATCGTGATGGTGCTGGTCGACGTGTACATGCAGTTTTGGTTTTGCACTAAACAGTGTTTCCCATGCGGAATCGCTCAGCGGACAATCGTCCAAATAAAACGAGCTGAGTTTCGGGCTGTGACCTAGTAGACTCAGGGCCGCATCGCTAAGGCCAGGGCCGATCAGGTGCAAACTGCGCAGTTCGGTCATTTGGGCGAGTTCGGCCACACACAAGTCATCGAGCTGCTTCCCACCGATTCTCAAGTTGGATAACTTGGGCAACTGCTTAAGTTTCGCGATGCCCGTCGCGGTGAAGCGAGCTTGCGGGATATTCAAAATTTGTAAGTTGGGTAAGCCTTCCGAGACTAAGTTTGCTAGGCCTAAGTCGCTTAGGATCGCTATTCGAATACGTAGATGCACTAGATTTTTGAGTTGTCCAATCTGCCGCATGGCCGCGTCATCAACGCCTCCCGACTCGATCCAAAGCTGTTTCAAATTCGGCATCAGTTCCTGTAGCCGCTCGATCTGGTCGACAGAGATCGGACGATGCTCGACGCTCAGCGTGTCGCTCTGGCCAACTAGGACCGCTGCGAATTGATTGCTCCAATCCGCAATTTGCCTTGCCGTGTCAGCTTCGGGAGCAACCTCCTGTGGGGGGCTGGGGATCAACTCGGGTGTCGTCGGAGCAATCGTCAGGGATTGGGCTTCTTCGACCCAGCGACCGCCGCACCCGCCAAGCGATAGACCTAAGTAGATGACTAAAATTCGTAATGTCATGTTGGCTGGTGCCATGTTTCGAGTCACTCGTCTGCCACGTTCACATACACCTTAAGTGCTGCATCGTCTTCAACCAACAGGCGCATCATTTCGGCGAAGTTATCGAGGCCATCCACGGGACTGGTAAGAATCTTTTGCAGCACGCCGGGGTACATGACCTCACCCAGCGCCAAATCTTTGATTCCCGACTCGAAGTGGTCGCGGTTGGCATTCACGGAGCCCAAGAGTAGTTTGTTCCCGAGCACCCACTCGATATTGATCTTGTCCGACGGAACGTCGGTTTTTGCTTGGCCACCGGTAATGCTGGTCCAAACCAGTGCGCCATTGTGGCCTAGCGCCTGCATGGCTTCGAAGGCGATTCGGCTGCTGCCGGTTGCATCGACGATCAAATCGGCTTTGCCCACTTTCTGAGCCAAGTCGAGCAGGTTTGTTTGGGTGGTGCTGATGTAATTAGCTTCCAGCCCACTGACGATTTGACTTTTCAAATGCGGTCCAGGCGCGCGGGCCAGTGTAAAGACTTCCAGCCCCTTGAGTTTGAGGACCAGGGTCGATAGCAGACCGATTTGGCCAGCTCCCATCACAAAAGCCCGCTTGGGACTCCAGACTTTCATGCGTCGCTGGCATTCGTAAGCCTGCCCGATGGCTTTGGCCGCGCAGCTCATCGGCTCCATCAACACATGCAAATGCTTCAGACCGCTGGGAACGCGGACAATGTAATCCTCGGCATCCACAAATTCCTCAGTCAAATACCCGTGCCGGAGATTGATACCACGCTCGTAGTAGGTCTCTTCGCTGGTCATATCGTAAGTCCCGATCATGTCATAGATCGAACCCCCGGGACGTCGAACGGTGGCGGTTACATAGTCGCCGGGCTTAAACATCCGCACATTGGGGCCAACTTCGAGCACGCGGCCGAAGCACTCGTGGCCCAGTACCAAATAATCGTAGCCTGGTGGTGCATTGCCGTACAGCGCGTCGTTGATCTCGCGGTCCGTGGCGTCCACGCCGACCTTGAGCACCTTGACACGAATGCCCTTGCCATCTGGGACCGAATTGATGTCCGGTTTGGGAATATCCCGCAGGTGAACGCTGTGAGGCTTGCCTGGTGTTACGGCAATCGCTTTCATAGTCGGCTTGCTTTCTGATGGCAGGGAGAACTAAATTCGGGGCAATTCAGCCATGAAGAGCTTTGTATTTTGCCAGGACCTCAGAATCTATCGCGATTCCAAGATCGCTTCGAGGGGGCTGACAACAGGAAATCTACTTGATAATCGCTATAAAAGGTTGGGGCAGTCGCAAAGATGGAGTATCTTTTCAGAAGGAGGACTCGCGAGACTGCGATTCAGCCCCCTTGGGTCGATCTAATACCCGATCCAGTAAGACGGTCTACGTGAACACCAGGTCGAGCCCAGCGCGGTTGCCCAGTGAGCCCGCGTGCGAAATAGGAACCACCTCGACGTGATGAAACGGAAGAAACAACCGATCGCTAGCAAGTTAGACTTTCTTTCCGATGATGAACTGCTCGACATGCGGATGTGCGATCTGGGTGTGGTTATCGCGGGGACGGTCATCGAGCAGCGCGTCGAGTTGCTCTATGAGGAGATGGGCGAGCGCGGACTTTCCTTTCGCCCGCATTGCTGGCTGTCCGACGAATGGTTCTCTCCCGACGGAGTGCCCGGCATTGCCGTTCCATTCTATTTGGCCCATCCCAGGTTGATGCGGCTGGAGCGAAAGCAGATTCTGGACGTCGAAGGCGGTACGCACGATTGGTGCATGAAGATCCTGCGTCATGAGGCCGGTCACGCCATCGATACGGCCTATCGATTGCGGCGACGAAAAAGTTATCGCGAGACATTCGGTCGAGTCTCGGTGCCCTACCCTAACTATTACCGCCCCAAACCCTACAGCCGCAGCTTCGTACAGCACTTGGATATGTGGTATGCTCAGTCGCATCCGGTTGAGGACTTTGCCGAGTCGTTCGCTGTCTGGCTGCGTCCCAGGTCGCGTTGGCGAGCGCAGTACAAAGACTGGCCAGCCCTCAAGAAACTCGAATATGTTAGCGATACCATGCTTGGCCTCGCCTCGCGCAAGCCGCTCGTTGTGTCGCGGGCTTACATCGACCCATTGAAGACAATCCGCAAAACGCTCAGGCAACACTATGAGAAGAAACGGGCCTACTATGGCATCGAACATCCCAGCTTCTACGATCGAGATTTGAGGCGGCTGTTTTCCGAGGCTCCAGTCCATTCACGCAACATGACAGCCGCTGCCTTTTTGCGGCGCACGCGGACCGAGCTGCGAAAATGCGTTTCTAACTGGACCGGCGAATATCAATACACGATCGATCAGGTGCTTTCAGAAATGATCGAGCGCTGCCGAGAGTTGCGACTGCGTCTGAGCGGCTCCGAGGCCGATACCAAGCGCGACGTCATGATCTTGCTCACCGTGCAAACCATGAATTTTCTTCACGAAGGACACCACAGGGTGGCGCTATGAGGCAGTTACGCGTGCTGGCTCTGGTCAGCGAAAACCTCGTGCCACCCGAAAGTATGGAGGGCAAGACGGACAAAGAGATCGACGAGTGGAAGACCGAGTACGATGTCATCACCACGCTGCGCGAGATGGGGCACCAAGTCGAAGTGCTGGGACTGAGCGACGACCTAACCCCGCTGCGCAATGCGATCGTCAAGTCCAAGCCGCATGTGGCGTTCAACTTACTGGAAGAATTTCACGGTATCGTGACTTACGATCACGCCATCGTCAGCTATTTGGAACTCATGCGGCAACCCTACACCGGCTGCAACCCACGTGGTTTGTTGATTTCCAAAGACAAAGCCCTCTCCAAGAAAATCCTGTCCTACCATCGCATTCCTTCGCCCAAATTCGCGGTCTTTCCGGTAGGACGCAAGGTGGTTCGCCCCAGGAAGCTTGCGTTTCCTATCTTTGTCAAGTCGGTGATAGACGACGCCTCGCTGGGAATATCGCAAGCTTCCGTGGTGCATGACGATGCCGGACTGGCCGAACGCGTTGCCTTCATCCACGAACATACCCAAGCCGATGCGCTGGCGGAGGAATTCATTGAAGGCCGCGAGCTTTACGTCGGCGTTATTGGTAACGAACGCCTGCAGACATTTCCCGTTTGGGAGCTTCTGTTTACCAAGAGCGACGCCCCCATCATCGCTACGCGGAAGGTAAAATGGGATCGCAAGTACCAGGAGAAATTGGGTGTCGAAACCGCCAGCGCTGCGATCGATGCGAGCTTGGAGAAGCAAATCGCTCGGATCTGCAAGAAAGTCTACAAGGCTCTCGACATGAGTGGATTTGCTAGAATGGATCTCCGCCTGCGTCCGGATGGGCGCGTGTACGTGCTGGAGGCCAACGCCAATCCGAACTTAGCTTATGGTGAAGATCTAGCTGAATCGGCAGAGAAGATCGGCGTTTCGTACGAAGACTTACTGGGTAAAATAGTAGCCCTGGGCATGCGCTATCGGGCACCGTGGAAAATTTAGCCGCAGCCGGCACCCCGAGGGAAACGTCGTGTTTGTCACCCATCGACCGTATCTACGATTGCCGTTCGACTTATTCCGATTTCTGCCACTGCTGGTCGGCTTGGTCGTCGCGCCACTCGGCTCGGCTTTCGCTCAATACAGTGGTGTCGATGCAGTTATCTCTCGCAGCATTCGTGGCCGCGATGTACTGCGCGTTGATACCACGATCGAATTGACGGCCGGCGCCAGCGTTGGAATTGCCAAAGTCAAAATCACGGCGCCCAGACCCAGCCCTGCCGACCGCGACTTCGTGATTGTCTACTACCTGAAATGCTACCAGCAGGGTGGGCCTACCACTGCCTATCGTGTTCCCGTACGCCTGGCGGAAGGCAAGAGCATTGTCGAATTGGATATCCCGCACGTTCACTTTGCAGACCAGTCCGCCCGCCAAATCGCTTGGGATATCGGCCTGATCGAAGACGGACGTGACATCGAAGACAAACGCGGTCGGCGCGCGAACGATCTCGGTTTCCAGTGGCAGGGGAACACCGGCAACTATTTTCCCGCGATGGCCGCCATCGTCGGCAGTCGCGAGTCGGAGCCCGCGGCGCAGAAGAACATGCAGAAGCTGGCCGATCAACTCTTCAAAGACGCCTACGGCAAGTCGATTGTATACAACTCGGGCTACGCTTCCACGACGGTCAATCCCAGTCAGATTGCCGTGCCCGTGCGGGTGCTGGGTATCGCTGCGGCGAGTGCGGATTGGCGAAGCTACTTTGCCAATCGGGCTTGGACCACCTCGGCCGAGACCGCTAAAGAACTCGCCGCGTACCCCGCGTCGGCTCGAGCTCTGCGCACCTATGTGGCCGCTGGCGGCACGCTGCTGATCCATGGCGTCGACCAAGTCCAGGACATGCCCGCCATCGAGACGCTGCTCTCTGAGAACGGCCAGTCGTCCAAGTTCAGCTCGTGGGACTCGATCAAAGCCAGCCGGCAACGCTGGTGGTGGATCGAAACGGATGGAGAATCGTTGGGCGCCGACGACGTCACGTGGGATCCGAACCAGGGGATGAACCAGGGGATGAGCCAAGGGATGAGCCAAGGGTTGGGCCAAGGGTTGGGCCAAGGGTTGGGCGGTGCCGAGTCAGCGGGCTATGCCAGTTCGATGGGTACTGAACGGATGGATAATGGATTGACGGGGCTGGGTGCCGCCCATGACGCGGCCCTGCTTGCCGAGACTTGGCTACACGGCAAGTGGGGTAGCCAGCTCGAAGTGATCGGCGACGTGTCTGCTTTTTTTAAAGGCACCAATTATTCAAGCCAGTCGCTGCCGGACTATCGCGACCAAATCATGCAGGCGCTTACGGACGAACGAATTTTGTCGCGTCAGGTGGGCTTTGGAACGGTCTACATCTCCGCGAAACCGTTGGGCCAGGTTCCACCCGAGCTCCTGCAAAAAACCAGTTTCATATCCGGCGCAACGGGCAGCCTAGTCCTACCGGGACAAGACACGAATTGGTTTTGGAAGAACCTCATCCGTGCAGTTGGCAAGCCTCCCGTTTGGATTTTCTGCGCGATAGTCACCCTGTTCGGTGCTTTGCTCGGCCCCGGTTTGCTAACCTTCACCGGACGCATTGCCCGCCGTAGCTTGATGATTTTTTTGGTTCCGGTCATCTCGCTGTTGGCGACGGCGGCCATCGTGCTGTACGGTGTCTTACAC
>JBGSJL010000011.1:0-4800 GCA_041741955.1 Pirellulaceae bacterium | reverse complement strand
AATAGTGACATGGTCCCTGCGGTCCTGGCCGCGTACACCGATCCCAACTTCGCAGACACAAATCTACGTTTGCAGCCGATCGAAGGCATCCGCTTGCTGGCCGAAGATCATATCGAATTGCAGGGCGCATCGACAGCTACTAGGCCAATTGTGCCAATCCTGTTTCCCAAGCCGGGCGATTTTGATGGCACCACGTTTTACGACACAACCAATGATGCCATTATTGATTACAACTTGGGCGATATTGCCTTGTATGTTAGTCGCGACGTAGGCTTGGAAGAGACGAATTTGCACATCGTCAATCCATTCACTGGCCAGCAACGCAACCTGGTGGGCAATGGTAATTTCGACATTCGGGATATCGATTTCCGACCCAACGGAACACTAGCGGGATTTGACCGCACGCTGGAAGCTCGGCCACCCGCCAACACCGACTTTGATACGCTGACCGACTATTTCACGATCGATCCCGGCACCGGTGTATTCACGGATGCGGGCGACTTTGGTCTGCAAACTTCGCACCTAGAGTTCCCAGCCGCTGGCGGAGCACCGACGGTGGCAGCCAGCGACGATGGCTTTAATATCGAAGCTCTGACCTTTGCCATTATTGGTGGCCAGGAGCGCGGGATTGCCGTCGGAAACCGTCCTACACCGCCGGGCGTAGAGCCGCAGTATTCGGGTACTCGTTTCATTAATAATAACGGCCAACCCGGCGTGGACCGCCCTGGGCCAAGCTACTTCACGAACGTGATCTACGAATTCGACGAGAATACAGGCGCCGCTACCAGCAACCCAGCCGCCGACAAGCAAAACTTGGCAGTGGGGGCAGGTGCAGGCACCGCCATTCGCGATCGCGGCTACATCGAAACCTTCACGCTCGATGGCACGGGCGCTATTGTCCGTCAAGCCTCTGAACTGGTCACTCAAGAAGTAACACGAGCCACGGTAAGTGGACCTAACTTCTTGATTCGCAATGGCGATTCGTTCGTCATTCAGGAAGTGGGCGGAGCTCTGCGACGCTTCGAGTTTGATTTGGGCCCCGAGGTTCGATTCAATACCACCGATCCCAACGCGGTCTTAGGTGTCACCGATGGACTCACTTTCGTACTCGACGGCATTACCTACGAATTTGATACTGGGACACCTGCCGGCGTGGGTGCAGGGAATACTCGCGTACCGTTGGTACCCAACGCCACTCTGCGCCAATTCGTCGACGCCGTTAGCATCAGTATGCCTGCTGGCATTACGGTTTCATTCGATGGTGGCCGGATGAATTTTGGTGGCGCTTCGACTGGCAATTTCGCTCAGTTGCAAAGCGCGGGAATCCTGGTAAGTCTCGGTAATCCTGGTACACCTGGTTCGCAACTGGTTTCGGTGCTGGCCTCCGATACGGCGCAAATCATTGCCACACGGATCGTCGATGCGATCAACGGGTCCGGTTTGCCGGGCCTTTTGGCAGCGGTCAATCCTACCTCTCCGGATCGCGTCCAGTTGGGTAACGGTAGTACTTTTCAATCCACAGGCCCGCTGAGCGCCTTTGGCGTGGCACCTGGCGGTATCGTGACCGGTATCGCCATGCTTGGTAACAACGCCATTGCTGGATCGGCCAATCGACTCTACGCAGTAAGCGATGCGGGTGGATTGTTCTTTGTCGACAATCCGATCTCGTTTGCGGGCGGAAATGTAGCCACCTACGTGAGCACGTCGTATCAGTTGCGAGGAATCAATTTCACTGGGCTGGTCGAAGGCCCCGCACACGCTCAGAACGGGGCATTGTCTCAGACGCTCTTTGGCATCGATAGCGCGGGCGTGATCCATGCCTTTGATACAGCTGGCCGTTTGTTGCCGATCTTTGCCAACGGCGCGACGAGTGTTAGCACGGGGTTGACCGGCGCAACCGGTCTAACGATGCCCGCTCTGGACTTCAACCTGTGGCACGTTAGCGGCAATCGTAATACCGACGCTGGCCATGGATTGCCCGCCACTCCCAACAACTCGCGAGCGGCCTTCAATGGCGGCCAAAGCCTGTATTTTGGCTTTCAAACAGCGGCTACCAACGGTAATTCCGTGGCCACCGGTCTGGGCGATTTGACCAATCTCAATGCGACGGGACTGAACAACAGCTACAACTTCCCTGGCGGAGCGGCGGGTGCCATCGAGAGTGCCCCGATCGACCTGTCGTCAATCTCGGCGGGATCGCTACCCACGTTGTACTTTAATTATCGCTTCGATTCGGAAGCAGCCCAGGCCGATCTAGGGTTGGGCAACAATGCCCAGGACTACATGCGCGACGCGCTCCGCGTATATGGTGCCGGCGAAGATGGTCAATGGATTTTGCTGGCGACTAACAACGATGCACAGCCCGATCCCAACGTAAGCAACCGAGGTCAGTTCGATGACGAGTTTGACTTCCGACTGACTGGAAATCGCGAAACTCAGCCGCTGTTTGATAACGCGGGCCAGTTCCGTCAAGCACGCGTGCCTCTGGATGCACTGGCCGGCAGGTCCAATGTCAGGATTCGCGTCGAATTCTCGACCTACGGAGGATTTGGTTTTGGTCGTACTGGCGGTAAAGGACCTGAGATTCGCACTATCAGCGGCGACCGTTTGACCGATGGCGAGAGCCTCACACTTAACGGACAGAGCTTCGAGATCGAAATGGGATTGTCGCTATTGTTGCCCAGCGGCTCGGCGATTCCAAACGGTAGCAGCCTGACCGTCGAGGGAGTTCAGTACGTATTCACCGATGGCACAGCTCCAGTTGTTGCACCAGCGGTCCCCGTGATCATTTCCGCAACCATGGACGGCAATCAAGTTGCCCTACAGCTTCAGCAGGCGATCGGGTCTGCTGCGCCCAACGTGCCCGTCGTGGGCGGATTATTGTTCACGGCTGAAAGCAGCGATACATTATCGCGAGCACTGGCGACGGGCATAACGGGTGATAATATTCGCGTGATTGGCAATGGCGTCATCGGCGACAACGCAGCCCTACTTAACGCGGGCGAAGATGTCGACTTGTTCAAACTCGACCTGGAGCAGGGAGCGACTGTCACCATCGACGTGGCTGCCGAAGTTATTGGTAGTACTCTGGATAGCTATCTACGCGTCTTTGATGCCGACGGGAACGAACTCTTAAACAATAACAATCGTCCGGGCAGCCTCGACAGTCGGCTAACGTTCACCGCTCCATCAACAGGACGTTTTTACATTGGCGTGAGTGGTGCGGGCAACCAAGCCTACAG
The DNA here is from genome assembly GCA_041741955.1 of Pirellulaceae bacterium. Taxonomy (GTDB): domain Bacteria; phylum Planctomycetota; class Planctomycetia; order Pirellulales; family Pirellulaceae; genus Aureliella. The sequence continues at coordinate 1,558 of JBGSJL010000011.1, read as the reverse complement.
CGCTGTGATTCCAGGCAAGGCCGCAATTGGCAGCACCGGAAACTACCAGTTGACGGTACAGGTCGTGCGGGCCATCTCCCCAATCGTATCTGGCAATCGTTTGCAAATTGGTGGTGCTAAGAGTGTCGTGGTGCCTGCCGGTTCGCCATTTGTCTTACAGGGTGCGCTCGGTACCACGGGACAACCTGTGCGCGTGACGCTTGACATGACTGCAGATCAGGTTGCGACTGCGTTGCAGCAGAGCGTGGCCAAGTTCTTCGCGGCTGACGCGACGACCGCATATCCCGTGCGTGGCAACGTGGTCGATTTGACGGGTCTAATTCCGTATAGCAGCTTTGATCCACTGACATTCCAGCCGAAGCCGTCGACCACTGACTTTGCGCCCGGTCCGTTCGGTGGAACAACCAATTTCGTCGGCGACGCGTTCAGTGCCTTCAATACGGGTACGAACTTTGATGGCAGCACGAACAATGCCAATCCTGGTGCCTTGGGAGCTCAGAACAATGCCTTTGAAGGAATCTATTTAGACGACTTCATTATCGGCTTGGCTGGGCGTGGCGAAATGGTGCTTAACGCGACCAGCACGGATACCAGCTTTGTTGCCGACCCGCAGGATGCACTAGCCAATCCATCGCAGCGTCGCGCCGATCAGGGCGGCGTAGAGATTTTGGTCGGCCCGTACCAGTTCGAGATCCGTGGTGGTGAAAACTATGGCGTACCGCTCTTGCCAGGTCCGCAAACGCTCCTTTTGACCGAAGCCTTCGAGCCGGATGCATTGCAGTCGCCCGGACTTGCCATTCGCTTCAACTCGGCCGCTTCAATCGTAGCCCGCGATACCTTCACCGTGAGCGATGGAACAGCACTACTCACTTTTGAAATGGACGATGTCAACGATGGCGTAGCCGTTCGGCCAGGCAATATAGCCTTGCCCTATAGCACCGCTGTGCTCGACCCGATTACGGGGAGCCGAAAGTCAGAAAGTGGCCGAGTCATCGCCGCTCGCTTTCGTGATTTGATCAACTCGAGCGCGATCCAATCGCAATTGGATGTTTCAGCCAACCTGCTGAATAATGATCGTACCGGTGCGACTAGCGATACCGTCATTCTGATCGGCCAAGCGTCGGTCGATGTGCCGACTTCCATTGGTCAAACCATCACTTCCACCAGCACGGGAACGTCCAATCGGACGCGGCCGCAAGGTCAAGTGGTCGTCAACGCCACGAAGGTCTCTAATTCGCTGGGCTTCGGTGTCGACATTGAATCGCCAGGTCGCGATCCGCTGACCAATGCATCGCTGCTGGGTTCGCCGCGCAATACCGTAACCCTCAATGTAGAAGGCTTGGCGCCAGGTGCCGTAGTCGTCAACAGCGAATTGGTAGGCAACCTGGGCGGTGGTATTCGCATCAGTGGCGAACCCTTGGTGAATGGAGTACCACGAGCGACGGTACCGTTTGTGCGGATCGTTAATAATACGATTCTTGGCGGTACGGTAACGGGTGCCACGGGTGCAGAAACCTACACGCCAGGCGGTCAGGGTATCGTCGTTTCCAATAACGCC
>JBGSJL010000010.1:0-2179 GCA_041741955.1 Pirellulaceae bacterium | reverse complement strand
AGCTAGGGGTAGCCAAACTGCGGCCGCGACTAGCCAAATCGTTACAAAGTACGCTGGCCACATTTGCCAACGTTGTCCTTCGATCACCAAATGCGCTATCAGGGTAACAAGACTCACGATCGCAAGGATTGCAGCTCCGTGCGAGTTGGCTCGCGATGACATACCCATCATCAGAATTGAGGCATTTACCACGACGAGAGCGATTTCGAACTCTCGCATGGTTAACCTTTCAGATTGATGGCGTTGGGGAAGCTGATGGTTGGTAACGGAAATACATTCCCGAATAATGTTGAACGTGTCGCGAAGGCCGAAACAACACTGAACACCAAGACTCCGCACACTTCCACTGGTCGACAAGAGTGTAACCCAGTTGCTGCAATGACTCGATAAACTGTCGGCGATTTGTGATGCGATAGGGACAGTACGCTGTGCCGATGTCCTGAATGGTAAAGAAGGTTGGCCGGTCCGAAAACGGAACGCGATTGACAAAGACATGCTGCGGCTTGATGGCGAAACTTTCGAGCATCTTACTCAAGTCCGCTTCGATGTATTGCAACGTTCCGCTTGTGTAAAACACTTCGCAGCACTCGGCCTTCGACATTTCTTCCGTAAAGATCAAGTGGGGGGCCTGCCGTTTCTTCGCCAATTCCTGCCCGGCGCGCATTACTGCAGGTACGTCCAGAATATGCCATCGGAGGGCATCAGGAAAACTGAGGTATTTTCGAAATGAGTAATAGGACCAGCCCATATTTCCGCCAAAGTCAAATACTCCACGAATTCCGGGCAGCAACGGTTGCAGCCAAAAAAAAACGGCGTAATCACTTGGTCTCGTTTCTTCAAGACGATCAATGTAAAGCTCAGCGCTCGCTTCGTTGTCATAGCCGGCATTCTTGCCTGCGATCGACGCGCTCGCCTCTTCGAAGGTGGCGTAAGTTCCCCGACAATAGCGGCTCCACCGAACGGCGTTACTTATTCGGTCAACAGTTGCATCGCCTGCGACCGCTCGTAATAGTTTTCCTACTAGACCCATTGACCGTTGAGTTTCCGCATTCAATTTGTGTCCGTGTGGGAACCGATCGCACAGTGGCCCACGGACAGGCCTAAGCGAATCTTCTGCATGCCTGTACTAGCTATCGCGTCGCATAAGCTTTCGGGCTATCCCTCTAGCGAATTGTGCAGGAGAGAGCATACGCGTGATGCCCGACCTCAGTAGCTCGGACTTAGTTGCCGATTTACGCTTGGAAAACAGGCCAACAGTGCCGGATTTCATCGAGTCACGCCACTTGGATAGTCCCGGTGGTCGTGGGCGAAGTCCCAGCCGACGAAGTACACCGTTGACTTGGTAGACACGACCCATTGCGTCCAAGTCACGAAGGCAAAAATGGACACCCATTGCGACGGAATAAGTATCTCCATTGGTAAAGGCATGTGGAGCGCAGGAAGGATGGTGCAAACCTTTCCCGGCATCAAGCTCGTACTCGTATGCCCGATCCTGTTTATCCACGTGGTAATTTGCTGCGCTCAAGTCGCCGAGATAGTAGGACTCAATTTCTTGCTCGGTGATGACCGATCGATCCGTTTGATCCCAGATCTTAGCCAATCGCTGTCCGTGAATTTGAAACAGAAAAGTCGACTCGTGATCAATGTGAAAGGGCGTGACCGCATGCGGTGATGCTAAGAAGATGTACGCATCGCTCCAGGTAATCTGACTACGCAATGATACATCTACAGCAGCCTCGATTTCCCGCAGGGCCATATCGAGTAATATCTTGTAATCCAGTGAGCATTGGACACTATATAAGAGCACCCACGACCCAGACTTTTCAATATCTGCAATGGCGTCGCAAACCTGTTGCTGTTTTTTTGTGGCCGGTATCTCGCTCCACTTCGTGGATATCCCAACGTCCTGGCCATGCCAGTGAATCCTTCCCGACTTTGGATCGCTAAGTATTTCGGTTGCCAACTTTGCCAGACGTGGTAGCTCAAACAGCGGATGCCCACCCAGTGAGTGTGAGAACATAAAGGAACGCTGATTGAAGTCGTCTCGGAAAGCTCCAGGTTCCGCCCGCAGAACTTGGAATGCAGTAGGCGAAATCGTTTCGTCCGCTTGAATAGTGCTCACGGTAATTTGCTCCCTTTGCGACACCTGTTGAATATGTATATCAATAGTGGTCTCATT
>JBGSJL010000009.1:0-7208 GCA_041741955.1 Pirellulaceae bacterium | reverse complement strand
GCGATTTAAACTCGGACGTACCGCGACATAGTCATTAAAATTTTTGAGATCGCCCCAGGCTACACCCGTAGCACCCGGCGGTCCCCATAGTCCGAAGCGGTCCGCTACTGCCGACAAAAATGCGGCTGCCAGTGCAATGCGTGCGAACCACACAGACGCCGCGAGTATGTTTTGATTGTTCATGTTCATTCCATCTGACCGATCGACTCCGGAGCATCCATCGTTTCAGCGTCCGGCATCGTTGACTCCGTGTCATTGTAGGGCTTGTCCAGGCGCTAGTGTTTCGCATCCGCAGGCAGCACGATGTTCTTATCCTTACGGGCGTGTACGACGGTGGCAATCAACTTGGTGGTCGTTTCTTTCGAAGGGTTTCGCGAGACGCGATGCAGGCAGCCGGTTGGCTCATAAAAAGTCTCACCTGCTTATCTCGATGTTTATTGCGGGTATCTCAGCCTACAGGTATGCGAAAGCTACTCGCCCAGTGTTCCCTGCCAAATTGTTGGTTATTGCCATTGTTGTATTAACCATTCTGACTGGGTCCAGAGCTTAACTTTGGGTGGTCCAGTCGCCTAACCTATAGGCATTGCGAGGGTGTTTCCTTGGCTTGCCTGCTGATTCTCTTTGGCGGTAATGCAAACCCTAAAAAACGCAAATATCGTGCCAATCTGGGATCTTTAGGATCGAGCGGGAAATACGTGGGATAGGCTTCCAGCCTGTCATGCGGGAATCGACAGGCTGGAAGCCTATCCCACGTTCTGAATTAGACAGTAATTTTCCGCACGATCCTTACTCGTATCTTGGGTGGTTTTGAGTAAGAGTACCGTTTTACTAAGTACATGTACCATCGACTCCGAGAATCGTGAGAGATGACTAGTGAGCAAACTCTGGGACACTATCAATTCAAAAATTTCACTCGAGTGGCTGAAAGCGGTGGTGGTTGCAGTAGAATGGTTAAGAATAGCAGAAACACTTCTTGGTCTCACCGAGTTTCCACAGCGGCTCGGCACCTCTCATCCGCACCTGTTGCCTGACTTGATTATTCACGCTACCGTCGCCTCCAATTTGCCGCTGCCAGCCCGCACGGCTCTTAGTTTGGTTCAAGCGACACTAAAAGTTCATCGTAGCGTGGCAGAGAAATTGATCCACGAGGGAGCCGTGCGCTGCCGGGGCAGAACGGTCACACAGACGTTCTTAAAATTTAAGGTTGGCGATGAAGTCGAAATCGATTACGCGCCTCAGCCGGCCAAAGTCTCCAAAGCCAAGGCCACGATTGTGGGTCGGTTCGAAGTAGTCCACGATGACGAGGCGATCATTGTCGTCAACAAGCCTGCGGGCTTGTTAACGGTCCCGACGCCCAAACGCGAACCCAATACGCTCCAGTCGCAGATTCGCAAATGGCTTGATCGCAACCAGTCCGGCACGATGGCCACATGTGTTCATCGGCTCGACCGAGGCGTATCCGGTTTGCTGGTATTTGCAAAATCTTACGAAGTGGCCGATAAGCTGCGGGAGCAATTTGCAGCTAGAAAACCGCAACGAAAATACACGGCAATCGTTCGCGGCGACATGGCCGCCGACCAGGGTACATTCTCCACCTACCTCGCGACTGACGACGCGCTCAATCGCTACTCGGTCAGTGACCCCAGTGCGGGCGAGCTGGCCATCACGCATTTTCAAGTCAAAGAGCGGTGGCAGGACACTTGTTTGCTCCAGATGCAGCTTGAAACTGGACGACGCAACCAAATCCGAGTTCACCTGGCGGAGGCAGGGCACCCAATTATTGGAGATCCGCGCTACCGCCCAGAATTGGCCGAGCACCCGCAGTGGCCGCTCAAGCGGATCGCGTTACACGCAGAAACTCTCGGCTTGACGCATCCGCTTACCGACGAGCCAATGCTGTTTTCAGCTCCCTGGCCACAGGAGTTTCGCGATTTCCGTCGCCGCGTAAATCGCAAGTAAATCGTTACAAATAAGCGGGCAGCAGGACGATTACTCGACTTGGGGATGGTAGCGAAAAACCCGCTGGGCGATTAGGCTAGCGGGTTTCGCTAAGACCCCAGCCTCGACGATACTGCCGACCGTTATGCGCACCCCTTGGACCCCCGATTCATGGAAGAATTACACCGCTGCCCAACAGCCGCAGTACGATGATGCGACCGAATTGAGCGAGGTGTTGGCGCTGCTCAAACGCTTGCCGCCGCTGGTGACGAGTTGGGAAGTGGACCGTTTGCGGCAGCAAATGGTCGAAGCCCAGGCGGGCACGGCCTGGGTCTTACAGGGCGGTGATTGCGCCGAATCGTTCGATGAGTGCCAATCGGAGGCGATCGCGAGCAAGCTAAAAGTCTTGTTGCAGATGAGCCTAGTATTGATTTTCGGCTCGCGTCAGAAAATCGTGCGAATTGGGCGGATCGCAGGCCAGTATGCCAAGCCGCGAAGCAGCAGTACCGAGAGCCGCGATGGTCAGACGCTGCCATCCTATCGCGGTGACTTGATCAATCGAGCCCCGTTTTCAATCGATCATCGGCGCAATGATCCGCAGTTGCTACTGCGTGGCTACGAGCGTGCCGCAGTTACGCTGAACTTTATTCGCGCGCTTAGCGAAGGCGGTTTTGCGGACTTGCATCACCCCGAAAACTGGAACTTGAACTTTGTCGCCGACAGCCCAGAATGCGAGCGTTACCACCGCATGGTCAACTCGCTCGGAGATGCACTGTGCCTAGTCGATTTGATTTCGGGGAGTACGATCACTGAGCTGCGGCGCGTCGACTTTTATACCTCTCACGAAGCCCTGCACTTAAGCTTCGAACAAGCCCTAACGCGCGAAAGTGTGCGTGGTACGGGCTGGTATAACTTTGGAACGCACTTCCCTTGGATCGGCGAACGTACCCGAACTTTGGCCGGCGCGCACGTAGAATTATTACGAGGTATTCGCAACCCAGTTGGCGTCAAAGTTGGCCCCCAAGCCAACCCACAAGAGATTGTGGATTTAGTGCGGTTGTTGAATCCAGAAAACGAACCTGGACGAGTCACATTGATCCATCGTGTCGGTAATGCGAGCATCTCTGAAACGCTGCCCAAGATCGTTGAAGAGATCGCCCGCAGCAATGTTCGCGTGTTGTGGATTTGCGATCCAATGCACGGTAACACCGTGTCGACTCAGTCCGGCCAAAAGACGCGTAGGTTTGATGACGTACTGTCCGAGCTGCGCACTTCGTTTGCGGTACACCGCGAGTGCGGAACACGCTTGGGCGGAGTTCACTTGGAATTGACTGGCGAAAATGTTACCGAGTGCTTGGGCGGGTCAGGAGGCCTGACCGAAGACGACTTACATACGGCCTACAACACGACCTGCGACCCGCGACTGAACTACGAACAGGCTATGGAAATGGCGTTTTCGATCGCCGACGAGATACAAAAACGTTAGTTTGCGATCGGAGTGCAAAACAAAAGTGAAAGTATGGATTGATGCCGATGCGGCCCCACGCGAAGTCAAAGAGATTGTCTTCCGCGCCGCTCGCCGCTTGAAATTCGAAACAATTCTTGTGGCCAATCAGACGCAGCCTCTGCCGCTGAACGCACCGATGGTTTCAACGGTGACGGTCCATGAAGGAGCAAATATTGCGGATCGTTATATCGTGACACACAGTACACAGGGCGACTTAGTCATTACCGCAGACATTCCGTTGGCGGCCGAGTTGGTGGCCAAGCAGGTCGTGGTCGTCGATCCGCGTGGCGACGAACATACGCCCGACAATATTCAGTCTCGGTTGTCGCTTCGCGATTTCTTGGACGATATGCGCGGAGCTGGAACGCTTGGCAACGGTGGCAATCGACCCTACGACGAACGCGACAAAAAGCGATTTGCCGCAGCTCTGGATCGCTTTTTATGTAAATCGTCCAAGTGATTCGAAATTTGTAATGGGCTAACAAATTTGGCTCGAGGTGCGACAATATCGGCAATCTAAGTTTGGAGTGCGCGCGACTTGTCGCCGCTGTGGATCGCCCCAAAGACGGAAAAAATGGGAGTACAGGTTAAACTTATGAACGCCCTTGGCTCACACGCAGCAACCCAATCTCCCGCTGGCGAGATCTTAAATATCGCCGCCTACAAATTTGTGCAGTTGGATGCAGTGCCCAGGCGCCGCGCGGAGTTGCTGGCGGTCTGCAAGTCGCACGAGCTGCGGGGTACGATTCTGCTGAGTCCCGAAGGTATCAATTTGTTTCTCGCTGGCGAGCGCGAATCGGTTCAAGCGTTTCTGACCAAGCTGCGCTGCGACCCGTGCTTCAGCGACCTGCAAACCAAAGATAGCTATTCGGATTCGCAACCCTTCCGACGCATGTTAGTCCGATTGAAGAAGGAAATCATCGCCTTTGGTATAGAAGAAATTTCCCCAGAGAAGAAGACCTCACCCAAGCTTTCTGCCAAGGAATTTAAGGGCTGGCTCGACGCAGGGCGCAGCGTACGTTTGCTCGACGTGCGCAATAACTACGAATTCGATTTGGGTACGTTTACTGGGGCTGAGCAATTGAACATGGGTCATTTTCGCGAATTCCCAGATGCGATCAAACGCTTGCCCGACGAAGCCAAGAGGCAGCCGCTGGTGATGTTTTGCACGGGCGGCATTCGTTGCGAAAAAGCGGGACCGCTAATGGAGCAAGCCGGTTTCGAAGAAGTGTATCAGCTCGATGGCGGTATCCTGAAGTACTTCGAAGAATGTGGGGCAGCACATTACCACGGTTCGTGCTTTGTATTTGACAGTCGTGTTGCCTTAGACCCCGAATTGAAGCCGACCGGCAACGCACTCTGCTTTGCATGCCAAGCTGTTTTGACTGCCGAAGAAATTAGTTCGGATAGATTTTCTTTGGGTCAATGGTGTCCACGGTGTTATCAAGCTCCCGCCGAACGCCTGCGAGCCGACTTGCTCGCCCGCGAGTCGGAGATCCGCGCCTGGGCCGTGTCGCAGCCAGGCAGCACCGCTTATGAAAACTTGCGGCAGATTTATGTTCCGCGGCGGTTTGCGGGCTTGCCACTCATCGACTTCCTGGACGCCTGGCATCCTCCCACGACTCGCGCTCAGTGGTTGGGTTGGATCGAAGCAGGCAGCATTTGTTTTGGCGGCCAGCCGGTAACTGCCTCACAAATCGTGAAAGAGGGACAATGCTTTGACCAGCGCATGCCAGGTACGATAGAGCCGCAGATTAACGCCAACATACGTTTAATCTATGAAGACGACTTGATCGTCATTGTGCACAAACCCGCGCCGCTGCCGGTACACCCCAGCGGACGTTACCACCGCAATACGCTCGCGAACTTGATGGCCAGCGCATACCCTCGGCAAAAGCTGCGTGTGGCTCATCGGCTGGACGCCAACACCAGCGGCGTGGTGGTACTCTGCCGAACCTATCACGCAGCTCGGCTCGTGCAGCCACAATTCAGTGTGGGGCAAGTCGACAAGCTCTACCTGGCCCGCGTCCATGGGCATCCCAAGTGGGACGAAGTCACGTGCGGGGCCAGTATTGGCAGCGATCCGCAACCCGGTGGAATTCGCGAAGTTGGAACACCCAGTGGTCTGGAGGCATGCACGCGTTTCAAAGTCGTGGAGCGCAGGGCTGATGGCACTTCGCTGGTGGAAGCCCGTCCGCTGACTGGACGTACGCATCAGATCCGCCTTCATCTGTGGCATCTCGGTTTTGGTATTTTGGGGGATCCACTCTATCTGCCCGATGGTGGCGTCGGCTCGGCGCACACTTTGTCGGTCGAGGAATCACCGATGTGCTTGCACGCTTGGTCCATCGCATTCAACCATCCTGCAGGCGGTCAAAGGATCAGTTTTGATGCGGATTTGCCGAGTTGGGCGCAATCCCAGCCCGCCGCGTAAGCAAGGATCGAACCAATACTTCATCAACACGCCAAGCAGACGGACTTGTTAAGATCGGTAACGGGCTACGGTTCACCTTCCGATACCGAATGAAAAACTTACGAATAGTCCCACTGGGTACTTTGTTTTCTGACTCAAACCCCCTAGCCATTACGACGATCAACGATATGAGCGCCCGACAAATCGATAGTCGCTTTCAAAGTATTTGCGAAAAGGTCGCGGGCTGCCAGCGGCTGACCATGGAGGACGGGCTCACGCTTTACGATCCGGCAATTCCACTGCAAGAAATCGGTGAATTGGCTAATCAAGTTCGTGAGCGTCTGCATGGCAATGTCGCCTATTTCAATATCAACACACACTTGAATCCAACCAATGTGTGCATATATCGCTGTCGCTTTTGCGCGTTTAGAAGCGATTTGCGAAGCCCCAAGGGCTATGCGATGTCTGAAGAGCAGGTGCTTGCTCGGGGCCAAGAAGCCTTTGAAAACGGCTGCACGGAAATGCATATCGTGGGCGGGCTCCATCACAAAATGCCTTACGAGTGGTATCGCGGCATCCTCGAAACGCTGCATCAGGCCTATCCAACCATTCACCTTAAAGCTTGGACGCCCGTCGAGGTGGGTTGGTTCGAATTCTTAACGAAGAAATCGGTGCGCGAAATACTCGAAGACCTGCGTGCGGCTGGACTGGGTAGTTTGCCCGGCGGTGGCGCTGAAATATTTCATGCGGAAGTTCGCGATCAATTATGCGAACACAAAGCTGACGCGCACAAGTGGTTCGAGGTCCACCGCACCGCTCACCAACTTGGGCTACGCAGCAACTGCACCATGCTCTACGGTCATGTGGAGCAGGCATTCCACCGGATCGATCACATGCTGCGATTGCGAGAACTGCAAGACGAGACGGGCGGCTTTCAAACTTTCATTCCGTTGGCTTTTCATCCCGACAACACGGAACTCAACAACATCAAGAAGCCCTCTGCGCTGGCCGACTTGCGGACGATGGCGATCGCGCGGCTTATGCTGGATAACATTCCGCACATCAAAGCGTACTGGATCATGCTGGGCATTGAAACCGCGCAAGTCGCGCTGCACTACGGTGCCGATGATATCGACGGAACCGTGCGGCATGAATTGATCTATCACGATGCGGGTGCTACGACGCCGGAGATGTTGAGTGTCGAGCGCATCGGTCAGTTGATTGCCGAGACCGGACGCGAGCCGGTCGAACGCGACACGCTCTATCGTCGCATACACCGCGATCCTAGCGACCCTAAGAGCTGGACCGTCGGTGCACCGCTCCAGTTGGTTGGCAAATAGGAGGCAGGAA
>JBGSJL010000008.1:0-17492 GCA_041741955.1 Pirellulaceae bacterium | reverse complement strand
CAATTCACCCCGCGAAACTCCCGTTCCAGCAAAAACTCCCGATCCACCTAGCGTAACGCCCGCCGGCAGGCCCACTCCGCCCGGGGCAATATCGACGCCAAAATTGAAGCCTCCCAGCACCGAACTCCCCGACACTAGAATGGGAACCGCTACCGAGTTCGTTCCAGCCACCGTCGTCACGGTCCCGATCGTGAACACCAGGTCCGCCTGGCATTTATCAGACAAAGCCAGCAGTACAAGCGCAACAGCAATGGTTCTCAAGATGGCAGCTCCCTACAATAGAAGGACGATTCTCGCCCTCAAATTGTAGTCCATTGCGGAGGATTACTCAATCATTACTGCACCTTCGTGGGAAAATCGGATGCGTGCGAGGGCTTCTTAGGCTTTCAAAATCCGCTGCTCCGACCCAGGGAGCGTCCGCGAATAGACTTTCTAAGTTTCAATTTCTGTTCGAGGCGATTTCCTAATTCCAATCACCGTGAAACGGATTTCGTTCTAATCTGATTGGATTTCATTCCGGCATCTGACGCATTACTGCAGGATACCGCAATTTCCGTCGCACCGAGAGTCTCAGACGTTACACCCATCGCACTCACATTGAAGATTCTTTGTTAAAAACGTTGGGCCTATCCGGCTGTTTCGTTTCTAAAAGTAGTACGAAGTGACAAGAGTTAAAATGCCGAAACAATCCCTGCCGAGGTCGTCAGGCCGCATACGGAAGTCGCACGGCTTGCGGCTGGCCTCTGGGGCCTTTGGTGGTTTGATTATAGAGAATCAGTGGCTCACGCCACCGCCTGGGGGCTCTGGCGGTCTCCAGTCGGAGGCACTGGGCGTAACCGGAACGGGCACAAATTGGGGGTTTCGGGACTAGCGGTGAGCATACCATTCAGTCCCTGTGGGAACCTGAGGCGCTGGCAACAAAACCCTTAACTTCCCATTTGCCATTTGCGGGAAAAGCGATACTTAACCCCGCGCCAGCCTCGAACTCTTTGAGTCAGTCGATTGCTCATTTGGGATAGGATTTGGACTCCAAAACATATGGATTATTACGAAAAAAAGCCAAGCATCTTCAGACGCTTGGCTTCTTGTTCTTTATTGCCAGTATGAGGACAGCAGACTATTGCCGACGGCGGCGTAGGATTCCAACGCTGCCCAGCAAAGCGAACAAGCCAAAAGCTGTTGGCTCCGGAACCGCTGTCACGTTAAAAGTGGTGCTACTAGAAGCACCGAAAACTAGGTTGGCGGTCTGTCCATTCCATGACGACTGTGATGGCGTACCCACCGCATTAGCTATCGCCGAAAATGTATATGCTGAAGGCCCTGGAGCGTCAACCGTAAACGGTAATCTGAAAAGGCTAGTGCTTGCAGGAGGTGGCGCCGGAGCAAAACTCAGCTCTCCAACCACATACTGAGTCGGGGAACTGCTCACGGTAGAGGGTGGAGTACTGTGAATATCGTCCCCCGGATTTGGAGTGGTATTTGAGTCGACGGGTGCGCCGACAGTAATACCTGCCGAATTGCTTTGCGAAATAACAGCCTGATATAACGACGCATTGGCCGCCAACTCTGCTCCGGTTAACGTCACACTGACGTCGATAAAGCCTGTCTGGCCTACGTTAAATGTCGAGGCCACGTTTCCGCTAGCGTCCAGGGTTGTCAAATTCCAAATCACATCGGCGCGACAATTCCGATTGGAACTTATCGCAACCAACGCAACCGCACACAAGATGCCAAAATGCTTCAATTTCATTTTCAAGTCCGTGTTGTGTTAAAAAGGTTTCTGAACATCAGTGTAATGAATCTACTTACATAAGCAAGTCGTCGAGCCCATCGACATCACCGAAAAGCTCATCTACCGCTTCCTTATCGTCGCCCACTTCAATACTGGGAAAACCCTCAAAGGCGGAAAAACTGGACATTAAAGCCGGAGGTTGGATTGGAACGACAACCCCAATTCTGTTCGGATAAAACAGTCCAAAGTCGGTGAAGTCGACAATACCATTGCCGTCAATATCAGCCCTAGCCACAACGTTTCCAGAAGTCGGCACAACGCCAATCAGAGTTGGATACAACTGACCAACATCTGTAAAGTCAACAATGCCGTTTTGATCAATGTCGCCAGGATTGACACTGAATTCGTCGACGTTGAGGGTCGCTAGTGGGTTAAAGTTCGTATCCGTGACCCCAGAAAGGCTGACGAACACTCGATTTGCAACGCTCGGAAGACTGGCGAAGGAATTCGATAGCACCCATGTAGCCGTCTGCGTACCGGCTTGGTAAACAAAGCTGGCAATTCCGAAGGATGCCGTGAAATCAACCGCAGTACTTGCTCCGCCGTTACCAGCCAAACCGGTCAAGGACAGGTTAGAAGCGGAAACGATCACTGGCTCGTTAAACTTAACGGTAATCGTGTTTAAATTAGCCCATGAAAGAATTTCCCCATCGGATACTGTATACCCTTGCAAATCGCTTGGATCGATGGCCGCCAGGAATGTGGGCAACCAACTTTGTGAGCTCAGTTTGATGGTGGAAACAATCGGGGAAGCGTCGTCAACATCGATAACCGTGATCGTGAAAGTCTGGCTGCTGGTCGTCAAGTCGGAGCTGGTAGCGACCACAGTAATCATGTGACTGGTGGCCATTTCGAAGTCGAGGGACCCAGCAACGGTTACAACACCGGAAGCTGAATTTATCGCGAACCGTCCGCCGGCGTTATTGCTCAATGAATAGGTAACGGTCTCACCGTCTGGATCCGTTGCACTGGCGGTAATTCCCACCGTGGTAGTCGCTACAGAATTCTCCGCCACGCTGCCACCGACTGCTCCGTCGATGTCAGTCACTGGTCCAACAGGGCTGTCTGCCACGTTTAAGACCGCGATGGTGAAGGTCTCTGTCGAAGTTGAGCTATCGCTGCTGATTGCTAAAACCGCAACCGTATGGCTAGTCGCAGTTTCAAAATCAAGCCCAACTGCAGTTGCAACTGCACCCGTCAACGGATTTATCGTGAACAGATTATTGTCGGCAATTCCAACAGGCAGACTGTACGTAACAGTAGCCGTTGCATCGTTATCGGTCGCCGAGGCGGTGAGTCCCGTGTACGCACCTACCGCATTTTCAGCCACCGCATTGACGGTAGCGTCTCCATCAGTAACCGCCCCAATATCAAACTCATCAACATCTACTACGGCGATACTAAACGATTGGGTGGATGTTGAACCATCGCTACTGGTCGCGACAACTTGCACAGTCCGAGAGGTCGCATCTTCTGCGTTGAGCACAACTGCCGAGGTAACTGCACCGGTTGAAGCATTGATCGCAAACAATGCGTTGTCACCGCCAGCGGCTAGCGAATAGCTGACCGTAGCAGAAACATCCAGGTCGACTGCGGAAGCAGTCAGACCCGTATAAGTACCCGCAGGAGAATTCTCCACAATCGAATTCGCAGTTGCTGAATCCGCATCGGTTACCGGCCCAACATCGTTGTCGTCAAAGTCGAAGATTGCAATCGTAAAGTCGGCCGTCGACGTCGATCCATCTTGGCTGGTTGCGGTTACTCGGATCGCATACGAGTTGTCAACTTCTGCATCAAATGCTACAGCAGCCGTGACCGCTCCAGTGCTTGCGTTGATCGCGAACGAATCGTTATCCAACACACCGCCAGCCAGCGAGTAGGTCACTACACTGTTGGTCAGGTCCGGATCGACTGCGTTAGCAGTGATATAGGCGGTAGCACCAGTGAAGTTGATCCCACCCGTAATTGTTTCGGGAACAATATTGGGGAGAGGATTCGCATCAGTAATTGGTCCTATCACGTTGTCATTTACATCGCCCACAGCAATGTTGAAGGTGGCGGTTGACGTTGACAAATCGGTGCTGGTGGCCGTGACCTCAATCGCGTAACTCGCTGCTGCTTCCGCATCCAAAGGTGCGGTCGTGGTGACCACGCCAGTGATGGAGTCAATCGCAAACAAGCCACCGGCATTGTCGGACAAGCTGTAGGTTACGGTGTCAACTCCAGTATCCGGATCGACCGCATTGGCGGTTATCCCGACTGGGGCTCCCGCTGCAGTATTCTCGACCACTGTATTCGTAGCGCCATCCAAATCGTTAATCGATCCGACTCCGAACTCACTCACATCCAGCACATTGATCACAAAGTTAGCGCTGTTGGTGGAGCCATCCGAACTGGTGGCCTTAACGCGAATGGTACGGGTTGTCCCGGCTTCGTAATCAAGTCCCGCTGCCTTGGTTCGCACGATCCCCGTGGTCGAATCAATTTGGAATTCGTCATTATCTAAAACGCCAATGTCAAGGCTGAAGATCACATTGTCCGTGGCGTCGGCATCCGTCGCTGATGCATCAATAGCAACTAAGGCATTGCCAGCATTCTCGGCGACCTGGTTCACATTTGAGTCGGTATCCGTGACCGCACCGACATCAAACTCGTCCGCATCCAGTACATTGACGACGAACGACGCAGTGCTGGTCGAGCCGTCGGTGCTGGTGGCCGTCACTCCTAGGGTGTAGCTGATTGCCGCCTCCGCATTCAACGGGCCGGTAGTCGTCACGACGCCCGAAGTCGGATGGATTTGGAACAATCCACCTGGGTTAGTGCTCAAGCTGTAAGACACCGAATCTGTAACGTCGCTGTCCACTGCTAGGGCTGTAACACCCACGAAGGCACCGGCGGGCAGATTCTCGAGTACTTCATTGTCCGCTGCGTTGTTATCCGAAACGGGACCAACATTAGCCTCGGTATTGTCATCGAGAACATTAATCGTAAACATGGCCGAGCTATTCGAACCATCGGTACTCGTCGCCGTGACTTCGATCACATGGCTAGTTGCCGTTTCGGCGTCCAGCGATCCTACCAGCGTTACCACACCCGTCAGGCTATTGATCGCAAACAGACCGCCAGGGTTGCTGGTGAGGCTGTAGGTCACGATATCGCTAACATCCGCGTCAGAGGCGGTCGCAGTAATGCCAACCGTCGCCAAAGCCAAAGCACTTTCACTGACCTCGTTTGTAGCATTGTTCGAGTCGGTCACCGGTCCAACTTCAGCTTCACTTGGGTCGTCAATTACCGCGATCGTGAATGTAGCTGTGCTGGTTGTTGCATCCGTACTGGTAGCGGTTACTTCAATGGTGCGACTAGAGGCAGCTTCCGCATCCAACGCAGCCGTAGTGGTCACCACGCCGGATGTGGCATTGATCTGGAACAATCCGCCTGGGTTGCTGGACAAGCTATAGGTAACCGTGTCCGACACGTCTCCGTCCGTAGCCAGGGCTGTCACGCCCACTACCGTTCCGGCGGGTGCGTTTTCTGCCACTTGGTTCAGAGCGCTATTACTATCGCTGATCGCACCAACGCTGAACTCGGTGTTATCGTCCAGAATGGTAATCGTGAACATAGCTGACGAAGTCGTGAGGTCGGAGCTGGTGGCCTTCACTTCGATGGTGTAGCTACCTGTAACCTCGGCATCGATAGCTGTCGACGCCAACTGAACCACGCCAGTAGAAGAGTTAATTATGAACCGTCCCCCTGCGTTGTTCGTCAAGCTGTACGAGATGGTGTCGCCTGGGTCCGCATCAGTCGCTTTGGCCGTAATGCCTACCACCGCGGGAATTGAGGACGTTTCGAGAATTTGGTTTGGAGCACCGTTGAGGTCGGTGACTGGCCCCAGCAGGCTATTGACAAACACCGCCAATGTTTCCACGTCGGAACCGCCATCACCATCGGTTACTGTCAAAGTCAGCGTGTAATTGCCGCCAGCAGCGTATATGTGGCTGGTCGCTGGGGAAGGACCAGAGACGACTGGTGAACCATCGCCAAAGTTCCAGCTATAGGTCAGTGGATCGAGCGCAAAGGCTGGATCGGTGGCGACAGCACTAAAATTGAAAGTGCTTCCGGCATTTAAGCCGTTGCTTCCGGTGAGGGAGACGATTGTCGGATTAAGATTGTTGACGGTCAGGGTAAAGGTTCCCGCATCAACGGCCAATCCATCTTCGTCGATTAAATCAACCTTTATGTTCCCAACGAAGACAGAATCGTCCTGATAAACGTGGCTGCGGAAATTAGGTCCGCCTGGAATGTATGCAACGTTAAGATCGCTCGTTCCATCCCCCCATTTAATATTGTAGGAAGTTACCGTGTCCATGCCTGGATCGGTAATTGCTCCTAGAGTCAAAATGAAAGTGGTCCCTTCATCGATAGAACCACCGCTGGCAACTGGCCCGCTACCATTGGAGCCGGTTAGAACGATCGTCGGCTTGACGTTGCTGATTACCACGGTCTTGGTCGCGATACTAGCAGGCCCGCCACGGTCGCTAACGGACACCTGGACCGTGTACGTGCCGTTTTCGACAAACGTGATGTCGGCACTGGAACCAGACGGAGTAACGGTAGTGCCAGCAGGTCCCGCAGTCACGGAGAAGGCGTACGACAAAACGGCACCCAAGTCGGCGTCGGTGGAACCCGCTGCCGAGTAGGTCAACGTATTTCCTTCGCTACCGGTTGCTGGACCCGTGATCATCGCTGAAGTTGCATTGTCATTCACGTCGATAATCGTGACCATCACTGTAGCTGTCGATTGATTCCCCTGATTGTCCTCGATCGTGTAGGTAAACGTATCTGTGGGAATTTCTGCGCCGATTGGCGACGTATATTCAACGCGGCCGTTAGGCCGAATCCTCAGGGACGCACCCGATGGAAGTGTAATGGTTGGATTCGCCACGTAAGCCGCACCGTTAACTTTGACTACAATTGGATCGCCTGACGCATTACCTGAAATGTCATTGGCAAACAGATTTGGCCTGGGCGTACTAGTGGCAACGCCTTCCGTAACCGTAAACGCATCGTCCACAGCCACTGGCAGTACATCGACGACTACGACGTTGACCGTTACCACGGTCGTGTCAACGCCGCCATTTAGAATGCCTCCATTGTCCCGAATGGTGTAGGTGAAGGTATCCATGCCCAGGTATCCAGGGGCAGGCGTGTAGGTAAGAACGCCAGTGCCAGGTTGGACGTTGATTGTACCACCGCCTGAACCGGTCACGGTACCTGAGATCAAAGTGATGGTTTGCCCTGATTCAACCGGATTAGCACCAGTAGTCACGTTCGCCACGAATGGGACGTTCTGCTGGACCGTAATCGTGGTCGGTGGAGTCGAGTACAACGGATCCGGTATTGGTGCATCGTTGATATCGGTAATGTTGATCGGCACCGTAGCAGTTGTCGCTAAACCAAGATCATCTACGACATCGATAGTCAACATATCCGCAGTCATTCCCGACACGTCCGTGTCGCCCAGATAGCTGACAGTGCTCATAGCGGCACTCACCGCAGCCGGCGAACCTGACAGAACGAGTTCGTTTGTTCCGCTGCCGCTAACGACAGTTGGATCCGTCGAGGACAACGTGCCCGCGGTTATTGAGAGTGTTACTGTGATGGTCGCGCCACTGTCGACATCGTCGAACACATATGGGCCAACTAGCGGGGCCGACGTCTCCTCGAAGAAGGTCTCCGAAACGGGAACCATCGTGATGACTGGCGCGTCGTTGGAACCTACAAAAGTTATATCGAACGTCGAGCTATCCGTTAAGCCGCCAGTGTCCTCGACAGTATAGGTAAGTCCAAAAAATGTGGTCGATTGGCCCTCGGCCAGATTCGCGAAGGATCCCGAGACTGTGGTAGGCAAGGTTACGGTGAGCGAGTCACCGACGTCTGGATCGCTGGCAAACGCCAACAACTGAGTTGCAATGGAACCAGAGAAAACTTGAGGCACTGAGACGGTCGCTGGAGTCGCAATCGGAGCATCATTCAATCCAGTGATGGTCATCGTCACGGTTGCGGTTGAGGTGCTTCCACTCGCATCGGAAATCGTGTATTCAAACTCGTCGGTGGTCATAGCACTTGCGGCTAAACTATCGAATGCTCCGTTGGGATTGTAACTAAAAGTGCCGTTGCTGTTGAGCGTGACAGTTGCCCCGCTTGGCAAGGCTACTAGCGAGCCGACGTTACCGGGCAATCCAGCCACAGCGCTGACGGTCAGCACAGGGCTGTCCGGATCGCTATCCACACCATTGCTATTATCCGCGAGCACATTTCCTGTCTGAACAGTGTCCTGGTCCGTGGTAAATTCGTCATCTTGGGCTACGGGAGAATCGTTCTGCGCCGACAAAGTAATCGTCACCGTTTGAAAACCAGAAGTGCGCACGGGACTTGGCGTTCCACTGTCGCTCACGCGATAGACAAAAGTATCATCAGGACTGTTGGCACCAGGCTGTGCTGAACCAGTGTGCTGATAGGCAATCAAGCCATCGGTAATGTCTTGCTGGGTAAAGGTAGCGGCACCGAGCGGCGCTCCGTTCTTCAGAATCACGCCATGAGTCGGGGCCGTCGTAATCGTATACGTCAGCGTCGAGTCTGCATCTTCTTCATCGGTAAAGACCATCTTGGTCGCAGGAATAACCGTGACCGCCGGTGTCCCATCGACCTCTTCGGTGGCGGTGAGAGTATTGACGGCCGCAGGGGTGCCCACGCGGGTTGGCGTATCGTTGACGCGCACAATAGTAATCGAAACAGGTACGGAAATCGTATTCACGCCATCGGAGACCGCGAAAGTCAGCACGGCCGAATTATTGGCAGGTACTGCATCCACCCCCAGCGAACGCACCGTCACACCCATTTCAACGTTGCCGCCACTGGTCACAGCACTGTCAATTTCAGTTTGTGTGAACGTGGGCAGACCCGTTAACACATCAATGATCACGCCAGTATTATTCGCTGCGGTGGTATCCAAGCGGACTTCGACCAAGTCGCTTCGCGAGTTACTCACAAGCGTGTAAGTGAGCGTGCCACCTTCGGCATCGAGCACTTCGAGCGCGCTGTTGGTTAGGTAGTTGCTTAGCGAAGTCGTCGAGTTCTCGTCGATCGTTAGGCCAGTATTGGTATTGACGGTTGGAGCATCATTGACAGCGGTAATCTCAATTGTCACCGCCACCGAAGCCGAATCGACTGCACCATCGTTGACAGCGAACGACACATCGCGGTCTGTGGTAGTCGGACTATCCGAGCTATTGGCGTAGCTCAAGGACCGCATGGCAAAGTGGAAATCCTGGAAGCTGGCCTTGCCGCCGCCAGATTTCGCCAATGTCAGAATCAATGTCCCAGGCGTAGAGTCGTCGACGCCCGTCAGACTAACATCGCCCGAGACAACAACGTCTGTTGTGAAAGAGGAAACATTTGGCACGTTCGCCAGCGAGAAGACGTCCTGAACGTCGACGTAGCCCGTGATTGTGATTGTGGCCGTTTCGAGATCCTCGTTGTCTTCGTCGCTGGCTGTAATATCGCCAGCCACCGTGACCGCAGGGCCATTCTCTGTGTACGACACGGTGCTTGAAGCCAACGGTGCAATGACAGGCGCGTCATTCTCTGGCGTTATGCTAACGCTAACCGACTGGGAGTCGGATGCGTCTTCACCATCGGTCACTGCAAACGTGATCGAACGCGAGGTGCTATTCCCAAAGTCGTCGGGATTATTCCCAGTGTTCGCGAACTTCACCGACGCCAGGACCGTTTGATAGTTTGCCTTTGTGTCGCTGCCAGTCAGCGTCAAAACACCATCGAGATAGCTGGCAGTGATACTGGTGCCTGTAACGACGGCCGTCAGTACGTCATCGTCAAGATGACTAGCGATGGTAACCGTTGCTCCGCTCATATTCGCATCGTCAACATCCGAAATCGAAACGGAAGCAGCGATAGCCACCGCAGTCGCAGTCGCTTCGTCGAACGTCGCCGTCGCATCGGTGACAGCCAAAGCGGGCGCGTCGTTTATACCATTGACGGTAATGTTGATGACTCCAGTACTGTCGAACGGAGCTAGTCCGTTGTCATCGTCGGCATCGACAGTCAAGGTATTGGACCCGCTGTCAAGTGAGCTATCGACGAAGGTCACCATGCCGCTCAACAGATTTTGATAGGTAAAGGTCGATGCGGGAACTCCATTTACGTTGACGACCCCAGTTGATGGCGTGCCCACGGTGACTGTCAGCTTGATATCGGCAGCAATATTATCAGGATCGGTTACGGCGATATGTGCAGGGGTAAGAACTAACGTAGCGCCTTCCGAGATAGCAAAATCGTTGACCGTCAGTTGCACTTCGTCATTGACGCCGGTGACCGTGAAAGTGGCCGTACCACTGTCCGTGAATTCGCCATCGGTCACGTCGAAATCAACTACGACAACTTTTGAGTCACCAACGTTCATTGCCTGGAACATAGCGATCGAGGCAGGATCAAACACAAACTCACCCGTGGTGCTGTTGTAGCTGACGCCTACATCACTCAGAGTGAAACCAGGAACGGCATCCACCGACGCACCGGTGAAGGTAAACGAATCCTTGGTTAGCGTCGAGTCGGGGTCCGTAGCCAACATATTGATCGGCAAAGTCGTCCCGAGAGTTCCTGTGAACGGCGCCGCATCTTCATTGGTACTGCCGCCATTGAAGGCCACAGCTACAGGGGGATTGTTAACCGGAGTTACAACGAGATCAAATTCGTCCGAGACGGAAGCTAAGCTCGGATCTGTCGCAGTAACCTTAATACTCACGGTACCGCTAAACAAAGCGGGAGCTGTGCCACTGAACGTCCTGGTCGCGGGAGTAAACGTCAACCAAGACGGTAGTACACCGCCACCAACCAACGTCGCACTTAGAGTGAGAGCGTCACCGTCAGCATCCGCAAACGTATTGGCAGGCACGACGAAATTTACCGTGCCGCCTTCCGAAATGCTAATGTTGGCGATCGGATTAGCCACGGTTGGGGCGTCATTGACATTGGTAATGACGATATTCAACGTACCGGTAACACTGAGCGCACCGTCGCTTAGTGACACAGCGACCGAGTCCGAGAAGTTTTGGCTACCATTATGCAGGTAGGTAATTATTCCCGCGTCCACATCGGCTTGCGTAAACGTCGAGACGGTTAAACCGCTCTTGCGGATGATTCCCTGAGCAGGTGCTGTCGTTACGGTATACGTGCGTTGCGCCGGAGTGTTATCGTCGTCCCCACCATTCAGCCTAACATTTGTTATCACCGCAGAAGCGCCTTCTGCCAAATTTAGTGTCGTCGTAGAAAGCGTCGGCGCGTCATTGACGGGTGAAACAGTTATAGCGAAAACAATGCCTGCTACTGAAGCCATTCCGTCCGAAAGAGAGAAGGTGATAGTATCGCTAGCGAACTCACTACCGTCGTGTTGGTAGGTTACCAGGTTCGCATTGACTTGCGCCTGCGTAAAGGACAATTGAGGAACACCATTTACCAAGAGCATCCCGCGAGTAGGCTGGGCAGACGCAGTAAATGTCAGCGTGGCGCTGTCAGGGTCCGTCGCGGCGAGGTTAGCCGCAGTGATTGTTGCAAGACCACCCTCGCTGACAGTTAGACCTGTATTTACAGACACTACTGGCGCATCGTTGGTATTATTAACCGCAAAGTTATACGTAAACGGCCCGCCAACAGCAGCCCCGCCAGCCGCATCGGCCACCGTAAAGCTGAAGCTAGCCGTTGCGCCTTCCGATCCGTTGTGATCGAATCGCAAGCGATTGCCAGACGTCTGATTGACGTCGTTTTGCGTGAATGTCGCCCCGACACCTAAAATCGTGCCGTTACCCTTTGTGGCATTTCCCAGGCGAAGCGTTCCAGCCGATTGAGCGGTGATCGTATAGATCACATCAACTGGAGCATGGTCCGAATCGGAAAATGCCAAGTCCGAACCGCCGGTTATTACCTTAGTAAGATTCTCGGTGATCGTATCGTTTGTACGTAATATACTTAGGACTGGCACATCATTTACATTGGTCACAGTAACGACCACATTTCCATTGCCTACCGCTGGCGCAAGCATATCGTCGCTGACAGCGACGGCGATGGTTGCCGTACCGAAGAAATCGGCTCCAGGCGTGTAAACCAAGCTGTTCAGCGTGCTTGCTACGTCCGATATGGTCCCGCTGATGCTCAAATTCGGTGACGTTCCGCTGACCATTGCACTACCTACAGCCGTCAGTGCAATCGAGCCCGGATTGACGACTTGCAAGCCAACACCAGCAACTTCCGACAAGCCTACAGTAGCCGTAAAGCCAACCGTACTGTCGACGTCCGTTACCGCAAAACCTGAGAAAGACTTGGTCCCACCTTCAGCGATAGAACTCGCACCCGGCTTCGTAAGCACGGGAGCATCATTGATCGGCTTAATGATGATATTCATCACGCCACTGTAGCCACCCGAGGTGAAATTGAAACTTGCTGTAGCCGGACCTTCCAGCGAAGGGTTTGGCGTGTACTTGTACGATTGACCGCTTACGAAACTGACCGTGCCCATGGTCGCAGCACCGGTCGTGACACTTGGCGTTCCACCCACATTGTTAACATCCAAGTCAATCGTGAAATCACTGCCTTCGTTGACTTCGATAGTAAACGTGGAAGCCGCATCAATGGTTACAGTTCCCGTTCCTGCGACGAAAGCACCGCCAGACTGCGTAGCAACTAGGTCAGCGTTGACCAAATTCAAGCTGGCACCACCGGCCACGTTGAAAAATGGAGTCGTGGCTTCATCTGGTGATTCATCGCGAACCGATGTTGTGGTGGACACCGAACCGAACGTCAAAGTACCTGCAGTCACGTCGATTGATGGATCCATGCTCGACACGTTGTCCACGAGTGCGACATTGTCAAGGGTTTGGTTGGCGACAATCGTAAAAAAATCCCCAGCCAAAAGTTGTCGCTGCTCGAGTCCTTCGCTCATCAACAGGCCGCGAGCGTAGCTTTGACGATAAGCCTTCGATTTCTTAATCGAACTACCGCGAGGAAGCAAACGGGACTTGGGAGACAAGCCGAGAATGGCCATCATGGCGGACAACATCGTCGAGCAGCGAGAGCGGACCCAGCCGCAGAAGCCAACTAGCGGTGTGCGAAAGGCAAGCTGCCACCAGGCCACGCGAGCTTGACGACGCTCCCAAAACTGGGCGGTGCTGCGGCGAACACTTTCACGAAGCTTAGCCAATTTAACTTGCACTCGCTCCAAACGGGCCTGGATCTTGCTGCTGCTGCGATTGTTTTGGCTTGGACGATTCATAAGCTGATTTCTCGTTTTGTAAAAAAGTGCTTTGCCTGAGACGGCGACTGGGTCTTAGCGAGTTTGGGCCCAACTACTGCCCTAGACCTTCAATGTTTCCATTGAGACGATCCAGGACAGAATGCGGGGCGGGGGTGGTCTTACGATGTAGTAAATTCAACGCGTGGGTGTTTAAGTCCGCCTTTGAACGCTGGTCGAGCTCGGCCAGCCATCCCCAGAACGGTGGAAGTTTCTATTTCAATTCGAAAAAGGCCTTTTGGAAGTGTTCCTGAAGCAATCTCACAGATTTTTGGCCTAAATTGGTAAGTCTGCAACGATTGTGCGTTTCCTAACGTTCCGCCAAAATTGGCTGCATTCGAGTCAAATCGTACGGCCTGCTGTGTTGAATACCCCCCAAATCAACTGCTTTTAGGTGCATACCTTCAGTTCAGCGGTCCGAAAATCCATCACACTGGGGGTTTATGTTAGCTCGGCCATGTTCTGTGTCAACCAATTGGATGCCGAAATATCGTTAGAAAACGTGGAATGGGCAAAAAGCGTAAACTCCACATAGGCTGTTTTTCTGCGCGTTGTTGGCTCTTCGTGTCGCTCGGGCGCGAGTATGAGGTACCGCAAGGTTGTCTGTCGTGAACCTCAGGCGCTAGCCGTGGGCCTCGTCGGGATGGTGCCCACGCTCACAATGCGAAGGCCCACGGCTAGCGCTGGGCTGTTAAAAAGTTGGGGTTGTGGGTTGGCATTGGTTGCGCAGGTTTCTTTCCTGAAATTTGCATCAGGCTGCTAGCCCGGAGGGCGAAACATTCACTGCCGGTGGTGTAAGCCACCGGATCGCATCTGACAACACCCACAGCCCAGAGGGCGACACATTGGTTCGAGTGCGTTTTGTGGGTCGCCCTCTGGGCTGCCCGTGGTGAAAACGTACACCGGTGGCTGACGCCACCGGCAAAGGTTATTTCGCCCTCCGGGCTGAAAAGGCGGAACAATAGCGGCCTCGAAAGTATGCGCCGAAAACGCAGAGCAATACCAAACTTCTAGCTGTCCAGGCTAGCGCCTGAGGTTCCAAAGCCAAGGCCCACGGCTAGCGTGTGAGGCACTAGGATGCAAAGCGACTATTGGGAACCGAAATGGTTGGCGAGGGCGCGGTCGAGGCGGTCGGTGATGGACAATTCTGCCGCCCAGCGTTTCAAATATGCTTCGTCCAATTGCCCCTGAATGAACAGAATGTCGGTTACGTCGATTTGGTCTCGTGGGCGATCTGCAATCAGCTTCAACAGGATCAAATCTTCAGGAGTGACGATCCAAATCTTTCGATCATCGAAATCCGCCGAAATCCGCCTGGCCAGCAAACTTGTCTGAAATTCAGATTCCGCCACAAATACATCCAAATCAACGGCATGCTCTGTGTCGAGATAGGTTTTGAGCTTGATCAGCGGCATGCCCGCAACGCGGTCTAGCCAACCATGCTGATACGCCTGGGGAACTTCGATCCCTTCCACCACAAGTTGCCGAAGTAACTCCGCAATTTCCTCTGCTGGAATCGAGATGGTGATGTCGACATCGTTGGTTGGGCGCGGAAGGGCCAAGGCTCGTACGGCCAGTCCGCCCATGATGGCGTAGGAAATGGCTCGCGATTCGAGCAAATCGACTAACGTAAATAACGCTCGAATAACAGGATTCTGCATCTAAGCCCGCGCCCTTCGCGTGCGGGCGATCGCGGTCAACATATTGCGATTGCGTAGATCATTCTCTCTGCGCAGCAATTCGAACTTCCGGTCCACTTGCTCTGGCGTCCCAGCTAGCAGACTCTTTTCAGTCCCCTGCATGAGCTCAAATGTCAATCGTAGTCGCTGGCCAGGTGTCATGCCGCGATAAATTTGAAGCGTTTCCGGAGATAACATTCTTTGTGGATTCTGTAGCAGATTGGCGTTTTAGAGCCGCCAATTGTATCCGCGGAGTAGGCTTTAAAAAAGTGCTGGGCTGATGCGGTTCTTCAGTGTGTCGGCCTCTGGCCTGGGCGACTCGCGGCTGCCTTCCGAGGCCAGACGACCTCGGCAGGGGTTGTGTCGGCCTCTGGCCTGGGAACGCTGGGCGTCAAAATAGCGCGGGGCGATGCCCACGCGGTTAACGAGCACCTTTTCATCAAGCGGCCTAGTATGTGGGGGTTCCATTGTTTGTGAGGTTGTTAAAATCAACGGGCCCGAAGCTAGCGCTTTCGGCTCACAAAGCAAGAGATAGATTCACGATGCAAAATACGACGGTCTGGACCCTGCTCGTCTCGGGTTTGTTCACGAGCCTAGCTACCGCTGGCGCTCAAGAAATTGGATTCAGGGACCTCTTCAATGGTAGGGACCTCACGGGCTGGGTCGACGTGAATACTTCGCCGCAGACTTGGTCCGTGCGCGATGGCCTATTGGTCTGTTCCGGTTTGCCGATTGGCGTGATGCGCAGCGATCGGCAATATGAAAATTTTGTGTTGGAGGTCGAATGGCGACATATGGCCTTGGGCGGAAATTCGGGCATGTTTTTGTGGTGCGATGCAATCCCGCAGGCGGGCAGACTACCGTGCGGAATGGAAGTGCAAATGCTCGAGTTGGATTGGGTCAATCAGCACAAACAGGCCGACGGATCGTTACCTCCAATTGCCTATGTTCACGGCGAACTATTCGGAGCCGGTGGGATGACGGCCACGCCAGAGAACCCACGCGGAACGCGCAGCAAATCGATCGAGAATCGTTGCAAAGGCGTGGGCCAGTGGAACAAATACGTGGTGGTTGCCGTAGATGGCTGCGTGAAGTTGTCGGTGAATGGGAAATTCGTCAACGGCATCCGCGATGCTTCCTACCGTAAGGGCTACATTTGCCTGGAATCGGAAGGTCGCGAAATACACTTTCGCAATATGCGCATCATGGAACTACCGAGCGGGCTGGCCAATGCCGACAACACGGCCCCGCTGATTTCTATGTCGAAGTAGCCCAATCACTTCGGTTTGGGAGGCACTGGATCTTGCTGGGGAGTCTTTTCTCCGCCGGGCGAAGACTCTTTCTCTGCGATTTTGTCGAAGCTATCGTGCCACTGGGAGATGACTTTCTGAGCTGGAGGCGTGCCATAGTTTTCTAGCTTTCCAGACGACACAATTGTTTTAGTAATTCGTGCCAATTCTTTACGCGCAGCCGCATTGTCCTTAACGTATTCTTCGACTGCGGCAGCAGCTTTTTGAACGGCTTCTGCGCTGGCCTGCCTGTTGATGACTTGTCTAAGTAAATCGGCGAGCTTTGTGTCGGTGGGCACAGCGGCAGGCGGAGTACCTTGCATGCGCTGCGAGCCGGGTGTGCCAGCTTCGAGTTCTTCAATCGTGGGCACCTTACCACCCCCGGTGGCATCTACGATGGCTTGAAGTATTTTGGGGCCGTCGACCTGCAATTGTGGCTGCACAAGCGCGGCGTTGTAGGTCACCTTTCCGTCCTGGGCAACCAGTATCGTCAGAGCTGCATTTCGGTTCAGCCCGTAAGCGCCTGGACCTTCAATTCCATCCTTAGAGATGCCGTAAAGTACTCCGGGTGGTAGGTTCTTCTGGATGTTAGTCAACCACTTTTCCGTCTCGGTTGGATCGTTGCCCAGGAAGACTACGCAAGCGCTGAGTCCTTTGTCAGCTCGGCTGGCAGCAAATTTTGCCAGGCCTCGCGTGACGGCAAACGCGGGTCGACTAACGGCATGAAAGAAGATCAGCAACTGAGGTTTACCATTGGCCTCGGCGACAACGTCTAGTTCTTTGCCAGTTGCTTCGCCAACGACAATCTTGACTGGCAAGGCAGGCAGCCGCTCACTGATCTGTGGACCGGAAAAAATAGGCTCTTGGCCAAGTGAGTTGAATGCTGCGCTAAAAACTAGCCCGACGGCTAGCAGTGAATTAAGTAGTCGGAAAATGATGCGACTCCTTGGTTGGGCGTGGGGAAGGCAGGTTTGCATAAGAAATTCTAGACTATTTTGAAGTTCCGAATCAGTCCGCATCTTTGAACCAGAAGGATTAAAGGCGATTGCCAAAGAACTGGGCGACCAATTGCCCAAGGTTCAGCATCGCTGTTGCTAATGTAGGGTGGGTCGAGCGAGCCGGTAGGCCGCGATGACCCACCATTATCAACTTGTTTGAGCTACTGGTGGGTCTGCATCGCTATCGCGATTTGACCCACCCTACAGATACTACAGATAACGAGGCGACGGCAGGTTTTTGTGCGAGAAAACTGGCAATCGGGTAGGGTCCAATTAGCATGGACTGAATGCATAAATTCAGCTGCCAAGTCCTCCTGACCCACTTAATTTACGTGTCTTTTGCCGCCGCGGTGGCTTCGACCGGTAGCTACGGCT
>JBGSJL010000007.1:0-3087 GCA_041741955.1 Pirellulaceae bacterium | reverse complement strand
TTCGTCAACAACAACCTCCCGCAGTGGATTCCGTATGACAGTGCGGGCTGAGTTTCAAAAGAACTATTTGATGCGGTATGCTGCGCTGGCTGCCGTGTGCTTGCTCATGGCCGCTTGGTTTGGCTACGACGGGCTCGTAGGCTATCCACAGAAACTGGTCTACGCCCGCGCGTACGATGAACTGCGCAGTCTCGATTCAACACAGAGGATCGACAAGTGGAAGAAGCTGGCCGCCGAGAACAACTGGCCCAAGGACGTGCCCACGAAGACCGCCGAAGAAGTCGAAAGCGATATTACTGGCCAATACTTTTGGGGGGGGCTGAATTTGCTCGTGGGTCTCCCCGCATTGTTCTTGCTGCTGCGTTCGCGAGGCTCATGGGTCCAGGGCACTGACGGTGGTCTGACGACCAGTTGGGGGCAAACGCTACGCTACGCGGACGTCAAGAGCTTGGACAAGCGCAAGTGGCAACGCAAGGGTATCGCCAAAGCCACCTATATCGAGTCCGTTGCGGGCGGTCCAGAAAATGTCTCTCGCACGTTTGTATTCGACGACTTCAAATTCGACCGAGAACCACTCGGGAAAATGCTCAGCGAGCTGGAATCGCACCTGAGTCCCGAGCAGATCACCGGGGGCGAGCCTGAAAACGCCACCAGCAAAGCCTAACTCCAATCAAGTCCCACCGGCAGGGAATTAAAGTTCTTGGCGTGTCCGCTCGTGATGACCACCATGTCTTCGACGCGCACGCCACCGAACTTGCGGCTATACAATCCCGGCTCGATGGTCAGGACTTCGCCTTCGAGTAGTGTGCCGCCGTTGTCGTCTAGCAAAATCGGCTCATGAACTTCTAAGCCGATACCATGTCCTGTACCGTGCGGCATGACTGGCGTCTCAGAAATCGCGCCACGTTCGAAATGGTAGCCATGCTGTTGTAAGCAGGTTTTGGTAGCGACGTGAACATCATCGGCACTGGCACCCGATCGCGCCACCGCCGTGGCAGCTTCTTTGGCGGCTAAAACGGCTGCATGCATACGCAGCACTTCATCGCTCGCATCGCCATGCACGACGGTTCGAGTGCAGTCTCCCCAGTAGTGCGTGGCGTTGCTGCGTGGGAAAATGTCGACGATCACCGCTTGGCCAGTAACCAACGCACCACTTCCACGTTCATGGCAATCGGCCGAATGAGGCCAAGTGGCCACAATCGAATCGTGCGGATTTGAGAAATCGCGATCTAAGAGATAAACGCTGATCATCTTTCGCAGCCGCTCGCTGGTCAGCGCTAGGCCCGCGTGATGCAACGCTCCAGCCGAGTCTGCGGTGGCTCGCGCGACGGTGGCGCAGGCCATTTGCATCGCATCTTCGGTAACTTGCTGGGCCTCTGAGAGCCACTGAAGTTCTTGTGCGTCTTTGACTCGCCGATCTAACACACCCAGTTCTGCGCAGTACTCGACCGCGATGCCAGCTTGCTGAATGTGCCAAGCGAAAATATAGGGCAAAGTACGATCCGTGGTCACACTCTTTACATCGGCACGCCGGAGGCATTCGGCAACCGCTTGAGCGGTCGCGGTCGCACGATCGCCGGACAATCCACCTGCGGGCGTGTAGTCAGCTGGGCAGGT
Organism: Pirellulaceae bacterium; assembly: GCA_041741955.1. Classification (GTDB taxonomy): domain Bacteria; phylum Planctomycetota; class Planctomycetia; order Pirellulales; family Pirellulaceae; genus Aureliella. The sequence goes on along the minus strand of JBGSJL010000007.1, from coordinate 1,470 downwards.
AACGGCGTCCACTTGTACGGCGGTCCGCGCGCGATCGCGCTCGATATCGCGGACGATGAACTCGGATCTCGCTTTACCCTCCAAGTCAAATGACAACCAAGCGGCCGGATCGCCGACGCCAAATCGCACGCGATGGTAGAGGGCAGGGTTTTCGCTAGGTACGCCAGCCAGTAACTTGGCAGTTTTCATGTCTTGCTCCGGTGAGTCGAATCACTCCCACTCGATGGTTGCGGGAGGCTTACTGCTAATGTCATAACACACGCGATTGACACCACGCACTTCATTGATGATGCGGCTGCTCATCCGTGCCAGTAGATCGTAGGGCAAGTGACTCCAATCGGCGGTCATGAAGTCATCGGTATTGACCGAGCGAATTGCGACGGCATTTTCGTAAGTCCGCGCGTCGCCCATCACGCCCACGCTTTGCACGGGCAATAGCACCGCGAAGGCCTGTGAAGTTTGGCGATACAGCCCCGCCGCCTTGATTTCGCTCACAACGATATGGTCCGCTTCACGCAACACATTCAACTTTTCTTTGGTGATATCGCCCAAGCAGCGGACTGCCAAACCGGGTCCGGGGAACGGATGGCGCCAGACCAATTGCTCGGGCAGGCCGAGTTCCAGACCCAGCTTACGAACTTCGTCTTTGAACAGATCTCGCAGTGGTTCGACCAGTTCGAACCCGAGTTGCTCAGGCAAGCCACCGACGTTGTGATGCAATTTGATGGTGGCGGCTGGCCCATCTTTGGCCGCCCCACTTTCGATCACATCTGGATAGAGTGTGCCTTGGGCTAAGTACTTTGCGCCCTGGATCTTGGCGGCCTCTTCTTTGAAGCATTCGATAAAAAGATAGCCGATCCGCCGGCGCTTCTCTTGGGGCTCGGAGATTCCAGCCAGCGTCTCTAGGAAGCGATCTTCGGCTTCCACGACATGCAGATCGGCTTTGAAATGGTTGGTGAACTCGGCAATGACGGCAGACTGTTCGTCCTTTCGCAACAAGCCATTGTCCACCAGAATGCAACTCAATTGCGATCCGATGGCTTTGTAAAGTAAAGCGGCGGTGACTGCGCTATCGACGCCTCCGGACAATCCGCAGATTACGCGATTATCGCCAATTTCGCGCCGCAGTCTTTCGATGGTCAATTGTGCGAAGTCGGTCAAGTGCCACAGCCCCTGGCAGCCGCAAACCGCATACAGAAAATTGTGCAGGATCGTTCCGCCCAACGGAGTGTGCGTGACCTCGGGGTGGAACTGCAATCCGAATACTGGGAGTTTCTTGTGCTGTACCGCTGCAAAAGGGCAGGTGGGTGTGGCGGCCAAAGGTTCGAATTCGCTGGATACTTCGCTGACCTGATCGCCATGGCTCATCCACACATCCATCGTTGGCGGCAGACCCGCTAGTAGACTCGATGGGTTAGAAATCTTGAGGGCCGCACGTCCGTACTCGCGCGATTCGCAATGACCGACGCG
>JBGSJL010000006.1:0-64472 GCA_041741955.1 Pirellulaceae bacterium | reverse complement strand
TTCAACTAGCTTCCTAGTCGTCGCTAAATACCCCAATCACATGAAAAGTCCCTTCCGAAATTCACAAAAGCAAAAAATGTTTCACAGAGTCGAAGCTTGACACTTCAGTAGCCGAATCAAAAAAATGTGGGTAAACCTAAGGCCCTAACCACCCGCCAAACGGGTCTGTCCCGTTGCCACTCTTCCCTTTTCCATCCAAGCTCACCCTGAAAAATATTTACCTATTCTTCCAACTCAGGGACGAGCCAAAGCGGCGACAAGTTGCACGCACTCCAAATTTGTGCCTTATTCAAACGACTCCTGGTCGCTGGGAAACGTTCCAGCGCGGACAGCCAAGTTGTATTGCTCGACAGCAGAAGTGACTTGGGCACCTAGATCGACGATTTGACGAACGAACTTGGGCACGCGGCCGACTGTCAATCCGAGTAGATCGTGCGTGACGAGCACTTGGCCATCGCAATCAGGGCCAGCTCCAATACCAATGGTAGGCACGCTCAGTTCGTCAGTGAGCGATTTTGCTAGCTCGCGCGGCACACATTCCATCAACACACAAAAAGCTCCCGCCGACTGGGCGGCCACAGCGTCGCGCTGAATTCGCGCATGGTCGCGCTGCACATGATAGCCACCCAGAGCATTGACGCTCTGCGGCCGCAATCCCACGTGGGCGATGACAGGAATGCCCGCGTTGACTAGGGCCGAAATCGTGTCGGCTTGTTCCGCACCGCCTTCCAGCTTGACTGCATGACAGCCTGTCTGCTTCATCACGCGGGCCGCAGCTTCGATCGTTTTCAAGATTCCCAATTGTCCGTGCGGAAAAGGCAGATCCACCACGACCATTGCCCGTCGAGCTCCGCGTACAACCATTTTGCCATGATAAATCATGTCCCGCAGCGTTACCGGAATCGTGGTTTTGTGACCCTGAACGACCATGCCTAGGCTGTCGCCGACCAGCAGCATGTCGACACCGGCAGCATCCAGCAAGCAGGACATCGTATAATCGTAAGCGGTGAGCATGCTGATCCGCTGCGACTGCTGCTTCATTTTCTGTAGCGATTTTGTCGTGACAGAATCTTTGGGGCTGCTCATACTCAACTCACCTGGCCTTCGGAATGGTTCTGGAATTTTTGGGTATATTGTTCGCGTCCAGCTCGCTAAGACTGGCGGGTGGGACGAAGTTTATGGTAACTAGCGCGGCGCTAACGCATGGGGTATTGCAATGACTTTAAGCTGGCAATCAAGACTTGTTTTTGGCGGGATGTGTCTGAGCCTAATTAGTTTACCTGCCACTTTAGCTTGTGCTCAGGATGACGGAGGCGGCGGGCTGGAGATTGTCGAATTAACAGGCAAGCTCGAAGCGATTGTGGGCAACCGCGTCAAAATAAAGACGGACGACGGCAAGGAAACTATCATCACTTTGGCAACCGATACGATTTTCAAGTACTCCGGTACGGCCGAAGCCAGCATCTTGTCCCCAGGTTTGATGGTGCGCTTCACGGCAGCTTTTGATCCGTCCGGCAACCCGCAGACGACCCTAAAAGAGTTAGAGATTTTTCGTCCGGCCAAGGTTAAGCGCATGACGCGAGAAGTGATGCAATCCCAGACGCCGGGCATCTATCCTGTTGGCGAAAAGGGGAATGCCAGCCAGCCAGAAAAGGCCAAAACCAAAGAGCCAGCGCCCCAGGTATCCAAAACGGTTGTAGGTGGAGCACAGACTTTTGATATCGTCGGTCAGGTTGGCGGAATTCAAGCCGATAGGATCCAGATCAGAGCTGGCAACCGCCCCCTGATGTTGCAAATGGATCCTGCTCTCGCCATTACAGTCTCTTCGGGCGATGCCATGTTCTGCCAGCCCGGCGACGAAGTCAAATTAACAGGCCTCAAGAATCCTGCGGGGCTGGTCCAAGCCGAAACTGTCGAGGTCAAAGGTGCTAAGCCGCTCGGAGCCATCGACGAAAGCAAGTCCTTGCGAGGCAAAGCGACCAAGCGCGGACCTCAGGGCGATCAAGATGCCGATAGCAAACCAGCGACTGGTAAGCCAGCCGATGGCAAAACCGCAGTCGGCAAAACCGCAGTCGGCAAACCAGCAGCAGGCAAACCAGCAGCAGGGAAATCAACGGCAGGGAAACCAGATACCAAATGAGTATCGAGGTTGTCCGAGGCACTGCTAATTTCCAGGGATCAAGCGGAAAATAAGTGGGATAGGCTTCCAGCCTGTCATGCGGGAATCGACAGGCTGGAAGCCTATCCCACGTCCAGAATCCGACAGTAATTTTAATTTTACGCACGATTCCTAGTCAATCGAGCGAACGGATTTGTTTGCCGAGATACAACAGGAATTGACTGTGGGCCCGCTGCAATGCTTGCTCGGTCGCAGCCCCTTGCCGCAGAGCCAGCGTGATGCGATCCTCCGCATCGATACCCAGCGACTTGAGCGTCGCTAAAATCTGTTGCACTTGCGGGTCTTCGCGCAGTCGTGCGAGGCGTTCTTCCGACTGCTCGTTGGCTCGAGACTCGCCAGTAAACTTGACGACTTCGAACCAGTTCCCAGGCGACTGGATCGCAAAAAAATGAGCCTCGACAGTCACGCTCTCCGCCAGTGTGTGTTGCTTGACCCGCGTCAATAACACGCCGCGAAAACCATCGCGCTCCGCCTCGGCGACTGCGGTGTGCCACCATCGATCGTCGGGCCGAAGGTTCTTGAACTCGGGTAGTCCCAATTCAGCACCGAGTTGTGCGATCGAACCCAGGCCACCCACGGCTTCTTGTATTAATGCGTAGAGATCAACCTGCTCCTGCTTGCGAACGAGTTGATCGCCGATGCCATGGTACTCTAGTGGCTTTCGCAACTGGTATTCAATCAGAGCCATTTTTGAAGCCCAGGCGCGAACGGAGGTATCTGCGCTTTGGGCCAGTTCGCCCGATAAGTCGACTTGCTCGCTGAGCACGTCGACTCCCAATTTCTCCAGCGAGCTGCGTAACATGTTCGTGGGTGTCGCGACAATATTTTCTAAATTATGCATGTAAGCAATGCCCGCCACATGCCGGCGGTCATGGGGTTGCCGTCGGACCTCGCGGATCGACGAACGTTCGAGCTGTACCTTTAAAAAACGAGTATTGTCTTGCGAGCCTTCGCTTGGCTCTTTTAGCCTCGCAATTTCCGCAGTTAGAAAGTTGATGAGCGGTTCATCCGTAGCACGCTCTGCCATCCAATCTTCGGATCGTTGAATGATTAGAGTCCGAGCCTGCTGCTGTTTGTCGCTCGAGTCGACTTCGAATTTGGTGAACAGGGCCGGGTAGGTCCGCTGGAGCCAAGCCTTTTCGACCGCCAAAGCCACTGCTTGAGGTGATTCGTCGAGCAAAAATCCGTAGAGTTGCTCGCCGGCTTGTGTTAACACTAGGTCCAGCCCCAGCCGAGATTCGGCCGCTTTGGGCAATTGTGCGTCTGCCCAATTAGACCAACCGGCGGCCGCCAGCCAGCAACAGCCAATGATAATTTTCCGCACCTCAAGCATCCTGGTGCCCTCAACGAAAAAACAGACTAAACTACGGCAATTCTCGGTGAACTACTCTCCCCCTTAGTATGACATGAAAATCAGCCTCGGAGAAAAATATGAAATACGGAATGAATCTGCTGCTTTGGAGCGGCGAAGTCTCAGACGAAATGTTGCCCACGATCGAGAAGCTCAAGGCTATGGGCTTTGACGGGGTCGAACTGCCGATGTTCAACTTGGATCTCGACTATGCGGCGTTGGGCAAAAAACTAGATGGATTGGAGCTGGAGCGAACGGCGGTGACCGTCCGCAACTTAGAGGACAATCCGATTAGCGCGGATCCGGCCGTGCGTCGGAAGGGCATTGAGTTGAATAAGAAAACACTCGATTGTTGCGCTGCCGCAGGCGTTCAAACTTTGTGCGGCCCCTACCATTCGGCGCTAGGATATTTCTCGGGTGCGGGTCCAACCAAGGACGAATGGGCTTGGGGTGTCGAGAGCATGCGTGCGGTCGCCGAACATGCCGGCCAAGTGGGCGTGCGACTCGGCGTAGAAGCCCTCAATCGCTTCGAATGTTACTTTCTCAATGCGCACGGCGACGCGGCACGATTTGCTCGCGAAGTTGATCACCCCGCCTGCCGTATTATGTACGACACTTTCCATAGCAACATCGAAGAAAAGGATATTGTCGGTACGCTGGTTGAAATTAAGGATGTGCTGTGCCACATACATATCAGCGAGAACGATCGCAGCACGCCCGGAGCGGGTAATGTGAACTGGGAAAAGAATTTTTCCGGTATCGGCAAGATCGGCTACGATGGCTGGCTGGTCATCGAAGCCTTCGGCTTGGCGCTGCCCGAGCTGGCTGCCGCGACGCGCATTTGGCGACGGATGTTCGATAGCGAATTGAAGCTCGCCGAAGACGGACTAAAATTTATGAAGGCCCAAGTGTCCAAGCATTGCAAATAAGGCAAGCGGACATTGCATTAGTGCAATTGGTTCCAATAGATCTTGGCGTTATGGGTTGCGCGACCTACCGCGACGATATCGATATCGCCGTCTCCGTCCAAGTCGGCGACCGTCAAGTCCTCGATAGCTACGCCTCCAGCGTCGACGATCTGACGGTTCCATTTGCCTTCGAGTGGAAAGTCTGGATCGTAAATCCGCAACCCCGAACGATGCTGTTCGCTTAGATTATCGCGAATACCGATGATCAATTCTTCATCGGGATCTTCATCTAAGTTGGCGCATGCCACCGCATGGCCCCAGGCAAGCTGATTGTCGAGGACCGTTCTAGACCACAATTCATTGCTCGACAGCCAATTCTCTGGAGATATGTAAACCACGATTTTGTCTCCATGCCAGGGCTCCACTGTGGCCAAATAATTGCGACCGCCGACCAGTCTGCCGCGACGGATCTCGCTGGCTCCACGCTTAGGAGCTGGCTGCTCTTGACCAGCGCCAAGACGCCTTTGCGTGACATTTTTGTCGCCGTCGAACTGCACCCATGTGACCCCCTCGTAGCTAGCAGTCAATAGTTCTGATTGCCCATCTTCGTTCAAATCAACAACTTCGAAATTGTGCATAACATGCAAGGCATCGGTGATCAAACGCCGTTCCCATGTTTGCTCAGTCGGGTTCTGCGGGGGATCGAAAGCAAGTAGACGCACGCCAATTTGATCAAATTCAGGCGGCAGCACGCCACGTCCCTTCAGCGGAGCGACGACGAGCGATGGTTGATCCGTGCTACCAAGTTTGACCCAATTCATTCGATGAGTGGTTGGTTCGGTCGCAATAGCGTGCATTCTCCATGGTCCGGATTGTGGTTGCTCCAACCAGCCAATGGTGCCGCCTGAATTTGAGTTATTTACCTGCCAGTCGGCACCTAGTGCGAAATCGAGTCTACCATCGCTGTTGATATCGTGAGGCGCGAAACATACGTTGTCAAATTTCGCAGCGGGCGTCTCGTAGATGATGTGCGCTTGCCAACTAGGGTTCTCCAGCCAAAGCACACGCTTACTGTCAACGATGGCAATATCGAGGCGATTGTCTGCGTTGACGTCCACGGCGCGCACTGCATAGCCCACGGTTAGCTCGACCGGCAAAACCTCGCTACTAAAATCAATTTGCTTGGTCGGCTGGGACTTGGTAGTCTGCGACAGAGCCGTTGGTACGAAATGAGAAATCGCCGCAATCAACATTCCGAATGTGGTAAGGTAGCGCAGCATGTGGGAACTCAACGTTTTGAAAAGAATATCGCAATCACGAATTGTAGCGTTATTCTCTTCAGTCGACCGCCAACAGCGCGATACACTTACAAAGTATTGCAATTCGCGATGCGACAGGCGAGCACCGATTGGCTATTTCGGTAGCAGTGCTAGAACAGATTCGCTGGGACGCGCGATCACGTGAGCTGCGATCAATTTTCCGAGCCCTTCGACTTTGGGCTTGGCCGCATCGATGGCAGCTCGGACGGCAGCGACATCGCCACGGATGACAATGGTCACATAGCCACCACCCAGTTTTTCTTTGCCAACGACTTCAACTTGAGCCGCTTTGCAGGCGGTATCGATGGCTTCGAAAACTGCTGTGAATCCTTGGGTCTCGATAAATCCTAACGCTTGAATGGGAGCTGAACTCACGTGCGACGCCTTTGAAGAAGCGGGTGCTGGACTAGAGGTTAAATCGATTTCTTTGACGACATTCTGCTGGATAAGCGGATTGAATTCTATGGGACTGCTGATCCCTTTTATTCCACCGTCACTAAGGCGAGGGATGACCGTACTGACGGGTGTACCTTGCATCTGGTCGGCAACGAGATGCCCCGCGCTAATGGCGGCACTCACCGAATCCACGGAACCCACGATCTTGATGCAAGTGCCCAGGAAGTCGTTGAGTTCGACTTGCCAAACGTCGATCTTGGCGGCTTTTTCCATGGCATCCAGCGCGACCATGGCTGGCGTCCAGCCCTTTGTCTCGAGCACTCCGAACGCTTTATTTGCAAGCAGGTTGTTGTCCACCGAAAATTATGACTTTGAGAGGCGAAAATATCCGTCAAACTGGCTCACGATGACTCTATCATGGCTACGCAGAAACCGAATTCCTAGCCCGCCAGCCGCGTTTTTTAAGAGTCTTAGCCGGCCACCCGAGTCATTTCCTACGGGCCGTAGCGGGAGCTGCCAGATTTCAGTCCGGAAAAAAATCGAAGTCCAGTCAACCACGGCTACAGTAATCCATGTCTGACGCTCGCTTTAACCCGGATTATTCAAGGATTAGTTGCAAGCACTTTATATGGGGCTTTGCGCTTGGTCGTGCCACAACCAGCGGTGCAAACAATGGGATCATGAATATTCCGGATTTAAGGGGGATGCGGCCAGGCCAAACTCAAGCGAATTTGCCCGACTTGTGAGCGAGCTTGCTATCCGAATAGGCAATTCGGCGGGCCACACCCGCGCAGATCCCGACTTCTTTGCCAAAGACTGCCAATTCGCAAATCCTGAAAGACTAGGTAAATCAGGAGGAATTTTCAGCCTGGGGCCTACCTGGCCCAAAAAACGAGCCGAGATTGGTTCGTGATTTGCTTACTCCGGAAATCCAGCGTGTTGTACAACATCTCCGGATATGTGTTTTGGGAGGCATTGAATGCAGTCGAAAAGGTTATTGACCGTGGGTTTGGTTTTCGGCTTGAGCTGCGCGGCGGTGAGCCAAGCTCAGGCAGGCGGATTGCTAAAGAAGATGTTTGGTAAGAAGTCGGAGTGCTGCGAGCCAGCGCCCGAACCTAGTTGCTGCGAGCCAGCGCCCGCTCCTACTTGCTGCGAGCCAGCGCCCGAGCCAACTTGCTGCGAACCAGCACCTGAGCCAACTTGCTGCGAACCAGCGCCCGAACCTACCTGCTGCGAGCCAGCTCCGGCTCCTACGCCATGTTGTGCTGCCTCGGGAACACTGTCGGAAGGCTTTGTCGTGTCGACACCTACGGCCCGCAACTACTACACGTATGTTGTGAGCTCGCAGCCAATTGCTACTCGGATTGTTTACCGTTCCATCGCTTCACCCGTGCGCACGGTGACCGCAGCTCCGGCGACACCTAGCTCGGCGGTTCGTTACGTCAATTACGTGCGTTAACCTCAGAAATCTAACGAAACTACCTCGCGCCAACCAATTGCAGAATTTTCTGCAATTGGTTTTTTCGTTGACATCCCAGGCGTGCGACGCTAGGGCGCAGGTAGCAGCCGCTTCCTTGTTATAGCCGCTAGAATAGACCTCGGCGTTCAGATGCGCATAACAGACGAACTCAGGAAGTTAGCTATGTTGGCAAAGATCACCAGTGCGGGTCGCACGGATATCGGTCGTAAACGAGAAAACAACCAAGATCAATACTTAATCGCCGATCTCAACAAATCGATGTTGGTCGAGTCGACGAGCCTTAACTTGGAAACTCACTCGCGCCTCTACGGTCGTTCCCATGGCAAGCTCCTGATGGTGGCCGACGGCATGGGTGGCCACCAAGCTGGCAGTCGAGCCAGCATGCTGGCGATTGACTTACTCATCAATCATTTGCTCAACAGCATGCACTGGTTTTTTCAGGTCGATAGACCCGAAGAGGAGCGTGAGCAAGGGTTTATCAAAGATCTGAGAAAGATGCTGGAGAAGGCCCACGAAGCGATCGAGAGAGAGTCAAAAGAAAATGCGTTAAGTCAGGGCATGGGCACGACACTCACGATGACCTATGTAATTTGGCCATGGATGTATATTGTCCATGCGGGAGATAGTCGTTGTTACCTGCTGCGGAATGGTGAACTACAGCAGTTAACTCGCGATCATACGGTCTCCAGCCAGCTTGTCGAAAATGGTGGCATGACCAAAGAGGAAGCCGAGCAATCGCGATGGAGCAACGTTCTTTACAACGCACTGGGCGCAGGAGCTAGGACTGTGCATGCAGAAGTTCACAAAGTTGCGATTGAGCCCGACGATATTATCTTGCTGTGTACCGATGGACTGTTTCGCTACGTTTCGGACACCGAGCTCAAGCAGATGTTACTGGCTGAACCAGACCCGCTGGAGTGCTGTAGAACTTTTATTGAACTCGCCAACTATCGCGGAGGTGCGGACAATATTACTGCCATTGTTGCTCGGCTTTGGAAGCCCGAACCCATTCAAACCAAAACACGGGCTGTGGCGGAAATCACGCTAGAAAGACTGTTGTCTGAAACCGATAGCGATGCCTCGGAAAACCGCGTGGACGTGCCGGATACGGCTGAAATCGATCCGCACGATACTTTCGATGCGCCTCCTAAAAACACCCCGGTTCGGCAAGGCCATTTCGCGATCGCGACGAAACTCTGTTCAACATCAGTCAGAAACTGACGCAATCAATTCCGCTAGTTTTTTGCGCATTAATTTTACAAACTAGGCAACGATGGATATTTCAACACTCGCTGCGGATTTCGCTCTATGCGATCCAAACGACATGCAGAGTATCGCGCACGCGACGCTCGTCTTGGCCCGCCGACTCCAGCATCGCGCCAAACAGCTACAGACGCCAGCCGAAAGACGGCAACAGGCCGAACTGGATCGCATGGTTCAGCATCCTCAAGACAAGGCCACACTGACTCAACTGACTGACCAAGCCTTTCGAAGCGAGCATGCAGCTCGGGCCGCGGATCAACTGGTGCATATCCTCGACGTACAGGGCGTGCCGCGCTTTTTCAGTCCCATCGAACGCACGATGTTGCGCGGCTTTCAGTCGTTCGGCGAATATTTGCCGAGCGTGGCCATTCCACTCGTCAAAGAAAAAATGCGACAGGAAACGGCCAACGTAATTCTGCCCGCTGAACCGGATATGTTGCGCGAGCACTTACGGTCCAGACGGGCCGAAGGTGTGCGAATGAATGTGAACCTCTTAGGTGAGTCGTTGCTGGGCGAAGAGGAAGCCCAGCGTCGACTTGCATCGTATTTGGCCGCTTTGCAAATTCCAGAAGTTGAATGCGTATCGGTAAAGATCTCGACGCTCTACTCACAGATTTCCACGCTGGCACGAGCGGAAACAGTCCGGATAATTGCCGATCGTTTAGAGCTGCTGTACCGCGCCGCCCTTCGCAACCATTTCATCGGCCGCGATGGCTCAGAAGTTTCCAAATTTGTCTATCTGGATATGGAAGAGTACCGCGATATGTCGCTAACCGCAGAGGTGTTCATGCAAACGCTCTCGCGGCCGGGTATGGAAAAAGTTCAGGCGGGTATCGCTCTGCAAGCCTACGTGCCCGATAGTTTTCCCGTGCAGAAGCGAATCACGGACTGGGCCGTCGGGCGCGTGCGCTCTGGCGCAGCACCCATCACGATACGCATCGTGAAGGGTGCCAACATGGAGATGGAGCGAGTTGAGGCCAGTCAACGCGGATGGCCGCAAGCTCCGTATAGACTAAAAGTAGAGACCGATGCAAACTACAAAAGAATGGTGCGCTTTGGTCTACAGCCGCAGCACATCGTCGCAGCCCGTTTGGGTATCGCCAGCCACAATTTGTTCGAGGTCGCGTTTGCGATTGTACTGGCCGCCGCACATCAGGCTCGCGCCTCTGAATCAAACGTAGCCCTGTCCATATTCGATCAGATCCAGTTCGAGATGCTCGAAGGCATGGCCAACCACCAGCGCCGAGCGCTGCATGAACTCGTGGACAATTTATTACTCTATGCGCCTGCCTGTAAGCAGAAAGACTTTATTCATGCGATTGGCTACTTGGTACGTCGCATGGATGAAAATACGGGGCCCGATAATTTTCTCCGACATGCTTTCAAAATCGAAGTCGATAGCCCAGATTGGCTAAAGATGGAAAAGATTTTTCGCGACTCGGTAGACCTGCTCGACCGTATTGATGCGACTCCCAGGCGGACGCAAGATCGCAATCACGCTGTCCAACCCGTAGCTGCTGCGAATCGTTGGGACCAGCTTATCAACGAACCCGATACCGATTTCTCACTCGTACAAAATTCTCAATGGGCAGAATCCATTGTGCGACATTGGGAGCCGAGGTGCGACAGTCAAGCGATCGAAATTCCGCTGGGACTGTCCGGCCAAGACGTTCGCGGTGAGGGCGCCTACATTGAATCTATGGATCCCTCTCGGCCCGGTGTCGTCGCAGCCAAGTACCACCAGGCCAGTTCACGGCAGCTTTTACAGGCCGTCGCCTGTGGCCATGCGGACCCTGGCGGCTGGCGCAACGCCAACACTGACGATCGCTACACGACGCTGCGCAAAGCAGCGCAGAAAATCCGCGAGCGTCGCCACGATTTAATCGGTGCGGCCATGGCCGATGGTGGCAAGACGATCCTGGAATCCGATCCGGAAGTTTCAGAGGCGATCGACTTTGTCGAATTCTACGCGCTAACTGCCCGCGAATTCCAACAGGAAGCTCGCTATCAAGCTCGACCACTGGGCTTGGTCGTTGTGATCAGTCCTTGGAATTTCCCAATCGCAATTCCATGTGGGGGTGTGGCTGCCGCGTTAGCCGCAGGCAACACCGTCATCCTCAAGCCCGCTTCGGATACTGTCCTACCAGCCAGAATTCTGTGCGAGTGTTTTTGGGAAGCCGGTGTCCCACGCGAAGCGCTCCAGTTGGCCTGCTGTAGCGGCTCGGACGCTGGTAAATACCTGCTGTCGGATCCGCAGATCGGCGCTGTCATACTTACGGGTGGTACGTCGACCGCTCGGCAGATTTTAAGTGCCCAGCCCGGCATCCACTTGTTGGCTGAAACTGGGGGGAAGAACGCCACGATTATCAGTAGTCTGAGCGATCGCGAATTGGCGATCAAAAACATTTTGCATTCGGCGTTTTCCCATGCAGGCCAAAAATGCAGTGCGACCAGCTTGCTGCTGCTCGAAGAAGAAGTCTATCGCGATCCTGATTTTCGCGCGGGACTGGTCGACGCGGTTGAAAGTCTAACTGTCGGGTCGGCCTGGGACTTGAAAACAAAAGTTGGGCCGCTTATCCGTCCTCCCACCGGTGACTTACTGCGAGGCCTGAAGGAGCTAGAGCCAGGGGAATCTTGGGAGGTAATGCCGCGCAGGCTGGGCGACAATCCATGCCAGTACTTGCCCGGCGTAAAATGGGGCGTGCAGGCAGGTAACTTTACTCATCAAACCGAGTTGTTCGGACCGGTGTTGGGTGTGATGTGCTACCGAACTTTAAACCAGGCGATCGACCTAGTGCACCAAACCGGTTTCGGGCTAACCAGCGGCTTGGAGAGTCTCGACGATCGAGAGCAACAGCAGTGGTCGAGTCGTCTGCTCGCTGGCAACCTGTATATCAATCGCCCCACGACAGGCGCTGTCGTGCTGCGACAACCGTTTGGTGGTCTCGGCAAAAGCGCTTTCGGACCAGGGATCAAAGCTGGCGGACCGAATTATGTGGTGCCGCTCATGCACACCGCAACATGGCGGGATGCACCCAGCGCGGCTGCGACTGAACAAGACCTAATGCAAGCCGCTCCCGATCTGGAGGCGTTGTCGGTCTTCTACCAGCAATTGGTCTCCATGCCGAATTCGGCGGCCCAGTGGGTCCGCCAGCACTTGAACGGAACACAGTGGAGCAGCCTCTTGGCAGCAATTTTGGATTATGATCAATTTGCTGCATCGGAGATTCGCCAGTCGCACGATTCCCTGCGGCTAGTAGGACAAGACAACTTACGACGCTACCAGCCGATGACACACGTGCGGATTCGCGTCGTTTCGCAAGATAGCTGGCTGGAGATTGCGGCCCGCGCGGTGGCCGTCGTGGCGGCGGGTGGACGAGCCACGATCAGCCGCGCGTCGGGCATACAGGCTGAGTCCATCGACGTACTCGAATCGCTGACACAGGAGTGGGCTGGCGATTTGGAGTTCATAGAAGAATCGGACGTAGAGTTGGCTGCAGCAATTCACGATGGTCAAGTCGATAGGGTTCGCTACGCCAACGCGGATGGAGTACCTCGGGTCGTTCGGCAAGCAGCCGAAGAGAATTTTATCTATATCGCCGATGCGCTGATCAGCCCGTTTGGCCGTATCGAATTGTTGTGGTACGTGCGCGAGCAGAGTTTATGCATCGACTACCATCGCTACGGGAACCTCGGTTTTCGAGCCGGCGAACCGCGGAGCAAAGTCCTCTAAAATAGGGGCCAAGTGTCTTCAACCTATCAATCGTATGAACCAAGCGCCGATGCTCGCGGTGACAAATTCGATATCAGCCGGATTCTTTGTCAATAAATGATCCGCATCGGGTAAGCAGATGAGACTCGCAGGCGCGGGTTCTGGGTCTGTAGCAGTGCGCTGAGTCAACAATCCAAATATGCGTAGCGCATGTTCAAAACCGAGTGTTTCGTCGATCGGACTATGGAACAGTAAGGCTGGCTTGGAAACCCTTCGCAAAGTGGCTGGCAAATCGCAACGACGGAAATCGGCTAACATCTCCTTGCTTAGTAGATACTGCCTTCCGCCAATCGTAACTTCTCCCGAACCCGTAGTGGCAATGCTGGGATTCATGCGTTCCAGTAGGTTCGCTAAATGAGCCGTGTCGCTGGGGGCGGCCAAAGTCACCACGCCACGCACATCGTCGAGTTCTTCGACGACCGACAGGCTACAGGCGCCACCGAAGCTGTGACCAATGAGAAAATCAGCAGCCGTGAATTGGCTGGCAAGAAACTTTTGAGCCGCGATGAGGTCGCGGCGATTGCTTGAAAAATCTGTCTGCGTGAAACTACCCTGACTGCCGCCAAGCCCTGTGAGGTCATAGCGCAGCACGAAAAAGCCCGCATCAGAAAGCCCGCGCGAAATCCGAAAGATGGCCTTCAAGTCTTTGTTGCATGTAAAGCAGTGCGTGAAGAGCACGGTAGCTTTGGGCACGCCATCCGGAATATCGATAATGCCCGCCAAATTATAGCCATTGCCGCCGGCGAAGGTCACTCGTTCGCTACGTCGTACCAATTCAATGTTCCCCGACAACCACTACGGCTTTTCTTGCATGGGACAGGTACAAACCAAACGATCGCAGCCAGGGCAGCCTGTGCCATACTTCTCTTGAATGGCGCTGCCCAGATCGACGCCCGCCACGTTCGCGATTGTGGTCAACCAAGCGATGACATCTGCAAACTCCCCCGCCTTCTCCGCCTGGGTTCCTTGCCGCAGCGCCGATGCCAGCTCGCCGACTTCTTCCATAAACCACATGAATGTGCCATCGATCCCGCGCTGCACATCTTTTTCGAAGTACATGTCGCGAATCTTGGCCTGGAAATCGGTGAGCGAAACATCGCTGCGCGAAAGATCCGGAGGTCGAGTGTTCATAGTCGAGTGTTCATAGTCGAGTGCTCATAGTCAATTTCGTTGGGCAGGCTGCACTGGATCGTTCGGCTACAGGAGCCAAACGGACTCCCCAGTCGAATCGCCCAGCCTAACCACTCTGCCGCGATGCGACAAGCTTAGTAATGAGCGATCCTTAGCGCCGCACAGGAGACCGAGCGGCCAAGGTCTGGCTATGCCGACGAACAAACATGCGGTAGTCGTCGGGGGTGTCGATGCCTTTGGGGGCGTGGTCAATCAAACCTACTAGAACTTCACAGCCAGCCTGTAAAAATCGCAGTTGCTCCAGCTTTTCGATTTGCTCCAGCGGACTGCTCGGCAAGGAGCCTAGCTGCAACAAAAAATCGCGGCGGTAAGCGTACAAGCCGATATGTTGTAGAAAGATGGGCGGATTGCTCTCCAGCAGCGACTGATCCCAGCTACGCGCATGAGGGATGGGACTGCGGCTAAAGTAGAGTGCTCGGTTCTTAGAATCGCGGACAACCTTGACGCAGGCTGGATCATACAGTCGCTCGCGCTGACGGATGGGTGCCGCCAGTGTGGCCACGTGCGCTTCGGGACGACTTTCCAGCAGTTCGGTTACTAAGTCAATCGCTTCGGCAGAAATCTCTGGTTCATCGCCTTGTACATTGACAAAAATATCGACCTCCGGCATCTGAGCCGCCACAGCCGCCACGCGATCGGTACCGCTTTGTAAGTTTACATCGGTCAGTAGGCACTCGCCGCCAAACGTGCGCGCTTCCTTCTGAAGTCTCTCGCAGTCGACCGCAATCGTAATGCCCGCTGGACGCCTAGCCGTCGAAGCGGCTTCCCAAGTGTGCTGCAAAACTGTTTTTCCCGTCTCACGCAACAGCAATTTTTCGGGCAACCTAGTCGAAGCCAAGCGGGCTGGAATCACGATATGGCTGGTCGTATGGATTCGAGGAAAGACAAATCCAGTGCCAAGTCCATGGCTGATCATGAGCGTGGATGTGATGGTCATTTTGAGCTGTCCTGGCGGGTGAGAGGGCGACGTTCTAGCTCGCTTGTATCAAACCCAACGCTACAATCCCAGACCATTCCTGCCTGAAATTGGGTCGATAGGCAAGTCTCAATGGCTGGCGTTGACAGCCGCAATTTTGCCTAACATTTGGCTGCGGCTGGAGGGATCAGCCCCTTCAAAGCCCGCTGAGCAATTGGGCTACCGTTGATAGATCGGCAGCAAACCCCGGTCGAGCTGCAACATGATTAGGTTGCAAGCCGTAATATAGATTGGACTAATCTGTCCGTTCCACGAGCCGCCACTCTCCTGCTCGCTAACGATCCGAGCGTACAAGCGGTCACGGAACGGGATCCACTGCTCGTCGCCCTGCCGATAAACGACTTGGCTGTAATACAGATAAGTGTAATGCCAATGCCCAAAAGCAGTACCTTCGTCTGCCAAATTGTCATGCAGCGCATCGCGGGCATACTTGAGCATCTCGGGCACATGCTGGCCATCGTAGTCGCCTGCATTGTAAAGGGCGGCCAGCGCGGCTGCGGTAATGGCGGGACGCGACGAGCCCGTCTGTTTGCTCGAGTAACTAATTCCGCCGTCGGCATTCTTGCAACTGTAAATGTACTTTTTGGCTTTTTCAATCACTTCAGCAGGGACCGCGATACCCGCGTTGCGACATCCACGCAGGCCTTGCACCTGAGTAATTGTGGTTGAGCCTTCGTCGTAGTTGCCACCATCTTTAGCGCTCACATAGCCCCAACCGCCATCTTCTGTTTGAGCGCTCGCGCAAAAATCAACCGCGCGATTGAGGACGTCAATCAGCTCTGTGCGTCGATCCTCGTAGCCCTCTTCGCCCAGCACCTGACTGAGCATGAGCATTGAAAAACCATGGCCGTAGGTATAGCGGTTGTCGGAGCTAGGATCGCCGATGAGCCCGTTGGGTCGACACTTGCTGATCAAAAAATCCGTACAACGGGCGATGTGCTGCGCGTAGGGCCCTTGCGTCGTAGTGGAACCCGAGCAAACCAGCGCGGCCCCAGCCAGGGCAGCCAAAGCAGTTGGATAAGCCGGTGTGTTCCATTGACCTCGCGAGGATTGCTCGCGCGCCAGAAAATCCAAGCCAGAACGGACGGATTGGTCCCACGTCGAATTGAGTCGCGAACTGGATTGGGCTGCTGCATGGCGTGCTGGCGTGCCGACCTGCAAGGCCGTCAGCGCGGCCGATGCGCTTAACCATTCGCGACGATTGAGGGGTTTCAATTTAGGCTCCCAATGTTGGTTCACCGTGCGTGGCCGGAAACTCAATGACCATCCTAGCATTACCAAGCCAGTTTGTTTGGAAAAAACTCTGCGATCAATTCTTCGTAGAATGGCCTCAGCTGCTGCACGTCCATCCGTTGGTCGCGTTTTGTGTATAGATCATATTGATTGAAGTCGGTGACCCATTTGAGCAAATCTTGATCACCGTCACGAAGCAGGTGCGAATAAGCCTGTTCGCGATGTATCGGGTAGCAAGAGTGGTAGCGAATCATAGCCAACGCCGGAGCGGGCAAGTAGTCTTTCACAACGTGATACAAATATTCGTCGTGCCCCCAAGAAAGCAGCAGGCTGTCTAGGCCACAACTGGGTTCGTAGATTCCGTTTAGTGTCTGGTAGGCTTCGACCAGCATATCAGGGTTATCGGCAAATGCATTATAAAATACGATCCGCTCAGAATATTTACATCCCACGGGAAAAGTATCGCCCACCACGGCCCATTGCGGTTCGTCCCACAGACACAGTATTTTCCCCAGATCGTGAATCAAGCCCGCGAGAATAAACCACCGCGGGCGCTCGTCGCTGCGAATCGCTTCAGCGGTTTGCAATAAATGTTCGATTTGCGGCAAGTCAATGTCGGGGTCGCTATCGTCGACGAGCTCATTGAGATACTCCATCGCTTCCCAGATGCCCATGCGAAGTCGGTCCAGGCCAAGGTATTGAGCGCGCTTTTGTTGGACGAACTCAAGGGTTTGGTAGCGGTGATTGAGTCGATAAAACTCCTTCACACTTGGTCTCGCTTCAGCGTCATAATTGCGAAATGACTCTTTGGCGGGTGGCACCGCCACCGTCTGCTCCGTAGCTTGCCCAGCATTCTGAGGCGGATAACGCCAAAGTAGGTCATCTTCCCAGTCATCAAGGCTATCAAGTGGTTTTGGATTCGGGTTCATGAGTTTGTCACTACCGAGAGTCTATCTAGAAGTCGGGATATGGTGGCGGGCTGTGCAATCGCTACAAGACCTTCCATGCAGCCAGTCACGCCCCTTACGCCTGCGCTTGTCTGCGAACTCGAAATTGATCGAGCGTCACGGCAGCGATAATGATTACCCCAATCATGATATCCTGTGTCGAGTTCTGGATCTCAAGCTGAGCACAACCGCTGGCAATAACTCCCATAATAGCCGCTCCGGCGAGTGTGCCGAGCACCGAACCTCGCCCGCCACTTAAACTGCCACCGCCAATGACGACGGCGGCAATGTATTTTAGCTCGCGGCCAATACCTTCGACGGGGTTGGCCATTTTAACGAGCGAAAACGAGTAGATGCCGGCAATTCCAATCAACAGCCCTCCGAGCACGTACACGCAAACCTTCGTTTGCAGAATATTTACGCCACACAAACGGGCCGTGGATTCGTTGGATCCCAAAGCAAATAAGTGCCGCCCGAACACGCTGTAGCGTAGCACCACCGTCACCAGAATAGCAATGGCGAATGCCAACCACACACCACTGGCAATTCTCGGCAATCCGGCTTGGAAATCGGGTGGCATCGTTGAGCTGAGATTCGATAGCCATGCCGGCATCAAACTGCGATCGACAAAGACGGTTGAGCCGCCCGCCATTCGCTTGGCCAATCCAAGAAAAATCGTCATTGTGCCAAGCGTTACGATAAAGGGTGGAATTCGGAGCAAGCCTATCAGGAGTCCATTTGCCAATCCGCAAGCACCGCCCGCTAGCAACGCCAGGGCCACCGCCGTGAATATCGAATACTCTGAACTGAGCAGGACCGCCAGTACGGTGGCACATAGCATGGATGCGGTTCCTGCCGACAAATCAATGCCTCCGCTAACAATGATCAAGGTCATTCCCAACGCGGCCACCGCTACCGGCGCAGCCTGGACGAGAACCACGCGGAAATTCCGCATCTCGCTAAAGCGGCCTTGGCCCCATACTTGATCGGCAACTGCAAAGCCAACTGTAACCGAGATCAACGCCAGCAGAGGCCCCAGAGCATGCAACCACAACCTAATTCGCCCGCGCGGCTTCACAGTATTAAGACCATCCGCCATTGGTTTTCTCTTTCGCTGCAATCGCTTTGAAAATCACGTACTAATCGCCACTCGCAGTATCTCGCTTTCGCTCCAGTTCCGCGCCGAGCGCACTTCGAGCAAGCGGCCACGCGACATGACGCCGATAGTGTCGCAAACGGCAACTAACTCCGGAAGATACGAACTGACAAACAATATGGACTTGCCCGCTGCCGCCAGCTCGCCAACCAAACGATAGATTTCTGCTTTCGTGGCAACGTCGATGCCACGCGTAGGTTCGTCGAGTAAGAGTATTTCTGCATTCTGCTGTAGGACGCGCGCAATGGCAACTTTCTGCTGGTTACCTCCAGAGAGATTTCCAATCGCCTGCTCGGGTCCACGCGCCTTCACACTGAGTTTCTGCATCCAGTCGCCGCAGGCGTCGCGCCGTTTGGAAAGTCTCAATAGCCCACAATTGGAATAGGCGGCCAGGTTGCTCATCGTCAAGTTATCGACGATCGACATATTCTGCGCGAGCCCTTCACCCTTGCGATTCTCGGAAACGAAGCCCATGCCAGCCGCGATGCGCGCGCGTGGATTGCTAGACGTTGTCTGTCCGTGGATCTTTAAAGTTCCGCCGCCTGGTACGTCCAAACCGAAAAGCTGTCGCAACGTTTCGGTGCGACCGGCACCTACCAGTCCGAATAAACCAAAGATCTCGCCGCGACGCACTTCAAAACTAACCTGGTGCGGAAGCGACTTGCCGCTAAGCTGCTGTACTTGTAGCACAGGTTGTCCAAGCTCATGTGGAACTTTCGGGAACAGCGTGTCCACGCTGCGACCGGCCATCAGGCCTAAGATGGCATCATCGGACGCGTCGGTAAGCTTACCGGAGCCCGCTGGCCTTCCGTCGCGGAGCACAACGTAGCGATCTGCTACTTCGCGAATTTCTTCCAGGAAATGACTGATATAGATGATCGCCAAGCCTTGGCTCTGCAATCGACCTATGAGCCCAAACAAACGCTCGACATCCTGCTGAGGCAGCGAACTGGTGGGTTCGTCGAAGACGACGATTTTGGCATTGGATATTAGCGCGCGCCCAATCTCCACCAACTGTTGAGCGCCGATCGAAAGTGTGCCTACCTTCCGCTCGGGAGTAATATCGGGCTGACCAAGAAGCTGAAGCACTTCGCAGACGCGCCGACGTTGCTCGCGACGGCGAACAAAGCCCATTCGTTGCCGCTCGATCCCCAGCATGATATTGTCTTCGACGCTCAAGTCTTCTGCCAAGTTGAGCTCTTGGTAGACGATGGCGACTCCCGCTTTTCGAGCTTCATGGGGACCGCTTGGGTGAAACGGTCGCTGCTGCAATTGCATCGAACCTGCATCGGGCGTGTGCGCACCGCTGAGCACTTTCATCAGCGTACTCTTGCCAGCACCGTTCTCGCCGATGAGCGCCAGCACCTGCCCGCCATAAGCGTCCAGCGAGACATTATCGAGTGCTTGGGTCGCTCCAAAACGCTTCGATATCTCATGCATCGATAACAATGGCTGAGCATCGGTCATTGGAGGACAAAGTCTTTCGAAGCGATCCGACGGATGTCATAACTAATGGGCAGATGCAGCCTTGGGATGCAACAAGCGATCGAAGGGATCCGATTTCTCATTTTCCTTGGTCGCCACATACTCTCCCGTAGAAACAACTTTGTCGACTTGGGTGCCTTCTAAGTGGGCCACGATCGATAGCACGCTGCGGCGGCCCATTTCATAGGGGTCCTGCAGGACGATGCCCGACACACTCCCATCGGCCAAGCCCGCGATCAGACGATCACTGGGGTCAAATGCCACAAATTTCACCTTGCCGCTCAAGCCCGTTTGTACGAGCGCTTCCAGCGTTCCGTTGCAATTGGGTTCGCATACCGCGAAGATACCATTCACTTCGTCGCGATATTTGTTCAACAATTGCGTGGCCTTCTCCATGGCTTCCTGTGTGCTGACACCCGCATATTGGTCGGACGAAATAACTTTGATGTCTGGCTCGTTGGCCATTGCGTCGAGGAAGCCTTTTTCGCGCTGCTCGGTACTCTCGCTGCCTTCCTTATATCGCAACAGGATGACGTTGCCCTTGTGGCCGATCGCCTCGGCCATGCGCTGGCCCGCCAACATCCCACCTTTCAGGTTATCGGTGGCGACATAGCTCACAAACTCGGCTCCCTCCGCCAAACCACTATCGTAAATCACAACCGGAATACCTTCGGCGTTGGCTTCTGCTACAACATCCAGCAAGGCGCGTGAGTGATTGGGGGCTAAGCAAATACCGTCAACTCTGCTAGTAATAAAGTTCTTCACCACGGCGATTTGGCCCGCCGTATCCGCTTCTGTTTCAGAGCCTTTCCACAAGATCTCGACGTTGCCTGTTTCTTCAGCGGCCGCTTGAGCACCCGCCCAGACCGACAGCCAGAACTGGTGGCTGGTGCCTTTAGGTATCACGGCGATACGCAGTTTGCCGCCAGCCGCACTCGTACCCGTAATGGACGAAGGCTTACAGGCCATGGTAGCGAATATTGGTAGCGCCAGCCAAAGTAGGATGCAGAGCTTCTTGTTCATGAGAGAGATATCCGAGGAGTTTTCGAATGGAGAGGTACAGGCGATTGAATTTCTACCCGCCTTAGCTGGAGTCGCCAGACTTCAGTCTGCCAGAACCGAAGTCTGGCGACTCCGACTACGGCAATGTGATCTCTGCCGCCCTCCTTAACAACTTAACCTGCCTGTGGTGGATTATCCAGCGTCCACAGGCCGAATGCATCCGCTGCAATGGCGATAGTACGACTCAATGTCGAACAAGCTCTCAGTCTCGAAATTCATCAAAAGGGAATAGATCGGTATTGGGCATCCCAGGTTCGGGCTCGGCAAAATCAATAACAGCCTGGCTAATGCTGTACAGGCATTCCCGAACAACTTCTTGCCCCAAATATAGGCTGAGCGGTGTTCCGTCGAATTTGGCTGCCCAAGCTTTTCGATCTAAGGCGATTGGTTGGTTGGAACCAATCAAAATATAGCCTCCATCCAATTGCATGACGTGGGGAAAGGCTCTTGAAAAGGTCAGAATGGTGCCAGCCGTGGGTGCCCACGTACACATGAGCCCCCCTTCTCTCAAGCGCTTACCACATAACTGGTAGAACTCGACCGAATAAAGATAGCCGGCGAATGCACCGGTGGGTCGGATGGCATCCGCTTCAATCAAATCATATTGACGATCCTCAGTCATCAGCACAAATCGCGCATCGCGTCCGTCGATTTTAATGCGTGGATCGTCAAGGAACGCATGGACATCTTCCCAGTTTCCCAATCGCTTGTAATACGGCAACACAAGTGCCTCGGCCGTGCAGATTTCGAACACGGTGATATCCTCTATCTCTTCGCGGCAGGAAGCCGACCAGGCCGTATTGCCGGATCCCAGTCCGATAATGGCGATTGATTTTGGATCCGGGTGCAGCGAAGAAGGAAGCGCGCCGAGCTTGCTATGAAATCCACCAAACGGCAGATTGCTTTGCGCTTTACCATTGACCGAAACTCGCCACTGACCGGTTTCGTTCATCGGTGCCACACAGACGACGCCGGTGACGTCTTCGGCAACAATCGCGGGAGAGGAATCCTCAAGACCATGGAGTCGCAACCAAAACTGGCTGTTGTTCGGGATCAGCCAAGCGGCTACAACCGTTACGAACGCACAGCCCAGAAATTTCAATGATCGACCGCACAGGCAGAATCCCACAAGTGCGAAGCCACCACCGATCGTTACCAGCACTTGCAGGCTATGTGAAGTTCCCAATACATCTAATAGCCACAGTCCAACAAACAGACTACCGGCAATGCAACCGAAGATGTTTGCAGCCTGCAACACACCCACTCGATAGCCGCTCAACCTAGCTTCAACTTGCACCCCACGTTGCAAGACACAAAAACTATAGCCCATGCAGTAGGTGGCATAGCCCATCAGGATCAAAGGTATGAGGATATAAAGTACGGTACTGGCTGCCATGCTATTCCAATTCGGGAAAATGGGATCTGGTTGCCCCCAGTAGTGGTAAAGCCAAGACATTCCCCACCAGCCTTGGGGAACATACATCAGTAGCAACACTGACGTGGCTGCCGAAGCGGTGATCATCCATTGCAACCATAAAAAATGCGACAGCGGCTGCGTTAGTCGATCTATGCGTAACGAGCCTACAATGCTCCCCACCGCCATGCATGACAAATAAGCTGCGAGCAGTGTCCCAAACGTATAGGCTGTCGACTTGACGGCGACGTCTAGAATGCGAAACCACACAATCTCAAGTCCGATCGCACAAAAACCGCCGCAGAAATAAAGCGCGATCCAGAATCCAAATGGTGGTTGCGATGGTGGTATCGCGATTGCATGGGAAAATTGCGAAGGTGTTGCCACAACCTGCCGCTTCGCAGCAGCCGGTGCCTCACCCTGACCAGGAGTCAAGCCCGCGCGCAGCCAAATTGCTACGAGCGCAACCAAAAAGTTAAACGCGGCTGCTATTGAACATGCTCCCGATACACCAAACCATGGCAAAAGTAGCCAAGTAGCCAGGGCCGCTCCGGCGGCTGCACCCAAGGTATTCATACCGTACAGAATACCAATGGATTGTGGGGCAAGGTTGACATCCCGCACCAGGGCTCGGGTCATCATCGGTAGCGTCGCGCCCATTAATGTCGTGGGGATGATTAACGCTGAAAAATGCAAACAACCAGTCGTCAGTACACTACTGTAAGCCCAACCGAATTGCTCATACAGCAACGTATAGAGTACCCATGGGCTCACATATCCACAGATAGCGACTAACATTTCAAAAACTGCAAAGGCCGTAAGTGCTTGCCGAGGAGTAAGACGCCTACTGAGTTTGGCGCCAAGATAACTGCCAACTCCAATCCCTAACAAATAAGCCGCCACAATGATCGCTACAGACGTTGTTCCTACACCGCTGTGTAGGACAAGCAAACGCTGCCACACAATCTGATAGACAAGCGCAGGGAGTCCACTAAAAAAATAGAGACAGCCCAACTTGCTGGTAAGCCCAAGCCTGCTTGTTGAGCTTGATTTAGGAAAAAATTCCTTCCTTGAGCCAGAGGGAATTTCTCTCCGCCGACGATTGGGCAACTTCATCAAAGTCCCAGTGCTTTCCAAAAAGATATACGATTTCACATTTGCAAGAACACACCCTGACCAACTACCCACCGTAGTGCTACCTAAGGAACACTACGATTGAACTCGACAGGGCACGTCGCGCAGGAGTTGCCTTACCCGCCACCGTCGAGGAATACTGAATTCAATTCAGTCCGCCGACAGGGTGTTTGTAAAGTAGCTCCACTTGCTCGGCACTCAGCGCTTTGCGAAAAATGATGAGGTCGTCCATCAAGCCGATGTAATTGAGGCCCAGCATGATCCCTGCTTTTTCTGGGTCCCATGTAAACTGCAGGGGACGCTCGAGCGAACCCTGGAGCTTGCCGTTGAGATACAGCGACGCCACCGCCGGACGCTGATCCGATGCATTCACGCCGGCCCAAGTAAAACATATATGTGTCCATGCGTTGGCAGAGAAAGGCGGTCGTTTGACGGTTACCATCGGCCGCGATTCCACTGGGATCTGTTCAATATCTGTATTTTTTGGATTCCAAGTCTCCAAATTCGGGAATACCCCCAAACGAAAATCTCGCGGTAAAACCTTATCGAAATCAACGAAGAATGCGGCATCGTTCCAGCCTCTTTCGGTAATTTGAATCGGATCGCAGAATCCTGGTTCGAGGTCTTGATTGGGATCGAGTTTGAGCCACAGGGAAACGCTGCCCGACCAGTCCAGTTGTCGATAGCCAAATTCTATTCCTTCGTAGAAAAGAACTTCCTTGGTCTTCTTCAGGAACCGCAGGGCATCGCCGTATCGGCCTTGGTTTTTTCCAATCGAGATAACGCCTGCCGTCATCAATGGCTGCAGCTCTTTCCTTTCGCTCGATTCGGCTTGGAGAAGCACACCCTGGCCTTTGGATAGGTTGGCTTGCGAGACGCTATCGAACGACGAATGAAAAACCATCGAACTCGCTGCATCGTGCAGCAGACCCTGCAACTTTAGACGCTGCAACTTTTCTTCGACTGTATCACTTGTCTCCGTCGTGGGAGTTGCCGGCGTCAAACGTTTGATGGAAATATTGCGGAATGCGACTGGATCTTGATGTCCTGCAAAACCAAAGTGACCACGCTTAAGACCGAGGCCCGGATGCGCGAGATTGTCTTTGAACTCGGTAATTTGGCTTACATCCGTATCGACAATGACCGTGCCGTTCAGTTCGACTCGGATGGTTGAACCCTGGACAGTCACCTCTTGGAAATTCCATTGGCCGGTAGGCCTGAGATAGCCGCGATGGGCTGCGGCAACACCATATACAGACCCGTGGTACTGACGTGGATCGAGCTTGGCATACTGCTCAGCGTCGTCGTCCAGAATCTGCAATTCGCACATGGCGTCGTAAGCCACATGACCCGTGCCTGGATAGCGAATGGCCAAGCCGTTGTTTCCGCCCGGCGGCAGTTTGAATTCGAATCGCACTACAAAGTCGTCGTATTGCTCTTCGGTAAACAGTACGATGCCGCCCTTGCCTTCTTTGCAAACGATGGCGCCCCCGCGAACTTCATAACCGTCGGTAGCACCTTGCCAACCCGTGAGGTCTCGTCCATTGAATATCGATATGAAGCCGTATTTGCCCTCGCTCTCCAGTGTTGAACGAGAGTCGGCGTCTTGTCCCCACAACCGACCCAGCAGATTTCCGACGACGACCAGGCAAATTAGCAATGCGGTAAAGCGAGTGCGCAGGGTAGTTCTAGAAGCGTCAACGAAATGTAGATTGGATGCCATCAAGCTTTTCTCCGCATTGAAAAATTGAACTGTGCTTCAATTGAACGATTGAACGACATGCTGCTCAAAAAGTCAAGTTTACGGCGACAACAACTTGTCCGCACACTGCTGCACGCGAGCGCGAGCCGACGGCAACCAGCTTGTAAGACCCGCAGGTAGCATGGGCAGACCAATACGTTTCATCACGCGATTCAAGCTGGTCAGCAAGCGTTGATCGTCTCGATAGCTTTCGAGGAACCGGACTTCGATAAACCGCGGTAGCAAATCGACAATGCCCGTCACCGGCTTTCGGCAGATCTCGCCCGCCGCTGCCTGCACCAACTCCACGTCCAATGAAGCGAGTAGAGCATAGTACCGATCCATTAGACGGGGGTCGCGTTCATCCAATGTCCAATCCAGCAGTAACTCTACGCTAATGTGGCCCAGGAAGCCGGCTTGGTGTCCCAGGCCGGCTGCGAGCTGCTCGCGCAACTCGACCGCAAATTGCGTACTGAGGCGGACAAAAGTCGCATTTTGATGAAACCAAAAATCATCCGCGTGGTGTTGCAAACAACCTTGGGCGAACGCAGAAATCCGCGGGTCCGAGTGCGACACAACCGGTTCGGCATATTGTCGCCGAGCTCGGTTCTTGCGATCAATAACACTCATCCAATCCGGCAGCGCAGTACCCGCCGCAAAATAGGGATTCGCGAGATGTTGATGGGCGTGAGCTAAATAATTCAAATCACCGCTTCCAGACCTTTGCCGATGGCACCCATCGGTCGAACCGGATCACACACTCGTCCAAACGCGTTGCTTGGCGCTAGCCAGTACGGCATCGCAAACTTTCTGAGTTTCCAGGGCGTCGCGGAACGAGGGATGTACGGGCTCGCCCGTGTCGAGACTGGTCAAGAAATCGGCAACTTGGTGCGTGAAGGAATGTTCGTAGCCAATCTGTAGCCCTGGCACCCACCAATTTCCCATGTAGGGCTGATCGCCATCGGACACATGCACACTCCTCCAACCCCGGACGATCGAAGTGTCGCTGTAGTCGAAATATTGCAAGCGATGCAGATCGTGCAGATCCCAACGCATGCTCGCATGTTCACCATTGATCTCGAGCGTGTACAGCGCTTTATGACCACGGGCATAGCGAGTCGATTCGAACAGGCCCAGAGAACCATTTTCGAAGTGGCACAGGAACGCACAGGCGTCATCGATCCCGACCGGTTGTTTCTTACCCGTTTCGGCATGCACGCGCTCCTTTACGAACGTTTCGGTCATCGCCGTTACGTCTTTGATGGAACCATTGAGCCATAGGGCCGTGTCGATGCAATGGGCTAGCAGATCGCCGGTCACACCGCTACCTGCTGCTTCGACATCCAATCGCCAGGTCGCAGCCCCGCCCTGAGGCACGTCGGCATTAATCGTCCAGTCCTGCAAGAAGTTGGCGCGGTAATGAAAAATGCGACCGAGTTTTCCGGAATCCAAAATCTGCTTTGCCAGCGTAACAGCTGGGACTCGGCGATAGTTGTACCAGACCATATTGGCGACACCGGCCGCTTCGACCGCCGCGCACATCGCTTCACCTTCTTGGGCATTCATCGCCAACGGCTTCTCGCACAAAATCATCTTGCCAGCTTTAGCCGCTTCGACCGCAATTTCTTTGTGGAGATTATTGGGAGTGCAAATGTCAACCGCATCGATATCGTCGCGTTTGAGCAATTCTCGCCAATCGGATTCAAGCGATTCGTAACCCCAATTGTCTGCAAAGGGCTGGGCTTTTTCCAAATTGCGCGCGCACAGCGCCTTCAATACGGGCTTGTGCTGACTCTTAAAAAAGTGGGCGGCTTGGATATAGGCGTTGGAGTGCGTCTTGCCCATGAAGCCGTAACCGATCATGCCAATACGAAGTTCTTTCACCGGGGTGTCCTCAAATATTCGACAGTGGATGGATGTAAAGAGTTAAAACGCTGGCTGGCCGCCCTGGGCATGCGCAACCGCTACCAACCGTGTGTCTTCCGAACTTGGATCATGGTGTCGAGGATTGTATTCCAAGTTTTCGGATCTTCGAGCATAGCGTTGGGGAACATGCAACCGTCCCAGCAAATGTGTTGGATGCCGCGCTGTGGTGCGTCTTTGAGCCAATAGCCCGCGCACTTGACGATATCAAGTTTTCCATTGGGATCGTCGGCTGGACAGTGTTTGCCCGTCTTATCGTGAGCGCCAGCACCATGCACATGTCCATCATTTTGGGCAACGTGGAAATCGATCGTCCAAGGCCGTAGCTTGTCGGTCATTTTTTCGTAGGCCGCGTAGAACTCGTCTGTCGTATAGCCTTCCTTTAGCAGTGCGCACTCGGGCGCGTTGTAACCCATTAGGTAAAGATAGGTGTGCGCAAGGTCCGCTTGGAATCCAAGCGTTTGCGGCATAGCGACTTCTTCTAGCAAATCGAGCATATCTTTCCAACTGTGCATGCCAGCCCAGCAAATCTCCCCCTCGGCGGCCAAACGTTCGCCACTATCGGCGGCGATCTTGGCGGCCTCGCGAAACGTGCTGGCAATTTTGGCCGTGTTCGCCTTCGCTTCCGCACGCCATTTTTCGACGCCGAACTCGGCCGAATCGATACGAATGCACCCGTAGCGGCGAACACCGTGCTCGTTGAATATTTTGGCGATGCGGCAGGCCATGCGCACGGCCGACAAGAATTTGTCGCGAGCCGCTGCGTCCCCCATCGCCGAGTCACCGACGGTGCCTGGCCAAACCGGAGCCACCAACGATCCAACCGTAAAACCTTTGCTGGCGATCATGTCCGCGATCTTCTTCAGCTCTGCATCGGAAGCTTCTGGATTGGTGTGAGGCAGGAACAAAAAGTAGTCGATACCCTCAAACTTTTGCCCATCAACTTCGGCAGCAGCCGTCAAATCAAGCATCTTTTCGAGACTGATCGGCGGTTCTTGACCTGCTTCGGTTCCCTTACCGACCAGTCCGGGCCACATGGCATTGTGTAGTTTGGGTGAAGTGTGGCTCATACGAAGCTCCGATTGAAATGGTCTGAAAAGATTGGCTGAGGGATGAATCGATTGGCTAGCGAGATTGCTGCCACGCGCCATTGGCAGGCAAATTTGGATGGCAGTCTGGACCAAAGTATCTTAGTCCTACCAGCGGCTCGCTACCGGTGTTCTCAATTTCGACACCCGCTGTAGCCGCAGCATGAGAAATAAACACTTCATCTTCGGTCGTCTGACCAAAGTCGATCATGGCAGGCGTTTGCAGGGCCAGGCTGCCGATACGTCCCTTGCCTTGAACCGTGATCCAACTGCTGGTACCTGGGTCTTGCAAAGTGCATTTGGCACCCGGCAGAAGCGTTAGCTCCTTGGCGCTAAAGAGCTGTTGACCATCGATGGTGCCATACACAATCCACTTGTCGGTAAAGCCTTTACCACTGCGGTCCTGATCGACAATCGGTTCGATGTAATTCGCGTCCTTGAAGTGCGTATCGACGTTCTTTTCCCAATCCAATTGACCCACGATGAAGTCCAAATCTTGGTGCTTCTCGGCAGGCATATCTTTCACCAGCAGCGACCAGGGCACGTAGCGTCCTTCGACGATCGATTGATACATGCCAAACACATCGGAGCCCCATTGCGGTTCGTAGGTGCACAGCGAACCGGGCGCGTGCAGCACGCCCGGTGGGATGAGCCAACCGGTGCCGCGCTGGAGTCGATAGGCCTTGGAAAGATCGAGAATGCCGTTGTCACCCTTGTTCCAATTTTCCAAACAGCGTCGCAATTGTTCCTTGGTCGTACCCGGCTCGAGCCCCATGAAGGTGTAGCAGAAATTGTTATCGACGTTGTTGTACTGAGGTGGGAAGTAGTAGCTCTCGGGTTTGCCTTCTTGACCGACGAGCTTGGCATCCTCAAACGACTGATGCATGTGGTGCGGAATCGGCCCCATGTTGTCGAAGAACTTTGAATAAACGGGCCAGCGTTGGTACTTGCCGAAAATCTTTTCACCGACCAAGTCCTTGCCTGACTCAGCGACAGCATCGCGAAGCAAGAATTTTTGGCCTTCAAAAAGGCACATGCTGAGGCCTTCATGCCAGACGCGTCCCTCGTTGGCTGCTTCGGTGGTACTGCCAAACCAGCGCTCGTCGATCCCACCGCGATCCGCCCCAAAGGCGTACAGGTCGGCTGGGTTGAGCTTGATGCGCCGCCCTGGGTGAAGGAAGCTGCGCGGAACCCATGTCGGTGTCAGACGCAGCAGGCCATTGCCAGCTTCCAGAGCGCGCGAAAGAATGGCACTCACATTGTCGGATTGGATTAGGCCTTCGTCGAGTTTTCGAGTTGTCATTTTCTTAGTTTGAACTGCTGTAAGTGAGAGCTTAACGGAACACGCGGTTGATGACCGAGTGGGCTGGGACGATTATGCTGGGGTAGCGGACAGCCTGTTTTATTCCGAGCTGACAACGGTTACAAGTAAGGAGCACTAGTTTCCGTCAGCTTGCAGCCAGAAATTGGTACCATAAGTAGCCCCAGTCCGCTGAGTCGAAGGCGACCAACGATTCAACT
The DNA here is from genome assembly GCA_041741955.1 of Pirellulaceae bacterium. Classification (GTDB taxonomy): domain Bacteria; phylum Planctomycetota; class Planctomycetia; order Pirellulales; family Pirellulaceae; genus Aureliella. The sequence goes on along the minus strand of JBGSJL010000006.1, from coordinate 34,933 downwards.
CCTACCCGCCATAGCTGGAGTCGCCAGCCTTCAGCGTGCAAGAACCGAAGTCTGGCGACTATAAGTCTGGCGAGTGGGGCTACCTTCAATTTGTTTCGAGACACCCAATGCGAATCGAACTACCAACACCACTCGACGCCGACACAACACCCAACCTTGCCGACGAACTTTCCGGTGCAATAACCATCAAGGTATCGGCAGGCGAATTTCGCTGCTCGCGGCTACGACTGAGCCAGGGTGCCAGTCGCGATGTTGAATTGCTAATGATCGACACAGGCACCGTCCGCGCGGCGATCTGCCCGACCCGTGGTATGAGCCTCTGGAAGGCTCGGATGGCGGGTATCGATCTGGGTTGGAAATCGCCCGTCGAAGGGCCAATCCATCCCAACTTTGTCGCCCTAGATGAACCCAGCGGACTCGGCTGGCTCGATGGGTTCGACGAACTCCTGGTGCGCTGTGGCTTGCGCAGTTTCGGGGCCCCAGATTTCAATGCCAACGGCCAGCTCAAATTTCCTTTGCATGGACGCGTCGGCAATCTACCAGCTAGGAATGTCGCAATGGAAGTCGACCAGGCGCACTCACTGTTGCATGTCACTGGCGAAGTTCATGAGACGCGATTCTTACAATACAATTTGCGATTGCAAGTAAAATATACGTTTGCCATTGGCGAAAATTCGCTGGCCATCCACGATGTGGTCACCAATGCGGGTGCAACGCCAAGCACGATGCAAATGCTCTATCACATCAATGTCGGTGCCCCGTTTCTTCAAGCCGGTGTTAAGCTGCATCACCCCTCTCAATACATCGTCGCTCGCGACGCGCGCGCCGCCGAAGATCTCGATACTTGGCCAACCTACCTGCCGCCGACTGCGGGCTACGCAGAGCAAGTTTATTTCTCGGCCAGCCAGGCTGACAGCCACGGCTGGACCCAATCGCTACTGGCGTCGCCAAACTCAGACGTCGGTGTGGCCATTCACTATCGGCCAGATACTTTGCCATTTTTTAGCCAGTGGAAGAATTGCGTAGCGGAGTCCGATGGCTACGTGACAGGGCTCGAGCCCGGAACGGGTTTCCCCAACCCCCAATCTTTTGAAGAACAAAAAGGCCGCTTGGTGCAACTCGCCGCCGGCCAATCACGAGACTTTCAATTGTCGATCGAAGTCATTCCTGCCTCCGATCGGATTCTCGGCGTAATAAAACAAATCGACGCAGCCCGCGGCGGCCCAGCGAAGACCCGCAAATACGATCCGCATTGGTGTGTTTCCGAATCTTGATCCACTGGAAAAAAATACCTTGGGTACTATTAGCATTCGCATTGTGCATCCGCAGCTCTGCTGTATTTCTTGGACTCGAAGATCTTAGAGATGACCCCGATGCCTACAGGCGATTGGCGATCAATTGGGCCAAATCGGGTGTATTGGGAATTGAATCGCAAGATGGCCCGTCCGTTCGTCCGTCGGCGTTTCGACCGCCTCTTTTTCCGTGGCTGCTGAGCTGGCTCGTGGAGGACAGTCGACTTCCGCCGGTGCGCGTGGCCGTGCTGCAACTGCTCCTAGGCATAGCCACCGTCTGGTTGGCTTGGTCAATCGCTGGCAGGCTTGGGCTAACATGGCCCTGGTTGCCGGCAGCTCTGCTGACGGTCGATCCGCTGCTTTTGCGAGCCAGCCAACTTGTGATGACTGAAACTTTAGCCGGTTTTTTAACTCTGCTGGCTTGGTGGCTTTGGCTCCGCGTGTATTCCAACACGCAGGCGTGCAGCATTGAAGCCAAACGACTGGCTACAAAACATGGCGATGAACGGTCAATGGGTCAGTGGCTGTCGCTGGTTGGACTGGGATTGGTACTGGGCCTTTCGATTTTGGCTCGACCCACAGCTGCACCTTGGCTAGCGCTGGTCTGTGTTGGCATGTTGTTTGTCGGTTGCCAGTGCTGGAAGCGGCGAGTCAATGACATGGTTGTGGTCGTAGCGTTGGCCGCGAGTTGCGTGGCGCCTTGGACACTGCGTAATCTTGCGGAACTTGGCCAACCGATCTGGGCCACATCGCACGGCGGTTACACGTTATTGCTGGCCAACAACCCTCTGGTCTACCAGCATTTTTCCCAGCACGGTCCAACGCGCAATTGGGACGCAGAGCCATTCCATGCCCGCTGGGCTCAGCGACAGCAGACGACAATCTCGCCTGCCGAGCGCAGCTTTTGGTTTGCCACGGATTTGCCACCCGCCGCCGAACTTGCATTGGGTGAAATTGCAGACGACGAGCTCGCCTATGAGGCAGCTTGGAGCACGATCAGTCGGCAACCTGCGATGTTCGCAGCCAGTTGCCTATATCGGCTGGGCTGGCTGTGGGCTCCCTGGCCCAATACGGGGAGCATGGTTTCGCGACTAGCCATCGGCTGTTGGTACTCTGCGGTGTTTGCTATGGCAATTGTCGGCTTGGGAATGGCACTGGGTCAACGGCGGATGCGTTCACGGGCGTGGCGTTTACGCGAGTGGCGTTTACGCGAGTGGTTGCTGCCGATCGCTTTGATACTCTCGCTTTCCGCCGTTCATGCGATCTACTGGAGCAACATGCGGATGCGGGCACCCCTGATGGCGGCGGTCTACATGGCGGGCTGTGGCCTAAGCGTCAAAAAACCACCCTTTTGAGGAAATCATTATGGCGGCAATCTGAAATAGCCATTGCCTCGATTTGGCAGGCTGGGTACACTCCGACGTTCCTTAAATCAACCTAATAGTTCCCGATGCTACGCCCCTTTAAAATGGCTCACAGCAAAGGGACGATTGATAATGTAAGTTTTGGAGAGAACCGATGACGCTCGACAAGAGCCTCAAAGTAAGTGGCGGAGCGATCAAGTCCCGCAATGTCCTAACTCGCGTAGAGCGCATTAAGCGACTCACGGAACTTGAGCGTTGGCGCGAAGGCGACCCCGTGCTGGGTATTCCAAAAACACGCGTCGTGAAGGTCTCCCTCAAGAAGAAGAAAAAGGTCAAGGAAGAAGAAGAAGACCCCAAGAAGAAGAAAAAGAAGTAGTCCTTGGCTCTGCGTTCCGCTCGAGCGCAATGGCTACACAACATCGAAATTCAAAACCGCAGGTGCCGCTGGCCTCTGCGGTTTTTTCGTGCGTTACGGGACGAATGAAAAGTCTGACAAAAGCCGACGATTGTTTGTTGCCTCACGAGCCGGATCACATCATCGCGACGAAGCATCGGGGTGAAACGGCGGTTTCCAATCTTGCTTGGATGTGCTTCATTTGCAACCGCGCGAAGGGAAGTGATATTGCTTCGATTGATCCGCAAACGGGCGAGGTGGTCCGACTTTTTTCGCCCCGTCGCGACAGTTGGCCGGAGCATTTTTCGATCGAAGACGATGGAGTTATTCGTGCCCTGACCGACGTCTTGGCAAGAAGTTTGAGGTCACCTACTTCAGGATTTAGCTGTAGCTCTTGTCGACTTTTAATTCACGCCGAACAGGAGTACTACAGGCTGAACTGAGTCCCGCCCCCTCCGCCCGTCCAGCGGGCGGAGGGAAGGCGACTGAGGTTCAATTATCGCAAAAAGGCTACTTCACCGGTGCTTGCTTGGAGACCGCCACAAAGGCCATCCGCAATTGGTGAAGGGCATCTTGCAAATAAGCTTTCTCCGCGTCGCTGAGATTCCCGCTGGTCTTTTCTTCGATCACGGTGAGTAGATCGATGAAATGCCGCGCAAAGTCTAGATTGACGGGCATGGTCTGGCCCGCTTCGTCAGGCATAATCCCCATCGCGGACATGGCCTGAGTCGCCATCATGGCAATTAGCAAACTCATCGAAGCTGGCGGCGGCGGTGGCAGCACCTCAGGTTTATCGCTATCGCCCATCTCGCTAGCAGCAACGCTGGCGGCGTCGGAGCTAACGTCCTGAGTGGCGGTAGCTTCGGCCTCTTTGTGCTGCTGCTCTTGCTTTTCGCGCTGGACCTGAGACTTCCAGTCCTCATCGATAATCAATTTGGATTTGGCGGGTTGTTCGCTGGCCATACGCAATCTCTCTCACTTAAAAAGCTAGACGGTTTGAGTTGCCTCAGGTGTTTTTTTTTGCCGTCGGCTGCGTCGCTCGATAGCCGCCTGGATGAACCCAGCAAATAATGGGTGCGCCTTGGTCGGTTTGGACTTGAATTCAGGATGGAATTGCACAGCCAGAAACCACGGATGGCTGGCCAGTTCTACAATCTCGACCAACTCGCCATCGGGGCTCGTGCCTGCGAAGGTCATGCCATGAGCTTCGAATTGCTGTCGATAGACGTTGTTGAATTCGTAGCGATGCCGGTGTCGTTCGTCGATTGCCTCGCGACCGTACGCGCCATGAGCACGCGAGCCATCGACCAGCCGTGCTGGTTGGCTGCCCAGCCGCATCGTACCACCCATCTGGGTGATCTCGCGTTGTTCGTCAAGCAGGCAGATCACTGGATGCTGCGTATTTTTATCAAACTCGGTGGAATGCGCACCTTCCAGACCGATCGTATTGCGTCCGAACTCGATCACCGCGCACTGCATGCCCAGGCAAATTCCGAAGAAAGGAATTCCCTTTTCTCGCGCGAAGCGAATCGCCTGCACCTTGCCTTCGATGCCACGTTCTCCAAATCCGCCTGGAACCAAAATTCCATCGTAGCCAGACAGCAAGCACTCGGGGCCTTCATTTTCAATATCGGCACTCTGAATTCGCCCGATTCGAATCTGCGCGCGATGATGGATACCGGCGTGGTCCAGCGATTCGTAGATCGATTTGTAGGCGTCTTTGTGTTCCGCATATTTTCCGACGACGGCGATACTAATCTCGTGCTCGGGATTCCTCAACCGATGCAGAATTTCGTTGTAGGGCTCTAGGTCGGGAGTAGTGGACGAGAGCCTCAATCGCTTGACGATCAGTTCGTCCAGCCCGTTGGTCACTAAACTGAGTGGCACTTCGTAGATCGAAAAATCTTTGTCGCGCTCTTCGATAACGGCTTCGGATGACAAGTTGCAGAACAGCGCGATCTTGTCGCGCTCGTCGCGCGAGATCGATTGCTCGCAGCGGCAGATCAAGATATCTGGCTGGATACCGATTTGACGTAGTTGCCCCACCGAATGCTGAGTAGGTTTTGTTTTTAGCTCGCCCGCCGCCTTGAGGTAGGGAACCAGCGTCAAGTGAATGAACAGGCAATTTTCTTTGCCAGCGATGAGCGGATACTGGCGGATCGCCTCCAAGAAAGGCAGGCTTTCGATATCGCCTACCGTACCACCAATTTCCGTGATGACCACATCGACGTCTTTTTCACCAACTTTGCGAATCACGCTCTTAATTTCGTCGGTGATGTGCGGTATGACTTGAACAGTCTTACCCAGGAACTGCCCCTTGCGCTCTTTTTCGATGACCGACAAATAGATCTGACCGGTTGTATAGTTCGAATCCCGAGTCAGAGGTCCATTGGTAAAGCGTTCGTAGTGTCCGAGGTCCAAGTCGGTTTCGCTTCCGTCGTCCAGCACATACACTTCCCCGTGCTGGTAGGGGCTCATCGTTCCCGGATCGACATTGATGTAGGGGTCCAGCTTTTGCATTCGCACGCGTAGTCCCCGCGCTTCGAGCAACATACCGATCGAGGCGCTCGTCAGTCCCTTGCCAATCGAACTGACCACACCGCCCGTTACGAAGATATGCTTTGTCATGTGCCCTGCTTGCCGTGTGTTGAAAGACTCTAGCCGGAATTGGCGCCTCAGCAGGCAGCGCTGAAGCGTACGCCCTCGACCCACTTACGATCTTATCCGCGCCAGCACCTCCCGCACAGCCGAAGGCACCAAGATTGAGGACGGTTTTCGGAGCGGCGGTAGCTTCGGCCTGACGTCGATTCCAGTATTTGTGCCGTCAGTCGCGCGCGACGGCAGGTCACAGCCTGGGACGCAAGGACGGCTCGTTACTAGGCTCCTGCCCCGTAGCCAGTGGGTGACGTTCTCCGACTAGTGTCGCTCTACTTGGGTATTTTTAGCGCCGGATTCAATTTCCGAGCCGTTGCGAATTCGGCTTTCGATTTGGCAGCATCACCTTTCGCTGCAAAGTAAATCCCGCGAGTGAAATGCCAAGCGCTGGGATTTGGCGAGCCCTGCTCTGCAAAGTCCAGATCCTGCTGGGCTGCCGCAAGGTCACCTAGGGCGGAATGGCAGCGAGCCCTCAGCAAGTAAGCCTCGCCCAGTTGATCTGGGCCGAGACCTCCCTGATTAATCGCTGTATCGATCTTTTGAAAGGCGTCGTCCTTTTGACCCGCCGTTTCGTGCTCGATCGCTTCATCGTAAAGCACTTGGGCGGTTCGAATTTGTGTGGCCGACATACTGCCGTCGCAGCCGACCAACTGTAGCATCAGGCCAAGACACAGCAGCGTTCGAAGCGTTATGCGGATCAAAGCGACAACCTTCCAAAAGATGAGGGCACTATTCGACGACGCTGGCAACTTCACCTTGTGCTCGCGTGCCAAGTGCACGCCAAGTCACGAGATTGATATTGTCGCTGACGAACTGTACCGAGCCGTCGCCCATGGCCGCATTGACGCCACCCGTATGCAGACTGCGAGCACTCACGATCGCATGTTCGCCAGGCGCATCGGGTATAGCACTGCGCGTACCGCAGTCGATGCTTTTCCAGTTGGGAGGCGCAACGTGGTTGTACATCGTTGACGAGTAAAATCCGAACGGCCAGCCGTTGGAGAAGTCAGTGCCGTCCAGCCAGCGTCCCGACGAATTGAAATTAAATCCGCCATTTAGACCTGGTACCTGAGCCGCACACGCGGCGTACATGGTATCTGCATCGATCAATCCTTGAGGCCGGCTCGACATGTTTGTCATATCGGAAGGGCCCGGCAATGAAGTGGCTAGATTTGCGCCAGTACCCTTGGTTCTTTCGGAGAAGAAGACGGTGTTGGATAGACCATCGTTAATAGCTCCCACACCCAGCGCCGACCCAATCGTGAAGGCTCCATTGCCCTTGGACGAAAAGCCAGCCGGTGACGTGGCGCCAGTAATATCATTCGCATCCGACCCACGCGAGCCACCAAACGGTGTCGAACCACCAAAGTTATAGCGATAGTTGTTCTCTGAAATAATTCGGCCTGTGTACGGGCAAGAGGGGCAGATATAAAAACCTGCCAAGTTGGCATAGGCTTGATAGTTCGCATTGACTGGCGTGACCCCACCACCGGTGGTCATACGCACCGAGGTGGGTTTGGAGAAGTCAATCAAGTTATAGATGTTGCCTTGCTCGAGGTATGGCAATAGGAATGTGTGGACCGAGCGAAATCCAGTTTGAGCCCCAGCGGGCAGCGTGTTTGGATAAGTCGTATAACTTTTCTGAACAACGCCACCTACGACGTAGTCGGGATCAAAGCGGCCTGGAGGAAACTTCTTGTGCGTCGATTCGTAGTTCAGGTTCGCCAACGCAATTTGCTTAAGGTTGTTTGAACAACTCATGCGCCGCGCCGCTTCGCGAGCCGCTTGTACGGCAGGCAGCAATAGGCCTACCAGAATTCCAATAATTGCGATCACCACCAACAGCTCAACGAGCGTAAACGCATTTCTACGAGCCATCGAAAAACCCCTTTGGAAAAAAACAATAAGTCTGAAAACGCTCTCATTCTATGTTCCGTAGGAATGCCAGCAACGGCAAAGAAGTGGATATCCAGAACGAAGTACCCGACCAATCTGCGACAGCCAAAATCCCTCGGGCACAGTCACCACTTTTTCGCCGGATTCAACTCCCTTAGGTGCCAAGCGTCGCAAAAATGCCCCCCCTCCCCCTGCACCCCATCGCCGATCCAGGATTTCCAACGCTGCTGGCTAAAAGCCACCGCGCGAACGGCTCGTTATTGAGCATCGAGGATCAAATCGCGGGTAAAGTGTGCGCAACTCCCACTGCTCCGCTGCTACAATCAGCGGGTTCTTGTTCCCTCCGATTCCCTCCGAATCTCGTCCTAAGTCTCTGTGAAAACAATGGAGAACACCCTCGTGTTGAAACTTAAACTCCCTGCCCGACCTCGGCTCTCTGCCTACGTAGGCCTTCCAGTGTTGATCCTAGGATTGGTCGCACTTTGCAATCTAACTCATGGACAAACCGACGAGCCGAAAGAAGATATTGCATTTCCGGTCGAACTCAAACCCTACACACTGACTGTCGTCGATGAGCAGGCGAAGCCTCTCGCCAACATTAGTGTTGAAGCTGCTGGCGTACGCTGTGAAGAAGACCCAGGTAGCTGGTATGGCTGGCCCACCCCCAACGCTGGTAAAAACAATCGGCTCGTTACCGACGCCGACGGCAAGATCACCGTGCTCTACCCCACAAAGTTCGGCCCTCAGTCCGGTTTGGTGACCACCAACAAAATTGATTTCCGATTCAATCATGCCGACTTTGTGGCTGCCAGCCTCGAAGTGGATCCGCGCGAGCCGGGCGTCGAGCATACGTTAATCGCCGGCTGTCCAGTCGAATTTTCGGCCATCGATGATCGCGACACTCCGATCGACAAGTTTGGCGTGTTGATGGCGGGTCGCGGTCGCAACGCGGAATGGGTACTAGAAGATGGCAAAGTTCGCAGCCGTGGAATTCCCGACGGCTCGTGGCAAACCATGCTGATCGCGCCAGATTCCAATGGCGAAACTCTGTTCAGCGGTATCCTACCGACGCGATTCGCCAAAGGCCGGCCTGTCACCATTCGCAATATCAAGCTGGCAACCGGAGTTCGCTTGACCGGCGCCCTGGCGGATGTCGTGCCGCGCCCCGTGACCGATGGAAGCGTGGTTGCATGGTGTTTGCCCAAACCTCGCGGTGAAGTCTATGGAAATCAAGACCCCTCGTTGGCTTGGTGCGATGTGGCTGAAATAGCCGCCGACGGCAGCTTTACCTTTCCTTCGCTTCCACCCACGGGCACCGTTCAACTCATCGCACGCTGCCGCGGCTGGCTGATTGTCAGCCAGCGCGTCGAGGGTAGAAAAGATGGCCGGGTGCAAGGCATCCAAGTTGATCTGGATAGCGCCGAAATTATCGACAAGCAGTTGTCGGTGATGTTGCCGATGCAAGTGGCCGGATCGCTGGAAGTCATTGTTTCCAAACCCGATGGAACTCCCTTGGCCGGTGCGGAGGTTTCCACTTGGCCTAACCAAATTTTCGATAAAGGTGGCTCGACATTGGTCGGCCAAGGCTTTCCCAGTGTGGCCCTGATCGAGAATCAGATTGCGGGTAGGGGTTCCGCACTACCAGAAAGTTTTTACGCGAAACAAATGCAGAAGTCCCCGTATTCGGCTGTTACCGACGAACAGGGGCGCGCGGTACTATACGACATTCCCATCGCCAGTCAGGAAGCAATGATGGTCGGACATAAAGAATTTGAATTGAAAGCTCCCGAAGCCGCCCAACGGGCCTTCACGAGTATCGACTACGTGCTGGAAAACGAAAATCGCAAGACAGTCGAAATCGCCATGGTGCCGCTGCAGCCGCCACCAAAAATCGCCAACTGAGGCCTCACAGCTCTGCGGGCAATGGCAAGTGATCGAACTCAACCATCATGCGCTCGATCAATGCTTGCCGCAAAAGCCTTTCCGCGTCCTGGACCTCAGCCCTACCGCTGAGGTTGTTCAGCTCCGAAGGATCGGCTTGCAAGTCGTAGAATTCGTATACAGGTCTGGGGGCGACGAAATAAGTAGCGTGAATTCCCGAGCTCAAAGTGCCAGCCGAATCGGCGGCTTGCATCTGCTTCCAAGCCGCGCCACCGGCCGAATCGACGGGACCATATGGCAGCCAAGGCGTGCAGTTATAGATCAGCTTATACCGATCGCTACGTACCGCGCGGCCCATGTCGTAAGGCGAGCTGGTGGCGTCGACTTTCACCGGTGCGGAGCCATGCGGGCCGCGAGCGATAAACAAGTTTTGGCGCGGAGAAAACGGTTCGCCAACGAGCAACTTGTAGACGCTAACACCATGCATGCTGGGCGGTGCGGCCACACCAACGGCTTCGAGCAGGGTCGGTGCCAAGTCCTCGCCACTCATGAGCGCCGTCGATTCGCGGCCCGCTTCAACTTTGCCCGGCCAACGCACGACGAAGGGAACATTCGAGCCCGGATCATACAATGAACCTTTGCCATGTGGCAACGCAGCACCGTTGTCGCCCGCGAACACAATGATGGTATTGTCCATCAGTTGCCGACGTTCCAGTTCGGCTAGCACCCGCCCAATCCGCTCGTCGACACGATTCACTTCGGCGCAGTAGTCGGCCACCTGCTCGCGGACGCCCGGCAAGTCGGGCCAATGGGCTGGCAAATTGAGGCTGGCTGGACTCGGACGATAACCGGGCTCGGCGTTCCAAACATGGTGAGGATCGCTGTAGTTGGCCCACATAAAAAATGGCTTGCCCTCGGGTCGCTTATCCAGGAACTCGGCAACTTGCCCTACGACAGCCACATCGCTGCCGCTTTTCAAATAGTCGACACGATCTGCGAATGTTTCCAAGTGATGCTTCTCGAACATGGCTTGCACGAAAGGAGTCTTTTTGCCTGAGCCGTCTAGATGAAAACTACGACCGCAGATGCCCGTGTAATAGTCCGCCGATTCGCGAAGTACTTCCGGGAGCGTGACTTCGTCGGCGGGCAATGAGGACGAAAAGCGAATCATGCGCGAGGCCACCGGCGAACGTCCTGTCATCAAAGCGGCCCGCGACAGCACGCACTGTGGTGCCGCAGTGAAGAAGCGATGGAACTTTATCCCCTCCGCGGCCAGACGATCAATGTTGGGAGTCTTTACATTCGAATCCCCGTAACAGCTCAGAAAAGGATAGCTATGATCATCGCTCAACAGCAACAGAATGTTGGGCCTATCAGCCGCTGGGACGCGCGTCGCAACTAGACTGCAGATCAATCCCAACATGGCGGCTGTGCAATAAAAATTCGCGAATGATTTGCCTTGGATTTTCATGTTCAAACTCACTTAGGAGAGAGGAAGTTTAGGATATAAGCACCCACGCATAAGTTTTCCGTGCTATCAATCAACCGTGGCTAACGCCAAAACGGCTAATTATGCGCAGAAACTTATGCGTGAGTGCTTAACTTATCGCAATCTAGCAGGCGTTGGGAATTCGAGCACAAACTTGGTACCGCGCCCAACCTCGCTTTGTACGCTGATGCGACCGCCATGAGCATCGATAATCTTTCTGGCCGTTGGCAGCCCCAAACCAGAACCACCATTCTTGGTCGAATAAAATGGCTCAAACATATGGCTGGCCGTCGAGTCGTCCATGCCGCAACCCGTATCGATCAAATCCAAGGCGACTCCGCGCGGAGTCGAGTAGGTGCGGACCACCAATTGCCCACCGGCGTCCATGGCTTCGAGCGCATTTTTTACCAGATTGATCAGCGAAGCCTGCATGGAATCGCTGTGCAACAACACGCTGGGTAGGTCGGAATCTAGGTAACGAATCACTTCGACGGACTGCTTGTCGGCTTGCGGCTGGAACAGGCGCAACACGGTCTCTACCTGCTCGTTCAAACTGCCGGGCGTCATTTCCAAGTCCCGCATGCGGGCGAATCGCAGAAAATCGCGGAGCAAGTTCTCCATCCGTTGACACTGCTGACGAACCATTTCTACTTTGGCTTCCGCCCGCCGCCGCCCAGGCCACTCGCTTTCGCTGAGCTCTTCGCTCAGCAAGTCGGCGTTCATGTGAATCACAGACAGTGGGTTCTTTATTTCATGCGCCAGCGAGCCGGCCAATTCGGCCAGTTCATGATATTGCCGCAACAATTCGCTTTCTTCTGCCACATCCAATTCAAATTCGCCTGACATTCCGAGTCGCTCCAATTGTCCTCAACCAAGGCCCAACGCCTTATTCTACATTGCTTGCCAGCCGCTTTCGATGACTGAATGGATTTGATTGACCCAGTCGCATAGAATGATGGGGTTGCAGTTCGAGGCCAATTTGTTCTGTTTAACCGCACAGCGTGCCAGCCTGGTTTGGCGGCTATTGCTGAGCCCGACTGCGGTACTCATTGGGGTGAAAACTGGTGCTGCGGGGGGACGCCTTCTTGGGCTCGATCCCATGTGCAAGCGCGCTTTGCGGTTAAACAATCGAACTGGTACTTAAAATGTGCAAGCGAGCTTTGCGGTTAAACAATCAAAATGGTACTTAAACTCTTGGTTCAGGTTTACGCTAAAGTTTAGGTCGATGGACTCCGCGAACCGTTGCGAAATTTTTACGCTTGGAAAACATGCCTGAGACGCCCGTCGAACTCATTCGTACGAAATTGCTAGACGGTGCCAGTGGCCTGGCCGCCGCTGCCAGGCGGGTCATGCGTTGGCACGGACTGTCCATCTGGATCACCAGCGTGCTGGGCACACTACTTCTTCTGCTGGTCGGGGACATGTTGCTACGCCGCGAAGAGACCGGACTGCGCGTCTTGGCACTGCTAAGCTGGCTGGCCATAGCGATCGTTGCGGCGATAAAGTACTTGCGTCCCGCGTGGAAGTTTTCGCCAACCCCACTTCAGGTCACTAGCTGGATCGAGCACAGTCGCCCCGAGCTTGATGGGCAACTATCTACCGCAGTTGAGCTGGCCAGCTTACCCGATGATGCCAACCGCTATGGCAGCTCTGGTTTTCGCAATGCCGTTCTCAGGAGTTGGGCTGACCGCCAACCCGATCTCGACTGGCGCGCGTATTTGCAGACTTCTGGACTCAGGCGGTCTTTTGCCGCGTGCGGGGTAGCGATACTACTATTGCTGGGCCTAAGCGTACTCTGGCCTTACGAATCAGGGCTCGCCCTGGCGCGTTTGACAATGCCTTGGTCTTCCTATTACTGGCCCAAGCGCGATCAACTGATACTTCAGAATCCGCCCACGGTTGTAGCTGCGGGCAGCGATTTGCAATTGGAAATTATCGACGGCAGCCCGCCGCTGCCTGAACAAATTGACGTTCAGATTCGCTCTGCTAAAACCGGCGATGCACTGACTTTGTCTGCCATCACGACGATACCGGCCACACAGCTAGGCGATATGGCAGTTGCCAATCTACCGACGATGACAGAAGCCATCGAGATACGAGCTATCGGTGGAGAGGATCGATCGATGGCCTGGCATCGCATCGACGTAGTGAATCCTCCCGAGCTGCTGCGGTACCAATTCGCGGTCGTGCCGCCGGACTACACCCGCTTGCCTGCAGTGGACATCGCCGGTCGACGCATCCAGGTACTGTCGGGCAGCGCGATCGAGTTTTCCGGAACCTTCTCAGAGCCGGTAGCCAGCGTCACGATCCAGCTCGCTCAGGCCGTAAATCCGTCTGACCCCGTGCCACTATCAGAAGCTTCCACAATTGCCACGCCGCAGACGCTGACAGCGCATCTGGGTACAAACGGTCGCGACCTGCGTCTGGCAGGCTCCGATAGCCAACCGCTCACCGTCACGGTTCCGCTCGCTTGGCAATTGTGGGTTACGACCCGCGATGGCCTTAAACTGTTGCAGCCAGAACGTTGGGCGATCGAGGTTACCTCGGATGCACCACCCACCGTCGTCATGCAACAGGCAGAATTGACAGAGCTTTCTATCGACGCCACACTCCCGATTCGGGGCCAAGCCGACGATGACTTGGGGCTCGCTGACATCGTGGCCTACATGAGTCTTAGTGAACCGGGCCAATTTGACTCTCGAGAATTTCCAGTTTGGCCTTCGAATCGACCGCAATTGGAAAACGAGTTCGAGAGAACGATCGCGTTCGATGCCATCTGGGAAATCACACGAGGTGCTCCGCTCGTGGTCGATCAAACAATTTCGGTTTGGCTGGAAGCCCGCGACACTTCTGGACAATTGGGCAAAAGCCAAATTCAAACATTTCAAGTCCGAGAACCGGCAGAGATTGTGCGATCGATCCAAGACAAGCAGAACAAAGTACATGAACGCGTTCGCGCGCTGACGGACGCTCAGCGGAGGAATGCCGAGTTGATGAATCGCACTTGGGAATCGACGCAAGTCGCCGACAAAATCGGACCTGAACAGCTCGATGTGTTTCGAAACATCGCCGGTGTTCAGCGCGAGATTCTAAAGCAACTCAAAGGCGATCGGACCAGCGTGGCTAGCGAACTGATCAAGCTCCGCGAACTACTCACACAGAATAATCTTGGGCAAACCGACCTGGCCATAGAACTCGATAGCCTGTCCAACCGAGTCGAAGCCATTACTCAGAACGACCTTCAATCGGCGGCCACTTCTGCCGACCAAACAGCCACCCAGGCACAGTCATCCCTGGCAGCTGCCAAGTCCAGTCTCAGCCCGGCTTTGGCCCGTGCGGCCAACGATTCAACTGAGGCCCAGACTCAAGCAGTGCGGACACTCGAATCACTGATGGATCGACTGGCAAACAATGAAGCGCTACAGCAAGTGCAGCGCGAGCTGTCGCAGATCCTCGAACAGCAAAGTGCGCTTCGCGGCGAAACCGATCAACTCCAGTTGCAGCGGCTGTCGCAAGTGGAGAACGACGAATTCAGAGCTCGCAAGGCCGCCTTGGCCGCTGACCAACAGGGCCTGGCGCGACGCCTGGATGACTTGCTACACCGCGCGGACGAACTTCGCTCAACCGCTGGCGATGACCAACAATCGTTAAAAAACCAAATTCAGCGCGCCACGCAGGGTTTGGTCGATCTGCAAGCTAGCTCCAAAATGCGCCGCTCGACGGACGAGCTCCGCGACGACCGCTTGGCTCAGGCGGCTAGCAGCCAACAGGAAGTTGCTGAACTATTGAACAACGCGCTACAACAGCTCGGGGTCGGCAGCGCTTCGCAGCTTGGTGGCTTGCAGACCCAGGTCGACAACCTGCGGCAATCCAGCCAAGCCCTGTCCGACTTGGCCGCTGAGCAGTTGCAACTGGCCCAGCGCATGGGAGCTAACGATGCGGCCAGCAACCGGAATTCGCTCGTTGAAAATCAATCCGAATTGCAGCAACGAACTAGCGCACAAGCCAACACGTCCGCACAAATGGGTGACGCGAGTCTGTCTGCGGAACTCCAACGAGCCGTTGAGTCTCAGCAGCGTTCGCAGGATTCAGCGGAGAATAATGAACTGGCTCCGGCGGCCGAGGCCGCGCAAACTGCAGCAGAGCTTCTTGCCGACTCGGCTGAGCAACTGGAGAACCGAGCAGAGCAGCTTGAACAAGAAGTTTTGCAACAACAGCTCTTCCAATTCTCGACGGCTATTGTCGAATTGAAGCAGCAGCAATCAACGGTCTCAGAACAATTTCATGATGCAGCCAACGTGGGTCCTGAGGATTCGAAGGAAATTCGTGAATCGCAGCAAAACGCTATTCGCAGCTTGGCATCCCAACAGGAAGCGGTAAGGCAGATGCTGCGCGACGTGCGAATGCAAACCGAGAAACTCCCGACCTTCGATTGGGCGCTCGAACAAGCCGAACAGGCGATGTCGCGCGCGGTGGCCGCCGCACAGCGTTTTCGCGTGCAGCCTGACGCCAGCCTGGCGGCGGATGACGCCCTGAGAATTCTTGATTTGGCCGCCGAAGCGCTGCGGGAGTCACCATCTACATCCAGTCCCAACCAAGACGCTGCCCAAGCCGACGAGGCTGAGGAGACAGAAGCTGCCGAGCGACCGATCCCAGCCCTGGCAAGTCTGCGACTGTTGCGAGCCTTGCAGCAAGATATCAATCGGCAATCTCTGACGATCGAAGCAGAGCCCAATTCGGCCAATCGTGCAAAAAGACTAGCCGAATTATCCGCCCTCCAGCAATCGCTGGGTGGCCTCACCGAACAACTCGTTCGCGAAATCGCCGCAGCCAGCGGTACTGGAGACAATTGATGTTTGGCACTCAAAAATTCAACGGTTACCTATCGTTGACGGTGGTGTGTTGCCTATTTTTCACGTGTATTGAACTGCTGGGACAGGAAAAGAAGAGCAGCCAACCACCGTCACTTGTGGACGGGTTGCTCGACTTACTCGGCGAAACGGAACCAGAAAAAGCAAGTCGGAAGAACAGCCAACCCGAACTCAGACCTGCCGACGCGGGACTGGACGGAGTCGATGTGCGTGAACACTCCGACAATCCATTGGAAGCAGCGCGGCAAAACATGCTGATTGTCGCCGGCTATCTGAGTAAGGGTGCGGTCAACGACAAAACGCGACAACTTCAAAATGATATTGTGCTGCGATTGGACGACTTGATTGCTGAAATGGAACAATCGCAGCAGCAAAACTCGTCCAAGAAACTACAGACTCAGCCACAGACGCAAACGGCTTCTCAGGAACAGTCGCCTAGCTCCGGCTCCCCGCAGCCGTCCAGTGCTGAACAATCGCCAACGAGCCAGTCGGATGCCGAAGATTCTGGCCAATCTGAAGCACGCACCGCCTCTCCAGACGTACCGGGCCAACAAGGCAAAACTGCCAACGTGGCCGTTGACCTAGTCGATCCCATAGCGCTCCAGGAAAGCGTGTGGGGCGGACTACCGGATCAAGTTCGCAAGCAAATGCAGTCGCGGATGGTCGAACGTTTTCTACCCAGCTATCGCCAAGAAATCGAAGCCTACTTCCGAGCCCTGCTCGAGAATCAAAAGCCCTAGATCGCTTCAATCGTGACCACAACCGCTTTAAAGGCTGGGGTCTTCGACTGCGGATCAAGTGTCCGGGGGACCAATACATTGGCTTCCGGAAAGTACATCAACGCGTTGCCTGGCTTGATGGATTCGAACGCGCGGGCCAAATAGCCGGTTAACGCACCTACTTGGCTACGAACCGTAACGGCTTGATCGGGCTTTAAGCCCAGTCGCTGGATGTCCGAGGGGTGCATCAAAACTAGATCGCGACGTTCCTGCCCACGATACAAATCCTCCTCTTCGTAAACGACCGTGTTGAATTGGCCCTCGCTACGGACCGTCATCAATCGAATTTGATTGCCGGTTGCTCCTCCCAGTTCGGGTAGGTCATAGCGAAACAGGACTGCTTTGCCGTCCGACGTGCCGAATTGCGGTCGGTGATAGGTTCGACCTTCGACCAAAAATTCTTTCTTCGTTTTGTCGATACCATCGATGGCAGCGTACCCGGGAACGACTTTTGAAATCCAAGTTCGAATCGTACTCGGCTGTTCCATGTCTGCCCAACGAATGGCGTCGGTGTCTCCCAAAAGGCGCTGGCCGAGCTGGGCGATCACTTGAATTTCGCTGCGTGGACCAGGCAAGCGAGCAGCGCCTCCGTCGCTCAAACGCACATAGTTGAACATCGATTCTTGCGTCGTTGGCAAGGGCTCTTCATCGCGGGCCAGCACGGGTAATATAAGCGTCTGATCGCCCAAGGCATGCACATGTCCCGTATTTAGTGTGGTGCTCAAAGTAACCAGAGTTTGCAATTTTCCCAGTGCTTCACGCGCATAGTTTGCATCGGGATTGGATCCGAATAAATTGCCGCCCAAACAGATTCCGGCTTTCAATTTTCCCGCCTGGGCTGACTCCATGCAGGCCATTGTGTCCTGCCCTGGTGACGTTGGCAGGACGACTCCAAAATGAGTTTGTAGGCCATCAAAAATTGCGTCTTTCAATTTGGGAGTCACACCTACCGAGCCAATGCCTTGGACATTAGAGTGCCCGCGAATCGGCATCATGCCCGCGCCCGGCTTCCCTATCATCCCCCGTAGCAGAGCCAAGTTGACGATAGCGTTGACATTTTCTACGCCATGCACATGGTGCGTGATGCCCATCGTCCAACCAAAGATGGCGGCTTTCGAGGAAGCATAGACGTCAGCGATCTCACGCATCTCCGACTCGCTAACGCCGCTCTTGCGCTCCAGCTCGGACCATGGGAGTTGCTGGAGCCAATCCAGATAGGCATCCACGTCGCGGCAATACGCCTGCAAATAGCTGAGGTCGTGCGCGCCGCGCTCGACGACCGCTTTGGCCAACCCGCTCAACAGCGCCAGATCACCGCCAATGTGCAGTTGCACGTAGTGGCTGGCGATATCCGCATTGAACAACATGCTTCGTAGGTCGCTAGGAATGCGGAAGCGAACCATGCCCAGCTCGCGAACTGGGTTGACCACAATGACCTTTCCACCGCGACGCCGCAAATGGGTCAGCGAGGTCATTAAGCGCGGATGATTGCTGGCCGGATTGCCACCCAGGATCATGGCTAAATCGCTCTTCTCTAAGTCGTCCAGCGTAACGGTTGCTGTCCCCGTTCCCAGCGATTTGTTTAAGCCCACACCACTGGCCTGGTGACAGTAGTAGCTGCAATTGTTGACGTTGTTGGTTCCGTACAGACGTGCCGTCAACTGCAACAGAAAGCCCGCTTCGTTGCTACTGCGTCCGCTGAAGTACCAAAACGATTCGTCTGGCTGTATTGCCTTCAATTGCTGGCCAATACGGTCCAAGGCATCCGACCAAGTAATCGTTTGAAAGTGGGTGGCACCGCGTGTATGCAATACGGGTTGAATCAAGCGGCCGGATTTTTCGAGCTGTCGAGGCGTCCAGCTCTGGAGCTCCGCGACCGAATGACGAGTCCAAAAGTCCGCGGTGATGGCGGGCTGCATATCGGACGTCATCGCCTGAATCGATTTTTTGCAAACCTCTGGGAATGAGCCGCGTTCGTTGACCATCCCGCCGGCCTGTCCGCCCATGCCCAGGGCACAGGTCTTACAAGCGTTCTTGCTCCGCAGGGCCTTGTAAAGCTTCCAAATGCCGCCAGACTCGCGGGCTTTTTTAAATGTATAGAGCATCGCAGCCCAACCACCGCCGTTCTTGACTTTACGCATACTTGTCGTCACCCGTTTACAACATTGGCGGCCACTACTGCATCGCCTAGAATCGATGGCATCGCCAATTATGCGCACCTGGGGCCCCAGCCGTCAAAGTGTGGTGGTTTCGAATTGTCGCAATCCGACTTACAATCGCCCCGCTTCAAGCATTGAAACTCAGCATTTCGAAAGTGGCGATGAAAATACTGATTATTGGCAACGGCGGGCGCGAGCACGCCCTGGCTTGGAAAATCAAGCAAAGCCCACGAGTCAAAGACATCTTTGTCGCACCCGGCAACGCGGGAACTGCGCGGGATGTCGTCAATGTGACGATCGCTGCCGACGATATTGCAGGCCTCGTAAAATTTGCCAAATCGGAAAAAATCGATCTGACGGTTGTCGGACCCGAGGTCCCATTGTCGTTAGGTGTGGTCGATGCGTTCGAGTCCCAGAGGCTGCGAATTTTTGGGCCCAGCCAGGCGGCCGCTCAACTGGAAAGTAGCAAAGCGTTTTGCAAGAACTTTTTGCGACAAGCCGATGTGCCCACCGCCGACTTCCAAGTCTTCCGCGACCCAGATGACGCGATGCGCTTTATCAAAGGTCGCTTTCCGGGCGAACACGATCGCTGTCCCGTAGTCGTCAAAGCCGATGGCCTGGCAGCCGGTAAGGGAGTCATCGTTTGCAAGCGTCGCCATGATGCTCTGGACGCCATCGATCGTATTTCTCGCCGCAAAGAATTTGGTTCGGCTGGCGTTCAAATGGTCATCGAAGAACGACTCGATGGCCAAGAGGCCAGCGTGCTGGCGATCACCGATGGCAGAACCATCCTGCCCTTACCACCAGCCCAAGACCACAAACCCGCGTTCGATGGCGACACGGGTCCCAACACGGGCGGCATGGGTGCCTACTGCCCTACCCCGATGGTCGACGACGCGCTAATGGCCTGGATCGAAGAACACGTCCTGGTGCCGACGGTTCACACCATGAAGCGCAACCGCAGACCCTTCCGAGGCGTGCTCTATGCGGGCCTGATGTTAACGCCGCAGTCTGGGCCCAAAGTTCTCGAGTACAACTGCCGCTTTGGCGATCCAGAATGCCAGCCACTGCTCATGCGTCTTAAGAGCGATCTAGTTGACATTCTCGAAGCGGTCGTAGATCAAACGCTGGACCAAATCGATTCGCCAGTCTGGGATCCACGGCCAGCCATTTGCGTTGTCATGGCCAGCCAAGGTTACCCAGGCGACTATGAAAAGGGCCGTCCAATTGTCGGTATCGATGCGGCAGACGAGATGCCGGATGTCAAGGTATTCCACGCCGGCACTCGTCTGGAAGGCGACACCGTTTTCACCGACGGTGGCCGCGTGCTAGGCGTCACGGCCCTGGGCGATAGTATCTCCCTGGCGAAACTCAACGCCTACACCGCCGTGCAAAAAGTGCGTTGGTCCGGTTCGTGGTGCCGTAAAGATATCAGCGACAAAGCGCTCGAGTTCATCGCAAAAGAAGCCGCCGAAGCCTAGTGTTGTGTTAGCTTTGCATTGAGGCTCAGTGGCTCTTCTATTTTGCCCCGCTGCTGTACACCCAAGCCAGCGTCAGCCCCCCCGCCACGATGCGGTAGAGGGCGAAGGGAGTAAAGCCGTGGCGCGTGACCCAAGCCATAAACCAAGCGATCACAGCCCAAGCCACTAAAAAGCTGACGATAAATCCGACCGCCAACACCTGCCATTGTTCGGTGCTAACCTGCACTTCAGACTTCAGCACGAACTGGAGCAACTTAAAACCCGTGGCGGCAAACATGACAGGAATCGAAAGGAAGAAACTGAACTCCAGCGCGGCCGGACGCGACAGCCCCATCAACTGACCACCGGCAATCGTGGTCATCGAACGACTCATCCCGGGCAGCGCGGCCGCAAAAATTTGACTGAAACCAATCACCAGCGCTTGCCGAAATGTCATATCTTCCATGCGATGAGTCGTAGCGCGATGGCTCAAGTTCTTGTCGACAATCCACATCACAATGCCACCAACCACGAGCGCCCAGCCGATGATCGCCAAGTTTTCAAGATTCTCGCCAATCAACTTGTCCATCAGAAAACATGGAATCGCCGTGACCACAAAACTTAGGATCACCAGCGCCAGCGGATGGTTCCACCACCGATGGTTCCCATCCTTGCCAGCAGGATAGGTTTTCAGAAAACCGAGGAGCCGCGTCCGAAAATAAATCAGCACTGACAAAATGGCCCCGAGCTGGATCACGATAGCGAACATTTTCCAGTAGGCATCCTCCCGAGGCAGTTGCAGCAGATCTTGAGTAATGCGGATGTGGGCTGTCGAACTAACCGGAAGGAACTCGGTCAAGCCCTCCACAATGCCGATGATCAATGCCGATAAATAGTTATTCACGTATGGATGGTCTTTTGTTGGAGAAACATTTTTTGGTGCCAATTATGATTGCTGCATTCAATCCTGCACGCTAGGAACAACGAGATTTTTTTATGTTGGACAAAAGAAGTGGTTTCGCGGGGGATATTGCCAATTGGGGGCGGGGCCTGTGCATGGGTGCCGCCGACATCGTGCCCGGCGTCTCTGGTGGCACCATTGCCCTAATTCTTGGGCATTACGAACGCTTGGTGAGTGCCATAAGTCACGTCGACAAACACCTGGTCGGCTTGATACTCAGAAAAAAACTGACCCAAGCCGCCGAATACCTCGATTTGCGTTTTTTACTGGGACTGCTTGGCGGCATCCTAACCGGCATCGTCGGGCTAGCATCGCTCATGCACTTCCTGCTCGAACACCACCAAGCGTACACGTACGCAGTTTTCTTTGGCCTGATCCTCGGTTCCGCATTTCTGGTCGCGCGACGTCTGCAGCGTTGGAATGCGGCCAGCCTGTGCTTGTTAATATTGGGAGCGCTGGCCGCCTGGCAAATCTGCCTGCTCACGCCCACACAGAGCCAGCTCACACCGCTCACGGCCTTTGCTGCAGCGACTGTGGCCATTTGCGCGATGATTCTGCCAGGCATCAGCGGGGCTTTCGTGCTGCTGCTACTGGGCTTGTACCACCCAATCACCGACTTGATTAAGGGTTTACCGAAGGGCCAGGTCACCGTCGATGGCCTGGTGATCGTTGCCGCTTTTGGGTTAGGCTGTCTAATCGGTTTGCTAGCGTTCAGCCGACTCCTAAGATGGTTGCTAGCGCACCAACACGACCCCACGATGGCTCTCCTGGTGGGCCTGATGCTCGGGTCGCTTTACAAGATTTGGCCTTTTCAGCAGGTCACCGCCGCCACCGCCAAGCTTCCGTTCAAGGAACAAGTTTTTGAAAACTTGTCGCCCTTTGCTAGCAATGCGAACGTAGCTGTTGTCGCGGTGCTGGCCAGCTTGGCCTATGTGGGCACACTATTACTGGAAAAAATCGGGCGGCGTTTTCAGACCTAGTGGATTTCAGACATAGTCCCTGGAGTGCAAAAAAAAAACGGGCGTGGATTACAAGGTGAAATCCACGCCCGCTATTTCGATACTCGTGCTTTGGTGATCTGCACGAGGGGGATGACTGCCTTGGCAGCCCGCCGGCTACCTAAGGGGAATCACCCCTATGGCTGGTAAAACAACTACTCACGCAATCACCTCCTTTTCCTACAGGGTCCGCCCGTACAAAACCACCAAGTTCAGCCAAGAGGGTTTTGAAACGAGTCTGAAACGTGCCAGTCGCAATGCGTTATCGCGACGTCGAAAAGTTAACTGGTAGTATCGAAACCCCAGTCCTGCCTTCATCTTGCTTCATTAGAGACCGAAAGGCAAGCGCGAAGTTCACAGGTTTTTCAAAAAATGAAAACAATTCCGAGCTCCAGAATCAGCCCAAGCCACCCAAGCCCACTAAACTTCCCATTGCGTTTCACCACTTGAGTGCGGAATTCTCTGATTTTTCAGCAGCTTTACGTCCGATCACACCTTGAGACAGTTTTGCAGGGAAGCCAGAGGTGACAGGCGGTTTTGCTCATCCATGATTTCCCAGGAAGGTCGTTGGCACCAGGACACTTGGCCGCGACCGCCTCTCGTGATTGGCCAATCGTGCCCGTGCCAGTGGTGCCAGTGCCAGTCGAGCCAGCTAGGAGTAACGTTCTGTGCTACGTCTGTCGATTGTTATACCGTTTCGCCAAAACAACCAGCGGCTCGAAGATACGCTGCTCTCTGTGCTAGAAAATCGTCCGGCCGGCAGTGAGATTATTGTCGTGCATGACGGTTCCTATCGCGACCCATATGGGTTAGGCGACGAAGTGTTATTCGTGCAGGAGTCTCCAGGTTGCTCGAGCGTGCAATTGCTAAACGCTGGCGTTATGGCAGCTTGCTCGCCAGTCGTCTGCGCGCTCCTGGATGGAACTCGAGTCGATCACGACTGGGCGGAGCGACCGCTGGCAGCCTTCGACGATTTGCGAACAACCACCGTTTCTGTAGCCATTGACTACCACCAGGCAAGAAGCACTTCGTTTGGCATCGACTCGCGTTTCTTCGACCGGTTGCGGGCCCTACGGCACGGGCGCGCTGAGGCGACTGGAGAGAGTGAAACCTGCAGTGGGCCTGCGCTAGCCTGCGGTTTTTATCGACGCAAAGTACTGCTCGCAGTGGGTGGCTGGAACGAGGCGCTGGACGAATCGGTCGCGGATGTCGAATTGGCAATCGCACTGAAGTCACTTGGGCTGCATTGCCAGTCACTGCCCCATACCCGCGTTGCAAGTTCGGGATCGCTCGTGCGCCGCTTCTCACCTGCGGCTCTGTCGCAACTGGCAAGCGTGGCGGTGGCGCATGGTGCCGTGGCGCCAGGCATCGTCCAATCTCTAAAGGGCCTGATTGCAGATAGCTTGAGCGGTCGAGTCGTGTCGGCCATGGCCTGGGCGAGCGGCCTGCGTGATACCAGCACGATTCGCCGCACTCAGATGCGATTGGCACATGCCAAACAGCAGCTTGCTTCACAAGCCATCCCATCCTCTCTAAAAATTTTCCACGTCGACTCTTCTTCTCGGTTAGGCAGCCGCAAAGCCGCCTGATCGGTCGCTGTTGAGATGGCCAGCGCCTCGGCACGTGAATATGCACTGGCTTGCCCCGTAGGGTATCGCCAAGGCATTTCGCCAGCCAGCGAGCGAGTGATTTGCGTGTAGCTCCACCAGCAGATCGCCAACATGCCTGCGATCAGTAGCAGCGTGTAGATAGTCACAATCACCGACCAGACCATTTTCTCGCGACGCGAAAACCGGTGGCTCATCCATAAAAACGGAATTCCAAGAAAACCCGTGACGCCAAACAGCATCCCGAACATCGCCAGTCGATTTTCGAGGATGAAGGACCACTTGGAAGTCGGTTTTGTCGCCCCTGCCCCCTGCCCCACGACCGGCGGCTGCTGGGCGCGTCGTTGCATTGTTCTGACGATTGGCGGTTCTGGCATCGGGGTTCTTTAAAGACTCGGCTCGACGGATACTTCGTAACATTGCGTGGTTACCTGACATCGAAGATTTCGCCAACTTCAATCGTTAATTAGCAAGCGCGCGAAATTTGTTCGACCAGACTCTGCCCCCGCAGCATATCCCATCTACAGCAACATAGCGAAGCCCAATCGGCCGAACCACCCGCCGCCACGGTGCGCTAAAGTATCCAATTGAAGAAGCAACGCTGGATTGGTTTTGGCACACACGCCAGCCCCCCAGGATTTTAGCTCCCTTCTTCACCAGTACTCTGGGGAGAAGGGCTGGGGATGCGGGGGCATTTCTTGCGAGCGACACAGCGACTCAACCGGGGCCAATCAGACCACGCGAGAACAAGCTGTGACCCAAGGGCAAAACAACGCGGAGTTGGTTAAGTTCATCGGCAGCCAAGGCGCTAGCTGCGGAGCAGCGGAGTCGGTTAGCCTGGGGTGAAACGCGGCGAGCCTCAGCGAGTCAAGCGGAACCCCAGGAAACACAGCCGTTAGCACTGGCGGACGAGTAGTGCGGCCAACAACCACCGGATTTTCGCCGAGTCCGCAACACCCCCAGACGCCATTGGCGCGTTACCGATCGCATCACCCAGCGACGTTTTTCATCCTTAAATCCCAGAGTCATTGCGACCTCGATTCAATCCCTTGCTCCGATGGATACCAACGCTCGGTCGCTTTGCTGCGTTGTCATAAATCGCGAATCTACCTCACGCACCCTGGGGTTGCGTTTGGCTCGCTGAGGCTCTCCGCACTTCACCCCAGGCTAGAAACATTCGCGGCTCTGCCGCTATGAACGGGCGCAATCGGGGTCAGACCGCAATCGGGGTCACAGCTATGTAACGGGGGATGAACAGACCAACCGAAAACAAGCTGTAACCCCACGGAGTTATTTGAGACCGCAATCGGGGTCACAGCTTGTTCAGAGACCGCAATCGGGGTCACAGCTTGTTCACGGGCGTTAGGCACGCTTCCATCTGTCCATCCGGATGGACAGATATTTCCCAGCAAAAGCTGTGACCCCGGTGACGCGACCCCGGTGACGTGACCCCAGTGACGCACAGGGTGGGTCGAGCGAGCCGTTAGGCCGCGAAGATCCACCATTTTCGACTTGTTTGTACGACTGGCGGGTCAGCATCTCTATCGCGATTTGATCCACCCTACAGATGACAAGCCCGCAAGTGCTGTTGTCCGGCCATGTGCGCCTTCGGGGTCACATGACCTAAGGCACAAGTGGGAACCCGAGGCAGGTATTTCTTTCGGAATCGATATTGCCACGTACTGCGATCTGCAATACAATCTGAACTACCACATTAAACGAAGGAATGACTTTCGATGCAGAAGAATGCTTCCCTAATGGTGCGAATGGATGACGACACTAAGGCTATTTTGTCGGCTGCGGCACAGTTGCGCCGTGTGAGTGTAAGCGACTACGTTAGGAGCGTGATGGTGCAACAGGCCTCGCGTGAACTGGCAGCCAACCGATCACAAACCATCGCGATGACTCCAGATGAGCAACTTCAATTTTGGCTAGCCCTTTCAAAAACCCCCAAGCTCACTGAGTCGCAAAAAGGACTGGGCGCGATCATGCGTGGCGAAGCATGAGTGGAGTTCAATTTCCGATCGGCTGGAAGATCGAGGTCCTTTCCAAACAACACAATCGTCGAGGATTCACTTCGGGCACTGACGCGGTAGATAAGTGGCTCAAAGAGTCGGCGTTACAGAGCCAATCCAAGCACCTGACTTCAACCAAGGTGCTGGTCGACAAGTCGATCAAGCTGATCGGATACTATTCACTCGCTACATCGCAAGTCGACTTTTCCGATCTGCCCGCCGATGCTGCCAAGTCGCTTCCGCGTCGCCAGCTTCCTGCCGTTACTTTAGCATGGCTTGCTATTGACCGAAAACACCAGGGAGCTGGAATTGGGCAGCGGTTGTTTGCCGCCGCCTTGCATGATTGCTATCAGGCCAGCGAAACATTTGCGTTTGTGGCTATCCTGTTGGACTGCATTGACGAACCAGCCAAGCGATTTTACAAGCAATTCGATTTCGAAGAGTTGCCAGGCCATCCGATGCGATTATTCCTTTCGTACAAAATGCTCGAAAGAATGATGCGCCCGTAGCCATGATGCGCCCGTGGGATAGGCTTCCAGCCTGTCATTAATTCGGATGACAGGCTAGAAGCCTATCCCACGGTCGAGCTGGATAAATCGAAAGCGATTCGTCGTCTGCAAACATAGGCCGACTTGTACTTCCAAAACTTGTGGAAATAAAACTCCCGTCGTCTGCAAACTCGTCCGCATTTCCAAAGCGGCTTCAAGTCGCACGCACTCCACGCTGCAATTTCATCTCGGACACAAGTAATGCAGCTTAGTTCAACACTTGTGCCAGCTAGGCTCTACTGAGCAAGGTTGATTTCACCGGCTGCCCGAGTGATGAGAGCGGCGAGTGCGGTTAACTCAATCTGCTCGCTCAGAAATTGAACATGGCCATCGGCAAATAGAAAGTAGCAACCGCCACTATGGAAACTGTAGGGCTCGTTTTCGTTGGTTGCATTCACTCCGATCGGCGTTCTGCTTGGGCCCAGCCCTACCAAAGTGCCATCGAAATTGGTACCGTCGAGACTAAAGCCACCTTCGCTGTCGACCCAGCCAATGCTTTGATCGTTTTGCAAATCCGGCCGACGCTGCCGACCGCGATAAACAGTGGGTCTTGCGGACGCTTCGCCAATCAGAATCGAATTGGACGTACCATCAAGAATGTCGCCCATGCGAATCCTCGAATTTCTGAACATACTCCCGCGCGTCAACTCGGAATTCGTGTAGACAATTGGCGCAATGATCGCCCGAGCTCCCATCAGCGCCTCGTAATCGCTGGCTGCTAGACCTGGCGAAAAGGTCATGGCGGGCCGAGGCGGCTTGGCAATGGCTCGATCGATGGGCGCTTGGCTCTGCGTGCTCGGGCACAAATACAGTCCGATACGGTGTGTACCAGCCGCCAAGTTGTTGGCCTGCCACCAATCATTGGTCAAATCGTAGGAGGCGGCCAATGACGTCTGCTCGCAATAGGGCAGAATTGCCGCTCGCCAACCAACAGCGGCTCCATAGGGATTGCCCGATCCGGCCACTGTCCAGCCAGAGGCGGGCAGCACGCGTCGAGCGCTCTCAAAGTTGAGAATGGCTAAACCCATCTGCCGCAAATTGTTTTGGCACTCGACACGCCTGGCAGATTCTCGAGCCGACTGAACGGCAGGTAACAGCAGCGACACCAGCGTGCCGATGATCCCGATGACCACCAGCAGCTCTACCAACGTAAAGCCCGAACGATTCGATCCAAAGTTAATTCTAGGCGAGACAGTTTGGAATTTAAGATCAGCTTCGGCCACGTGGCGCTACCTCGCATCAATCGTAAACCAAGAAACATTCTTAGACCAAGCAACCCATTGGCGAAGAACGATTCCCTGCCAATGCGTTGCAAGCTCACTTGTTGCCATTCAATCCTCAATCATCCTGCCAGACGCTATAACCAGCTTTCTTGCCCGCCGCTTTCTGCTTCGCGTTGAACGCGTCCATCATGAGTACTTCTTCATACACTTCGTCGGCTATGGCGTTGGCCGGCAAGTTGGGATCGCGTTGCACGTCCACAGTATGCGTATCGATGACTTTGCCATCCACGGTCAGCACTAAGCGATAAGTTCCATTTGCGATGGGTCGATTGCGTCCGAAGGCGCCGGCCCCGCCCCGAGCGGTGCCACCCGATTGTGCGCCTGGCGCGGTCCGCTCAGCGGCCGATTCCCCTGCAGATTCCCCTTCGCTCTCTTCGGACACGGACTCCGCCTTGGCTTCCTCAGGTTTCGTGGAAGAGGCTGAGTCCTCGGACTTCACAGGCTCTTTAGACTTCACAGGCTCTCCAGGTGCCGCTGACTCTGCAGCCGTCGCAGGGCTGCTGGCGGTAGTCTCACCACCGCCAGGACGCCCGCGATCACCGGTTCCACCTGCGGGTCGACCTTCAGCCGCCGTTGTTGCTTCGCTGCTAACGCCGGGAGCTGCTGACGATTGGGCAGTCGAGTCGCTCGGCGGTCTGCCGCCACGACCACCTCTGCCACCGGGACCACCTGCCGAGCCCCCCGCCCCGCCATTGGGCGGCTCCGCCACTTGAGTTAAGTCCCAGTTCAAAAGATGCAATCCAGGCGCTGTCTCACCCGTCAACTGACGCACCTTCTTGCCGTCGATGTCGATCACATCCAAAGTGACTTTACGTGCAGTCGCGGGCAGCGAGTACCATAACGCTGCACCGCTGCTGGGATTCGTGCCAACGTAGCGGCGGTTCGTACCGCCACGACTCGGATCGCGTCGCCAGCGAGTCACGTCCAGCGGCTCGTGGAATGCAATTTTGTCGGACAAGTGCTCGGGCTTCATCATCCGTAGACCGCTGACATCGCAGGCCCACAGACTGCGACCGTGAGTGGCGAGCACGATTTCTCCGTTGGTCGGATGGATCGCAACATCGTGAACTGCGACTGTCGGCAGGCTCTGATTGAACGGGTTCCAAGTCAGCCCGCGGTCGAGCGAGACCCAAAATGCAAATTCGGTGCCTAGATACAGCAGGTTTGGATTGGCGATATCTTCCCGCAAGCAACGCGTCGAGCCAATGGGCAAGTCCGTGTGAAGCGGCTGGAACGTATCACCGTAGTCTTCCGAAACAAAGATGTAGGGCGCATCATCGTCTGAGCGGTGACCATCGAGGCAAACAAAAACGCGTCCATCAACGAATTTCGACGGCTCAATCGTCGCTACCCAACGCGGATCTGGAATGCCGAGATGCTTGGTGATGTAGGTCCATAGTTTGCCACCATCGCGTGTGACCCATAGAGCTCCATCGTCGGTACCGACATACAACACGTCTGGATCTCGCGGCGATTCAGCCAGCGCCGTCGCCGAACCACGCTTGGTCAGGGTAATTTCAGGCGAGATTGTTCGCAGATCATTGCCGCGATCGAGCGAGCGAAAAACGTAGTTGCCCGCACTATAAAAAATTCGCGAATTGTGACTGGACAATATGAAAGGCGTATTCCAATTAAATCGATAGGTCACACCTTCGACTCTCGGCGGGCGAACGGAACCGCGCTCACCGGTGCCTAGATGGCGACGACCGATCGAACCGTTTTGACTTTCATAGTAGATCAGATCGGGGTCGTTCGGATCGACACGGCACACAAAGCCGTCACCGCCACTGATCGAGACCCAGTCCTCATTGAGCGCACCACCGGCTTTGCTGATCGCCGGACCGGCCCAGGAACCGTTGTCTTGCAGACCACCAACTACCCAGTAGGGCTCGGTGGGACGGATCGCCACGTGGTAGAACTGTCCGATGGCAGCCGTATTGACGTGATCCCAGTTGTCACCGTAGTCGAAGGAAACATAGAACCCACCGTCGCCGCCGATAATCATGTGGCGACCGTTGCTAGGATCGATCCACAAATCGTGGCAGTCCGCGTGGACGTTGTTGCCAAAATCGCTAGTAAATGTGGTGCCACCGTTGGAGCTGCGGAACTGGGAGACACCCAGCACGTAAACGCGTTGATCGTCCGAGGGATCGACTTTGATAACGCTGAAGTACATCGGGCGCGTGTTGAGCGAATTGACGCGCGTCCAAGTTTCGCCAGCGTCCGTGGACTTGTAAACGCCCCCGTATTTGGAGCCTTCGGCGCCCTGCAGATCTTGGATGTTCGGAGTTTGGCCGAAGTAGGAATAAGTGTAGGGCCGGGTGCCAGTGTCGCCAGCCATTCGATCGCCAAGCACGACTTCGATCTCCAGCGTCTCTTCCCCACGCACCACTTCGAGCTTCAGTTTATCTTCGGGCTCTTTGCCGCGGATTGTTGTCAGCATAGCTGCGTAGTCCGCCATCGCTTGGTCATCGATCTTGCGCACGACATCACCCGCTTTCAGGCCAGCTTTTTGGGACGGACCCTCTTCGGTGACCACGATTAGCTTAGCACCTCCGCCCGTCGCATCCTCGCCTTGGATTCCCATGAAAGCGTTGCTCTGAGCCTGTCGCGCGGGTTGCCCGGGACGATCTTCGAGCACGATTTTCACTGCGATTTTCTCCTTGCCCCGCATGACAATGGCTGCGAGCTCGTCGCCCGCCGACTTACCTTCGGTTCGACTGCTTACATCGCCGTAGCTCTTGAGCGCTTCGTCGCCCAGCGTGATTAGCACGTCGCCGGCCTTCAAGCCAGCCTTTTCAGCCGGGCTGCCTTCGGTCACTCTCGACAGCACCACCTTGTCTTCGCGATCTGCGCCCTGCACTCCGATCCAAACTCCTCTGGCCTGCGCTTGACGAACCTCCGGTCGAGCGGTCAAGGCAATCTCGTATTCTTTTTCCTCAGCCGCATCACCCTCGCCGCGACTGAGCTTGAGCGAAATCTCTTGGCCCACTTTTTTCTTGCGAAGTACATCCAGCAACTGGTCAAATGCTTTGACTTGCTCGCCCTCTACGGCCAACAATTGATCCCCGACCTCGACGCCCGCTTTCGCCGCAGGACAATCCGGCAGGAGCTGCGTTACGACTGCTTTGCCATGCACGTTCGCAC
This sequence comes from Pirellulaceae bacterium, assembly GCA_041741955.1. Classification (GTDB taxonomy): domain Bacteria; phylum Planctomycetota; class Planctomycetia; order Pirellulales; family Pirellulaceae; genus Aureliella. Next base: position 4,134 of record JBGSJL010000006.1, on the reverse strand, counting down.
CAACTAGACCCAAGAAAGCAGCGAACGGTTTGGGTCCCTTGCCGATATCTACGCAATCGATAATGGCATAGATCGCGTGGTCACCCTTGGTCTGCCAATCGATGCCAATGCGTCCTGTCATGCCAGTTGGCAAGCCCACAGTCAGCTTTTTCCAGTTCTTACCGCCGTCGGTCGTTTTGTAGAGCCCACCGCCAGGACCATATTTGCGGATCGGATCGTAGCCCTCCACACCATCGGGTTTGGGTTCATCGCCTGGCCAACTATCAAAGCCGTCTCGCATGCGATCCCAAAAGGCTGCGATCAATGTGTTCGGGTCCTCGGGGCTCATGATCATCTCGATCACGCCCGTGTTCTCGTCGACGAAGAAGATCTGCTCCCATGTTTCGCCGCCATCGGTAGTCTTGTAGACACCACGCTCCGGGTTGGGGCCATACAATCGTCCTTGGACACCCACAAAAACTGTTTTGGAATCTTTCGGATGTACTAAAATACGACTGATCTGAAAACTCTTCTCCAGACCCATGTTCTTCCACGATTTGCCACCGTCGGTCGACTTGTAAACTCCATTCCCGTACGAGACCGAATTGCGAGGATTAATCTCGCCGGTACCGACCCACAGCGTTTGAGGGTCGGTTGGGTCCGATGCGACGCAACCGATCGACACCGTCGCTTCGCGATCGAATTGATGCTCTACTGTCAAACCTTGATTCTTGGTTTTCAGCAATCCTCCGGACGCCGTGGCAATCCACCACAGCGAAGGATCTTGGGAATGAATCTCCAAGTCTGTAATTCTGCCACCCATGTTGGCGGGGCCAATCGACCGCCAAGGAATCTCATCGAGCCACTCTTTGCCTAGTCGTACAGCCACTTGCTTGTCAGCCTTTTCTCCAGCCGAAGTGGCGGTCTCAGTAGCAGCAACCTTGGCTGCTTTCGGAGACTCAGCCGGTTCGTTCGGATCAGCGGGCTTGTCTGTCTCAACGGGCTTGTCTGTCTCAACGGGCTTGTCCGTCTCAGCAGGCATAGCCTTCGCAGTGGGGGCGTCGGTTTCAGCCGGCGTCTGCTTGGCAGTCGCAGGTTTTTCTGTGACCGTTTCGACCAGCAGCTTAATGTCGCGGGAGAGGCTATCCAGCGTCGTTTCGATGGACTCCAGTCGTCGCGTGTTCGACTCGATCTTGGCCTCACTGCTCGAATCCTGTTTCGCGTCGGACTTCGATTCGGCTGTGGCAGGTTTGGGAGCCACTGTGCCTTCGTCTTTTTGTCCGAACGCTTGGCCGCCAGTCAGACAAAAGCCACCCAGCAAAAACGCCAGCGTACTAAATCGACAACACACATGGCTTTGTATTTGCCGGTTCAGGTGAGATAAGGGCAGTTCTAACGGCAGCATATACGAATTTCCCAATGGAGATGAAAACGAAAAAAAGGTTCCATGCGTTCGCGGCAATGAAAAATATGTCGAGTTAGAAATTCATACCAATAGCGCTGAACAAATTCAACGCGGTCGGTCAGCTTCATCAGTCGAGCCGAAGTCTAAATTCAACCAACGCCAAACCGGTTCACGGGTCAAAGGACACGGCAAACAACAGGTTTAGTGGCTTTGGACGTAGTAGGGATCTAGGACGTGAGAGAGGAAAACGCAAGCCGGGCGAACAGGTGGTTTTCAGTCCTGGCATTCACGAGCAACATCTGGTCCTAAGATACCGACTCGATTTCGGTAGTTCCGTCGGGCTCAAAAGCTCTAAACACACGGTAAGCCAAGCACGCACCACTTTCAAGTCCCTGGAAGGAACATATTCCTTGGAGTGCTGTGACTTGTCATAGCTTTCCCATCGCCATAGAGCCCAAACCACGCGAGTACGCCGAGATACCAAAAGACGCAAGAACCACCCGATTTGTATCCCGCTGTAGGCCGTTGGCATCCCCAGTCTTCTACTTGCAAACCTGCTTCTACCTGCAAACTTGCCAATTTTATCAAGGCGAAGAATTTTGTCGTTCTATGCCGAAAGCTGTGAACCGATAGAATATCGAGGTACTTGTGGCGGTAGCTCTCACCACCACAATACCTGTCGTCAATACAACTGTCGCCAAAACAACTCGGAGCAATCAATATGGTTCGAACGACTTTTTTTCTTATGGTGCAAATGATGACATGCTATGCAGCCTTAGCGGACGAGGGCATGTGGCTGTTCAACGCCTTGCCCACCGAGCAGCTAAAACAAAAACACAATTTCGTCGCGACCGAGGATTGGCTCCAGCACGTGATGCTGTCGAGCGTACGATTTAACTCGGGCGGGTCGGCATCGTTTATCTCCAGCAATGGACTCGTGCTGACCAACCATCACGTGGCCTCCGATACGCTTTACAAACTCTCGACACCCGACCGCGATTTAGCCAGCCAAGGCTATTTGGCAAAGGCCTACTCGGACGAACTGAAAGCGCCAGACTTGGAATTGAATCAACTGGTGTCTATCGAAGATGTAACGGCCGCCGTCAATGCGGCGGTAGCCCAGGATCTAAATCCAGCCGAAGCTTCCAAGGCTCGCCAAGCCGCGATGGCTGTGATTGAACAGCAGTCCAAGGAGTCTACTGGACTGCGCAGCGATGTGGTCACGCTGTACGGCGGTGGGCGATATCACCTGTACCGTTACAAACAATACACCGACGTGCGTTTAGTCTGGGCACCCGAATCGAAGATCGCCTTTTTAGGCGGCGACGCAGACAACTTTGAATACCCAAGGTACTGCCTCGACGTGACCATTTTCCGCGTCTACGAGGATGGGCAGCCTGCGAAAATCGAACACTTCCTCGAAGTCAATCCCGACGGTGCCCAAGCCGACTCGCTAGTGTTTGTCAGCGGCAACCCAGGTCGCACCCAGCGCATTCTGACGACCGAAGCGTTGGAATATCAACGCGATCAGCGCATGCCCCGCACGCTGGACTTGCTGCGACGCAAAGAAATTTTGATCCAGCAATATGGGCTCGGTGGGCCCGAGCAGGCTCGTCGTGGCCAAGACGAATTGTTCGGTATACAGAACTCACGCAAAGCCTACACCGGTATGCTAGCCGGTTTGCAAGAACCCAACTTTATTGTTGACAAACGCTCGCAGGAGTCCGCATTGAAGGCTGCGGCTGGAACCGACGTGCCCTGGAAGACGATCGCCGATGTGCAGCAGCAACGTGTCGCCATGCAGAATCGTACCGCGAGTCTGCGCAGTCAAGTCTATGGTTTTGCTGAAGAATTAGTCTTGATGGCCAGCGAAGATCAGAAGCCCAGCGCCGATCGCTTGCGCGAATTCCGCGATTCTAATCGTGAATCGCTCGAGCAGAGCCTGTTTTCACCCGCGCCGCTCTACGACGATCTAGAGCGACTGCAATTGGCGGATGAACTGGCCAGATTCGTCGAAACCCGCGGCGGCAACGATAAATTGGTCACGCAAGTTCTACAAGGCAAAGGGCCCAGAGTCCGTGCCGCCGAGCTGATTCAGGGAACCAAGCTCTTCGACGTGGAAGCGCGCAAACAGCTGGCCGCTTCCGGCGCTGACGGAATTGCCAAGAGCCAAGACTCCATGATCGAATTGGCGAGAATTCTTGAAACCGAATACCGCGAGCTGCGACTCGTCAACGAAGGGCTCGACGAACGCGAACGCCAGGCCTACGCCAAGATCACTGAGGCGAAGTTTAAGGCCGAAGGCGATGCGGTTTACCCCGATGCCACCTTCACGCTCCGGCTGGCATTTGGACTGGTTAAAGGCTACGACGAAGATGGCCAGTCCATCCCTGCGAACACCACCCTGGCTGGTGCATTCGAGCACGAAACCCAGCACGCGCAGCAAGCCGACTGGGCTCTGCCGGAGAGTTGGCATGCAGCCAAAAGTCAATTGAAGAGCTCGACACCGCTTAACTTCGTCTGCACTGCCGACATCATCGGCGGCAATTCGGGCTCGCCCGTCATCGACCGCGAGGGCCGGATGGTAGGCATCATTTTTGACGGCAACATCCAGAGCCTCACCGCCGATTTCTATCACAGCGAACTCCAAGGCCGCGCCGTGGCCGTACACATCGCCGCCGTGCTCGAAGCCCTAGAAAAAATTTACGGTGCCCAGCAGCTAAAACAGCAGATCGGACATTAGTGCCAAA
>JBGSJL010000005.1:0-4810 GCA_041741955.1 Pirellulaceae bacterium | reverse complement strand
GTTCGGACCCGCATTGAAATTTGCCAACCTGAGCCAGTTGGTGCCATTGGAACTAATAGCCAGACCGTTAAAATCCGGTTCGCTATTTTCGTTTGAGGTCGTAAAGGTCGCAGGCAGCGGAGCGATGATGCTCGACGGAGTATTGACCTGCATATTGAAGGTTAATACCGCCCCACCTGACAATTTTGCTGGCGATAGATCAACCGTGAATGTGGCGCGGTTGGGGCTCGTCATGGCCGCCGTGCCCGTCTTTCGCAATCGTAGTTGCTGGTCAGGAGCCGGCACGGTACCAAAATTAAACACATCGACCGCGCCACCAACGCCTCCGACCTGCGTAATCGTCGAAGGCAAAGATCCCGAACTGAAATTCTCAAAGAACAGCTGCTGCCCGAGGGCTTGCGGCGCGGATACGGTATAAGTGATCAGCGTGTCTGAGCTGCTCGGATTCGACAATTGAACGACATAGCCCGCGTCTTGAGCGACATTGTACGGAGAGGTAGCCGAAGGAATCGAATTCGGATCATTGCCTGCCAGATCGCTGGTTGGACTCGGTTCCAAGGTGACTACGGCCGCATCGTCGTCAGTAATGTTAATCGTCTGAGCCGCAGGCGAGCCAATGGTCGGAAGGCCACCAGCCACCACACTGTTTAGCGTTAGGACAATCGTCTCAGTGATTTCAACCATATTATCGCTCGCTGGAGTGACAACAATGTTGACCTCGGTGACGCCCGCCGGAATTGAAATCTGCGCATTCGAGCCGGTTGGCGCGCCGCTAAACCTAATAAGGGCACCGCTCGACAAAGCCAATTGGTAATCGGTCGCGCCCGGCAGCGCGGTACTGCCGGTAGTAGTGGACAGGAAGCCCGAGTTGGTCGGCCTGCTAGCGGACCCGCCCAAATTCACATTAACGATCGTGGAAGTCGAGCTGGCGGTCAGTGAGATCCTGTACGACGCCGTATCGCCGGCAACCACAAGGGGCGACGTAGAGCCTTCCGGATTGATGGCATTGTCAGGCGACGTGAGCGTAATAAGCGAAGGATCATTATCGATAATCGCCACCACATCGGCCAACTGACCAATCGGAGCCACAGCCGGAGCCGGAGTAATGGCACTCGCCGGTGTTATAGGTGCTGCCAACACACCAACACCGGTTATGCTGGTTAGAGTAACTTCCACCCGCTCCAGGGTTACATCTTCGCTGAGCAGGTCGTCGAAGACAATCACATCGATCACGGCCGAGGTTTGGCCGTTGAGAATGGTTACGGACCCAGGCAATGTTTGATAATCGTTGGGGTTGCCTACCGGCCCTCCGGCTAGGGCGGCTGGCACCGCTTGATTGGCGCCCGTCCCAACGGTGTAGTTCACAACGGTGTCGCCGACCACGGGCTCAGTCAAGAACACAGTAAACTGTCCATTAACCAACGGCCCACCTTCACGTGGCGGCGTATCGTTGGCATCGATCGTAAGCGAAGCTGGCTTGAGCGTGACGTTGTTGCCGTCCGTGCCGATGTAGCTAATCTTAAATAGCTGGAAATTCGCGAGCAGCAAACTACCCTCTGGCAAACCAAGAAAAGTACCGTTGGTATCAGCCAGATTGTTATCGATGATTGTCAGCGCGGTGCTTGGAATCGCAAACGGCGGCACTGCACCCAGGTTAGTCAAAGCAAGCGAGGCCCCGCCCAAATCCACCGTGCCGACAACCGTCAGCTTATCGTTGGATGCACCAGTAAATTGAATCGCCAATGTATCGCCGGCATTCATTTTCAAGTTGCCGGTAATCGCTACCGTTCCAATGGTCAAACCGGATGGACGCAGAGTAATAGCTTTGTTTGCTCCGGTCGTGTCAACATCTCCGACGTACACGAAAGCGCCCGCTTGGACGCTGACAATTGCAGCAGCGGCTGTCGAGGCAATGTCCACGCCATCCTGAATTTCTGCACCGTTGTTGACTTGGATAGCCGTTGCCGTGCCGGACAACGCAAGTGCGGTCAAGTTGGCGGCCAGGGTGGCATTCGGCGAGGTGACGATGAGATTGCCAGAAACTGTTACGGCGCTGTTGACCGCAACGCTACCGTTGGAATTCGTCTTGAGTTCGAGGTTGCCATTGGCGTGGGCGTTGGTCAGTGCGCTGCTGACCGTAATGGTATTGATATTGGCACCGCCAGTGGTAGCGCTGGTGTCAATAATGACAGTGCCGTTATTCCACAAATGAGCTGCTTCAATGGCAACACCATTGGTAAGACCGGTCACAACAATCGCTGGCTGGGTTGAAGTCGCCGAATCAGTACCAGAATTGAGGACCAACGAGTTGGTTGTAGCGACAGGAGATGCAACTGTGACGCTCGCCATGCCGGTAATGTCTACCGGTTCCAATCCAGTAAAATTGATAGTGCTGCCACTTACCAAGATTTGGCCATTACCAAATGTAGTCGTGCTCGGTGTGTAGACCGCAGTCTGACCGTTGCCTTTAACTACCAGCTTGTCCGTCCCGCCCACGCCACCGTTAAAAACCAAACTAAACGGCGCAGCCGGAAGCGGGTTACCGCCAGAAAAATCAATCGTTAACGTGTCGTTGGTACCCGCTGCTCCATCGATAATTATATTTTGAACATTACTCATTTGATGTGGGGCAACCAGATCGGCGAACGGACTAACAGTTGCACGCAGATGCAGCTTGGCGCCGATTCTCACTAAGGTCGCACCGCCCGGTGGGAACGCAGCCGACGATGGGAAAACGAAATCTTCGGCGAGGTCGTTGACATTGATTGTGATATTTTGCGTACTGAAGTTACCTACCGCATCGGTGGCTTGGACTTCATACGTGTAGGAGCTCTTGGTTTCAAAATCAAGCGCACCATCGACCGTAATCTGGCCTGTCGAGGAGTTGATACTGAACACGCTAGCACCGTCGCCCACACCCGTTTCTGTGTAGCTCACCGGGCCATTCGCATCCGTTGCCTGAGTTGGCCCACCTGTGACCGAGGTATTAACTGTAACGTTCTCATTCACCGTGCGCGTGGCAGCCGAAGTGAAAACGGGACTAGCGTTATCGATAACCACAAGCTGCGAAGCGGTATTTCCGACGTTGGTAGCCAGATCGATCACGCGCACGTTGTAGGTGAAGTCGACGGTATGATTCGCTGGGTCTGCGTAATTCCAAGTTGTTGAGGAAAGAACTGTTGCATCCACCCACACGCCAGTATTGACCCTAACCTGAATTTTTTCACCAGCTCCCAGGGCATCATTTGTTCCGGAAACCGTTAGGCTGTTATCGCTTGTCTTGAAATCCGATGTGTTTGTACCTGTATCGTCCGTAATCGCCGTAATAGCGACCGCAGCGGTGGGAGCGACTTGGTCAAGAGTAATAACAACGCTGTCTTCGATTCCAGCAGGACCCGGCCCGTCACCAACAGTAGTCGGTGTCGTCACTTCAAAGAACGAAACAGTCGTACTCGGCGCTGCTAAAGTGAATCCCGCCCCCCATTGGCCTAGGCCATTAACATTCGCAACCGTTTCGCCCAATGTAAATAAACCATCATTATTCGAATCAATGACGACCGCAAAGCCGGGGCCGGGAGTCGCGCTTCCGGAAAGAGTAACAGCCGGACTGTTCGTAAGGGCGGTATCAGCTCCCGCCGGATTGTTGACGTATGTTGCCGCCGGTGACACCAACGTTAGATCCGCAGCCAGCAACTGCCGCTGCTCAAGGTTTTCAGCGTGCAGCATGGAGCGCATGAACGATTGACGGTACTTCTGAGTAGCCTTAATGGACGAAGCACGCGGGGCTAGGCGACTGGAGCGAGAGAGACCCATGATGGTCATCATGGCAGCCCACAGGCTGCTGCAGCGCGAACGAACCCAACCGTAGAAGCCAACTAGAGGTGTGCGGAACGCAGTCTGCCACCAAGTCAGTCGAGATTCCTGACGCTGACGCGCACAAAAGATACTGCTCTTGACCTGCTGCTGAAGCTTAATGGCCTTGTCTCGCAGGAAAGCGATTCGAGCTGGTGACTTGGAGGACGAACCACGATTTGTACGACGCATTGACATGTGATTTTCTCTCGTGTGCTGGCAAACTGTGTGTGGGTCAGGACGCTGGGGACCGCAAAAAACCAAGTCTTTCGCAGGTCGAGGCAGATACAGGGAATAGGGAAATGGCTGGATAACTACTCTGGGTGAAAACCCCTACAATCGGGGTCAGCCTGTTATGGTAGTTACCGCCTGCACCCCGTCAAGCTTTACGCTAACCCTAGAACGCAAAAATTCGATATAAAACAAATGGGGGGTTCGGCTTCTACTCCGAGGTGTCAGTTTAACCTGAATAATCGTCAAACTCGGAATGCTTTTTCGTAAGTTGGGAGGTTTGAGGTATCAGCGTATGCTGCGACCTGCCAAACCTAGCCAGATTAACCTGCTCTGACGCGGCGCTCCGAGGCAGAAACGGTACCGTTTGACTGCAACTGTTTAACCGCGAAGCGCGGCTTTTAGGCGGAGCACCACCACGGCACTGGATCAGTCGTGTCTGCACGCGACCAGTCGTGTCTGGTGGTGCGAGCGAGTCTGCTGCGTTTTGAGCGAGTCTGCTGCGTTTAGACTTAGCAGACATGCCCGCGCCTCGGTTGGCGATAGCTCCTTTGGCCTGGGCATAATCCGCTAAAGAAGCGCTTCGCGGTTAAACAAATGCAAGCTGTTTAACCGCGACGCGCGGCTTTTAGACGGAGCACCAGCACGGCACTTGACCAGTCGTGTCTAGTGGTGCGAGCGAGTCTGCTGGGTTTAGACTTAGCAGACATGCCCGCGCCTCGGTTGG
>JBGSJL010000004.1:0-4257 GCA_041741955.1 Pirellulaceae bacterium | reverse complement strand
TGCGTGCGCGCCGTAAATTCAACCGCATGATTTCCACGGGCGGCCGTGAGATTGCGGACTCGGCGATGATCCGTTCATCGTTAAACAAATCCCCTCGTCCGCATATTCGTCCAACCTGTGTTGCGAGGTCTGCCGCTGTGTATCCTGGGGTTGCGCTTCGTTCGCTGTGCTCACTCCGCTCCACCCCAGGCTATCTCACTCCGCTGCTCTGCAGCTAGCCAAACCGGGAGCCCGAGACCCAGGCCTGTACTTCGCTCGCACGCTCGCTACGTTTAGCCTGGGCTCGACAATCTAGCCTGGGCTCGACAATCGGCTGGACCTTCGGCCCGTCAGAACTTCCGCATCTTGTTTATCGTACGTCCCGAGCGACGACATGCGCAAGCCTGGGACGCGAGTCCCAGGTCAGATCTATCTTTTCGCATAGCCCAGGTGCCGCGACTTGTTAGTCCAGCTAAGTCGCAAAATTGAATTCGACGAGTGCTGTTTGTTGGGCGTTAATTTCGATCGCGGTTGCTTCTAGATCGATGGGGACGGTGTGTTTGCGGGGAAGTTTGGACAAGCGATAAGGTTCGGTGGCGTTGATATTCTCAGCGTCAAAGTCTAACTTGCCGTTGTCGTTCAGATCGATGAACGCCAGAACAGCGTAACTGCCTGGGGGGATATCGCTGAGGATGACTGCTTGCTTCCCGCCAAGTGGGGCAAGGTCTATTGTCCGACGAAACGAGGTGGCTTCGGTGGCATGGAGGAAACCCTGTGGAGAAAGCATTTCTACAATAACGCGGACGGGAGGCAGGGCCTCATTTTCTCCAGTCGCAACGGGCGGTTGTTTGAGCGGTGGCGTCTGAACGATTGCAACCAGCACGCTTTGGTCGGTCCGCGACGTGCGAATCGATTGAGCTGCCAAGCCGCGTTGCGCAAGGGCTACCTCGGGTACCAAATCGTAGTACCAAACGACGCACATCAAAACACCAGTCACAGCGCCGAGGCTCAGCAAGAGATTGCCGCGATTGTTTTTCCAGGAGTCCGACAAATTTTGAAGCATGATAATCTCGGTGCCGTGCCTTCAAAAATAGAAGCAAGCATTCAGTGTGGGCCGGTTGCATTGCAAAACAAACCCATGCAGATCAAGCGCGAAATGAACGCAGTATACTTGATGCGCGGGCGCCCCACACTTGGTCAATGCAAAAACGCGGTACCCGTGAGGATACCGCGCTGATTATGATCCGCAATTCGTCAGGCCGAGGAGTCTATACCGCAAGGGCCTAGAACAATACCTGAACTCCCAGGCTGCCTCCGTGCAGGAATAGGCTGTCGGCATTCGAGAGCTCATTGCCGGAAAGCGGGCTGACGATGCGTGGATTCTGGCTGGGCACGGTGGCCACACCGGGCAGGTACCAAATTTCGTAACCGGCGGTCAAGCGAACGCTGGGCACCAATTGGTAGTTGACGAACACACCCGTCTCGATCAAACCGGCAACGTCGACGTCGGTCTGTCCGGCCGCCAGGATCGTTGTCCCCGCGTTGGACATGAACGTGGTTGCTTCGTCAAAGTTGGCATAGATACCCGCTTTGCTGCGGAAGCCAACGTTGGTGCGTAGGTTGACGGGATACATCATGTCGGCACCCATCTGCAAGCCGACCATGCGGTTGTTCGTCGACTCGTTGAACACACCGTTGCCGACGCTGGGGCGATTGGAGAGGAACAGGTATTCTTCCTTGTAGTCGACATAGCGCACTCCAATCATGGTTGACAGCACGTCCCAAGTCCACCAGCGGCGATTGAGTTCAAAGCTGTTCAGTCTAGCGCGCCACGCCTGGACGTGTTGGTCAGCATCATTGAACGTGCTGACTTCCGCCCCAGTGTAGCCACCTACAGGAACGAAGCGACTCTGCAAACTGGCCGTGCCGAGTACTGCTTGTTGACGTTGCCAATCGAAGGGTCCGGTGTAGACGGCTTCCCATCCATTGACGCAGTCCAATAAGCGTCCGATGGTATACCGTCCGCCGAATTCGTAATTGAAATCAGGCATGAAAGTATTCCGCGACAACGAGAAGAATTCGTCTCCCTCGCGACGCAGCCACAGCGCTTCGTAATTGGCATACCAAGACACATCGCAGCCTGGCGCGCACACGTTCCCAGCTGTCACGTTGGGTGGGAAATAGTTTCGACCGCCAGCAAAAAGTCCTCCTCCCCGATAGCCAGCCAACTCGACGTCCGTAGCGTCTTCGTCGACCGAGTAATCAGCTTGGCTGGCAGCTTGAAGTTGGTAGTTCTCGGGGGAGGCCCCGGAGACCAAGTTCGCTGGTACGGGATTCGCAGACACCGGAGCCCCGTGAAAATTCATAGCGGCCGTCGGTATGACGTAATCCGTCATCGACTGGGCCACAGCATCGCGGGAACAGCACAACGTGACCGTCAGACTTGCTCCGAATGCGATTAGACTTACTTGGCGGCGAACCGCTCGACAGGCGGCAATTCCGTTGCGTGTAAAAATCAGGATTTTACGCATGGCAATCCTCTAAATGGCATCCTTGCTGGAGGGTCACGTGCCAACTGGGTAGGGTTCATTCGTGGAATGGACCAACCCGTGTTAGACGTTATAAATCGAACTCTATTAGGCGTATCCGCTTCCAGGTGTGCGACGCGAGTGCCCACAGGAATCGTCTACATTCTCTACGAATTAATTACTGTAAGTAGCCAACTCGTCCTTGACTGGTATCAGCGAAGTCTTGCGAACCAATGAAACGATCTTTTTCGCATCGCTTTCATCGTTGGCTATTCCTCGCACCAGCAACTGGTCTTTAAACGCTACGACCTGAACATCGCTGTTCGGGTAAAGTCGCGTAATGGTTTTGGAGATATCTTGTGCCAACACGGTCAAACTGGCCACGCTCGATGCGTCGCCGCGGACGGTTACCTCGCGGACTTCGATAGCCCGCTGGCCATTGCTATCTTTAGTGATCAGTGCGACACGCGTGACTCCGGGCCGCAATCCAACAATTGATACCGTGCGCTGGCCGGTTTTCAACAACTGACAAATATTGGCGTGCTCGACAGATACTTCGCTGATCAGGGCGTCCGATGTGATGCTCTGCGTGGCCTGAAGAACCAGCTCGAGCGGTTCCATGACTTGCATTTCCGAGTGCTCGCCTTCGTCAGGTTCCGAGGTCGGTACCGGTTCGGCGACGGTCATGCGCGAAGCGAACTTGGCGAGAATCGGACGATCGACGCGGCTCGAAGGCGGTACCGGAGCTCCCGGCTCAAAGGCGGGCTGCGGTAACTTGGAATGGTCGAATTTCCCAGCCTGAAAGGCCTCGCTGGAGGCGACGGCGACCGGTGCCACCGGAGCAGGCTGTCCCTCGATCCGGACTTGCATAATCCCGGTAGTTGACGGCTGTGGCTCTTGGACGCGCAGACCCGACTTGCTGGCGCTGCTCAAATGCAACTCAGCGCCACGCGGCTGGGTAGCTTTTTGACTATTTTCGGCATGGCAATTATCGCCATCGTCGCTCAGTTTGAAGGTCGTGTCCTGAGCGCTGTCGTCGCTCAAGCGCATCGCGACTTGGGATTGCGACTTCGGAGTTGCTGCTGGCCGAGAGCTGCCCAGCAACGGTATTTCGATATCCAGGAAGGACCCTGACAATTCCGGGGCGGGTGAGACCACGCTGGGCTCGACTGGGTCTTTTTGCACTGGGTTGTCAAGCACTGGGTTGTCAAGCATTGGGTTATCAAGCATTGGCGGAGCTTGGGCCGTAACTACGCCAACGGGTCTATTGCCGTCGGCTGCGGAAGCAGGCACAACCAAGTTCGGTGCGATGGGCACAGGCGCGAGGGGCGGTTTCGCATCGTTTTGTCTGGCCAAACTTTGCGACGTGTTGCCGAGCTCGGCTAGGGGGCTGAGCTGAGCAGCGGACTTCACCAAGCGTAGTGCAGGCTTGGGTGCTACCGGATGCAAACCGATGATGCGCACTAGGTGTTTTCGTGTAGCAGACTCGGCGTCAGACTCTGCTTTCGCGAATGGGTAGGGCAACAAAGCCCGTTCCGCTGAGCTGGGCTGGCTACACGAACTCGAATCGCACGAGCCGGGCTGGCCGGGCGAGTTGGTTTGTCCGTTAGCAGAAACAAGTCCGCTCGTGGTCAACGCCATGACCAGCGCGAATCGCAATGCGCGACGAGAGTTTCGAGTTTTGTTAGTACAATTGCAGCGCAAGCTCATCGCGACACCCCTGGCAATAGTAAGAATCACTTGCAAGGAC
>JBGSJL010000003.1:0-9236 GCA_041741955.1 Pirellulaceae bacterium | reverse complement strand
CCGGTCATCAAACCGGCTCGCGATGCAGAACAAATTGCCGACGGCGAGTACATCTGCGTGAAGCGGACACCGGTGGCCGCCAATCGGTCGATCGTTGGCGTGATCAAATCGTCCGACCCATAACAGCCCGCGTCGACCGAGCCCTGATCGTCGGTATAAAAAATTACCACATTGGGTCGCCCCGCTGGCTCCGCCCCAATCACGGGTCGAATCCGCGAGATGGACACGGATGCTAGTGCGATCAAGGCCAACCAGAACGGTGTCCGCAGTCCGCATAACGCGACGGTAAGTTCATTTTTATCTCGCTGCATGGAAACCCTCAATGAGTAACTATCTAGAAATTGAATCTTGGAGAACACAGGATCAAATCGACACGATCTGCGGCAGGCGAATCCAACTCTTGCCAACTACGCGAAAAAAACCAACTGGATGCCCGTAGCAACCATAACCACGACCAACAGCACGATAACCAGCCTGTTGCCTTTTTTTATAGCCAACTTCGCGCCGACAACACCTCCGAGCACGTTGCCAAGTGCCATGAGCAATGCGGGTGGCCAATCGACCAGTCCGTACACGATAAACACCAGCATCGCCACCAAGGTAACAACAAAACCTATTAAGTTCTTAATTGCATTCGCGCCCACCAAGTCACCAGAACGTATGAGACTCATGCCCATCAAGAGCAGCAAGCCCATGCCGGCTTGAATAAATCCAACGTAGATGCCGATCGCAAAAAAAATCGGCGTTACATAGGCTTCGGCTCGGGGAGTAATACGGCTTTTGTCTGTCAACCGCTTGGGGTCGACGAGTAACAAGACCGCCATCGCTAAAAAGATCCCGCCAAATATGGGACGGAATGTTTGGGTTGGCAGAAACACGGCTAGCAGGGCACCTATCGGGGCGCCTAGCAGAGTTGGGACCGCCAATCGAACAGCCAATTTCTTGTCCAGATGGCCATGTTTGTAAAACGTAGCGCTCGCTGACGCTGACGACAGTAGTATCGCCACGCGATTCGTCCCATTGGCCAGCTTTGCATCTAAGCCGCAAAAAATCATGAGCGCTGGTAGCGTCAGAAACGAACCGCCACCGGCAATCGTATTGATGACGCCAGCCACAAATCCCGCAGGGATTAACAACAAATACCAAAGCCATTCAGGCATCAAAGGGGGTGCCCAAGCCTTTCGTGATCTACAACAAACGTCCGAGCCGAAACAGTATACTGTACGACGTCCGGTGGCAGGAACTACTTTTCCCCAAGTAGCTCTGTCCGCTCCGCAGCGAGGCTCCTCCCTCAATAAGCCAAACAACATGGGCATGTTATTTCGCCGACAAGCACTTCAATCTATGGCCGCACTTTCTTCCGCAGTTTGCTTTCAACAGGCGAGGTCGGAGGAGCCAGTAGCGAGCCGACGCACCAACCTGGGAATTGTGGCCTACTGCGTGCGCATGCGCCGCGAGGCGATGATGCGACAGGATCCAGCCATCGATCTGTTTGACCCGCTCACACTGCTCCGGCACTGCCACGCACTGGGTGCCGGCGGCATGCAATGTGGACTGGGTGTTTTACAGGGCAACGCGCTCAGCCAGCTACGCGACTTCGCCGAACAAAACCAACTCTATATCGAAGCCATTGTCAGTCTGCCCAAGAACCAAGCCGACCTTTCGCGTTTTGCAGAGGAAATGCGTGCGGCCAAAGCAGCCGGTGCGCTGGCGGTGCGCACGACAATCCTGTCCGGCAGGCGCTACGAGCTGTTCGATGATGTGCAGTCCTACCAAACGCAGGTCGCCGCGGGCCGTGCCAGACTTGAAATGGCCGCACCCGTGGCCGACCAAGTCCAATTGCCACTAGCCGTTGAAAACCACAAAGACCTCCGCAATGCCGAGCTAATACAGTTGCTGGAAGCAATTAGCAGCGAACACGTAGGCGTCTGCTTGGACACAGGCAATAGCCTGGCACTCCTGGAGGACCCGCTACAGACCATCCGCGATTTGGCACCCTGGGCCCACTCGGTGCACCTCAAAGATCAATCCCTGGCAATGTACGAAGCTGGATTCTTGCTAGGCGACGTGCCGCTAGGCCAGGGCAGTCTCGATCTGCCAGAAATGGTTCGCATAATTCGGCAAGCCAAATCCGCCGCGCGCTTTTCGCTAGAACTTATTACGCGCGATCCATTGCAAGTTCCCTGTTTGACAGACCGCTACTGGAGCACATTCCCCGAGTTGCCAGCTCGCGAATTGGCCAGAACATTGCGTTACACCGGTGAGCACACTAGCCCTAACGGACAGCAGATCAGTGTGTTAACAAAGGAAGAACAGTTATCGCGCGAAGACGCAAACATTCGTGAAAGCCTACTCTACGCTACAGAAAAGCTGCGCATTTAGCGTCAAGTTTACGCACTATCCGTGGGCCATAATTTTCCACTTGACTGAGCCGACGGCGCTAGCCGCGGGTTCCACGTTTGCGGGGACTTTTGAGTTCAACGCGCCCGAAGCTAGCGCATTCGGCTCACAAAGGGAAAGCCCACGGCTAGCGCCTGAGGTTCATTAGGAAACAAGTTCAGCGGGCCCGAAGCTAGCGCTTTCGGCGCACAAAAAAACAAGGCGAAAACTCCGATGACGACGCGCAGATCGTTCTTAGCACTAGCCGCAGCGACCGGCCTCTCGCACCGAGTCCATTCGCAGTCGGCGCCCACCGCCGCCAATGATCGGATCGAAGTCGCTCTGATTGGCGCTGGTGTGCGCGGCAAATACTTGCTGGGCAATTTGCCATCGCAAGCTCGCGTGACAGCCATCTGCGATTGCTCGCTCAGTCAAATTGACTCTGCCACAAATCCTCAAGGCGAATTCGCACAAATTCTGCGCAATTTCGCGGAAAGTGACGGACTGTCCTGCGCCAAATTCCAAGACTACCGCAGCATGCTGGACGAACGTTCGTTCGACGCGGTAATTGTCGCCGCGCCGGATCACCATCATGCACAGGCCGCTATTCTAGCAATGCAAGCGGGCAGCCATGTGTACGTCGAAAAACCACTGGCAGTCACCATCGACGAAGGCCGTGCGATTGTCGCGGCCGCTGCCAAGTACGATCGCGTGGTGCAAGTGGGTAGTCAGCAGCGATCGATGCAGGCCAACCGCGATGCCTGCGAATTCATTCGCAATGGCGGCCTGGGTCGTGTATTGCGAGTAGAGGAAAGGGCATTCCCCGGTCCGATGCCCTATGAATCACTCATGTTTCCCGCACAATCTGTGCCGCAGGACATGGATTGGTCCGCCTTTTGCGGACCGACTCCCTTGCGGGACTATAGCCGCGATCTGTGGATGAAGGACCAGTATCAAAAAGGCGACCTACTGTGGCGCGGTTGGGATCTGCTGCGCGACTATTCGGGACACATCATGACCAACTGGGGCGCACATAGTGTCGACATGATTCAGTATGCGCTGAACAAGGATACTACTGGCCCCACGGAAATATCACTGGTTGGTAATGATCCCGAACTGTCGCTCGCCGAGTGCGCGGAGAAGTGGCGAGACAAGACGCCGCCGCTGCAAACACTGACCGATCCTGTACACGACCACCGTCGATTTTGGTCAGTCAATATGAAGTATGCTGATGGAACAGAACTCCTGTTTTCTCCCAAAGTCACCGAAACAACCTTCTATGGCGAGAAGGGCCAGTTGATGCTCGCGCGCAACAAGTACTCGACCAACCCGCCTAACATGCTCCCACCCATATCCGCAGACGAGCTGAACAAGTGGTCCGGATCGGGGCACGTTGCACGTCCACACTTAGAGGATTGGTTGTCCGCGATAGAAACGGGCCGACCCGTCCACGCGCCGCCAGAAACCGGCCATCGCTCGGCCAGCGTTTGCCATTTGGCGAATATCGCGCGCGAAGTGGGCGAGCCGTTGCGGTGGGAACCGGTCAGTGAAAATTTTATTGGCAACGCGCGAGCCTCTGAGTTGCTTGCTCGCCCGCGGCGCAGTGGTTACGAACTCCCAATCTGAAAAGTTGAATGGAAAAGGTACATATTCTGATTGTCGAGGACGACCTCGAATTGGCTGCGATGGTTGCCGATTTTCTATCCGCCGAAGGCTTTCGCGTGTCGTCGGTCCACAGTGGACTGGCCGCGGTGGAGGCGATCGCTCGGGATAAATTTGATGCAATGGTACTCGATATCGGACTGCCAGGTATCGATGGCATTGAAGTGTGCAGGCGCGTGCGGCCACATTTTGAAGGACCGATCTTAATGTTGACCGCTCGCGGTGAAGAGATCGACGAGGTCACCGCTCTGGAGGTGGGTGCCGACGACTACATGTCCAAGCCCGTCCGCCCACGTGCGCTGCTAGCGCGTCTGAAAGTGCAGTTGCGCCGCACGGAAACCGTGGTGACTTCTGCCGAGTCGCCCGTGCTGCAAGTCGACGACTTAATCATCAACTCCGCTTGTCGCGAAGTAAGCTTGGGTGGCAAGCCCATCGATCTAACAACTGCAGAATTCGATCTACTAACAGCTCTAGCCGAAAACGCCGGCAACGTCGTCGCCCGAGCCGATATTTATGAAATGCTAAATGGTATGCGCTACGACGGCTTGGATCGATCGATCGACTTGCGCGTCTCGCGGCTGAGGCGGAAAATTGGCGATGACCCTCAAAATCCGACACTTATTAAATCGGTGCGCGGCGTGGGCTACATCTTGGTTGTTAAGTCATGACATCGCTGTTTATTCGGTTTTACTTCGGGATTATTTGCATCCTAGTCATGGCTTGGCTCATTCAGTGGTTCGTCGTCCAGCAGACGAGCAGCTCCGAGAATCAACAGGTCGTCGAGCAAGCGCTCTCGGGCGGCGTGCAGTTGGCAATCGCGCGACTGGATACCACCATCGATGTGGAGAGTTTCTCGCAGCAGTACGCCGCCATTGAAGGTGATTTTGAATATCCAGTGAACGTTGTCAGCACGGTTGATAGTCAAATTCCGGCGCGAGTGTTGTCGCGTGTGCAGGAGGGACAAGTTGCATTTTTTGGCTATCGCGGTGCCAGTTACGTGGCGGGAAAATTGAAGTCTCGCGACCAGTTACTGTTGTTCGGCCCGTTACCGAGCTTCGTCGGCCCCAGCCAAACGCTGATCACGCTTGGATTCGGGGCGATCCTGCTGCTGGCTGCGCTGGCTATTGCCATTCTGTTGCGGCCTGTTGCCAATCAGTTGCGAGCGGTCGAGCGAACTGCGTCGGCGATTGCGGCGGGTGACCTGTCGGCCCGCATCCAAAGCAACCAAGTCCCCAAGGGACTGCCGCTGGCCAACGCCTTTAATACGATGGCGGACCGCACCGAACAGTTATTGAACTCGCAGCGAGAATTGCTGCAAGCAGTTTCGCATGAATTGCGCACGCCGCTAACGCGCATCCGATTTGCCACCGACTTGATCCAAACCGCCACCACCAAAGAGGAGCAGAGCCAGCGTTTGGCCGCCGTCGATCGAGCCACCGAGGAGCTCGATGAATTGGTCGGTGAATTACTTTCCTACGTTCGTTTGGAATCGCCCGACGATTTAGAACATCGCGAAGAGGTCAATCTGGTTGAGCTGACTGAGCAAGTCATCGAGGCGCATCGGGCTCTGTTCCCTGCCATCGAATTTGTTTTGAGCGTACCGCTGAACTCACAGCAGCTTGCGGTGGCCGGAGAACGCAATAGCCTGGCCCGCGCGATCGGCAACTTGCTCGGCAATGCAGGCAAGTTTGCGCAAAAGCAAGTTTGGATTGAGGTCGGCAGTGAGGGATCCCAGCGTTTCATCCAAGTGGATGACGACGGTCCAGGCATCCCGAGCGGTGAACACAGTCGCATCTTTGAACCCTTTGTGCGCCTACCCGACTCGCCCGGTCGTGGCGCGGGTCTGGGGCTCGCGCTCGTCGCTCGCATCGCTAACCGGCATCGTGCCACCGTTACCGCTGCGGACAGTCCCCGAGGTGGCGCCAGATTTCGCTTCCTAATCCCCACTCAGCTATACTGAGCACATGATCGACTGAAGCATAAACGCCAGCGCAGGTTGGCGTTGTTCAGCTAAATGGAAAAAAATCAAGTTCACGACTTTGGAGACCGTTGATGGCATCGCCTTTTCCGGGAATGGACCCTTATCTGGAACACCCGATTCTATGGACTGGGGTGCATAGCCGATTGATCAACGTGATTGCGCAGCAAATCGCGCCAGGCTTGCGGCCGCGATATGTGGCTTCGATCGAAGAGCGGGTGATGATCGATGTCCCTCTAAACCAACGAGTTCCCGACGTGTGGGTTCAGAAAGTATCCGAAACGCCGCGGTCGGGCGACGCTTCAGTCGTACTTGAAGAACCTGTCGTAATGGAAATATCATCCGATCCTATTAAGGAGCACTTTATTGAGATCTTGGATCGATATCAGGATCTTAGGGTAGTGACGGTCATCGAAGTGCTTAGCCCGATCAACAAACAAGCCGGCGCAGGCCGAGACGAATTCCTCCGCAAACGCAACGCGACCCTGCAAAGCTCGACTCATCTCGTTGAAATTGATTTGCTTCGGCGTGGCCAGCGCGTTGTCGATTTCACGTCGAGCCAACTTGATGCGCTGGGTAGTTACGACTATTTGGTAAGCGTTAATCGTTTCCAGCTTGGGCGCAGTCGATATGAGTTCCTGGCCAAGGAGTTGCGCGATCGATTGCCTACTTTTGGCATTCCGTTGATGGCTCCCGATCCCGACTTGCCGCTAGACCTGCAAGCTGCACTTGACCGAGTCTACGAAGACGCAAGCTACATGTTGCGGGTCCATTACGAACGACCCTGCCATCCTCCCTTAGCCGCCGAAGACCAAGCGTGGGCCAGTCAACTTTGGACGCAATATAAAAGCGAACATAGCGAGCTGTTTGGGTAGTCCGCTAACGACGACGACAAATAAGCTGGCTGGACGTAGGGTCGCAGCTCGTCTTCGGGTGGTCTGAGAGTGCGTTGCCGAACTGTGTCCCTGGCTTACGGCTTGCTTGCAATGAACTCATCGAAAGTGATTTCAAAATTTGGAATGCGAGGGGAGAAGCAGGGGAGTTGTTCGAGCTGTGGCAGTTGGGGTCGGATCGAAGTTAGTTGGCGTAGTGGATAATCTTTAGCGCTTGACTAATAGTGCGGTTTGATCGCGTATTTCGGACAGCAAAGCGATTTGGACTGCAGAAAAGCCAGAATTGATTGGGCTTTGACCCGCTAGGCGACTATTTTCCGAATCCTCATCACCCAGACCGGCCGAGCGACATTGTTGTATTTTGGCCATGATTTGATCACGCAATTGCTCGGCATTGGCAATGCCGGTCATAACGCCTTGATGAGCACCATTCGCCCCGCCACTTTCGGCATGTGCCGACCCGCCACCAGCCGTCTCGACGACTAAATTGGCAAAGCCAAAATAGCGTTCCACCGGACCTTGACTGAGTCGCACGTTTTGTATGTTCTCAAAAGTGATCGTCGTTTCGTGAATGACCCAGATGCCGCGGCGAATGCGCATGGATCGATCGGACAACACATACCACGTTGTATCGAACTTTAAGTGAATCGCTACATAGGTAACGATGTCGGGCAAAATCATGACTACCAACATCAGCGGCGTAATCAAAACACCCACCAACGGATTGGAGATTGCGATACCTATCCACAATACCGCCAGGGCCAGATCGATGAGCAGGCATCCAATCCAAAAAAACAGCTTGAGGTAGCGTAAGTAATTTTCTGAAGGTTTGAATGTTTGGACTAATGCCGGATTCATAGCAGGGAGCGTTGGTGGCTGGTGAGGTACGCAAAACCAATTGGCCAGTACTCCCCAAATGCCACGATAGCACCATTTGCAAGCCAAATGCACGTAGTCGTTCATGACCTGTGCTCCCGCTGAGCATTGAGCCGAACGAGATTGTCCCGAATCTCGGTTAAAAGCTCGGTAGCAGTTCCAGTAGCGGGCGGGCGTTGTGCATCGCTAATTTCGGTTGTTTCGCCCTTGGCGCCACGCATTTTTTGATACAGATAATCGCGGAGCTGCTCGGCTTCCAGAATCCCTTCGATTTTCATTTCTGGCCCAGCGCTACCGGATGCTGTTTGAACACTAACCGTGGCCAAACCCAACCAACGCTGGACGATATTGCGTGTTAAATGGATGTCTTGAATACGTCGGTAAGTGAGCAGGATTTCTTTTTTGAAAAGTATGCCCACCCGCATCGATACTCCTTCGTCATCGAAGCGGTATCGTAGCGTGATGTATCGGAACCACAGCGTAGGCAAGACGATGACCACAGCCGGCAAGGTCATCAGCGCGGTCAAAATGTAGTATGTCAGTAACTGTGGCGCGGGACGCGTCAGCGTTGACGCGTCAAATGGCAATACTACGGTCGGGGCAGGGGAGGATGGATCCAACGACATGGGTTGAGTTTCGTCAATGTTGATTGTGTGCATTGCTAGTCGGAACTAAAAAATGGCCATCTAAGGTTTGTTCCTCTGCCGCTTCAACCACGATAGCGGGCGCAGTCGAAAGCGGCCAGGATATGCACGATCCAACCCAGGAGCACCAACCACAGCACCGTCCCCGCCACGAAATAAAGCAAGGCTGCCAGCAAACGTCCTTGGACCAATTGTCCCAATCCAGGATAAAAAAAACTGGCCAGCCCAGCGATGACATTGGCGGTCTGATCGCTTCGTCCCATGGTGTCCACTCTGGCGTGTCCTTTCAAATGGCTAAATCTCGGTGACAGTCGTCTTGAGTACATTTCGCCCCAGCCCCTAGATTATTGGAAAATCAGAACCGCAACTGGCACAAAGCAGACTGTCGGTGACGGTAGACGCCATGTCAATCTTCTTGCTCATCATCGCCGCACCCAACCTCGAAGCTCAGGTTCTGCTTGTACCTGACTCTTCTATCGTCTAGCGGGTCTTGCTGGTCGTGAGCAGGGCTTGCTTCAGAGTGGCGTCGGCCGGTTTGTTGGAAAGCCAGATACTGAACAAGGCTTGCTTAAACTTTGCGCCAGCCACTACGCCTTTGAGTTTTCCGTTCTTGTTGACAATCACCCCATGCTCTGGAAGGTAAACCATATCAAAGGTATCGCCCTTCGCAATTTCATCCCTGAAGCAGTCACGGAACGCGTCAATCTGCAGGCGGATTTCGCTAGCATCGCCGCCGGTCGCAGTCTTGAAGCCTGATTCCAACGACTCTATAAGGCTCTTCTGACTGACAAAGCTCGAAGTGAT
>JBGSJL010000002.1:0-1980 GCA_041741955.1 Pirellulaceae bacterium | reverse complement strand
GGATCAATCGCGACATCAGCGGGAGGTTCCCCGGCCGGATCACCATCGCCGAAGACCTCCGAGATAACGAGTGGCTGACGAAGCCGACGGACGGGGGCGGTGCAGGCTTCGGGGCCCAGTGGGACGCGAACTTCGTGCATTCGATCCGCAATGCTGTCACGGGAGCCGCTGACGAGAGTCGCTCGCTGGCGTCGGTGCGTGACGCGATCGTCTTCAGCTATAACGGTGATGCCTTCCAACGCGTTATTTATAGCGAGTCGCATGACGAGGTAGCCAATGGCAGGTCGCGCGTCCCGTCGGAGATTAATGCGGCCGATCCCGAGAACTTCTTTGCCCAAAAGCGGTCCACCTTGGCGGCCGGGCTGGTCTTCACCACGCCAGGAATTCCGATGCTGTTCCAAGGTCAGGAATTCTTGCAAGGAGGCTGGTTCCAGGACACGGTGCCTTTGGATTGGCATTTGAGCGACGAGTTCCGTGGCATCCTGCGTTTGTATCGCGATCTGATTCAACTGCGTCTGAATCGAGCTGGCCACAGCCGTGGACTCTGCGGTCGCGGCGTCAAAGTGCATCACGTCAACGAACAAACCAAGCTGCTCGCTTTCCACCGCTGGGACAAGGGCGGCCCAGGCGACGAGGTGGTGGTCGTGGCAAACTTTGAGAATCAGCCGCGCGGCAATTACAACATTGGCTTTCCGCGAACAGGACGATGGCGCTTGCGACTGAACAGCGACTGGCGAGGATACAGCGATGATTTTAGCGACTTCGCCAGCCGCGACGTTGTTGCCACGCCGCAGGACTACGACGGCTGTCCCGCTCAAGGCAGCCTCGACATCGGAGCCTATAGCCTTTTGATCTTTTCACAGGATACCAAAGAGGGAACGGATTTATGACTGGTTCGGAAATAAGTTACCGGTGCCCGTCAGGCCACCGATGCAGCTCAGAAAACTACTCAAAATTCCGCTGCATTGGTACCTGATGGCTACGCCCAAGTCGAGGACGTGGTAGACAACGACCCGTGGAATCGTTGGCGGTTTGCTTTGATGCCGGCGTGATTACGGGTGCCATTGTGAGCTCGCTTTTGCGATGGCGTTAACAAAGCGATGGCCGTGCAGGTCAGAAGTAGAAGACTGCTGGCGGACTGGATTTTCAGGAATTGCGTGAAGGGCTGAACGCAACGACCAACCGGCGTGTTGGGTATGCCGTCGGGTGGAAACGAATGATTCTGCAGTTCCGGCATCATTTCATGTCGTTTCGCCTGTTACGGTTTCCCCGTGATCGAACTGTTAGTTCCTCGCTCGAAATAAATTAGGGAGCCTGATTGCTTCCAACGCGTCGTATGCGACTTGGTCCGACGTTCCCGCCGTCATTAAGCCGTGCAACGTTTCCAAATGGTCCGCACGGAAATCGAAGGCCTGTTGCATTTCGGATTCCCGCTCGCCAATGACAAACGATTCGCGCAGTTTGCCAATACCCAGCAGATCCCGATGTTTGTCCTTTGATTGGGGGTCGTCGACCAAAGTGCCCGCATTGGCGACCATGTACATGGGAAAACTGCACACCGCGGCAGACGCGGAATCGAGCTTGTCCAGGGCAACGTCTTCACACGCAATCCCTAGCTTGTTTAGCGTTTCGACCAGTTGCCGGTAATCGTGCGACCTTCGAGCTTCCTTTTCCAACTCTTGGTCTGCTTGCTTCATAATCTCGCCGCTCAGCAATTCCGCAAAGGCAGCAAACGGCTCGTTGAGGTATACGACCTTTTGCTCGGCGCCGTCGAGTTGTGCTTGGCGAAGCGGATTGATCACCACCATCTCCGTACCGTCTTCGTGGGCCGCCGCCAGACAGCGGACGAGTTGAATCGGTCGCAGTTCACCCACTTCGTCCCCGTTCCAGCCGGCATCGTCGATGTACTGGGTGGCCCGCTCACGCGTCGTAAACACCGCGATCGCTTCCTCACCGCCCGTTTCGCCAGCGTGAAAGACT
>JBGSJL010000001.1:0-12280 GCA_041741955.1 Pirellulaceae bacterium | reverse complement strand
AAGTTGCGCTCACTCCTGCAATTTTGCAAACTGTTTCAAACCGTCGACGAGTCGCGAAACATCGGCAGTGGTATGTTGGACGCCGAGGCTTATACGCACTCGCGAAGTTTCTGGAGCAACCGTGGGCGGTCGAATCGAAGGCACATAGATCCCCGCCTCCCATAGCTGCTTGCTCAGGCGCAGTGCATTGTTCTCGCTACCGACAATGATGGGCACAATAGGGCTGTCTCCGTGGCCGACGTGAAGTCCAAAATCAGCGAGCTGACTTCGCAATTCCCTCGACAAATTACGCAGGCTTGATCGTTCATCGCGCATGCTGGATAACAATTCGAGTGCCACATGGGTTACGGACACACTTGGGCTGGGCGATGCCGTGCTAAACAGATAACTGCGGCAGCGATTGACTAGGAACTCGATCAGGTCCTGGTCGCCAGCCACATAACCACCGATGCCACCGAGCGCTTTGCTAAGCGTTCCAAGCTTCGCCAACACACGGTCCTGAAGCCCTAATTCTTCGAGTAAACCGCTGCCGCTAGCACCATAAACACCCAGCGCGTGGGCCTCGTCCACCACCAAACCACACTCGAATTCGTCTGCTAGGGTTGCGAGCTCCGCCAGCGGCGCGGCATCGCCGTCCATGCTGAAGATGGATTCGCTGAGCAATAGTACTTTTTCAAATCTCGGCCGATGTTCGTTTAAGTAATTACGCACAAAGCCGACATCGAGGTGGGGATAGATGACTTTGTTGGCAAGGCTCAGGCGGCAGCCGTCGATCAAGCTCGCATGATTGAGCTGATCGCTGAGGATCAAATCGTCGGCTCCAGCCAAGCAAGCGATAGTACCCACGTTGCAAGCGTACCCGCTGCTGAATACTAGCGCAGACTCCGTTCTAGAAAACTCAGCCAGCGCGCATTCTAAGCGTGCATGTTCCTGGCTGTAACCGGACAGCACTGGGCTGGCACCGCTGCCCCAATGAGTGTGAACCACGGGATTTGCTAAGCAGGCTAGAACTCGGGGGTGCGACCGCAGGCCAAGATAGTCGTTGCTGCCAAAATCGACGCGGCCTGCCAAAGTCAGAGTCCGTCTACATCTCCGGCGATTGGCTTGGTCAGCGGCAGACAGAACTGACGAAAAGAATTGTGTCCAACCCGCCGCCGCGGCGCGTTTTGAAGAGCCCAACGCCACGGGCTCAGCTCTCGATCCGCTTGGGCAGGTGACTGGCTTTCCATTCTTGAATTCGCCGAGCCTGATCTTCGACCGCATCGGCTGGCGAAGCCAAAGAATGCAGGAAGAAACCGTTCTTCGAGTTAGCTTCGAAGCGGGGGAAGACGCTTGCCGGATTCTCCTTGAGTAGCAGCATCGCGGTTGCCAAGGCAAAATCGTTGATACGAACTACTAAGTTTGCGTCGCTGACACGGTCTCTCGTGGCACCCGGTGGGGCCGTGTTGCTTACATGAATTTCGCCACCTGCGGCGCCCCACGAAAAAATATCCACGACTCTGTCGTCATCCAGCAAGGGCAAAATAAGAGGCAAGTCCGTTTCGAGCCCGAAACGCGCCAGGCAATAAAATGCCAATTTGCGAGTCGCGTTGTCGAAGTTGGGTGTCAAATGTTTGCGGGCGATGTCGGCACCTTCGGGCAGGCTATACGTCAGCGCCATTTCCATCACAGTCGGCGCCATCGCGGCCTGCGCTTTGGGAATCCACGCAGCGATCAGCTTTCGCAAGCAGCTACCATAGCCCTGCTTGTGGATGTTGCCGCCGAACGAACGACGATCATTGCCAATGATAACTTCGCTGATTTCTACCGGCGTTTGCACACTCAGCGTTGAGGCAACCATGAGCATCGCGACTGCGTCACCCATGCGTGGTTCGACAATGGAGTACATCGTTTCGCGAATGCCTGCCGCCTGGCCGGCCGCGTACACAGCCAAGGCGTTTTCGGCCTCCTGAGAGTTTTTACTCACGCTGGTACGCTCGATTAACTGAGCGATATCAGGTTGCTCGCGGATCATTTCGAGAAACAAAAGCTTGCTGGTTCGCGACGTTCCTACCAAATTGCGATAGGCATCCCAAGCCGGCAATCCATAGGAATGCTCATCTACCGAATCGAGCAAAAAGCTTTGCGACAAAGCTGTGAATTTATCGTCCTCGATCCGCGTACGAACCATTTCGGCCCGATGACGCACCTCAAACGTAGCTGATGATGAAATCGTTCGAAGTTGCGGTAAAGCTGTTTCGCCCAATTCAAGCAATCGCAAAGAGGCCTTTTCACGCTCCAGAAAATCAGCAGTACCCAGGCCCGCGATGAGAGCATCGACCTCGTCCCGCACTTCCTGTGAAATCTCACTGCTGCTGTGAGCGAGAGCATATTGAGCCCAAAGTTGCCCGCAGGGTCCGCCAAGGGATAAGCTTAGCCCCATTGCCAAAACATACTGGGAGCGAAGCAGCGTTTTTTTTGTTAGCCTATGCATGGGCCAGCCAAACTGTACGAGCCAAGGAACCGGTCGGCTGTAATCCTACCGTCTGCCAGATATGTCCAACAGGCGTGCAGGCACTCCCCGATTGTAATGCGGTGGTCTCCAAAAGGCTTTAGCAGATCTATTAATTTTGTGTCCCAATCCTTCGAGAATGCTCCATTTTTAGGGTTTGAGCAAGAGAAATCGCAGCCGCCAGCCCGCTAGCAATTCCGCGCGACTGAAAGAATCCTTATTTGGGACAGAAAAATTAGGGACAAGAACATGAAAGCGGACATCGATTATCCAAAAATATTTTTGTCCTCAATCTTCTTGTCCAGGAAGTCACTTTCCAAGGCTTCGAAGCGTGAGTTGTTCGCGCCCGATGTTGACCCATACGAGTTGCGTCAAAGGACTTGGTGCGAGCAGTCGACGCAGATGCGATACGTGCGTTTCAGAAAGTTCACATTGAAATGTGGTGATACGAAACGCTTCGTATTTGTTAATCAAATGAAAGCGTTGATTGCCCGCCGGCATGCCCTCGACCTGCATCGGTAGCTGGCAAATCGCGACGTATTCACCGCCCAGACAATGCACCAATGCTTGCGTGTACAGCCAAGCGTTTAGTCCAGTTCCCCAGTCTGCAACAAGCTCTGTCATCATTTCACGAAAGTCGTCTGGGCCAGTGAACGCAGACTCATCGACCCGAAACCGCCTGCGCTCCACATAATCGACCGCTGAGTTCACGAAACGCGATTCGACCGAGGTGGGCCTGGAGTTGACGAGCTTTCCTCGCGAGGCATTCGTAACGAACAAATAGTTCAGCAATTGCGCCTCGTGAGCTTTCGTCAAATGCGTCACCGTCTTGAATTCATAGATGACGCTCTGATCGACGACTAAGTCAAGGAATAAGACCTTGGTGAAATCACGAAAGGTAAGCCTCACGGGAACTTCCCGATCTACGTAAAAACCAGCTTTCAGCAATCGAGCCGCGATATGTGGTTTGTAAACGCTTTCGTCACAAAGGCAGCCTAGAACTTTATGCGTCGCAAATGCATGTCCCATCACTTTGTAGTCAAGCGAGCGCATCGTGTCCTCGCCAATTTTAGGAAATTCAATCGGGCAGGCAACGGGCATCTGACCAAACCTGTTTTGGGACAGAAAAATTAAGGACAAGAAGATGAAAGCGGACAGCGAATATCCAAAAATATTCTTGTCCTCAATCTTCTTGTCTAAAAAACGGTTCCTAGGGGCGGCCCACTTTCAGTCGTGCTGGTTTTCATTTCCGACGTCAAATCGTCCTTTCTGCTACGAACGTCGATGCCGTCAGCGCAATTATCAGAAAGTAAACAAAAGCAGATATCAATCGGGCAGGCAACGGCCATCTGACCAAACCTGTTTTGGGACAGGAAAATTAGGGACAAGAAGATGAAAGCGGACATCGAATATACGAAAATATTTTTGTCTTCAATCTTCTTGTCCAGGAAGTCACTTTCCAAAGCTTCGAAGCATGAGTTGTTCGCGCCCGATGTTGACCCAAACGAGTTGCGTCAATGGACTTGGTGAAACGGTTCACGGGGACTGAGCACTCTCATATCGCGCTAGGTTTCATTTAATCGACTCGAGTGAACAGTAACAATCGAAATTCCAGCGCCTGGCTACCGGGGATCTCGCTTGCGCGCAGCGTGAGCTTGGCATCGCCCTCTTCGAGCTGCATGGTGCCGAGATCAAGCGTCCCAAAGTCCTTCACGTACGACTCCGTGCGTAGTACCCGATCGTGCTCTTGTCCTCGCAAGGGAGGGTCGTGAGGCTGAGTTAACTGCGCGACTAGTTTTTGCGGACCACACGTCAGCTCGACGGTCGAACCAATGTCGGCAGCGGGGCAAGCATATTGCATATCGACTTGATATCGACCGGCCGCCGCCACGCGTACATCCCAGTGAATCTGGTCGCTGGGGCTGATCCAATTGGTAAAGTAGGAGCAGTTCGGGAATTTGTTGGAGCGCATGATATTGCCACTGGCGATTCCATCTCGCGCGGGAATCTGCGTGTATTTGAACTCTCGGTGCCCGAGTAAGAACGGACGCTGATCGTCGTCGAAGCCCCGAATTTGCTCCATGAATTGTCGTGCCGCAGTTTGCATCTGCTCTGCGATCGCTGGATGCGCGGAGGCAACGTCTTGGCGTTGCCCCGGATCGGTGTCGATCTCAAACAGCGCCCCTTGGGCATCCAGCCGAAAGCGTTGATTGCGGACGCTTGTCTTGCCATTCCAGTGCGAGATAATCTGGCGATCGGGCCAATGGTCGCTGTCTGCCAACAAAATTCTCTTCAGGCTCGTGCCGTCCAGCTTAGATTTGCCGATTAATGGAATATCAACCAGATCGGCTAGCGTGGGAAGTAGGTCAATCGCGCCAGCAATGGGTTTAACGAGTTTGCCTTTCGCGATTTTTTCCGGCCAGCGGATGAGCAGCGGCGAGCGCACACCGCCTTCATCGGTCGAGCCCTTGCGCCCCTTCATGTCACCATTCCAGCGGGCACCGTTGGGACCATTGTCACAAAAGTAGAGCACGATCGTGTTGTCGGCAATGTGCCAATCGTCAAGCTTGGCTAAAAGTCTACCCACATTCCAATCGATATTCTCGCACATGGCCAGGGCGGCCCGCGTGTGTCCAGTGTCCTCGCGCGCCTGCTCGCGATGCTGCATGACCAGCGATTTGTCTTTAAACCGTTCCCAATATGCATCGGGAACTTGCATCGGCGCGTGAGGCGTGTTGTACGGCAAGTAAGCAAAGAAGGGTTGCTTGCGCTCGATGGCCCGCTGCATAAAATCGATCGCATGATCGGTGAAATCATCGATACAAAAGCCGTTCCCCTGGACCGGTCGTCCGCTGAGTTCCAATGGCGGGCTGAAGTAATCGCCCCAGTGCCCGCTGCAAAATCCGTAGAACTCGTCAAAGCCCCGTCCACATGGATGGTACGGGTACTGCATGCCGTTGTGCCACTTGCCAAAAGCCGCTGTCGTATAGCCCGCTGAACGGAATGTGTCAGCAATGGTTCGCTCGTCCAAGTCCATACGCTCACCGCCAGAAGACGTGCTGTAAACGCCGCTGCGGGGATGATAGCGACCAGTCAAAAACTCTGCTCGAGTCGGAGAACAAACGGGGCACACATAGAATCTCTCGAAACTCGCTCCGTCTCGGGCCAGCGAATCTACGTTTGGCGTCTGCAAATTGGCATTGCCGTTGACGCTCAAATCTCCCCAGCCTTGGTCATCCGAAAGAATGACCAGCACGTTCGGACGCTCGTCCGCCCAAACTCTTGCACTTACGGTTGTCAAATGGAGCGCCCATATGCCCAGTAGCAATGTTGAAAACAGGGATGCTAGCGTTGTGCTCCGGAGCAATGATTGAAGTTGGCATGCCATAATTTAGGAAATCCAAAAGCGGTGTTCACGGGGGAGATTGCGGTGCAGGTGCATCTGACTGTTGCGAGATAAACTCTAACTGTCGCGCAACCTAGGAAGTCCGTCAGACGACCGTTTCACGCATTTTTTCGCGAAAAACCTTGATTTCTGCGGGCTGGCTGCATCCAATCTAATATCGCCGCTGGCCTTAACTACAATACATGTTCGTCCGCTGACTCCCACTGAAAATCGTTCGCCAGAGTATGCAAATTTCCAGCCTGCAACGCTTCTTCGCCAATTCGCCTGCAATACATTTGCTGCGGTCGCCGAACGCTGCCTGGATACTGGATTTCTTGTGGCAGCAATTTAAGGCTTCAGCCCGCATGACCCGCCAGCACTCGGAGTTGGCTGCCAACTTGCAACTCTATCTTGATCGTAAGGGGCTCGGGGACACGCTGTCGATGACGACGCATTCCCCAGCGCCTTTGCATTCCCCAGCGCCTTTGAAGAACCCAGAGGATTTACGGAATACTGCCGAGCACTATTTGTCGACTTGGTGTTCTGCGAACGTTGGTTGGCTCAAGCGCTACTTCGACGAGAGCCAGACCGAACCGACCTACCAGTTAACTCCAGACGTAGAACTGGTGCTCGCTTTCGTCAACAAGGCAACTCGACCGCGCTCGTTCATTGGTACCAAATCGCGGTTGAAGTCGATTCTCAATCTGCTGGGCGAAGCGGCTGGCGAGGCTTGTCCAAGTTCCGAGTCTCGCATTGAGCAGCTCGAACGGGACCGTCGGGAACTCGATCGACACATTAGCCAACTGCGGGCCGGTGGTCATACCGCCACTCACAGTGCGACCGACGTTCGGGAAAAGTTCGCGATGGCAGTCAATCAGCTCGAAGAGCTGAAAAGCGAATTTCGCGCAGTAGAGGAGCGATTCAAATCGATTACGCGAGGCGTTCAATCGCGATTATTAGGAGTGGATCCGTCGCGAGGCGCGATTCTGGATTTTGCCCTCGATAGCGAAGACTTGCTCAAAAGCGGCGATGAGGGGCAGAGCTTTTTTGAGTTCCTCAAAATGTTGCACGAGCCGGATATTCAAGACCAGGTTCGCGATCTGATATCGCAGCTAACGCGCATTGAATCGGTAGCCCTACAGCAGTCAGACTTAGAATCGGTTCGCGCGATGGTCCCGTCGTTGTTAGCCGAAGCGGAAAAAATTCTTCGCACCACGCAGCACCTAAGTAAGACCCTGCGTAAGCTTTTGGATTCACGAAGCACGCGGCATCATCAACAGCTCGCACAATTGCTGCGCGATATTCGCTCGGCCGCCACGCAGTTGGCCGAAACTCGCGGTAAGCAATCTCCAACTTTTGATGTCGGTTTAGAAGTGGAAGTCGAGCTGGATATCCAATCCACAATGGATCGCCCGTTCTGGTCACAAGCGGAAGCCTTCGACGAAGTGCAACTGCAGGCAGCCATCTTAGATCCGGAAAGCCAAGCGTTGGCACTGCAAAAGCTGGTCGCGCTAGAGCGGATCGACTGGCAAGCCATGCGGCGCCACGTCTCGCAGTTAACGCAGCACGAAGCTGAAGTCCCGCTCACCGAGCTGATTGCAAAATTTCCGATCCAAACCGGGACAATCGAGTTGCTCGCCTACCTACAAATCGCCCACGAGGACGGGCACGCAATCGATCGCACGCGGACGGTCGAAATCGAGGCGAATTGGGCGGGACGCGAAGCCCGTAAAATACGTTTGCCCAAAGTTGTCTTCTACTCGCTCGCGAAGCGCAGACCTCAGCGACCGACCGCCTCGGATGCATCTGCGGCAATCGCCACACCTGTCGCATCGAACTAGCCAACGCATCGCACTCACCGGTACTACAAAGGTCCGATAAAAAACGCATGTCCTACGACTCATCCGATACTCAGAACATTGATCGACTGCCTGCCTTTAAGGACTGGAGTCTGGCAGCGGTACGTTTGCTGCAGGGACCGGTCTATAGCGACGACCAAGCTTGGGAAGTGCTACTGCGATATCAATCGGCGCTCAGTGATTATTTCGCGCGAATTGGGTTGCTAGTTGCCGTGGATGAGCCGGAGGGAATCGCTTACGTTCGCCAATTGGCCGACGACGAAGCCCGCGATGAATACCAGAGTCTACCGCGACTCTTCCGCCGCACTCGCCTGAGCTACGATGCGACACTACTATGCGTCTTACTGCGCGATGAGCTGCGTCGCTTCGAGGAGGAGGATGTGGACAATCGCCACTGTGTCGTCGAGCAAAGCGAATTGTTCGAATTGTGGAAAGCGTTTTTCCCGAGCGGCGAAGACGAAGTGCGTCTGCAAAAATCTTTGGACACGGCCATCAAGAAGTTGGAGTCGTTGAGATTTGTCAGTCGCTTTGGTAATGCAAGTAGTGCCTGGGAAGTACGGCGAATTATCAAAGCTCGCGTGCCTGTCGCGGAACTCGAACGACTCCGCGAACAACTGTGCTTGGCGGCCAAGCTAGGAGCCACGCATGGATAACATTCCCTGGGGACCTCATCCACGACCTGGTTACCGACTCAAGAAATTAGAAGTTACCAACTGGGGCACCTTTGATAGCTCGACCGGTAAGGTCTTTAGCTTGGCACCCGAGGGCCGCACAGCGTTGCTGGTCGGTCAAAACGGTTCGGGAAAGTCAACGCTCGTCGATGCGCTACTAACGTTGCTGGTGCAGCCGGGCATTCGCAACTATAACGTCGCTGCGGGAGCGAAAAAACGGGAACGCGACGAACGCACCTACATACGTGGTGCCTGTGGTAGGTCGAGTCACGAGGAACTAGGCTCGGTGACTGACTATCTGCGGCCCGCCGACAATCACTACTCAGTTTTATTGGCCTGCTTCCAACGCGAAGATACGGGTGACGCGTTTACCGTCGCGCAAGTCCTGTACATAACCAGTGCGGGCGAGGTCGATAAAACCTATGCATTTTGCCCGCAAGAACGAAGTATTGCCACAGACCTCGCTGGCTTGA
Source organism: Pirellulaceae bacterium (assembly GCA_041741955.1). Taxonomy (GTDB): domain Bacteria; phylum Planctomycetota; class Planctomycetia; order Pirellulales; family Pirellulaceae; genus Aureliella. The sequence continues at coordinate 3,401 of JBGSJL010000001.1, read as the reverse complement.
CTCGTAGCGAGCGCATCCGCAAGCAACTCATGCAGCGCGGTTTTAAAGCTACCGCCAGTTACACTGAGTATCTGCCGTGGATCGCACAGGTTACGCACATGCGTCCCAAGGCCATGGATGTCTTCAATCAAACCGTGGCCGTCAAGGATATCCAAAGCCTCAACCACTTTATTCGCGATCACATGCTCGAATCGCACCCTTGGCGTGGGCGTATCGAAGGCCTGCTGGCCCACTTTTCGCAGCTTAGTCAGGCACACCAGTCGCTGGTCAAAGCGCGACGCCAAGTCGACTTGCTGGCGCCGATCCAGCAGGCGGCCACGACCCTGCAAACACTGTCGACTGAAATGGCCGAGTGCCAGCGACAGCTCGATGCGGTCGATAGCTTTTTTCGCGAGCAAATGATCGTCTGGCTACAACCCAGATTGGATCGAAACACGTCAACCATCGCACAGTCCAAGCGGCGAAAACTAGAATTGCAGGTTGAGATCGATGCGCTCGACGAGACGCAGCGCTTTCTTAAAAATGAGATCGAAAAGACGGGTGGTCAACGTCTGAGACAATTACCCCTGCTGCTCGAGACCCAACAGGCCATCTTGAGTGCCAAGAAGCGCGAGCGCCAGCGGCTGTGGGGCGCGCTGTCCGTCGTCGGCGTCCAACCGCCCGACAATCGCTTGGACTTCGAACAGTTACCCAGCACACTTGAAAATGTTCGACAGCAGTTGATCGGCCAATCGTCCAACCTTTCGCAACAGCGTTTGACTTTAGCCCGCGAATTGACGGACATGCGCGGTGCGATTGCCGAGGAGCAGCAACGAACCAAATGGCTGCAGGACCAGCCCGGCAATCTACCCCACGGCTTGTCAGAAATTCGCACCGCCATGATCCGTGAACTTCAGCTCGAAGAGTCGGACCTAGTGTTTGTCTGCGAGTTGATTAGCGTGGCCGAATCGGAGTCGGACTGGCAACCTGCGATCGAATTGGTACTCAAACGCTTTTCAATGAGTTTGCTGGTGTCTGAACAGCACTACGCGGCGGTCAGCAGCTACGTCGAGCGCCATTCGCTCGTCGACGCCCGCGGACGCGGCCAACGACTGGTCTATTTCCGTGTTCCTAAGCGCTCGGCTAACGAGCAACCCGATCGCGAACATCGCGATTCGCTACTAAGAAAACTGGTACTGCGTGACCAACATCCGCTGTCGCAGTGGTTGGCGTCTGAATTAGCCAAGCGGTTCGATTATCGCTGCTGCGAGACGTTGGAGCAGTTCCAGCGCGCGCCGGGCTTGGCGATAACACGTCAGCGGCACGTAAAATTCGGTACGCTGCAGCACGAAAAAGATGACCGTCCGCAAGCCGTTGATCCCAAGCGCTTCGTGCTGGGTTGGGACAATGCACAGCGACTGACTGAGCTCCAAGAGAGTCTGGCCAACCACCGTCACGCGGAGCATACTTTCGAGGAGTCGATCGAACGACTCGAACTCGAATCCAAGCTACTATCCAAGAAACTGGCTGCCATCGATACGGCTCTTGCAATTCCTGATTTCGACCTGATCGATACCCAGCGGCACCTAAACGAGATCTCTGCCCTGGAGACCGAGCGGGCCGCCATCGAAGATTCTAACGATGCCGTGCGGCTGCTGCGCGTGCGGCTTGACGAAGCCATCTCGCGTCGTTCAGTAGCCCAGCAGGAGCGCGACACACAGGTAGCCGAAGAAAGTCAGCTCGCTCGTGAAAGCGAAGACGGTGCGTACCTACTCCAGCGCCATGCTGCAATTCTGGCGATTCGCGAGACCGAAGGTAAATTGGGACAGCACCGAATCGAGTTCGATACATTGGCAGCGTTGTTGGCAGAAAAAATTCCGCGCGTGGAACTGCTGACCGATTTCTCCGAGTATCAAACCGATGCCTCGCGCGACCTTCAGCAACGGCTCAACCATCTGGGTGAACAGGCTGAGCCCATGCGGACGGAAGTTATTCGTTCGATGCAAAAATTCTTGAGCGAAAATCCAGAAGCCCGCGACGACCTACAGGCGGACTTACATTATTTAAGCGGATTTTTGGGGTTGCTAGAACGGCTTCGTAAAGAGGATCTGCCCAGGCATGAACTACGCTTCCGCGAGCGACTTAACGAGAAGGTCGTCCAGGAGATCGGCTTGTTTCACGCAGCACTGCAGTGCGAACGTCTCGACATCCTCAATAAGATCGAACTGCTGAACACTTCGCTCGAACAGCTCGAATACCAGCCTGGCACGTTCATGCGCTTGGAACCTCGGGCTGTGAGCGACCGCGAGATTCGCGATTTCCAATCGCTACTGCGCGATTGCTTGAGCGACAGCTTTGACGGCAACCAAGCAGCAGACGAGACACGCTTTAGCCGTATCGAACGTCTGATCCGCAGCCTGCGAGACGAAGAGCGTTGGCGCGACAAAGTTACCGACGTGCGGCGTTGGTTCGATTTCACCGCTCGCGAGCTAGACGCCGTGAGTGGGCAAGAACGAAGTTGTTACGAGGACAGCTCGGGTCAATCCGGTGGAGAGAAAGCCAAATTGGCGTTCACGATTCTTGTCGCCGCCATTGCCTATCAGTTTGATATCGATCCGACCCAACCCGATGACAACCGTTTGCACTTTGTAGTCGTCGATGAGATGTTCTCCAAAGTCGACGATCGCTACGCCGAATACGCGCTCCAATTATTTGAGAAGTTTGGATTGCAATTGCTAATCGTAGCACCACTGGACGCTAAGGCTCGCGTCACAGAGCCGTATGTAGGTTGTTACTTGCACACCGTAAAGGACGATAAGACTCGCATGAGCGAAGTGTTCTCACTTACGGCAACCGAGTACGAACATTCGCTTGGTGCTAACTCCAAGCAGCGCCGCGAGCTGACACCGCTAAAGCCACGCTAGTATTCATCGAGCGATTCGAGTCCTAATGCCTCGGCAGATTGCTCCAGCAAATTTTGCTGGGTATCGGGAGTGATCGCCGGCAGTGGATTCGTCGCCGGCGTAAGCGGCTCGCTAGTTACCCGGACAATCAAGTTACGCTGGCGGACGGCAATGACTATGACGTTTACACCTGCTTCGATAAATCCGCTTTCAGCAACTGCACTGTAGCGTTGGTGGCCGACGCGCAGTTCGCCCGATGGCAAGAAAGCCATTTCGGTCTTCATCACGCGGCCGATCATATCCGTCGCAATATTGTCTGATGCGTGCTGATCCGCTGGGTGTCGACTCGGCAGTTGCAGGATGATCCGCCGACCTAGCGGCGTCTGCGGCCAGATCTTGATGGCCAAAAAAACAAAGCCTGGGATCGATGCCATGACCAAGGTCAATAACGACATCCCTGCAAAAGTACTCGACCTAAAACCAAACAGGACCGACCCAATAGCTGCCAACGACGCCAGC